>CAZJQG010000086.1:0-2521 GCA_964548415.1 uncultured Dehalococcoidales bacterium | reverse complement strand
TCTTTATCCGTACCCTCGGCTGGCGACAGGTGGCTGAGCAGGAGGTAAAAGTCTGCGACGCGGAGTCCCTCAGCCGGTTACAGGCATTTGCCGATGGCGTAAATGCGTACATCGTGAACCGTGAACCGAGCCAGCTTGCTGTGGAATACAGCGTACTCGGCCTGACAGGTATTAAATTTAAAATCGAGCCATGGACGCCTGTCGATAGCCTAGTATTCGCCAAGATGATGGCCTGGGACCTGGGCCCCAGCGAAAATAAAGAGCAGGACCGCGCGACCCTCTATGAGCTTTTGGGGCAGGAGATGGCCGACCAGCTATTTACGCCGCCCTGGCCCTACTGTTCTAGACCCACCATATTGCAGCCGGAGGACTTACCTATATCAGGCCAAACCGGAAATACGCAGACCATGGCCGGAGATATAAATACTTATACAGCTTCTGCCAGCGGTCCGCTGCCTTCAATAAATCTGGTATTCGATTCAGGGGAAGGCATAGGCAGCAACAACTGGGTAGTCAGCGGCAAAATGACCACAAGCGGTATGCCTCTCCTGGCCAACGACCCGCACCTCGGTATACAGATGCCGTCTATCTGGTATGAAATCGGCATGCACTATCACCCTGTAAATGGAGAGCCTCCGCAGGATGTGGTAGGCTTCACCTTTGCCGTTACGCCGGCAATTATAATCGGCCACAACAACTCCATCGCCTGGGGAGTGACCAATGTTGGCCCCGATGTTTTCGACCTGTACCGGATTCATGTCAATCCGGACAATCCGCTCCAGTACGAATGGAATGGGAAATGGCGTGATATGGCGGTACGTGAAGAAACCATCGTCTTCGGCGATGGAAAAGAGCCGGTGACTTTCGAAGTGCGTGAAACCCATCTCGGCCCGATTATCAACGACAATAAAATAGATACGGAAACCGGCATGATCATGGGCTTCAACAATGATGACCCCCTGGCACTGCGCTGGACCGCCCTTGATCCTAGCACACTGATACAGTCTATTATTAAATTAAACATTGCTACCAACTGGCAGGAATTCCGCGACGCCCTTCAATACTGGGACGCACCGGCACAGAATTTTATCTATGCGGACATCGAAGGCAATATCGGTTATCAAACGCCTGGGCACATACCCATACGAGCCAGTAATGACACCGGGCTGGTACCGTCGCCCGGCTGGACCGACGAGTTTGAATGGAAGGGCTTTATTCCTTTCGATAACCTGCCCCGTATTTACAACCCGGAGCGCGGCTACATTGCTACCTCGAACCAGGCCGTCGTCCCAATGGAATACTACGACCAGCTGGCGGAAAAACTCGGCGAAGGTCCGAATTACGTCATCAGCCGCGAGTGGGACTACGGCTACAGGGCCGAAAGGGCGGTTGAACTGCTAAAGGAAAAGGCACCGCACACTGTCTCCACGTTCGAGGCCATTCAGGGCGACAACAAGCTTATCAGCGCCGAGGAACTGCTGCCCTACCTGGCAAATCTAAAGTTCGATGATGCCGGGCTGGCCGACGTCCGCGACTGGCTGCTCCAATGGAATTATGAATTTGACATGGATAACCCGCAGGCCGCGCTTTTTGCCGAGTTCTGGGCGAAACTGGTCAATAACCTGTTTGATGACCAGCTGACTGAAGAAATATCAATCCAGGGCGGCTCCAGGGAGATGCAGGCCATCTCTCTATTAATGTCCAAGCCGAATGACCTGTGGTGGGACGATGTAACGACCAAGAACACGGTTGAACAGCGCGACGATATACTGGTCCGCTCTTTCAGTGAAGCTTATAGCGATACGGTAGAGGCGCTGGGCAAAGACCGCAATAACTGGAAATGGGGCGATCTGCATCAGGCCTTGTTTGTCAGCAATCCGCTGGGACTGAGCGGCATCGGTTTCATTGAAAATATGGTAAACCGGGGGCCGTACGCGGCCAGCGGCAGCACCGGAGCAGTCAATAACACGGTGTGGTATACGGACAGCGGCGACTTTTCTGTTAAATGGGTGCCGTCCATGCGCATGATTGTCGACCTTAGCGACTTTACAAACAGCGTCTGCATCAACACCACCGGGCAGAGTGGCCATCCCTACGGCAAACATTACGACGATATGATCGACCTCTGGCGCAACATAAAATACCATCCCATGCTCTTTACCCAGGACCAGGTCGAAAAAGCTGCCTCTGCCAGTCTCGTCTTAAAGCCAGCCAAGTAATACTGAATAGCCGAGAATGTGTTCGTATTCTACCTCTCTCCCCTTTTCTGGGGAGTCTAAGAGGGGCTTCGCCCCTCTTAATTAATCTCAATCCCCTCTCCCTTGAGGGAGAGGGTCAGGGTGAGGGTGCAATAAATTAAAATCCAGCATCATATAAGGCTTTAATGGCCGGCGGGTCATCCACCTCCATGACCGTCAATATATCCTTGTACAGCACATTCTTTAGTTTAGCCACTATCGCCCTTTCCTTGTTCAGCCCCCTGGCGAAGGATATGGCTTCACCCATCAGCTCCTCCAGTGTG
>CAZJQG010000085.1:0-2752 GCA_964548415.1 uncultured Dehalococcoidales bacterium | reverse complement strand
CCTGTCCTATCCGGAACATTCTGGTGCCGCATTTGGGGCAGGTGCCCTGCGTCGCCGGCTTGCCGTTCTTCATCTTGACGGACCTCGGATTGCTCATCTCTCTTTTGGTGCGGCATTTAACACAGTATGCTTGCATATGGAGACCTCCTTTCAAAACTAGAAACGAAGAACTCCAATCAAAGGTTTATGCGTAAATGAGCTTATAATTTCCGACTATTTAGCCAGATAGGTATACATATGGAAATATTGGATATATTTTGAATAAACAGGTAAATAGTACGGTGACAAGTGTGGTCGAAAGCGTAAAACTAGCAACGGCTGTGATTTTCTTATAAACATCTTATTGACGAAGATAATTCGAGGCGAAGTAATAACAATTGATACAGGTATTGCACTAAGGAGGAAGGACTATGTTTGGTAAGGGGAAAGTAGAGATCACAATACCGAAAACAGATTATGCTCCCGGTGACAGTATCTCCGGGAACGTAGCACTGACACTAAAAAAGCCGGTTAAAGCGGATGAAGTCAGCATATCGCTTATCGGAGAGCAGACGACTACCCGCAGCGGCAGCGTCGGAGCCAGCAGGCAGAGGCCGACGACGACCACGCAGACTATACGCATCTACGATTTCAAACAGAAGCTGGACGGAGCCAAAGAGCATAGCGAAGGACGGGACTATAAATTCAAGATAAAGATACCGGCGGATGCTCTGAGAGCTCAACTGCAAATGAAAGAGCTTGAAGACACGCTGGGACAGGGGCTGAAGATAGCCCAGGCGGCGGCGGCCTTTGTGGGGGCAATTTCGGTCCAGCGAACTAAATGGTATCTACTGGCCAAGCTGGATATCCCCGGGGGGCTGGATATTAGAGATAAAGCCGACATAACCATCGAGTAAATAGGCGGGCGAATCTAACTTCGCGAAAAAAGAGAGTTCTGAAAACCGTAATAAATTGCAGAGGAGTGACGAAGTGAAAAAGTTAATTGCTATATCGGTACTGGTTATTCTGTTGGTGCTGGTCGCAGTTCCTGCGTGCACACCGAAGACTATGCCGGTCGGGCCGCCGCGGATTATATCTTTCACCGTGGCCAGCGAAAATATTTCTTTGGACGAATGTCCCGTTTTCTATTTCGAAGTCGCTAACTGCTCCTCTATCATCATCAACCAGGAGGGCCAGACGGTGATGGAAGTAGAAGCCGCCCAGCTGGGAACTCCGGCGGCATCGGGACCCGGGCAGGGCGCAGCCTATGCCTTGACGGAGACTCAGTCGGGAGTAAGTACTAATTATTACCCCGGTGTTTTCCCAATCGGTTTTAAGGGGGCCAGCAACGGGAAGCCCTCTAAAGGGATATGGGAGTTCGCTGAAACCCCGTTAGGCGGCTCGGCAGAGATAGAGATAAAGTCTTTGGACGGGCAGGTAACGAAATCAGAAGTGGCCTACCAGTTTGTGCCGGAATCGGATCGACCTGTCGACAAGCGTCCGGTCATCACCGCGCCTGACTGCATATCACTTGATGGTTCTGACACCTTAAAGCCAGAAATAACATCCTTCGAAGTAGAAAATCCCACTTTGAGTCTGGACGAGTCGCCGGCATTCAGGTTCTCCGTAGAAAATTCTGGGATGGTGAAGATTACACAGTCAGAACAAGTTGTTTTTTACATCCAGGCTACCGAACCTGCTTCGCCATCCTCCTTCAGTCCGCGGTGGCAGAGTGAAGCATACGCCTTAACTGAGAACCAGCATGATGCAGGCCCAGGCTATTCACCGGGAATCTACCCGGTAGGTTTTAAGGGAGCCAGCAACGGCAAGCCCTCAAAGGAAATATGGCATTTTGAGGGGTCAGACGAGGGTGCTGGTTCTGCCGTACTCGAGGCCTGCTCTCCCGGAAAAGTGGACATAGCTATTAAAACGTTTTTTATAAAATGCCTTGCCGGATGCGACTGTCTCACAGAATCCAGTGCTAAACAGCTTGGCTACCTATCCAAGTGCAGTAACCATCCATGTGGCCAGGACCTGACACAGCCGCCGATAGATGGCTATCAGAAAAAATATTGCTATGGGCAGTGCCCCACAGGATGCCAGTGCTTGACCTCAGCGGAGGTGAAAGCACTCAGCTATAAAGCCGAAAAGTGTGACCCCAATGAACCGCCGTGCACCAAGATAATACAGGCACCTGACCTGTCGCTTAAGTCGACCATCAACACCTCACAGACGTCAGTCAAAGTCGAAGGAACAACTCCCATCCAAACCGTCAACGGGTACTGCTACCAGATAGAATGCCCCGAGGGATGTGACTGTCTTTCGAAGACGCAGGCAGCCAAGACTGGTACCTGCTGTTATACTGGAACAGCTTGGGCTAGTACCTGTATCTGCATTCAAAAGGCTTGCGGAGTTGATGGCGATGGTTTCCCCAAGTACTGTTGTCCCAAACTACCGGTGGTTAAGTGCCAGGTTTCGCCCGACTATGTCCCATACGGGGGCGGCCAGGTCAGTATAAGCTGGACCAGCCAGTACGCCGATAAAGTGATGCTCAGCATAAACTCGGCCACACCGTATCAGGTACCGCCTAACAACAATATTAATCAAATCATAACTGAGAAGACTTGTTTCAAATTTGTAGCCGAGAATAAAGCCGGGACTTCAGAGTGGGAGTGTTGCGTACATATAGGAGTAACTTCACCGCCACCCGATTTTCCCAAGTTGCCGCCTGTGCAGCCTCCTCCGCCACCCCCTCCTTCAGATGATGGGTGCC
>CAZJQG010000084.1:0-2806 GCA_964548415.1 uncultured Dehalococcoidales bacterium | reverse complement strand
AGTTCGGCGAGCCGATTTACCGGAAGATGGGCTACCGCGAAATATGCAGATACCCATGGTTCATCTGCTCCAGCACGTAGAGAAAATTCACCCTTAACCTGACCTTCGCCCCTAGCGGGAAAGGGGATATTTTTAAATTGTTCCGCCTGCTTCATTTTATAAAAATTTGGGATTTTTTAATTTGGATATTATTTATCGTCGGAATGTAGGGACGGGTCTTTAGACCCGTCCGTCCAAAAAGCGGTCTGACCCTTAAAGTTCGCCTCTACATTTGGAAATTTGAATTTGGACATTATTTAGTGCTTGGTGCTATGGATTTAGGATTTAATCTTCTGCTGTGTTAGTATAGTCTTATAGCCCCCTTAGGAAAGAACGAGGTGAGTCCGATGCCGAAAACGTTGAAGTACTTTCTGATTGCCGTTGCTGTTATGATTGTAGGGGCACTGTCCTTTGGTGCCGGCTACATGGCGCGCAGCAACACGTTATTGAACGACGGTTCCGGGCTGTCCACGGTCGACCAGGCCTGGAACGTAATTTTTCAGAACTACGTTGAGCCGGACATAATCAATTCGGATAACATGACCCATAGTGCAATCAGAGGAATGATAGCGGCTCTGGATGACCCTTATTCCGCTTTCCTCGACCCGGAGATGTACCAGTTATTTGAGAGCGACCTTGAAGGCACATTCCAAGGCATCGGCGCGCAGGTAAATATAAATAAGAACAACCAGCCGGAAATTGTGGCGCCGCTGGAGAATTCACCGGCACAAAAGGCGGGCATAAAGACTGGTGATGTAATACTGGCGATTGACGGTAAATCGACGCGGGGCATGAGCCTGACCGAGGTCGTTCTGAGCATACGCGGTCCGGCAGGGACAACGGTCAAGCTGACCATATTGCACCAGGGCGAGACGGAACCGGTGGATATCGAGGTGACCAGAGCCCAGATTTCTCAGTTCACGGTCAGCTCGGAGATGATGGGGGACATCGGGTATATCAAAGTCACACAGTTCGATGCCAAGACGAACAACGAGTTCAATAATGCCCTGCAGGAAATCTTGGCGCAAAACCCGGCCGGTATCGTTTTGGATTTACGCAGCAATCCCGGAGGCATAGTATCCGTGGTAGTGAACGTGGCCAGCCATTTCATCAAGGACGGCGTGGTCCTGACGATGGTGGACAACAAGGGAAACAAGACGCCTATACCGGTTAATCCGAACGGCGTCTTCACTAACCTGCCGCTGGTGGTGCTGGTAGACCAGTACAGCGCCAGCGGGGCTGAGGTCCTGACCGCGGCTCTGCACGACCACGGTCGTGCCACAGTTGCCGGCGTTAAGACATTCGGCAAGGGCAGCTACGATACCAATATACCGCTCAATGACGGCTCGGATATATATTTAACCATCGGCCGCTGGCTGCGTCCCAACGGCCAGCTTATCGAGGGCAAGGGCATAGAGCCGGACTACGTTCTAACAGAGACCGGTGATGACGAAATCCAGTGGGCTGTAGACTTTTTGCACGGACAGAAATAAATTATGCTTAAAAAGTCTATTTAATAATGTTTTAGTCAGTCAATATACGACGCCGCAGCACATTTCAAGATAAAGCTTCGACAATAACAACCGTGCCTTTGCCGGGGCGGGAGGTAATTTTGAAAGTGCCATCGAGGAGGCGGGTCTGCTGATCCATCCTCTGTAGACCGAGCTTACCTTTGGCGGCTAAGTCAGCCAGGTTCTCAGATACTGCGAAGCCATGGCCGTTGTCGGCGATGGTCATCTTGAATTTGCTGGTGACGAAGTCCAGCGTCACTGTGGCTGCGGTGGCGCCGGAGTGAAGGACGACGTTGTTCAGCGCGTCCTGAGCGATGCGGAACATGATAATCTCTAACTCCTGCGGCAGACTGTGCTCCCTGCCGTTTATCCTGATATCAATCTTGATGCCGCTCTGATTGCTGAGGCTTTCGGCCAGCCATCTCAGCGCCGGCAAGAGGCCGACGTTGTCCAGTATGCTCGGCCTGAGGTCACGGCTAAGCCTGCGGACATCATCGATGGCGCGCAGCAGCATGTCCAGTATTTCCTCAGACTGCTTCCTGGCTCTGGGCGTTAGCCGACCGTAATCACCGGACTCAAGACCGCGGGCGCGGTTGGCGATGACCAGCAGCGACTGAATGGTGTCGTCATGCAGCTTACGTGCCAACCGGCGGCGCTCGTACTCCTGGACTTTAAGCATTCGTGCCAGCGACAACCAGCGGGCGGTCCTCGACCTCTCCAGTACGCCGCCACGCCTGAGGCCGGGCTGATAGTCCATAGCCACAAAGAGGCCCAGCAGCAGGGCGACCACGGCCACCAGGGATACCCTCAAGAATGACTCGAGGCTGGGTGAGTCTTCTATTGTTCGGGGCAGTATAGCAGCCAGGAAGACCACCCAGGTTATCCAGGTGCCATTCAAGCGGAAGACGGCGCTGGCGTAAACGATTGGCACCAGAAAAAGGAAACTCAAGACGAAAATGTAGACGCCGTGAGCGGATACGACGTCCCGGGCCCAGGGGAACCAATCGGTGATGCCCAGATAGGTGGCATTGTACAGTAGGCCCAGGAGCGCCATGACAGAGGCGATTATCCAGAAATGGCGGTTGTGCAGGACATTCTTCGTCCGCCTTATGGTCACGTTAACTGCCGTATCTGTGTTTAGCTGTCTCATTGAATATCGTCCAACGATAGAAATCCGGCCTGCAGGCCGGCTATGACGGCCTCGGTGCGCGAAGCCACCCTCAGCTTGGAGAAGATATCGGCCAGATGGCCTTTTA
>CAZJQG010000083.1:0-2993 GCA_964548415.1 uncultured Dehalococcoidales bacterium | reverse complement strand
ATTCGGAGGCACCAACCAGGTAGGAGTTCCTCCAGGGACCCGATTCGGCCTGATAGCCTAGCTGCTCCATGGCGGCTGCTTCCAGGTCACGCGCTTCCTGATTGTCGGGATAAGCGAAGACCACGTTGTTCATCACCTGCACCACCCAGCGGTACTCGCCTTTGTCAAAGTCCTTTTTGGCCATGGCAATAACGGCCTCGGGACCGCCCATGTAGTCAACATATTTCTTGCTGGCCTCGACCGGCGGCAGTGGGTCCAGGTTGGCCGGATTACCGTCATAGAAGCCGAGATATTTCTGATAAACAGCCTCTACATTATGTTTCAGCGTGCCGTAGTAATTACGGCAATACCACTGACTGGCCAGGCTTTCCGGCAGTTTAATTGTTTCAGCAATCTCGACAGGCGTGTAGCCTTCGTTCAGCAGTCTGAGCGTCTGGTCGTGCGTGTATTTATACAGGTCGCGCTGCTGCTCGAGGAAGGTAATTATTTGCTCCTTCCCCCAGCGGGGCCAGTTATGCTGGGCAAAAAGCACGTCTGTCTTATCACCGTATAGCTCGATGGCCTCGTTGATGCAGTTTGCCCATTTATTAGCGTCTCTAACCTGTGCGCCGCGCAGGGTAAGCAGGTTATGCACCAGCGGGCAGGCGATCTCGGCACTGTCAAAGGCCCTAAACTGGGGAAAATATATGGTCATCTCGGTGGGCGCCTCGGTGCCCGACACGATCTGGAATACCATTTCCACGCCATCGATGGTCAGCGTCTCACCGGTAGTTTTGATTTCCTTGGTCGGCGCAATGATCGTCGCAGGTCCGATGGGCTCAGCTTTTCCCAGCCCTTCATCAACCATCGCCCTGTCGTTCCTGGGCAGATACATACCGTACATGTACTGGGCACGGCGGCTCATGGCAGTGCCGGCCATCACGTTCTCGCTTATGGCATAGTCAAAGAAACCTTCGGAAGCAATCACCTGTACACCATTGGCTACATCTTCTTCCGAAATAACGCCCTTGACGCCGCCGAAATGGTCGAGATGGCTGTGGGTATAGATAACCGCCGCCACCGGCTTTTGACCCCGCTGCTGATAGTACAGGTCGAGACCAGCTCTGGCCGTGGCGGGCGTCGACATCGGGTCAATAACGATAATCTTGCTGTCTCCTTCCACTATGGTCATATTGGAAAGGTCGAAACTTCTTATCTGGTAGATACGGTCGGTTACCTTAAAAAGGCCGTTATAGAGGTTAAGCCGCGCCTGCCGCCACAATATGGGATTGACGGTTGAAGGCGCCTCCTCCTGCTTCTCAAAATCGAAATCAGCAGTCGAAAACGCGGTGCTGCCGTCGTCGTTTTTAATCACTCCGTCGGGCAGCGTGGCGATGAAGCCGCGCTGGGCATCGGCAAAATCCTGCTCGCTGGAGAAATCGAGCCCCATGGTTGCTTCCTGATTGGCTTTTATGGTCCATTCCGACGCGGCCGTCGGTGTGCCCCCGGGTGCGGTTGTTACAGGGGCTTTCTCACAGGCGGATAATACTGGAAGTGCCATAGCTATAAGCAACAGAAGAGTAACAAGTACGGTTCCAGAACGTTTCATTAAATTACCTCCTTAGTTTTTTCACCCTCACCCTACCCTCTCCCTCAAGGGAGAGGGAATTTTTATTGATACTAAGAGGGGTTGCACCCCTCTTAGCACTCCCCGCTTCTAAAAGGAAAACTGTTTTACTCAAGGCGCTCCGCAACAGGATTGGCTTTCTCCCGACCACTTATATCATTTCTTCATACCGCTTTCAAGGATATACCAAGGACATTCGTGGGGGTGTATAATTAAAGCTGAGTAAGTAGTTTATAATTTAAAGCTGGAATAAGTTAAATGCAACAATCGTATCAGTGTCCTAAATGCGGCGCCCCCGTTGTTTTTGGGTCAAAGTTTTGTGGCAATTGTGGAACGCCATTAAATTGGCCTACTCAACAGCAAATGCAGCCTCCTCCTCAACAATATTATCAGTATCCACCCCAGCAACAATGGCCCTACGGATATCAGCAACAATCTCCTTACCAGTACCAGCAACAGCCACCAAAGCAGCAATCAAGCATATGGCCTATAATTCTTTTACTGTTAATAGGAATTACATTGCTGGTTGTTGGAGCTATCTATTTAGGAATGCCAAAGTAATATTAGCAAGATTTACTAGCCCCGCAAAACATACCGAGATCAAATGATGGACCGGAAAGGAGAGATACAGTCATGAAGATTTTAGGCATTGTATCGAGCTACAGACGGCTGGGCAATACGGAAATACTGGTCAAGGAAGCTTTGATGGGCGCTCAAGAACAGGGCGCCGACGTGGATATCCTGCGACTGACGGACTACAAAATTCTGCCCTGCGAGGGCGATGCCACTTGCATGTTCATGGGCCGGGGCTGTAAAAACGAAGACAAGGACGACTTCAATTACCTGCTTAAAAAAATATACCAGTTCGACGGCGTTATTTTCGGCGCTCCGTGCTATATACTGGAGGTTGCGGCGGTGGTCAAGCAGTTCATAGACCGCCTGTTTATACTGTCGAGCCAGCCCAGCCAGATGTGGGGCAAGCCGGCCGGTATTATCATACCCTACGCCACGCGGGGATGGACAACCTATGCTTACCTTCAGCCCACCATATTGCTCAGGTTTTTGGGAATGGACATCGTCGACCAGGTGCAGGTCCACATTCAGGCCATGGCCGAGGCGGCAAACGACCAGAGGGCGCTGGACAAGGCACGTAAAATCGGAACCGAAGTAGCCACCGCGATTAAAACCGGTGACCACAAATTCCTGGGAGACCCAGGAGTCTGCCCAGTCTGTCATGACCGTATCCTCCGCATTTTCAAAGATAATGAGGCGGTGGAGTGCCCTACCTGCGGCATACGCGGCCAGCTCAGCATAGAGAAGGGCAAAATCAGGGTCCGTTTCCCGGAGGAGCACCTGAAATGGGACCGTTTTGCCGCAGAAACTTCAT
>CAZJQG010000082.1:0-3029 GCA_964548415.1 uncultured Dehalococcoidales bacterium | reverse complement strand
ATAAGGGCAAATCGATCATTACCGAGCTGCTCGACGAGCACGACGGCTGGACATAACACTGTTCCATGGCAAAGGAAGAGGTTTCACCCTTCGACAGGCTCAGGGTGAACGGTTTTATTTCCGCTCGTGGTGAGCCTGTCGAACCACAGCGAAACCTGGAATATATTAACCTGTCATTGCGAGGCCATTCGTAGAAGGCCGTGGCAATCTCATCTTTATTTTCCAGCGCTGGTCTTATTGCCGAGGTCGCCACGCTTCGCTCGCGATGACAAATTATTATCCCTTTGACAGGCTCAGGGTGAACGAAAAACTACAGAATTTGTACTTGCCGTCAAACAAGTGGCAGCGTAGAATGAGCACCGTCATTTAATGTAATTACGGAGGTGCATAATTACGGAGGTGCATAATGAATAGCGCGACTCACAAATTCCAGGTCAGGGCAATCGACCAGATTAGCTATGCCGTAAAGGATATCGATAAGACCATCGAGTCATGGTCGAGACTGTATGGCATGGGGCCGTGGACTTTTCGGGAGAACGGCGGATTAGACGCCAAAGGCCGGCCGTGGAAAGCCAGACTGGCCTTCGCACGCATCGGCCCCGTGGAAATAGAGCTTGTTCAGTGCATCGAGGGACGGATATTCCAGTCTCGCTTCCTGGATACGTGGGGCGAGGGAATACATCACATCGGATTTTATGTCGATGATGTGGAGGCGGAGATCAAGAAACTAGTCGCTCAGGGCGTTAAGGTCTTCATTCATGACCCGGGACGGTTTGCCTACCTTGATGCCGGCGGTGTCGGCGGCGCCATCTTCGAACTGATAGCGAAGACCACCGTAGCCTAAAGCTTTCGGGCTAAATCGGCTGCCTGCTCCACGGCCGCCATTATCTTCCCCGGTTTGGCGGCATCTCCGATGACGTAGACTTCGGACACCATATCCTTGACTTTCGGTTCCAGCTGGTTGAAGGACTCAGCCCCTGTGGCCAGCACCACTGTATCCACCGGGCCCAGTCGCTGGCTGGATTCACCTGTTTTCACTATGACGCCGTTGTCTGCAATCTCTTCGACGGTCGTGGAAGTCAGTATCTTTATACCTTTTTCCTTCATTCGCCGGCGCAGAAAATACCGGGCTGCGGGGCCTATATCACGCGCGGTATGGCGCAGCATTTCGACGATGGTGACCTCTTTGCCCTGCTGGGCCAGGTAGTCCGCCGTTTCGCAGCCCACCAGACCACCACCGACAACGACCAGATTATCTCCCACCTTCGCCCCCTTAAGCGCTTCGGCAGCGGTGATGACATTCTTCCGATCGATACCGGGTATCTTCGGCACCAGCGGTTTCGACCCGGTGGCTATAATTAAAACATCAGGGGAAATCTGCTTCACCAGCTCTGGGGTGAGCTCCTCTCCCGTATGTACCTCAACTCCCAGCTCCTTTACGGCTTTTGCACGCGACGAAATTACCTCCTTATAGATATCCTTCTTTGGAGGTATGTCAGCAATATTTATCTGGCCGCCAAGGGCTTTATCTTTTTCATATAGAATTACCTGGTGCCCCCACAGGGCTGCCGTTCTGGCTGCCTCCAGGCCCGCCGGCCCACCACCGGCAACCAGCACCTTTTTGCATTTGGTAGCATGCGGTGAGGCGTATTCGGCTTCCTTGCCCAGCGCCAGGTTCTGAACGCAGGTTATCATCGGCCGCATCCAGATAGCTATGCCCTCAATGCAGCCTTCGTTGCAGGAAATACATTTTACGATGTCCTGCTTCCGACCCTCAGCTATCTTATTCGGCCACTCGGGGTCAGTTAGTGACTGCCTGCCGATGGCTACCAGATCAGCTTTGCCTGATTTTATAATTTCTTCAGCGATGTCCGGTTCGTTGATGCGACCAACTGCTATAATCGGCACCGACAAGGCCTTTTTGAATGCGGCCGCCATTCCGGCATTAAATCCCTGTTCCATATCAGGAGGAGCGCTGGTTACAGCGCTGGATTCCATTACGCCGATGGAAACATCTATTACGTTAACTCCCTCCTGGACAAGCCTCCTGGCCACTTCAATGCTTTCGGCCACCGTCCTGCCCATAGGCACCAGTTCGTCACCGCTGATGCGGAAGAATACTGGAAAGTCGGGGCCGACCAGCTGTCTTATTCGGCGGACTATTTCCACAGGGAATCGGATGAATTTCTCAAAATCGCCTCCGTACTCGTCGGTTCGCTTGTTAGCATAGCCCGACATAAACTGCGAGATAAGATAGCCGTGAGCCCCATGCAGCTCAACATGGTCAAAGCCGGCTTCCCTGGCGCGTCTCGCTCCCTGCGCGAATAACTCAACAAGCCGTTCGATATCCTCAATAGTCAGCTCCCTCGTCTCCTGTCGCCAGATCGGGTCGGGTATGGGTGAAGGGCCGACAGGTTTCAACCCACCTATATAAACCGGCACCGTTACCCTGCCCGGATGATACAGCTGGACGCCTACCTTGGCGCCGGCATTATGAACACGGTCTACCAACTTTTTGAAACCGGGAATAAAGTGGTCATCGAATATGCTCAACTGGTGGCCGCTGCCTTTGCCTTCCTTCCCGTCTACTGCCGTGATTTCCAGGGTAATTAAAGAAAAACCGCCTCCGGCTCTAGCCTCATGGTACGTAATTAGACGCTCGGTTACGCTGCCATCATCCGCAGCAAATCCGGTACCCATTGGCGGCACAACAAGCCTGTTTTTAAGTTGCACGCCATTTATTTCTATCGGCTGGAACAATGAAGGGTAATGTTTAGTCATCTTAAATGCCTCCAGTGGAACGGTAGATATTGGACAAATCCGGCCAGATAGTTGGAATTATAGCTTATTTTGGATTGCGCTGCAGCGACCTACGCGATTCAGGCTGGTATTTATACCATTTCTTAATTTGGTCCCACAAGCCATCGAATTGTTCAATCAACCTCATGAACTGATAGAATTTAGCGGCGTATAAAAGGAGGTAAATATGAAGTGGCAGCAGGTTCTAATCGATAGTTTTGGGCGGGTGG
>CAZJQG010000081.1:0-3404 GCA_964548415.1 uncultured Dehalococcoidales bacterium | reverse complement strand
TCATCAGACTGGTCGAGGCATCGGATACACCTTCAATTAGACCGAGCAAGGCAGGGGAGCCTCCGATTGCTACCAGAAAGGCTGGTAAAATAGACGTCGCCATTTCATGGCCGAAGTCGGAGAAGAAACTCGTTATCCCCAGTGCCAGGATATTTCGATTAAGCCATCTCTGTTCCTTATCAGCTAGTGGCTTTGTAGTAATCAGTTTCATAAGTTGCCCATATTAGAGAATAGACTTTATTAAAGAAGCTATCCTGTCCAATTCTGCTACATCCTCCGGTATGTTCCCATGACCGAAGCGGAGAAGCACCGAGTCATCATTATAGCGTGGGACGATATGCAGGTGAAAATGGGGAACCGTCTGCCCTGCCGATAACTCATTTGATTGAATCAAATTCAGCCCTGTGGGAGACAGCTTCTGTTTGATCGATTTTGCCACGGCAATGGCTATTGTCATTATGCGGGCACCTATATTTTCTGACATGGTGTATATGGTCTCGATGTGCTCCTTGGGAAGCACCAGCATATGACCCGGTGTGGCCGGATAAAGATCCATCATGACCAATACATCTTTATCTTCATGCACCACCACAGCTTTGAGTTCATGCCTGACAATCCTGCAGAACAGGCAATCTGGGTCGCTCATCTCGTTAACTTCCCCTTATTTCAAATTAGATCAGAAATCGCCTAACATTGTTCCGCCGAGCGGCCTTAAGAAAGAGGTATCATTGTGTCTGTCTAATATGAATCTTCTATTTTCATAAAGAAAAGTCGTGACTCCGCAATTATCCAGTTTTATATTCCAGAAGTGGGAATTATCAAGTCCTAGCAGGGCACATATCAGGACTTTGTTTGTTACACGGTGGGATACCAGTGCAACCGTACCTTTATATTTGGCGATGACGAGCTTCACCAAGCTGTGTGTCCTTGTCCTTACGTTGTCCAGGCTTTCACCGCCCGGTACTCTAATCAGCTGGTTGTTTATCCAGGCGTCGTGAAGCCCCGGATATTTTTCCTTAACTGCCCTCTGGGACAGACCCTGCCATTCGCCATAATTGAAATCGGTAAGTTCGTTGCTGGTCTTCACTTTTACATGATGATAGTTAGCTATTGTCTCAGCCGTCTTTAAAGCGCGTTGAAGCGGACTGGAATATATCGCCTCGATTTGCGCATCTTTAAGATATTCAGCCAGCAATTTTGCCTGCGCTATTCCAGTTTTGTTCAAGGGAACATCTATCTGACCTCTGAATATTTCTTCTTTATTCCAGTCGGTCTCTCCGTGCCTGACAAGCATGATTGTGGTCATCTTTCGGACTCCTTGAGTTCGTTCCTTGTATTCGTTTTAGAATTAAAAATATGGTCCGTACTGTATAAAAAACTAAAAATTCGCAATTCCGCGGGATACAGTGGTCGCTTTGCCCTTTTATTTTCTCAATGTTTCTCTTTTTTACTGGTTTTTCTACTAACTTTGCCTAATTTTCTTATCTTTAATTTTAGATTCTGTACAAACGACGATAGCTTAGTTTCCTCTTCCTGGCAATCAAGTTTTCCATAGGCTTCTTGAAGTCTCTTTGGTTCCAGTTCAACCAAGTCCACGTACTCAAATATGGTACATGATGATTTTAAATCCGAATAAATGTCTTTGGTTTCTTCCTCTGCCCCAATATTTTTCAAGAATTCTCTTATATCATGACGTATTTCTTTTATTCCTTTGATTGTCTGCTCCGTATTCTCATTTTGTAAATTATTTTTTTCAATTCTAATTTCACAATCTTCTAGATTTCTATCTATCAGGAGTAACGTTGACTGTATCCGTAAAATATGCTGGGATTTCATATATTTATCCCCTCTTATGCAAATAATTTATTAACTTCTGGACAAAACATAGCCTGCAACAATAGTGGTGATAAATAAGACAGCGAAGATGACAGATGCGGTCTCCAGTGATATTTTGACAGCGCGGCTTTTAGCCATGAAGTGGCGAGAGTATTCACCGTATGTAATTAAGAAAGCCATTAATGCGCCAACGAAGCCGAATGCAATCCCTATAATCCCTAAAAATGTTAGTGGCATTACAGGGCAAGCTCCTTCCGAATTTCCAACAGTCTAATCTCGAAGGCATTTAGCCTACTAAGCTCCTCGCCCACGCTATCAGCCCTTTGTATACGTTGGGTTTGAGCTTCCAGGATGGCACCGCGAGTAGCACTGGCTATCTCCTGTAGCTCCTTATCTATATCAATGGAAAATGCATAGAAGGTATCATTGATATTCTGTAGCATTTCCCATTGCAGACTGCTGACATTGCGTAACGCTATAGCTTCTGCATCTTGCTGCAGCCATTTCCTGATATGGCGGAGAGCCACGGCGCGAGGCATGAATCGCTCAAACAATCCCCGTGGTAACGGATTCACGGTGACACTCCAGTTCTCAGTTACCCAATACGGCTCGCGGCGTATTTCCAGTCCTTCAGAGCCTTTTCCAGGCGCGTACGGTATCTTAAAGAGCTCAGTTGCTGTCCGTCGTATGACATCAGCCAGAACGTTTACCCTTTCTTGGTGTGCGTTCAGCACCTCTTGTGTCCGTTTGTTGAGTAGCTGCTGAACAGCAGACAAGCTTTTATCAAATATCTCCGGTATTTCCTTAGAAAATCGGTTCCGTATTGTTTCCTCTAGAGACTTAATACTAGTATCAGTAGTTAGTACCTCTTCAATAGCTTGGAATAACTTTGTAGTAGCTTCCTGATTGGTCTTAGCGCATTCCTCCTCAAGTGTCTCTAGTAGCCGTTTTTGATCCCCCTTTAGAATATCCTGTGCCAGCAGGCGCTGATGCTCGACCTCCTCGAGCTTTTGATTGAATACCGCCAGACGATGCTCCAGATCCTCCAGGGGAAGAGTAAGCGAGCGCGTTTTTAAACGAAGGCGCAGAAGGCTATTTTCAAGAATATCACTGGCTTTTCTGGTCATAGCTAGGTTAAGAGTCTGTATCTTCTCCTCTGCTAGAAATCCGATCAAATAGTTTTCAAGGTTGGACATGCCACTACTTGTCCATAAGGACTGGTTTCTCTGCATTTTAGCTTCCAGTCCCTGGCGCGCCGAAACAGAGAAAATGGGTACATTTCCGTCCAGATGTAATTGCTCCCGCAGCACCCTTCTGAAAAACTCAACGGCTGCTGTAAGTTCTTCTTCATTGAGATAGTCACTTTTATTCATGATGAAGAAAACACGGGCTGCTTTATCATAAACTGCTTTTAAGAACTCAATTTCCACCTGCGTTATAGGAGGGTCTGCCGATATCATGAATATAGCTCCATCACATTGAGGCAGGAAGTTCAATGTAGCCTCAGTGTTACGTCGAAATGTTGAGCCAATCCCGGGAGTATCAATAAGTACTACACCCTTTTGGAG
>CAZJQG010000080.1:0-3462 GCA_964548415.1 uncultured Dehalococcoidales bacterium | reverse complement strand
AAGGCATAAACTGGCTTCACGTAAAGAAGTATAAAATTAGTCGAGATTATCCACCGCCGGCGTGTCGGCATCGGTCAGCGGGTTCTCTCCCAGATAAACCTGCTCCTCTCCCTTGATGATACTCATGCAGCAGGGATAACCGAACACCACGTCCGCCCCGTAATGTTTTTTCCCAGAAAACTTATAGGTGCCGACGAATGAATCCAGTGTGCCGCCTCTGAAAACGTTCATAACGGCGTCCGGGTCGATTGTCCCCGCCTGCTGAACGGCTTCGAAGTACTGGCTGAGCATATTGCAGTTCGTGCTGAAGGCACCGGCGCTGGGCTCCTTATTGAACCGCGCCCTGTATTCCGTAGTTATCGTATCAGTCAAATCGAGATATTTTTGCGAAACTTTGGTCTGCTTCAAAGCCCAGGGATAGCTGTAATCGCCGATTATGTTTTGTATGGCCTCGGTGCCGCCGGCCAGCGCCTTAAGCTGCTGCACGTCCAGTACCGGCCCGCCCTGCGCAATGACGAATTTGTAGCCCATCTGATGCGCCTGCTTGGCGATCAAGCCGACGGTCACCGTGCTGAAACTGGTGAATATGACGTCGGTATTCAGTTCGGCTACCTTCGTCAGATAAGGCACGAAGTCCATGGTGCCCACCGGATAAGATACGTGGACGCTTTTAAAGCCGAATTTGTCTTCAAATTCCGCGTCCCATCCGGCATAGTTGGATTCAAGGGTCTGATTGCCGCCCTCGGCGCTCATCCAGCACAGGACTTTAGCTTCCGGGAACGACTTCATGACAAGCACCGCCTGAGAACCCATTGCTTCCAGGTTGGGGTAACCGAACACCGAATATATATGCTTTTCCGCATCGTATGTCCCCATGTTGAGGGTACTCTGGACAAAGATAACTTTTTCCGGCGTGGTAATCGAAGCTATGGACGGATTGGCCAGCCCGTAATAGCCTACGATAGCATCAACGCCCTTCTCGTAAACCAGGCTCCTGGCCGCGGCCACGTCCGCCGACGGCGGCATTATGGGGCCATCGGCGAAATAAATCTCAACTTTGTAGTAGTCGTCGCCAACTTTAAGCCCGCCGTCCCTATTTATTTCATCTACGTAGACCTGCAGTGCCGCATTGCCGCCCTGACTTATCACTCCTCCCAGAGCCGTAAGTGGTTGTATGTTGCCAATTCTCAATATCTTTTCTTGGTGAGGCGGCTTGGCCCCGGGAGAGGCGCAGGCGGTAACACTAAGCAGAATTGTAATTATGATGAGCACTACAGATGTTGTGACAATATATCTATTCACCTTGCCGATTACCTCCCAAGCATTAGTTTAATTGCATCGATTTTCAGGGCTGATGCGGCCGTATTCTATCATAATCGGCAAGCCGCAAAAATTTCTTAGCTGTTTCGGGCTTCAAATCGTCAATTGACACCCGTTTGATTGTGTTATATTCTGAAAAGAAAGGAGGTTACCAGTGGAAGCATACTGTATGAAATGTAAGACCAAGCGTGAAATGGTTAATCCTAAAGAAATAAAGATGAAGAGCGGAAGACCGGCGACGCAGGGCACGTGCGCCAAGTGCGGCACCAAGATGTTCAAAATCGGTAAGGGGAGGGGCACTCCGTTTTTGTAGGCTGACTAACTTTTACGTGCACCCAGGCCTTTACGCTCCAGCCAGGCGTCTTCGGCATGTAAATAGCCCAGGATAGCCTGGCTGACCACGTAGCGTACCGGTTCAGGTGGCCAGCCGATCGTATGCCGGTTTACGGGGAAACATTCCGTCCATTCTGTCTTATTCTCCAGCAGCAGATCAGCCAAAACATGCCCGTTAAGATGGGCCAGGGAGACACCGTGGCCCATGCAGCCCAGGCTGTATACAGCGCTCTTATCGCCAAGATAGCCCAGCGCCGGCACCATATCAATGGGAACTGATACCGGCCCACCCCAGTGGTCGACTATTTTTACGCCCTTAAGCGATGGAAACAGATCAATAATGTCATGCTCCAGCGCAGTAAATATGCCTTCGTCATAGTCTTTTTCCATGTTTATGCCGTAAGTTATATTTATATCCCTACCGCCCATCAGCAGCCGGTTATCGGGAGTCAGCCGATAGTAATGCACCAGGTTGCGGTAGTCCTCAACGCCCTCGCGTTTTTTCCAGCCGATTGGTTTGAGTTGTTCCCGCGTTAACGGTTCGGTCAGCACGATATAAGTCCATACCGGTACCTGTTTGCGTCGCAGCAACGGAACCTGAATAGAATAGGCGTTTGTAGCCAGCACGAGTTTACTGGCGGTGACTGTGCCCTTTGGCGTCTTTACTTTATAAACACCCGATTCACGGCTTATTTCTTCCACCGGTGTACGCTCATAAACCTTAGCACCATATTTCACAGCCACGCGCTTCATTTCGCGTGCAAGTTTAGCCGGATTGACCAGTGCGCAGCGCGGTTCCCACCAGGCGCCCAGGTACAGCTCCGAGTTCACTCGTGCCCGGGCTTCATCGGCATCGATCCAGTCTATATCTTCCAGCCCCAGAGATTTCACCAATTCCACCTCGTGCTTAATACGTTTTACATAGGCTGGCGTGGTGGCCATGCGTAAAAATCCGGTGCGCTCGTAGTCGCAGTCCAATTTATATTCCGCCACCAGTTCACCGACTATATCGACGGCACGTTCCATGTATCGATGTGACTGGCGAGTCCTCTCCAGCCCGAAAATAGCCTTCGTTATAGACATCATCAGCCCGAATGTGGTCATGGCAAAGCCGGCGTTGCGTCCTGAGGCGCCGAAGCCCACCACTTCGCTCTCCAACACCACCACACTCAACGAAGGTTCCGCCTTCTTCAGGAAGAACGCCGTAGCAATGCCGCAGAAACCGCCGCCCACTACGACAACGTCGCATTTTAAATCGCCGTCGAAGGGTGGATTTTCCCGGTAATCTCCCGAATGTGCCAGCCAGAAGCTCTTCGTCTTGTAGTCTTCAGCCATGCCTTCTCCTTCCGTAAAAAGTGCGTGTCGATACGCTGCTTTTAAAAAGGCGAGCGGGCTCATTTTAGTAGCGGATTAATTCGTTGTCAACGGCTAAAAAGTGAAAAGAACAACACAGGCAATCGTTCAATGTAGTCCGTATATTATACTGCTTGCCACACTTTTGAAATCCTATTGGGGGGTACGTTTATCTCTTCTGCTGCTTTGCCTTCTGTGCTTTCTTTTCTAATACTTGCTTCTTGGGCTTTTTCACGTTTTTTCTTCCCTTGGTACCCATCTTTTCACCCCCATCTTTACTTTCTTCTCGTAGATGAACTGCTCATTTTCCCCACACATTAAGTTTATAGATCCTGCCAGCTTACTCCAGGTAGTCTTTGAGTTTGCGGCTGCGGCTGGGATGGCGCAGCTTCCGCAATGCCTTGGCCTCTATCTGACGGATTCGCTCCCGAGTCACATTGAATTCCCTCCCCACCT
>CAZJQG010000079.1:0-3581 GCA_964548415.1 uncultured Dehalococcoidales bacterium | reverse complement strand
AGGATGTTATTGAGAAGACTGTGGCCGAAGCCGAATGGGTGATAAAACGGCTCAGGGAAAAAGTATAAGGTGTAACAATGGCAACTATCAGGCAGGCAACGCGGGACGACCTGGAAGCAATTACGGAAATCTACAACGACGCCATTGCCAAGACGACCGCCACCTTCGACACCGAACCAAAGACCCTAGAGGAACAGGAGATCTGGTTTGTCGGTCATGATGCCAGACATCCGGTTATGGTCGCCGTCGAAGACGGACTGGTGGTCGCCTGGGCGTCCTTAAGCCAGTGGTCCGATAGATGCGCCTACGCCGATACCGCTGAAATATCGGTATACGTTAAGGAGAACTACCGTCGAAAGGGAATCGGCAAGCAACTTATGTTAGCCACCATACAGGAGGGTAAAACGGTAGGCCTGCATACCATAATAGCCAGGATAGCCGGCAGCAACAAAGTTAGCGCCGACCTGTGCCGCTCATTCGGGTTCCAGTATATCGGAACTATGCAAGAGGCCGGTAAAAAATTTGGCCAACTGCTGGACGTACATCTAATGCAACTAATCTATTAATTTGTTGACCCGAAAAATTATCGAACCATGTCTGAAAATCTTTCGTCACAGCTCCAAAAATACCTGCCGCCGCCGGTTCTGTCTCTGGTAAAAATCGCCGGGCGAGACGCAAGCGAACTGGGACAGGAGCTGTTTATAGTTGGCGGTGTAGTTCGCGACCTGTTTCTGGGCCGCGCTAACTTCGACTTCGACCTGGTAGTTGAAGGCGATGCCATCGCGCTTGCCAAAAAATTCGCCGCGGACAGCCAGGCTAAACTAACTATTCATGCCCGCTTCGGCACCGCCAGGCTCGACTATCCGGGATTCAGCCTCGATTTAGCCACTGCCCGTAGCGAGACCTATAGCAAGCCTGGAGCTTTGCCCACCGTTAAACCGGGCAGCCTGAAAGACGACCTCATCCGCCGCGACTTTTCCATAAACGCTATGGCGCTGCACCTTAATCCACAGCGGTTCGGCGAGCTAATGGACCTCTATCACGGAAAAAACGACCTGGAGCATCGACTAATCCGCGTACTGCACGATAAAAGCTTTATCGACGACGCCACTCGGATTTTGCGGGCGATACGCTACGAGCAGAGATTGGGCTTCAAGCTGGAGGCCGAGACCGAAAAACTGCTGCGCCGCGACGCATCGATGCTTGATACCATTAGCGGCGACCGCTTGCGGCATGAGCTGGAACTAATTCTTAAAGAAGACCAGCCGGAACGGATGCTAAGGCGGGCGGACGAATTGGGTGTTCTGAAACAACTGCATCCCTCGCTTAAAGGCGACGGCTGGCTGGCCGAAGCTTTCGCCAAAGCACGTCAGTTAGATAGAAAGACTTCGCTTCAAAACCTCTACCTGTGCCTGTTTATACACAATCTTTCTGATGCGCAGAACGAACAGTTCATTTCTCGCCTCAATTTCTCCAAGAATTCGTCCGAAACCATGCACCAGACGCTTCAACTTAAGGCACAACTGCCTAAATTGGAAAAATCGGGAATGAAACCCAGTGCTATTTTCGGATTGCTTCAAGGGTACTCAGCAACTGCGATTCAAGCCAACACCCTGGCATCTAAATCATCGACCGTTAGCCGGCACCTCAATTTGTACTTAAGGAAGTTACGTTATGTAAAGCCAATACTGGCAGGCAACGATTTGATTAAGCTGGGCGTCCCCACGGGGCCAGGGATCGGCAAAATTTTGACGGCGCTTCAAAAAGCCAGGCTTGACGGCAAGGTGCGGACCAGAAAAGACGAGAAAAAACTCGTAAGTCGCTTACGTTAAATCCGGCGATTATACAAAACTGACTATTGTTAATTCTGTCGACTCGGTTTCCTTTTGTCTTGTTCCGATAAGACTGTAAGTGTAAAATGTAGGTTGCAGAGAAGTTCGAAGGGGAGACCGGCAACATGATATTTCGTGGTAAAAAACTAGCCGACTTGCAAGAACAAGACCTTCAAAGACTTGTAGATGATCAGGTTCAGGAACGGGATATTGTTGAATATAAGCGGGATATATATGGGAATTCGGATTCTGAGAAGAGAGAGATGCTAAAAGATATAGCTTCAATGGCAAATCATCATGGCGGATATTTGTTGATTGGTATTGACGAAGATGAAGAGGGTATCCCTATTAATTTGGGCGGTATTGAGCCAAGCAACCACGTTGAGCGAATAAGAAGTAGCTGTTTAGATAATATAGATAAGAGGATAGTGGGCTTGGAAATAAAGGATATACCATTGAGTAACGGGAAGTTAGTAATTGTTGTTTCTATTCCACAGAGCCTCAACGCCCCGCATATGATTACTCACCAAGGGGTAAATCAGTGTTGGAAAAGGCATGGTAGACAAAAAGACAAAATGACGATTGATGAGATTGGTGAAGCATTTGATAGAAGATTGTCGAACCTTAATAGTTTAGATCGTTTTATATTTACCAGAAAAGCGCAGGTTCTCGAAAACATTGGTGGTCAGACCCAAATGGTCATATCTGCTTCACCTGCCTTTTTACGTAATGAGGTGATATTTGACAATCAGGACAGTAAATTGCGTCAAATAATACTTAACGCACAACACATTTCTTGCGGACAAGCATACCCGACCATAAATGGTCTAAGAGCAGATCGTAGTATTCCTTACCACAAAAGTCCTTCCTTTGAGCGATACATCGAGGTGTTTTTAAACGGTTACATTGAGTTTGGCAAACAAATCGAACGGAGCCAGGGACACGGAGTTTATATTGCTTGTCTGGAAGAAATTCCTTTAATAGCGAATTTTATGCAATTTGTCCAGAATATCTATGAACAATATCTGCCACTGACACCGCTAGTGGTAAATTTCTCTATTCTCAATGCGAATGGTATATGGCTTGCTGTTAGTAATGACTCATCTAAAGATAGTAAGGTTAAATGGCAGGAGCAGCATCTTGAGTTGGGCAAATTTTATGTTGAAAATATCCCTGAGCAAAAGAAATTGAAAATCAAAGAAATCTGTGACCGTATATACCAAGCATTTCACCATGATAGGTGCGACCTATTTGATGATGCCGGAACATTTAAAAACAAATATTGAGTTAGTACCGAGATGGACTTATGAACTGAGGGGCTAGTCTTAGTACTGGCCACTACTAGCAATTATAAAAGCAATGATATGGGTGAATCATAGCCTTCCGAGAAGCTTGATCGCGACAACCCCCAAGTGTCACAATTACTCATTTTGTTGAATGTAGGCACTGAGATTGGAGCCATCGATTCTCAAGAAGGCAACTTTTATATGATATTACTGTCAGAACCACTATTCAGTTCACGCGGGTTGGGCACAGGTCAAGCACCGCACTGCCTTCATCGTCTGGTTCAACACCGCCTGAAATTGAATACGCCGTTCCGTTTGTAGGCGTACGTAAATAAACCAGATCGAAGAATCGACGCGCGTACCCAACTCGGAGGCCACACTGCCATAATCCCGCCTGGCTTTAGAATGCGGTGCATTTCGGGCAATAAACGAGTCAAAGGCAACATTGGTGCGGGAATCACGC
>CAZJQG010000078.1:0-3731 GCA_964548415.1 uncultured Dehalococcoidales bacterium | reverse complement strand
GTCGATTGTCATGGCTTGTTCTCCTTTATAAGGATTATAGCAGGGCAACAATTAAAAAGTCGTTAAATTTTTTCCCAAAAGCTTACAAAGTTATAAATAAGCTGGCCGTCAAATAAATTAGCAGCAGGATTTTAGACATTTGTAACTTTTAGCTAGCCGATTTTATGATTTCTTTATTCGGCCGGACATATACTTTAAAGATAGGCTAAACTAAAAGGAGGCGTTAAAAATGAAATACACGATTTCAATCAAAAGAACGTCCGGCATATTGGCACTACTGCTGGCTATGGTGACTGCAGTCCTGGCTCTGGTTGCCTGTACCGAGAATCCGGCGGCAGAGCCGGCAGGCGATGATACGGGCAGGACTATCGAGATCATATCGCCCGCCGATGGTGCAACCGTTCCACCTGGCGATATAACGGTTACCGTACAGGTCACCAACTTTAAAATCGTCGACAAACAGGGTCAGGCTGATGTCCCGGGAGAAGGGCACGTCCATTTCTATCTGGATGTAGCGCCACCGACCGCGCCGGGCAAACCTGCCATACCGGCCAGTGGTGTTTGGGCGCACGTTTCAGGAACTAGCTATACATTCAAAAATGTTCCCGAAGGTACACACACTATTGCTGTGGAGCTGGTCAATAACGACCACACGCCGCTGAATCCGCCGGCAGTATATGAGATCACAGTTAACGTGAGCTCTCAGGGTCCCTATGGCGGTGGCTATGCTGGCAGTGAGAACATCACCCCGCCAGCTAACACCGGCGGTTCCAACTATGGCTACTAGAATCTGAATAAGTTAAAAATATTTTTCCGGAGGTAAACGCAGGCGGCATCATTCAAATTCAAAGATCTGGGCATGGCCTGTGGCTTCGAGGTAAAGGACGAAAACGAAGACGAGCTGATAAAAATCATAGGCCTGCACGCCGAGAAATCCCACAACATCAAAGAAATCCTCCGGGATATTAAGGATAAAATTAAAAAGGCGATTAAGAAATAGAGGGCAATCCAAAGCGTATTGTTTTGGCAGTTCGCTGGTTATCTATCTTTTCTCACTTCTTGACGCCAACGACAATAGCGCCGGTTCCGTTAATCTTCCCTACAATGGCTCCTCGCGAATTCTTGAAGTATTTGTCTTCGAGTTCCGGCCTGCCGCTGTGGTCTTTTAGGGAAAAACCATACCTGCCAAGAAAACGCTCGTCCTCTCCTTCCTCAAGAGCGAATGTCCACTCCTCGCCGACTTTTGCCAGTGTCTTCAGAGAGCTTTCGCGTTCTCCGTAATACCTGCGCTCTTTTCGTAGAACACCGGCATATACATAGTCAAAAGCAATCAGACTTCCTCTACCGGAAACGCCCTGGATAAAGCCGAAGGTGCTCTCTACGGCGTTTTGAGGCAAATACATAGTCACAGCTTCCAGGAGAAACAGGGATTTTCTACCGGAAACAAATCCAGCCTGGACCATTTTATTTGCCAACTTCTCCCTGTTGAAATCGATGGGTACGAATACAAGGTTTTCAGGTATAGCCAGCTTTTTCGACTTTAAAGCCTTCAGCTTTTCCTGCTGAGTGGTTGGTGCATCTAATTCAAACACCCTGGTGCCTTTATTCAGCTTGCTGAAACGCAACGCCCGGCTGTCAAATCCGGCACCGAAGATTACAATCTGGTCGAAATCTTTTTGCAAGGCTTCCGCGAATACAGAATCGAAGTACCTTGTCCGTGCGATTACGTACTCGTACATTCCACCGGGGAAAAAACGCAGGCTGAATATTCTAAACAGCCACCTGGATCTTATTACAGGTTTTAAAAATGGCGGAACCAGCATATAGGCAACACTGTCCGGTCCTGCGTAGCACTCCCTTTTGTCCACATATGAAGCCGCCCTTAATAGACATGCGAAATCAGCTGTCCTTGATGATTTCGTTTCAATTCTGGTGCTCTTTTTACGTGTCACTACATTACCTTCGAATATAAAATTAGAACTGAATTAGAACGGTTCACTTTCGGGCAATGATTGATTGAAACAGGAAAGGAAACGGCACCTTAATGCTATAGTTAGCTACACCCACACTCTCGAGAATGGTACTGATTTCATCCGGAGTAAAGGAAGCCCTCATCGACTTCATTTCGTTCATTTTCAAGGGCAGGGCAGACAACCACCCGATCCTTTTAAAATCGTATAGATACAGCATGCCTTTATCTGCTACAACGTTCCACAGATTCCGGATTGACTTCTCCGGTGTTTCCCAGTCGTGCAACGAAAAAGTGGAATATACCAGGTCGAACTTTCCCAGCTTTCTCAGCAACTTTTCATCGCCTACGTCAGCCACTACATAATTTATCCTATCCTCAAGCCCGCTCTCACGTATATAATCACTGGCTACAGCTGCCATACCAGGCGAAAGGTCGATTGCAGTAACAGTAACATCAGGATGCTCATTTGCAATCATTATAGCCAGAATCCCGGCTCCTGCCCCTGCGTCGAGGCAGCGCCCTGACAGATTAAGAGACTTGATGGTCTTCAGCAGGTCTCTGTACATAAGCTTCGCATATTTCTTATGCCTTTCAGCATGGTCCCGTGCATCCTCTAGTCCGATAATTGCCTCTTGGCTCCGCACCATTATGTTTGACATGTTGACCTCCTCTCTAGTACCGTATTTTTCATTTTTCGTTACCTCTTTTGCATAACGAAGCACGCCGAGCTGTTACGCTCCGGGTGCTTCTTGAACATATCTATATCATGGCGGGCATCTTGAATTGCTTCAGAAATCACCGGGGTATCCTGGTATTTTACTTGTGCCTGCTCAACCAGCTTCTCCAGTGGAAGGAAATACTCAGTGCGCCATGCCACCGTATCCACTTCGAAGTAGCCCAGCAATTCGTATCCACAACTGGAAATCTGCTTCAACTTTTTGCCGACATCGCGACTTTCGTCATGCACCACCATGAAGCCGCCAGGCTTGAGCAGTCTTTTCCATTCCTGCAATCCTTTTTGGAAGCCGATCACATTTATAGAGCCTTCAGCCCACACAATGTCGAAACTCTCATCCGGAAATCCAACATCGAAAAGTGAACGGCTCAGAACCTTGACTCTGCCCGAAAGACCGCTCTTTTCAATTTTCCCGCGTAGCACCTCCAGAATTTTCTGGTCTATGTCTATACAGGTTATTTCTCCGCCGCTTAGCCTGGCAAGCTCCAAAGTTGGTACTCCGGAACCACACCCTATGTCGATAATGCGCGGCTTAATCATCGGCGGAAGCATTCGGAATGCGCGTCTGGTGTATTTAAGTAAACGCTTCCTTATACAGTCCTTTCGCGTCTGGAATTGTGCTTCTTTAATATTCATTGCCCTGTCTCTATCCAAATGATCAGTTGTTGAAAGCTGGTAACAGCTAATCGACTGCAACTATCTGTCATTTATTTATTCCAGTGAGAGCGCGCTTTACCGGCTGCTGCCGCCAGTGGAGCTACAGCTATCCATAGCGTAACGGTAATCAGCATGGCCATGGGATAATCAATTCCCTGCCAGCCAAGCTTCGGAGCGATGACGCCCCATAGAAGCATGAAGAAAAATGAACTCAGAAAGAAACCTGGAATAGCTGCGAGCATGGTAAAGTAACCCATTTTTTAGTCCTCCTTTTCCTTATTGATATCTTCTAATTCCAAATCGATAAATGTATCGACGCCGAAATGTGCTGCCTGCCTCAGGTCATCCAGAGCTCCGCGCTTAGTC
>CAZJQG010000077.1:0-3739 GCA_964548415.1 uncultured Dehalococcoidales bacterium | reverse complement strand
GGTCGAGGAAAAGCAAAGACATCATGCTCCTATAGCGAGCGTGACGGTCTATTTCAGTCTTCACGCTCTCATCGAAGTGCCGGCGATTAAAAAGTCCTGTAAGCTCATCGACTCTGGCTCGCTGCTCGGCTTTGGCATATAAACGGCTGTTCTCAACTGGAACCGAAATCTGTGAAGCAAGGCGTTCCAGAAGCCTAACCTGGCCGTGGGTATAAGCATTTGGCTTGCGACTGGCAACAATGAGACTGCCTATGGCCTCATTCTTCACCACGAGCGGTAAATAAACTATAGACCGGAGGCCCCATCTCAGGTGTTCTTCGCCGGTATGAAATTTATTGTTTTTTGAAAGGTCAGGTTCAAAAAGAGCCTTCCTTTTCGTTGCCACCCATTGTGTTCCCGTACCTTCAAGAGGTATCTTCTCACCGGCCTGCCACGTTGAGCCTACCTCTGTCGATAAAACCTCAAAGCGCAGTTCATCATCTTCTATCAAGGCAATGGTTGCCCAGTTTACGTCAATTACCTGTTTTAATTCGCTGATAAAAGCGCCATACACCTCTTTTATGTTCAAACTCGATGTGATGACGTTTGACAGCCGGTTTATTAATGCCAGCTCCTGCTCACGTTTTCTAAGTTCCTCCTGAAGGTATTCCTTCTCTAGCGAGGTTGCTACCTGAGATGTCACCGATTCTATTAAATTTACGTCCTCCAGCGAATACTTTCCGGAATTTCTTTTACCCAGCGCCAACACGGCGACCAATTTATCCCTGCTCACTAGTGGAAACAGTAATTCTATGTTCAGAGCTTCTACCCAGTTTTTTTCATCATTCCACATACCGCGGAATTCAGGCAGTGTATCTACACTTTCTCGACCCAGGTACTTTTTCTCATTGGTCAACCAATCTAAAATTGGGCTATCACGTCTTATTTTTACAAGCACATTTTCTTTATCGTCCGGCTGAGTAATTTGCATGATGAAATCTTTGGTTCCTGGCTCCGGTAAAAACAGATATGCCTGGCTACAGTCAACAGCCTTGGTGACAGGCAATTCCAGTTCCCTACCAAATTCTTCCAGATTAGAAACGGTTGGAGCTTTCCGACGCAGGAAGTCAATCAAATCCTGGCGGTAACCGTAGCCCTTTCCATAAAATACCTGATCGACCTTCTGATAGAGGAAAACACGCGCCTGTGCCCAGAAAGCTGCCGCCGAAATGGCCGTTAGAATGCCAACAATAAGAAATGACGTGAAAGTGTAACTGGCACGCAAAACCAGATGGAGCAGCGATAGCCAGAATATGTATACGGCTAAAAATATGCCAGCCATCAAAATGTAAACAATTCCCCGGCGCATAACGAAGCGCATATCCAGCAGCCGGTGCCTGACCGTAATGTAGCTCAAGATTGCGGCGTTTATTAGATTGCCGATATGTGCAATCGGGAACTCCCTGCCGAATTGAGTTACACCAAGGCCGACAAAAAGAGTAAGGACAGAAATCCCGACAATCAAATACTGAATCTGATTCCTTTTCTCTGGATCGCTTAATACTCTCAATTTCCGAATTAAGAAATAGACGTCCATCGTCGCCAAAATCAGTAGTAAGAAGCCCAAAGGATAAATCCAAATGCCGTATACCGGTATAATGCCCTTGTCAATTATTACATTCTCTGGAATATAACCGAGCACCATCAGAACAATACCTAACGCTGGTATACCGTAGGCTACAGGGAATCTGAAATTTACATCTCGATAGAAGGAAGCTACGAAATAATGTGACTGTACGCAAGTTAGTAAAAAGCCGAAGATAGCAGTTTGAGATAGGAATACTTTCTGGTCCATAAAGAGATCACTGCGACCTGCAATATTACTGAGGCTCCAGAACATAGCAACAGCCAGATAAGCAGCAAAAAGCTTGTGCTGCTTGTGCCAGGGGCGGTTATTAAAAAGGATCAGAAATAATGGTATATAGGCAATTGCCGCAACTAGGGGAATAAAAGCATATATATTCATCTTAGCTTCGTATAGTAACTTTGCATAATTATGTCCTTAGCTTAGAATGTTGTCAAGAGTATACTAAATAATGAAAATTAACAACCAGATGATAGAGACCGCCTATCAATTGAAGGATTAAATAACTTTTCTACAGAATATTCATATAAAAGAAGCGGCTGTCATACCAGCCGCCTTATGGAATACTATCTGAATTCAACCAATACCTATCGCTTAGCGATGGCTTCGACCTCAGCTTCGGCTGGAATAGGCGCTTCACGTACAAATTTCACGCGGGCTCTGAGCAAAGACAGTTCCGCGTCCGAGGGATTAATATGGCGAGGTTTCAAATGAGCCAGGTCAGCGCCCTCAGCTCGGCGTTTAGCTATGTAATTAGCAAAAGCACCTTCTGGCAATCGGCTAACTTCTATAGGGATCGGGTTTAGTGCTCGGGCAAGACTGCCATAGAATGTACCTTCATCATATTTTACCAGTTGTTCAAACACAGCCGCTGCCATACCTTTCTCACTGGCAACATAGCCCTCTTTCAGTTCGACATAAAGGTGAAGTATCGGCCTGTCTCCTGTAATCTCCCTGCGTGCCGTCCAATCCACATACGGTATGTTCGTGTTCTCTATAGCTTGCCAGACTATTTTTTCTGATAACCTAAATAGGCCACCAATGTCCATAACATCATCAATACGACCCTCGAAGGTCATCTGTGGAATATCTACTCCCAATCTATCGTTCCTCAAAGAAGTTATTCTGATTATATCAGCCATCCTGTATCTGACCATGGGGCCACCATGGAAATTGGTGATCACCACCTCATAATTCTCACCCTCTTTTACCTCATCGAGCATCACAGTTCGTGGTCGATAAGAAGAATCCGCTTGCCCTTTTGAATATTCGGACTCCGGTATAAACTCGAGGAAGTTAAGATTTGGAACAAAAGCCATGCCACAATAATCCCAGAGCTGCGTGGCAATAATCCCAGCTTCGGTGCAAGTATAGGTGTCCAATGGATATCTGCCCCATAGTTTATTGATTTTTTCTTTAAGTACAGCACAATCCGTTCCACCGCACATAATTCCGTTAACCGACCATAAGTCTTTAGGCAACATGGGCCGGCGAGCCATTTTGCTCTTAGCCACACCTTTCGCCAATCGCAATAAAGCCCTCGGTTGAGACAACAATGGCCTAATATCCTTCTTCTGTGACTGCTGCTGGCTCAACTTTTCGCCGACTACAACAAGTACTACGGGTACACCGAAGAAGAAATCAAGCCCTTTGGATAGAGCTTGTTTGAACCCAATTTCAATCCTTTCCTCAAAGGACATTTCCTCGGCTTCTTCCAGAGGCGGCAGAAACTCCGGTTCAATATCTTCTTTCATAATATAGGTCAGGTAACCAGATGTATAAGGTCGCGGCCCTACCGTGTACACTATTGTGGGACAATCTTTCAGACCCGAGATATCCCCCCTCTCTTTGCAACTGGCAAATATTCCTATACCAAACATTAAAATACTGAGCTCTTCCCGAAATCGAGACGTTACTGGCGTCCACTTATAGGGAATTAGTTTAAGACCATATTCGATCGACCTGCCCGAAGTGTGCTGCCACATTATTGGCTTAGCCGGAAGTGTGTCTTCCTTGTACTCAGGTAATTCTGGATAATAGTCTTTATATGTGGTTAGCGGTACCTGCTCTCTGAACTCCTCTATCGTCTCGGGCATGACCCCTCGCATGACCTTC
>CAZJQG010000076.1:0-3790 GCA_964548415.1 uncultured Dehalococcoidales bacterium | reverse complement strand
CACAACATAAAGAGCGTGCTGCGTCTCTGCAACAGGATAATCGTGCTGGACTTCGGGCTGAAAATAGCCGATGGTAAACCGGAAGAGGTATTGAAAAGCCAGAATGTAGTGGAGGCCTATCTGGGGGTGGATTGAAAATGCCTGACTTCTTACTTGAGCTAAAGGACGTCCATATCAGCTACGCCGGCGTGGAGGCTGTTAGAGGCGTTTCAATGAAGGTAAAAAGAAACGATTTTGTGACAGTCATAGGAGCCAACGGTGCCGGTAAATCGTCTATATTTAATGCTATAAGCGGTATCGTAAGACCGTCGAAGGGCGAGATATGGTTCGGTGGTGAGCGGATAGACTGCCTGCCGCCGCCTGATATCGCGATTAGAGGTGTGACGCAGGTGCCTGAAGGAAGAAAAATCTTTCCGCGTTTGACTGTGAAGGAAAATTTAATGGTTGGCGCCTTCCTGCAGAACAACAGGAAGAAAGTCCATAGCAACCTGGAAAAGGTATACAGCCTGTTTCCGGCGTTGAAGGAAAAAGCCGATACCAAAGGCATACGGCTGAGCGGCGGGCAGCAGCAGATGCTGGCCATCGGACGCGCCATAATGGCCGACCCTAAACTTATGCTGCTTGACGAGCCGTCGCTGGGGCTGAGTCCCATATTTTGTAAACATCTGGAAGAGCAGCTGAAGCTGCTGCATAAGGAAGGCCTGACATTATTGCTGATTGAGCAAAACGCGGCCATGGGCCTGGGCATGGCCAATTACGGCTACGTCCTGGAGAACGGCGAGCTGCTTAGGGAAGGTTCCACCGTCAGTCTGCTGGAAGACGAAGAGGTTAAAAAAGCATATCTCGGCATTTAAGAATTAGATGATTACTTATAGAAGTCCCGTTCCGCTTACAACATGGAAAAATTCCGTATATTGATCGTCAAATAAGCAATACCATCTGCAAAAAATATAATTATTTTACTGGCGCTATTTAGTAATATCTTCTTTACATTGGGATTAGATAATTATTAGTTGGTTATTAATGTTATCTCCATTGACATATTTAAATAATCTAACTATATTTTGGGTAACATAATTACATAGTTGAATTGTATGGCGGGGCAGATAAAAATGTATTTGTTTATTCGCTTTTATTATTTAAGGAGGTACTATGTTTACACAGCCTATAACTACGCCATATCCTATTAGTGATTTTTTACAGTGGGAAGCAAGTGGAAGACTTGAAGTAACCCCTAGATTTCAGAGAAGACAGGTTTGGGCACCTAAGGCCCGTTCTTATCTCATAGATAGTATACTAAGGCAAATGCCTATTCCTCCTTTGTTTATCAGACTGAAAATCGAACCTATGAAGCGTAGTACAATTAGAGAAGTTGTCGATGGTCAACAACGTATTCGTGCGATATTCGACTATATCAAAGGAGATTTCACAATCCTGAAGGTTCATAATTCAGAATTTGCAGGTATGACATTTGAGGAATTACCAGAAGAAGTACAACGAGATTTCTTATCCTATAAGCTTGCCGTAAATATACTTGAGAAGGTTAGTGATTCTGATGTCCTGAGGATTTTTGCCAGATTAAATACCTACACGGTTCCTTTGAACAAACAGGAATTACGGAATGCCGAATTTTTCGGTGCCTTTAAGCAAACTATATATGACATATCGTTCGCTCATTTAGCATTCTGGCGTAATAATAATATTCTCAGAGATCAAGATATTGCCAGAATGGCAGATGCGGAATTGGTATCTGAATTAGTAGTAACGATGTTAGATGGTTTCCAAACAACCAAGGCGAATGATTTATACAGATACTATAAAAAGTATGATGATAGTTTCCCTGAAGCTGAAAAAATCTGCAATCATTTTGAAAAAACCATTGACACTATTGGTACTATTTTTAATAGTAGACTTGCACAGACCCCTTATCGTCGTATTCCATTATTTTATAGCCTTTTTGCTTGGACATACGATTCACTTTTCGGCTTACCAGGAGAATCATCACCGAGGATCATATTTACAAAGAAAGAAAAAGCAGCTGTCCTTGTCGCTCTTACTAAACTAGGTGAAGTGATTACTGCTAAAGAGCCTTCTAAAAATTATTTGTCTTTCATTGAAGCGGCACGACGCAGTACAGCCGATGTAGGGAAGAGACGTTTAAGGCATAGATTTTTTTGGAGGGCTATTAAGAGGACAATGAAATAGTAAATAAATTAAATATTGTTCACGGAAGTATTCATGCCAAGGGTTGGGGTCGGACACTGCCGAAGATCATTCGAATACGAACTGATAAATGCCAGACGCTTTGTTAATGAATCGAAAACATTCAAGGTATTAGTTAAGGATGGAGTATATCGAGCTATCGGTATTAGAGTTATTGAAACAATTGCTGGCCTACAGTTTTTAAACCTTCATTTAGCTTGGGAGGAGTTCCTAGAAAGTGTTTTCGTTAGATATATTTGCGGTTCTGTAAGTCCGGCAGGATATTGCCCTTCGGCCTTAGTCAGTCGGGAACCGAATATTATAACTGCTACCACCAAGCTTCTTGGAAGAAATAAATATCTAAATTGGGGTCCCAAAGATACGATTAATCGGGCTAACAAATATTTTGTAAATGGTGAACCTTTTTCGACTGCAATAAACTCAGCGATGAATGATTTGGAAGCTATTATAACCGTTAGAAATCGTTTTGCTCATCGTTCTGAATTTTCACAAATTCAATTTAATCGTCTCGTCAGAAATGAGATAGGATTTAATCCTCCAGGAATGACACCTGGACGTTTTCTCCTAACCGCGATTGCTAATATTCGAGTTGGAAAAAAGACTTATTTCGATTTTTTTACGGATTTGATGTTAAGTTTGGCATACATTATTGTTCCATAATATCTCCGCTATAAAAATCTTGTCCAAAAAACACTACAATATGGATTTAAGCCATTGTTTAACTTTTATTTATATGATACTAGTTCTGGCTTCGCTGGCGGTACTGGAGGGCTTCGGCAAGGTGGTTGGCTTTTATTACATCGGCGGCGTCAAGGTCGGCGATGGTGCGGGCCAGCTTCAGGACGCGGTGGAAGGAGCGGGCGGTGAGGTGGAGCTGTTTCATTGCAGTACGTAGCAGGCTCTGCGCCGGCGGTTCGACCCGACAGAATTCCCTGACCTCCACCGGCGTCATTTCAGCGTTGCACGTCAGCTTGGTGCCTTCGAATCGCTTCTGCTGAATCTGTCTGGCAGTCTCTACACGTGTACGGACTTTGTCCGAGCCTTCGCCCACCGAATCATCGGTAAGCTTTTCATACTCCACACGTGGGACTTCGATGAAGATATCGATTCGGTCCAGCAGAGGTCCGCTGAGGCGCTTCTGATAACGCGAGATTTCACCTGCTGAGCACTTACATTCCTTTACGGGGTCGCCGAAATAGCCGCAGGGGCACGGATTCATGGCGGCGATAAGCATGAAGTTAGCGGGAAAAGTGACGCTGCCCTGAGCGCGGCTGATAGTAACCACCTTGTCCTCGACCGGCTGGCGCAGCGATTCCAGAGACATGTGGCTGAATTCGGGGAACTCATCCAGAAATAATACACCTCGATGGCTCAGGCTTATTTCACCGGGCCTGGGCCAGTGCCCACCGCCAACCAATCCGGCATGTGAGATGGTGTAATGCGGTGAGCGGAACGGTCGCTCATTGATAAGCGGCGTGTCAGGGGATAGAAGCCCGCTGACACTGTAGATTTTGGTTACTTCCAGGGCTTCAGTCAGGGTCATGGCAGGCATTATAGAGGGCAACGC
>CAZJQG010000075.1:0-3857 GCA_964548415.1 uncultured Dehalococcoidales bacterium | reverse complement strand
CCCCATCGGCAGTGCCATAAGTCTGAATTTCGGTCATTAAGCCGGTGGCGATTGCCTGAAAGCGGCCAAGCATGAATAAACTAGACCCGCACGCTGTAGTCCCTGCGCTGCTGGTACCTACTAAAAGGGTTGTCATTTAATCGCCTTAAGACAGTCTGAAAATCTTATCACTGCCGGAGCTCCACTGGATGGTGATGTCCGAGCCGTTGGGTGTGCAGGGCAGGCCGGTAGCCGTGTCTATCAGCAATAGCAGACGGCTAGTGCCCTCTACCCCAGTGTCTTTGAAAAGTACAATATACTCGAACTGATCACCGGACACTGAGGCGATGGTGACATCGTCTGCATCAAAGACTCCATCAGTCACCGTCTTGTTCTGCAGGGCGCCTGAGACGGCTACCCTGGCAGCAGAAGGAATATCATCCAGTGCATCATGCGTCGACAGGTTGGGTGTGTAGTCAGCGCCGTCTACCAAAATGACACGGATATCATCCGATGCCAGGTCAAGATTGCCATCAAGTAGATTCTGCTTGGCTTTTGTATAAAGCGAATTTGCCATTTTTTACTCTCCTTTCGGGCGCAGCTAAAGCAACGCCCCTACATTTGTCTTTCTTACTGCGGAAATCTGTATTTATAAACAACCGTATCCGACTCCTGCGGGTAGACAATGTAACCATCCAGGCCGAAAAAATAAATAATGTCAGGCACCATGTTAAGTAACCGCCTAAGCACGCCGGCCGCCGATTCACCGGCGCCGACCTCGAGCCTGGGATACAGGCTGGTAATCAGGCTGCTGCGCGACTTATAAGAAAGCGTGCTTCCAACTGTCTGCAGCACTTTTTCGATGAGCTGGTAACAGGTAAAATCATCAGAGCCCATGTTCCACTCCACCGGTTTATTGAACTGATAACGCGCCAACAAATCCCAGGCGTCCACGCAGTGAATGACATACAGCGACTCGTTGGGATTACGGCGATATTCATATGATTCAATGAAGTAGCGGCCGGACTCGACAAGCTGGTCACCTGATGATGTTTTATAACCCATAAAAAGATTTACACGGCTGCCGCGCTTGAGCACAGCCAGGCTGCCCTGTCCCGGACTGTTAAAGGTGCCCTTTGAATTGTCCAGCTCCACCATCAGCTCGGAGGGATGATGAAAATTCTGGGACTCTGAGATTCTGCAAATTTTGGAGACCGGAATAGTGATTTTGTCGCCGGGGCCCGAACCCGCCGCAGGTGGATTCCATGAGCCCGGACATTGAGCACGCCAAACCTCGTTAGGCTGCGTGGCCCAGATGTACTCCGAGCCTGGGTCGGCAGCCAGGGCCATGCCGCGTGATGCCGAGGCCTCGATGAAGCTGGCCTTGTTCCAGTTATAGTCAATGAAGTCCGTGCCCGCCTTCAAACGGAAAAGCCAGGGCTGGTTCTGACGGGCTAAAGATAACAGCGGCCGGCTGCATGACGTTGGCGGCTTTAGCAGAAAAGGACCGGAGACGTCCAGCGTCTCACCGGCCAGAGCTTCATACACCGCATGGTACCTCTCCAGATAAGTAGAAGCCGTCCTGGGCTCCCAAGGGCCGAAGGGCTGCATCTGGCGGAAGCCCACCGGCCAGCCCACCTGAAACTGGCGAAGTCTGACCTGGGCGGCTACATCTACCCTGGCTCTGCCCAGACTGATCTTGGCATCGGTGGCCCACAAGCCGGCGGTAACCTTGTAACCGTCGCCGTAGACCATGCGGACTACTGAAATATAGCTGCCTTCCTGCACCAGGGCGATGATATTCCAATCACCATCGTAGTACATGGCCAGGTCGATAATCTCGGCATCGTAGCTTCCCCGCTGGCCCAGGCCGGTACTCCAGATGCCAGAAGTCCTCTTTTGAATATAGAGGCTGGTGGGGTCGTTGACGTCAGAGGCATGGACGATGGCGCAATCGCCGTCTGGCTTATAGGCAATGGCCACGCCCCTTTCGCAGGGACGGGCATTGGACATCAGCGTCCAGCTGCCCCAGGTGGCGCCGTAGTCCGATGACTGCCGCAGCCAGAGGTTGGCTGCGTCCATGGTGGCCGCCATGACCTCCGGGCCCAGCGAGGCAATGGCCACTTTGGCATTGGAGGTCACGCTGCCGAAAGAACTCCAGGAACTGTATGTGCTGGAGGGATCCGGGTCCGTTATTCGCGATAGATAAAGGCTGGTACCGTCTTTGCGCACGCGTATCAGCGAGCCGTCACCGGGGACGGTTACGCCGTGAGAATCCTTGGCCTCATTGCCCTGGTAAAAGCGCTGCCAGCCGAAAGCTTCCCACTGGATGCCTCCTTCCGGCGTGGCCTGCGGATGGCCATAGGCCTGTATTTCCAGCTTGATCAGCGGCTTCCTGGTGGGTTTCTTTTGCTCCTCGAGCAAAGCGTCCGGTAACGTTCTCATTATTTCTCCCTGCATATATAAAGGTAAACTCACTATCCCGCTCACCCTGAGCCTGTCGAAGGGTCACCCTGAGCTTGTCGAAGGGTAACCCTGAAGTTGCTGCAATTCCGAAATATCCGCTAAATCATTCAAAATCTTCGTAATCTTATCTGCGCATCGCATAAGAAATTTTTTTACCATAGTACTAATTTCCCCCTAGCAATACCCTTTTCATAATGTTATAATTCGTATACTCCTTTTGGTGAAGGAGGTGAAATGGTTAGTCATAACTTTATTTTCGGACTGGTTACGCTCAGCGTTCTGATAATCGTTGTTGTCTATATGCTCATGAACCCCATTCCGTTTCCTACTCTGCTCGTCCAGCTTCCTTAACCGCCAAAAGTACGTACCTGCCATTCCCACTCATTCCAGAAAAGATACTCACTAGGACTTTAACATTTGGCCTTAAATGTTTAGCTTTTTATTCCGCTCCTCCTTGACGGAGGGAGGGTTGGGGTGGGGGTGATATAACGTGACGCTGCTACTTGACGCTGCCCTCCAGCAACTGACCGGCCAGCATTCCCACACCGTAAAGCGTCCTGTTAAACGGCGCCAGCTTTGCCTTCCAGTCTATTCCGGAGCCGGCAAGCTCGGACAGCTCATTGGCCGCCCGGATGGTGGTGTTGAAGTCACGGTTGAAGACATAGTACTCCGGACTTCGCCCGCACTCGCCTTTCTTCTTTTCGGTGGCCTCCTTAATCCAGTCCCTGGCGTCAACCGCTAAATCCACCAGGTAACTCCAGTAGTCCACGGCGTGCGATATGTGCTGGCAGTCGGTCACCGAGCCTTTGTCCCGCGCCTTATAGAAAATGGTGCAGGGATTGACCTCCGTATATGTCTCCTTTACGGTGGCCATCACGCTCTCATGGAACGCCTTGGGATCGAACGGGGCCACGTCAAGAGTTTCTTGAGTTGGTTGAGTTGATTGAGTTGGTTGAGTTGGCTGAGTTGAAACGGCCGACGGCGGTGGCAGGTTAGCGCCGTTGGCAACTATATTCGACTGCGCTTCGGCTGCCTGGACTTTTCCCTTCTCGGTGTCTATTTTACCCTGCGTCAAAATGTAAAAAATTCCGGCTGCCGCCGCCGCTACCGAAGGCACCATATCCATAAAGGTCTGCTGCGCCTCCGGCTCCCTGACAAAAAGCGGTATGACGGTGGCCAGTACCGTTATGATAAAGGCGCTGTACTTTTTCTTACCGTCCAAGAATTTTTGTAACATGTTTCCTCCTTATTGCTTAATTACATGTGGCTAGGTTGATTATGGAAATATCTTCTCGAATCTCTGACCTTCGCTTTACCATTTTGGTTTTTGATATTTGATTTTTTATTTGTGTTCACTCTCACCCTGACCCTATCCCATCTCCCCTAATCCCAATGGGAATAAATCCTCATTG
>CAZJQG010000074.1:0-3916 GCA_964548415.1 uncultured Dehalococcoidales bacterium | reverse complement strand
CTACTCATGCTGACAGTATACATAATATTACCTATTTATGCAAGCTGGCACTAGTTTTGTTGGTTATTATATAAACGTAATATTGATTCTTCACTATAGTACGCCATATAAGATGGCTGTCATTGCGAGGCCATTCGAAGAAGGCCGTGGCAATCTCATCATTATTGCCAAGGTCTGTCTTGAAAGATGAGATCGCCACGCTTCGCTCGCGATGACAAGAACATTATATCATCCTTTGCGATTTCGAAGGCTGGATGTTAAAATGCCAAAAGTCTTTGCCCGACAGATATTTTTCGACACACAAATGAACCAGAAAACCAAAATTGAAATGCTGCGGCGGATGCTGCTTATCCGCCACCTCGAATACAAGTGGGCGGAGGCCTATGAGAACCGCGAAATCGACGGCATACCACCTTCAATAGGCACCGGCCAGGAAGCGGTCTCCGTCGGCACATGCATGGCCTTGAAGCCGGGCGACTTCGTATTCACCACACACCGCGGAGTGGGCCCGCAGCTGGCCATGGGCATGGACCCCAATCGCATACTGGCCGACCTCTGCTTCAAGGCAACCGGCTACAACAAGGGCAAGTCGTACCACGTGACCAGCATGGAGCACGGGGTTCTGGGCATGGGCGGCATCGTCGGCGCCCAGATACCGGTGGGCACCGGCATGGCACTGGCCTTCAAATCCAAAAAATTAAAGAATGTGGCCGTGCCCTTCTTCGGTGAAGGCGCCTGCAACGAGGGCGCATTCCACGAGGCGGCCAACCTGGCAGCCGTCTGGAAGCTGCCGGTCATCTTCCTTTGCGAAAACAACATCTACGCCATCTCTCTCAAGTTCGAGGAGTTCATCCCCATTAAAAGCATAGCCGTTAGGGCCAAGGCCTACGGTATGCCGGGCGTTACCGTCGACGGCAACGAGGTCATAGCCGTTTACAGGGCGGTAGCTAAAGCCGCCGCCAGGGCCAGGCGCGGGCTCGGGCCCAGCCTGGTCGAGGCCAGGACCTACCGGCTGGCCGGCCACCTGTGCGACGACCCGGGATATTATCGCCCCCGTGAGGAAGTAGCGGAACAGTGGTCCAGGGACCCCATTTTATTATTTAAAAACCAGCTGGAAGCGGAAGGCATCTTGGATAAAGGTGGTTTTGAAAAATTGGAGAAAGAGGTAAGGGAAATAGCCGACAAGGCGGCCGACTTCGCCAGAAAGAGCCCACACCCGCCGGCGGAAGAGGCCTTTACCGATATCTTCGCTTAGGTTATAAAATGTTTTCCAGAAGACTTTTCGAACACGGCGCCAAGGTCCCTCCGGAGCAGAAGAGGCTGACCGGATATCGGGGCGCCATCAATGAGGCCCTGGCCGAGGAAATGGCCAGGGACAGCTCCATCATCGTCATGGGGCAGGACGTGGGCAAAGCGCCGCCCTTCGGCGTCACCGTCGGCCTGCTGGACAAATTCGGGCCGGAGCGAATTCTGGATACGCCCATCTCTGAGATAGTCATGGTAGGAGCCGCGGTGGGCGCCGCCATCGGCGGCATGAGGCCGGTGGTGGAGATGCAGTTCGGCGACTTTCTGTCGTGCGCCATCGACCAGGTGGTGCACCAGGCGGCCATGCTTCGCTACCTTACCGGCGGCCAGGTCAAAGTACCCGTGATAATCAGACTACCCTGCGGTGGCGGCCAGGGAACGGGCTCGCACCATGCTCAGAGCATGTACTCCTGGTTCGTCCACAGCCCTGGGCTAAGGGTCGTTCTCCCGTCTACGGCAGCCGATGCCAAGGGTCTGATGAAGACCGCCTTGAGGCAGAACAATCCGGTGCTGTTCTTCGAGGAGAAGATTTTATACCGGACCCGATGGGAGGTGCCCGATGATTATGCCAGCCCCGATTTCACCATTCCCTTCGGCAAAGCTGAGGTAAAGCGGCCGGGACAAGATGTTACCGCAGTAGCTACTCTGGCCATGGTCCATTATGCCATCGAGGCGGCCAGACGTTTAGAAACAGAGGGCGTGTCCGTGGAGGTTATCGACCCCCGGACGCTGGCTCCGCTGGACATGGAAACCATACTGGCCTCGGTAAGAAAGACCGGCCGGCTGGTCGTGGTGGACGAAGCTTACCTGAGCTGCGGCATCCAGGGCGAGATAATCGCCGCCGTTTCCGAAAAAGCCTTCCATGATTTGAAAGCACCGCCTGTTCGCCTGGGTAATCCCGGGGTTCCCGTGCCCTTCGCGCCCACTATGGAAGAGGCGGTGATCCCGAACATCGACAAGATAGAGCAGGCAATTAGAGAAATCATGGCGGCCTCTTAGGCATGGTTTAGCTATAGCCTGCCCTGACAACGTAGCTCCGACCTCCTGCCTGTTATCCCTACTGTAGCCCCGATCTTTTAAGGTCGGGCACGAGGCTAAAGCCTCGTGGCTACATGTGAAATCTCACCGAGTGGCTTACTCAATTCCGCTCATGGTTCGACAAGCTCACCACAAACAGACGCCACGTTGCCATCGCCACCTGCCCCTTATATAATGGGAAAAAGGAGGTCTCAATGGAGAAAATAGACCTGAGCACTGCCATAGAATTAAGCTCGCCGTATCCATACTCATTAGTCGTCACTACTGACAAGCAGGGTAAACCGAACGTCATGGGCGCCGCCTGGTGGACCTTTACCAGCGTACAGCCGCCGATGATTGCCATATCTATCGGCCATCCCCGGTACACCCACGAGTGTTTACAGGACTGCAAGGAATTTGTACTATGCCTGCCATCGGAGGAACAGGCTAAAGCCGCCTGGCTGTGCGGCATAAAATCGGGACGCGCCGTGGACAAATTCGCCGCCGCCGGATTTAAAACAATACCCGCCACCAATCTCAAACCGCCGATCATCGAGGGAGTAACCGCAGCCTATGAGTGCAAGGTAGTGGGTGAACTTGTTTGCGGAGACCATACCCTTTTCAACGGCGAGATCGTAGCTATCCATGGCGATCCTCAAAAACCTAAACACATCTATTCCGTTCACTACCGGAAATTGGTGAGTATCGATTGGCAGGGTGAAGCTGACTTCAATCTGGAATACAAGTAAATTTCTTTTTACTCGCAATCGGTCATGAGCTAGACATTTAGGATGCAAAAATTGATTTGCTATAGATACTGTCATTAACATATAATATAAGTATATTAGCACTAACTTATATAAATTATGCACTATCAGGAAAAATTACCAGACAATATCGACGAACAGGCGGCATTTTTTGCGGCGCTGGCTGACCCGACGCGCCTTAAGCTGCTTAAGCTCCTCTGCCACCAGCGTAGTCAGGATGCACTTTGTGTAAATGCTCTAGCGTCACTACTGGGGATAACCCAGTCTGCGGTGTCCCAGCACCTTAGAGTATTGAGAGCCGCGGGGCTGGTAAAAGGCGAAAGGCGAGGCTACCATATCCATTATTTCGTTAACAAAGACATGCTGGAGAAATATCACAATCTCGTCTCGGGGGCGTTGATCATCGAGGTGCCGGGCGAGAATCAGGCTTGCCAAGAAAACTGTCCGGAAAGGAAAAAGTAAAATGTGTCATCAAGTTAGTTGCGGCTGCGAACAGCACTCTCACGGTGTACAAAACCCCACCTGGCATCATGGCAACTGCGGCTGCGGCCACAGCCAGGCAATCCGTCGCTTCCCCACTAAACAGGAAATCAAAGAGGAACTTACGGAATACCTGCAACAATTGAAAGCGGAAGCCAAGGGCGTTGAGGAAAAACTAGCTAACCTCGAAACAGAGAGCTAGATATGCCGGGTGCTATATTAGTCGATAGCGAGGCAATCGCCGTACGCAATATCACCAAGCGCTACGGCACACTAAACGCTGTCAATAATATCAGCTTCGCAGTTAGACAAGGTGAGTTCTTTGGCTTTCTCGGCCCTAACGGCGC
>CAZJQG010000073.1:0-4291 GCA_964548415.1 uncultured Dehalococcoidales bacterium | reverse complement strand
GTGGAGAATTTATGTGGGATGCACTGACCCTAAGTTAATTACACGAGTAGCCGTAAGATTCATCAATCATCTTCAAATTCCTCTGCCAATTATCGATTTTTCAGACTATCTGACCACTCCTCCGAAAATCCCTGAGGAAATTCCTCAAGTTATTAGTGGTTTTTTCAGCAGAGTAGTTGTTCATGATAGCGAAAAGGAGATTGATGCTAATATTATCCATGCATTGGAAAAAGGAATTGGACGATCCGATTACATAGATGTAATATTAGATATTGACGCTTACAAAATTAGAGATTTTAGAATCAATGAAGATTTAGTCCCTCTATTTTCGCAATTACGTGATTTGAAGAACAAAATATTTTTCAGTAGCATAACTGAAAAAACTGCGAGGCTATTCGAATGAATACAAAATGCAGTGTTATCAACAATGAAGGATTTTTTGCTATTACTCGCAATCGTGGTGTAAGCGATGAAGCGAACACTATTAATGGAATAGTCAATGATATACGTATGTCCTTTAATACAAGTGTGTCAATTGGCTGGTACCAAATAGCCCAGATATTAATCGAGGTGGCAGTAGATAGTTCTAGGGATAACTGGGATGGTTATCAGGCGAAATCTGTTAATGCTGGAACATTATATGAAGCATTAAGATTTTCTTCGTTATTACCGTCATCAATTCCTTTTCCAGAAATAGCTGCTGACACAGATGGTGAAATGGTATTCGAATGGTATAACGAACCTGATCAAATTTTCACTGTGATAGTAGAAAATGATAACAGAATTATCTATGCCGGTTCATTTGATAATGATAATAAAGTGAATGGGACAGAGTATTTTAGTGATGAATTACCTAAAACAATTCTGGATAACCTTCAAAGACTGTATTCATAAATTTTCTACGACAGAAGAGCAAGGCATTCTTGCTGTAGATGAAACCGTTGCCAGGTATTTACTTCACAGAAATTTGTATAACTCAGAAAAGAATATAGTGAGATCTACAGCATTTTTGCCAAGGGATAAACAACTTGAAATTTCAGTTTTCCGTATCTATAGTCTTAATGAAAATGAGATATGGAACATCGGTGAGAAAGAAGTTGCGCGCCCAAGCAGAAGAAAGCTTCGTGGAAGAGCCAATATATTGGTAGAAAATGTATGTGCTCAAGAATTAAAAATAGTACCAGATAGCAAGCCTAATCGACATGCCAACATCGTCAATTGGCCTGACGATAAACCTAAACGGTTGAGCATTGCACAAGAACTTGCTAAGAGATCATCGCTTGTACTTAAACCATACTAACATCTGTAATCTCGCCACTGATACCTATTTAAAATATCTGGAAGAACTGCTCCGCCATGCCCTTTCTTATTAATCATAGTCGGACACCATTTAGCTGAGCTCGGAAATATCCAAATATAGGTGCCAGTCATTTTAATCCATTTCATTTTTCGATCAATCATTACCCAGCCCAACTCAGTTCTAGAGTTCATAGAATATTCACTTGGCGGGAATAGACTTGAACTAATGATGATGAGCACATTTCCTGGTTCTGTCCATTCACAGGTAAGCAGTCCAAGTAACGAGTAGAATCAATAAACTCTTTGAACAATACTTTCCATAGTTTCAACATGGCTCAGCACTATCGAAAATTGATATACTGATTGTGGTCTTAATCAGCCATCAATTAAAACTTAACATGTCAATTTCGAGAAACTACAGAAAAGAACTGAAAGAAGCCGCAGCTAGCGAACGTATAAGGCTGGCCCTTTCGCGGGCTATAAAGAGCTATCGAATGAACATAAATAATGCTCTTAAAAAGTTCCCGCACACATTAAAGCTGGCCGAAGAGGTCAGGGGTATCAAGGAGCGTTCAATCGGGCAGATGATGGAGCTGGCTAAAACCGCCAGCCGGAATATCGAGGAGAACAAAGGCAAGGCCTATATCGCCGGCACGGCCGCTGAGGCACTTAAAATAATCGGAGACCTGGTCGGCGATAAAAAGCTGGTGGTCAAGGCTAAAAGCATGACTGCCGAAGAGATCGAGCTGCGCCAGTATCTGGAGGAAAAAGGCAACGAGGTATACGAAACCGACCTTGGCGAGTTTATTATCCAGAAACTGGGATCGCGCCCCATGCACATACTTTCACCTTCGATCCATGTGCCGCGTGAGGATGTGGCCGTGCTGTTTTCACAGTTGACCAGAGAGGAGTTGCCTCCTGACATCGAGAAGCTGGTATCAAAGGCCAGGGAGCTGCTCAGGGAAAAATTCTTTAAAGCTGATGTCGGCATCAGCAGCGCTAATGTGGTTTCCGCCGATACGGGCACCCTTTTCCTGATCGAAAACGAAGGCAATATACGCCTGGCTACCAGTGCGCCGCCCGTACATATAGCGCTGGTTGGCCTGGAGAAACTGGTGCCCACGCTGGAAGACGCTTTCAAAGTGGCCGAGGTGACCTGGCGCTTTGCCAACTATACAGTCCCGTCATATGTCAGCATGGTCTCAGGACCCAGTAAGACGGGAGATATAGAGAAGGTCACCACTTATGGCGTCCACGGCCCCAAAGAGTTCCATGTCATATTTCTTGATGACGGCCGGACCAGTCTTGCAAAAGACCTAATATTGCGCCAGGCGTTGTATTGCCTGCGCTGCGGCGGCTGCCTCTATGAGTGCCCGGTATTCGGCCTTACTGCAGGATATTTCGGTGACAAGTATTTTGCCGGCATCGGCGCAGTCTGGGCTGCCGAGGTTAGCAAAAATATCGAAAAAGCCTCTTCCATGGCGTACACCTGCCTGACCTGCGGGCGCTGCAAAGTGAGGTGCCCCGTTAAGATAGACGTTCCGGAGATGATACTGGAGCTGCGCAGGTCCATCGCAGAATCCTAGCCCCAAAGTGGTACAAAAGTTACAGATAAAAACTGCATCAGGGTTTATATTATGTGTATAAGAAAGGATCGGAGTAAGGAAGAAGATAAAAAGGAAAGAAAAAAAGAGGAGGTGAGTTCGACATGATGAGAATGTTAAGCATGCTGTGTCGGCGGAACTTGATCAAAGAGGGCTCCGCTGTAGACGAGATAACTGTCGGCTGCAGTGGAGATTGGAAAGTTCCCGAGCTCCTCGATGCTAATTTAAAAAGAGGCTTAACTTTATAGAACCGCATTAGCTGGTAAAAAGCTAGCGGGAGGAGTAGTGGAACGAGACTGAACAGGCGCCGGATTTAAAACTTCGGCGTCTGTTTTTTTTGTCTCAAAATGAACTTAATAAATCGCCGGCAATTTAATGCAGGGCCAGGCTCAGCGTCAGCACGGTGAGGACAAAGGCGGTTATTACAATGTATCTGACTTCCCTCTTCCAGGCAAAGTAAAAAAGTGATAAAACCACCCTGAGGTATATGGTAACCAGTAACGCAGCCACTCCTGACGCTATGAGAGTGATCGAGTTGTTCCGGGAATACTGCCCGGTGACCAGATCATAAAGGAAACTGAAGAAATTCTGGCCGTGGATGTACATTAACTGGTTGTCCAAAGAGACATTCAGATTTCCGTAATAGAAATAGAAAAGGACCATGCCGGCAACTACCAGCAGCAGGCTGATGGCGACGCCGGTTATCAGCAGATAGCTTATTGCCGTTTCCAGCTTTGATTCACCGCTGCCCAGCTTGATCATATCGAAGTTATTCCTTTGTAAAGCATCTGGATTATGAGCAGGCTGATTACAATAAAGAAAAGTATCCTGACGCTTTTGTCACTCAATTTGTTTAACACACGTCCGCCGACCAGTGCGCCTATAGTTGTTCCCAGTGCGACCGGCGCCATCAGCGTCAGGTTCAATAACCCGGAGAAAAGATAGACGCTGGTGGCGGCCAGTGCCGTCATGCCGATAATGAAGTTGCTGGTGGTGCTCGATACTTTGGGAGGCAGCTTGAGGATATATTCCTGCACGGTTACTTTGAATGCGCCTGCGCCGATACCCAGCATTCCCGCCGCGACCCCGGCCACGAGCATACCCGCTCCCCCCAGCAACGCATTGGTGGCTTTGTACTGCACCACCTGGTTCCTGGCTTCGTCGAAATAGCTGCCCCTGAGTTCCAGAGCCCTGGAAATCCTGTCCTGGTCATGCTCCGGCGGTACGTAGTCTTCGGAAATCTGTTTTATTTTCAAAAAGGACGTGAGCAAAAATGCAGCAAAGAAGAAGTATAGAAATATTTCGGGAATGAAGGTGGTTATGGTGGCGCCGATTATAGCCCCGGTTATGGTAAATACCTCCAGGAACATGGCGATTTTCACGTTGGT
>CAZJQG010000072.1:0-4363 GCA_964548415.1 uncultured Dehalococcoidales bacterium | reverse complement strand
AGTTCGGCGAGCCGATTTACCGGAAGATGGGCTACCGCGAAATATGCAGATACCCTTGGTTCATCTGCGTCAGCAAGTAGGGAAAATTCACCCTCATCCTGACCCTCTCCCATCGAGGGAGAAGGGATATTTTCTAGTTATTCCGCCTGCTTGATTTTATAAAAATTCGGATATTATTTAGTGCTTGGTGCTTGGGATTTAGGATTTAATCTTCTGCTGTGTTAGTATAGTTTATAGACCCCTTAAGAAAGAACGAGGTGAGTCCGATGCCGAAAACATTGAAGTACTTTCTAATTGCCATTGTGGCCGTGATTGTAGTGGCACTGTCCTTTGGTGCTGGCTATATGGTGCGCAGCAATACATTGTTAGACGACGGCTCCGGGCTGTCCACGGTCGACCAGGCCTGGAACGTTATTTTTCAGAACTACGTTGAGCCGGACATAATCAATTCGGATAATATGAGCCACACTGCCATAAAGGGCATGATAGCGGCTCTGGATGACCCCTATTCCGCTTTCCTCGACCCGGAGATGTATCAGTTGTTTGATAGCGACCTTGAAGGCACATTCCAAGGCATCGGTGCGCAGGTGAATATAAATAAGAACAATCAGCCGGAAATTGTGGCGCCGCTGGAGAATTCACCTGCCCAGAAGGCGGGCATAAAGACGGGTGATGTAATACTGGCGATTGATGGTAAATCGACGCGGGGCATGAGCCTGACCGAGGTTGTTCTGAGCATACGCGGTCCGGCGGGGACAATGGTCAAGCTGACCATATTACACCAGGGCGAGACTGAGCCGGTAGATATCGAGGTGACCAGAGCCCAGATTTCTCAGTTCACGGTCAGCTCGGAGATGAAGGGGGATATCGGGTATATCAAAGTCACCCAGTTCGATGCCAAGACGAACAACGAGTTCAATAATTCCCTGCAGGAAATCTTGGCGCAAAACCCGACCGGTATCATCATCGATTTGCGCAGCAATCCTGGTGGCATAGTATCCGTGGTGGTTAACGTGGCCAGCCATTTCATTAAGGACGGCGTGGTCCTGACGATGGTGGACAATAAGGGAAACAAGACGCCCATACCCGTAAATCCGAACGGCGTCTTTACCGATCTGCCCCTGGTGGTGCTGGTAGACCAGTACAGCGCCAGCGGGGCCGAGGTCCTGACTGCGGCTTTGCACGACCACGGCCGTGCCACAATTGCCGGCGTTAAGACCTTCGGCAAGGGAAGCTATGATACCAATATACCGCTCAATGACGGCTCGGATATTTATCTAACAATCGGCCGCTGGCTGCGTCCCAACGGCGAGCTTATCGAAGGGAAGGGCATAGAGCCGGACTACGTTCTCACCGTCACCGGCGACGACGAAATCCAGTGGGCCATAGACTACCTACACGGGCTGAATGAATAATGGGTATTGATTATGGACATTTTATATCCGTGAGACATTTTAGGTTTAAATTTTTCTAGAGTAAAGATAGGGATGACCTTCCAGGCTCATTTAAAATGAGATGTCTATAAATGGATACTAAACAGCCGTATGTTTCATAAACATCGTCTGAAGTCAAGCCTGGTGCCCATTGAGTTCCATATCTATTAATAGGGTGTTTTGCTTTTATCCATAACTTATGTTGATCTTCAAGGTATTCTGATAATTCTTCGCCCAAGAGAAAATTTGACCGGATATAATTATGTGCATCTTTGTAGTTAGGATTACTTTTTCCCAATTTGCGTAATCGTTCGATTATGATTAATAATGCGGCTTCACGCGAGATCTGTAAATTAAAAAATACATCTTCCATGAAATAATCTGCAGCTTTTCTTAATAATTCACTTTTCATTAGACAGTATAATCCACGTATTAGTATTCCATTAGTAGGGTCTAATTTATTGAAGAGGGCGCTGATAACATTAGTGTCAACACAATCTAAATCAAATAATCTATAAGAATCTCTTTCCAACAGTTGGTGTTCACTGTGTAATGCAATCGCAAATTCCTTGCAAAGATCGAGAGTTTTAGGTGACGAAAGGTCTACGGATATAGGAGTACTGGGAAGTCCGGTACAATACCAAGGGGCAAATACTATAAATTGACCTTGATCTTCGGGGACAGATAAAGTAATGGAGGCAAGTAACCTGATTTCTTCAAGCGTCCATAGAGAAGCCTCAGTATAAACATCATAACCATATTCTGATATGGGTTTTTTCTTGGTTGCTAGGAAGACTATATCTTTTGACGGATAGTAAATAGCATCATTATGTATAAAATTACATGATAAGTATTCAAATCTCGGTTGTAGCGCGTGAATCCAAATACAATTAATCTCTGACATAAATTATTTTTGCTTTAAAATAATGGTTTATTACTTAACTGCGAATGTACAATCTCAAAATCATATCCATATTTATTGATGACTGATTTTACTAATGCGGCAAACCATGTCTCGGCACTTGGAGCTATGTAAATACGCTCAATTAAAATTTTAATATCCACCTTAATTCTTAGTCCATCGAATATAGTATCTTTTTTAAAATCAAAGTCTTTATTATTTGGCCACTTCGTCACTACAGCTCGAATTTCTCTTTCATGCTCATAGCTTTTTCTTTTGTGAACGAAGGGCGATAAAAGATTACCCGCATCAATCCATTCTTTCTCATAGTCAATATATTTGACAATACCTAAGTGTATCTTCTGGTCATCAATGAGACTACGTTTCAATCTTGCATACGTTGATTGAATTGCTATGCCTTCATCACTTTTTAAATATAGTTTCCACATAGCTGCTGATTCATGTTCATTCATATGCCAGGAATTTATCGCATTATGTCGAGGCCAGTTTCTGGTTAGTTCTCCGAGATTTTTCATTGCATAACTAAAACTTTGTTTAGCTTTTTTGGGGATATCATCAGGAATAAACTGTCGAGCTGAAACGTTTATACGTGGCCAAGACCCTTCAAAAGGATCACCAAGTTTATCCGCTCTTACGAAATACAAACAATTAGAATCAATAAGCGAGGTGAGTTTTGTAAAATCCATGTAACGCCAGATTTTTATTTCTTCGTTGTCTGGTTGAATAAAAATTGGATGCTCTTCGTACATTTTATTAATATATTGGTTTCATAAGAAATTGAAATTTTGGTCTCATTTTCTAAGATATAGCTTCTATGGTGATCACCGAACCTTTGCCTGGGCGGGAAGTTACTTTGAAGGTGCCGTCGAGGAGGCGGGTTTGCTGCTCCATCCTCTGTAGACCGAGTTTGCCTCTGGCGGCGAAGTCAGCCAGGTTCTCGGGTACAGTGAAGCCGTGGCCATTATCGCTAATAGTCATCTTGAAGTTACTGGTGACGAAGTCCAGCGTCACAGTGGCCATGGTAGCGCCGGAGTGAAGTACCACGTTGTTCAGTGCGTCCTGGGCGATGCGGAACATGATTATCTCGAACTCCTGCGGCAGGCTGTGCTCCCTGCCGTTCACCCCGATATCGATCCTGATGCCGCTCTGATTGCTGAGGCTTTCGGCCAGCCAGCGCAAGGCGGGCAGAAGGCCGACGTTGTCCAGTATGCTGGGTCTCAGGTCGCGGCTAAGCCTGCGGACGTCGTCGATAGCGCGCAGCAGCATGTCTAGTATTGCCTCGGCCTGCTTCCTGGCTCTGGGCGTTAGCCTACCGTAATCGCCGGACTCAAGACCGCGGGCACGGTTGGCGATGACCAGCAGCGACTGGATGGTATCGTCATGCAGCTTCCTTGCCAGCCTGCGGCGCTCGTATTCCTGGACTTTAAGCATTCGTGCCAGCGACAACCAGCGGGCGGTCCTCGACCTTTCCAGTACGCCGCCGCGTTTGAGGCCGGGCTGATAGTCCATGGCCACAAACAGGCCTAGCAGCAGTGCTACCACGGCCACCAGGGATATCCTTAAGAAAGACTCGAGGCTGGGTGAGTCTTCTATGGTTCGGGGCAGTATAGCAGCCAGGAAGAGCAACCAGGTTATCCAGGTGCCATTCAAGCGGAAGACGGCGCTGGCATAAACGATCGGCACCAGGAATAGAAAGCTTAAGACAAAGATATAGACGCCGTGAGCCGAAATGATGTCTCTGGCCCAGGGGAACCAATCGGTGATGCCTAGATAGGTGGCATTGTACAGCAGACCCAGGAGCACCATGACCGAGGCGATTATCCAGAAGTGACGGTTGCGGAGAACGTTTTTTGTCCGCCTGATGGATACGTTGACTGCTGTATCTGTACGTAGCTGACTCATTGGATATCGTCCAGTGTTAGAAATCCGGCCTGCAGGCCGGCTATTACGGCTTCGGTGCGCGAAGCCACCCTCAGCTTGGAGAAGATATCGGCCAGATGGCCTTTTA
>CAZJQG010000071.1:0-4364 GCA_964548415.1 uncultured Dehalococcoidales bacterium | reverse complement strand
GCTATGTCTCCAATGCCCGGGAAATAGGAACTCCGGACCTGCTCATACTCCCCGGTACCAAGAGCACCATCGCCGATTTAGCTTATCTGCGACAAAAAGGTCTGGCACCTGTTATCATCAGCCTGGCACAATCGGGTGTGCCTTTAATCGGCATATGCGGCGGTTTTCAAATGCTGGGAAACAGTATAGTAGACCCGGATAGAGTCGAATCCAGACTTGACAGCATAGATGGTCTCGGCCTGCTGAAAATAACCACTACGTTCAATAACAACAAGACGACCACTCAGGTTAAAGGTAGGGTCCAGGCCGTACAGGGATTGTTTAAGGGTCTCGAAGATATAGATGTCACCGGCTACGAAATCCACATGGGGCAGACCGAAAATAATTATTGCCGGCCGGCATTTCATATCACAGAAACGCCTCAAGGGCAGGCCGATTATTTCGACGGCGCTGTTAGCCATGATGGGTTCGTATTCGGTACCTACATGCACGGTTTATTCCACAATACCGAATTCACCCGCCGTCTTCTAGGACGACTACGGCAGCTTCGCGGATTGCCGGCAGCCTGGACAACCTCGATAAACAAGCAGGAAATGTATGATAAACTGGCGGACATAATCAGACCCAATATAGATATGTCACGGATCTACCAAATCATTTTTAGGAGGAATCATGGTTGAAAAGAACGGCAAAGGCCTGGTCCACGTTTATACCGGCGATGGCAAAGGCAAGACCACGGCCGCCCTGGGTCTGGCCATGCGCGCCGCCGGGCAGGGCATGAAGGTTGCCTTTATCCAGTTCATAAAAGGTGAGCCGTGCGGCGAGCACCTTTTCGTTAAAGAATGTAAATCGTTCGAAATCGTCCAGATAAGCGTCGGTGACAGTTTTAAAAAATCCAGGGAAAAGTTAAACCGGGAGGCTCGGGAGACGCTCGACTACGCCGAACACGAAATACAAAGTGGAAAATACGACCTTGTCGTCCTCGATGAAATATTTGTGGCGATAAACCAGGGCTCAATAACGGTTAAACAGGTTTTAGAACTACTCGACTCGAAAACGTCGTCAATTGAACTGGTGTTGACCGGCCGGTACTCACCTCCCGAGATAATTCAACGGGCCGACCTGGTCACAGAAATGCTGATGATAAAGCATCCCTTTACGGAAGGGACGAGCGCCCGCCGCGGCATCGAGTACTAGAAAATAAGGAGATATTATGGCTACTTCACTGGAAACCATCCTTAAGGAAATAAAACCGCTGGACAGTTCGGCCATGGCCGCCGCCCAAAGCCGGCAGAACAGCCTGACCAAGCCGCACGGAAGCCTGGGGCGATTGGAAGATCTGTCCATTAAGCTGGCAGGAATTAAAGGCACAGCCACGCCAAAGCTGGAACATAAGTCCGTAATCGTCATGGCCGCCGACCACGGTGTGGCCGCGGAAACGGTCAGCCTGTATCCACAGGAAGTCACCCGACAAATGGTGCTCAACTTCATCAAGGGGGGTGCCGCTATAAACGCCCTGGCCGGACAAATAGGCGCCCGGGTAATCGTGGTCGACATGGGAGTGAAAGGCGGCTTCCAGCCTCTGCCCGGTCTGTTATGCAAAATGATCGATTTTGGCACGCAGAACATGGCGCAGGGCCCGGCCATGACCCGTCAGCAGGCCGTGGATGCTATCGAATCCGGTATTCAGGCAGTCGAGGCGGAAATGGCCAAGCGACTGGACATTGTCGGCACCGGCGATATGGGCATCGGCAATACTACGGCCAGCAGCGCCATCTTCGCCGCCATCAGCGGCAAACAGCCCAAGAAAATAACCGGGCGAGGCACCGGCGTCGGCGATAGGCAGCTCGCCCACAAAATAAAGATTATAGAAAAAGCGCTCTCGGTTAATAAGCCGAATCCCAAAGACCCTCTGGACGTTCTGTCCAAGGTCGGCGGCTTTGAAATCGCAGGTCTGGTTGGAGTGATACTGGCCGGAGCTGCCTATAGAATACCGGTGGTCATCGACGGCTTCATCTCCGGAGCAGCGGCGGTTATAGCCGTGGGACTATCGCCTCAGGTCAAAGACTACCTGATACCGGCTCATCTATCAGCCGAAGCGGGGCACGAGGCGTTACTTGATTTCCTCGGATTGAAGCCGCTGCTTAATTTGAACATGCGGCTGGGCGAAGGTACAGGTGCCGTCATAGGTATATTCCTGGCTGACGCCGCTGCCAGAACGCTGAGCCAGATGGCTACCTTCTCTCAAGCCGGCGTTTCAGAAGCAAAAATGCTGGAACCAAACAAAGGAGCTTAAACTTGGGCTTCTGGTCGGCTCTTCAGTTTCTAACCATATTCCCCACGCCTCTAAGGCATAGGGACATCGCCCGGACCGCCGGCCAATCCCTGCCGTACTTCCCCGTCATCGGCCTTATTCTCGGCGCCATCTTATTCGGTCTTCATTACGGACTGTCCATAATTCTGCCGGCTGCCGTCGTTCCGGCACTTCTCATAACGACTCTGGTCATATTAACCGGCGCCCAGAACCTGGACGGTTTTATAGACACCTGCGACGGCGTTTTTGTAGGAAAATCTAAAAAGGAACGACTGACAATCATGTCGGATACCCGGGTCGGCGCTTTCGGCATTATCGGCGTTGTTTTACTGCTTCTGCTTAAATACGTCTCTCTATTATCTGAATCGATGATATTGCCCGCCCTGCTGCTTATGCCCACCTTAAGTCGCTGGGCGGTGGTTTCGATGATTTTCTCGTTTCCTTATGCCAGGCGCTCCGGCATGGGGCTGCCTTTCAAACTAGGTGCCACCTGGCAGAGGCTGGCCATAGCCACAGCGATAGCGCTGGTTGCCTCTGTGGTCCTGCTGAAGTGGTGGGGGCTGATGCTTATGGCAGTGGTATGGCTAATCGCTTTCGGCATCGGCAGTTTCTTTCGTTCCGGCCTCGGAGGTCTGACCGGTGATAACTACGGCGCCATTCTTGAGCTTTCAGAAGTACTGGTGCTGCTTCTGGTAATTTTAATCGGGAGGTTTCAATGACAGTATATGCGGCTTCATGGAGCGGCGGCAAAGATAGCTGTGTGGCCTACTGGAAGGCGATCTCTCAGGGGCTCAAGGTCAGCCATTTGCTTAATTTCATCCACGCCGATGCCACTAAGTCCATGTCTCACGGACTGGACAGCAAGCTGATAGCCCTGCAAACGCAGGCGATGCGCCTGCCCATACTGCAGCAAAAAGTTACCTGGGAGACCTATGAAGCCGGATTCAAGGAAGCGCTGGAGAAGCTGAAACTCGAGGGCATTACGGGGCTGGTTACCGGCGATATCTACCTGCAGGAGCACAAAGACTGGATAGACAGAGTTTGTGGAGATGTCGGCGTTAAGGCGTTGCTGCCGCTGTGGGGAATAGACAGCCCCACACTTTTAACCTACTTCATAGAGGCCGGTTTCAAGGCCATAATCGTCAGCGTTAAGGCCAAATTCCTCGATAAGGAATGGCTGGGCAGACAATTGGATAAAAAGCTAGTGTCCGAGCTGAGCCAGCTTGGTATTGACGTCTGTGGTGAAGCCGGAGAATTCCACACCTTTGTCTATGATGGGCCATCATTCAAACAATCAATTAGAATAGGTAGAACATCCATTATTTCCCGGGACGACCATTGGACTCTAAACATTAAGGAGTACAGCCTTGGCTAAACAAATTATCCTCCTCCTCGGCGGTGCCCGCAGCGGCAAGAGCTACTATGCCCAGCAGCTGGCTGTAGAACTCGGCGGCAAGGTCCTGTTTGTGGCCACCGGCGAAGCTCTTGATGAGGAAATGCATGCCAGAATCGCCCAGCATAAAAAAGACCGCCCCAAGACCTGGCGGACGCTGGAAATCAACACCGACCTCAGCAAGAAAATAGAAGGAGAAATCCGGGATGCCCAGGTGGTCATCATCGACTGCATAACTCTTCTTATCTCCAACTTACTCCAAGGCAAACCTGATAATTTCAGAGCGGAAAAATTTGTTCAGGCCGAGATAAACAACCTTATAGAGTCTATGGACAAACTGGATGCCAGCTTCATCATCGTTACCAACGAAGTCGGCATGGGCCTGGTGCCGGATAACAAGCTTGGTCGAATCTATCGTGACTTGCTGGGCAAAGCCAACCAGCTACTCGCCGCCCACGCCACCGAAGTCTACCTCATGCTTGCCTGCCTGCCCGTCCAAGTGAAGAAACAGTAGTTGGGTCTGACTACCAGCAAAATAAACAAAACGTCAGAAGGTGCGACCGAAAGTGAGGCCAGATAAATGGTATAATTGTTGACGCAGGTCACGTATCACTTAACGAATCATCGGGAGAATACAAGTGGCTAAAAGCACCAAAA
>CAZJQG010000070.1:3183-4584 GCA_964548415.1 uncultured Dehalococcoidales bacterium | reverse complement strand
GCAATCGCCACCGGCTTAATGACCGAAATTCAGACTTATGGCACTGCCGATGGGGAAGTCAAAATCGCTCTGTACGCCGACAGTAGCGGAGAGCCTGGAAGCCTCATTGTCGCCAATAATAACGGCCAATCAGTAACTAAGAATCAATGGAATACTCTATCGATTCCGCAGGCCAATATCACCAAAGACACGTACTACTGGTTAGCTTTTAATTTAAGCGTAACGAGTGTCATCACGGCGCTGTCTTCCGGTGGCTACCGGCGCCACAAGACAGCAACCTATTCAACTTTCACATTTCCCGATCCCGCCGGCTCCGGTTTTACTTCCAGTGGTTATCGCGTGTCTATGGGTGCCTGGGGTGTTTGTGTTGTCAGCCCCTCCGGCATCAGCCAGCCGGTGAGCTATGGGTCGCCGCAGCTCACTTCTATCTTCTCTATCAAGCCATCGGGCATCTCCCAGCCGCTGGCCTACGGCACGCCAGGGGTCGTCAGCATTGGCATTATCAGTCCACAGGGCATCACGGTGGGGGTCGCCACAGGCCCGCCCGCCCTTTGCTATCCGCAGACCATATCCCCCACCGAAATCACCCAGCAAGTATCAGTCGGCATGCCGTGGTTAGGTGTCTTCGGTTTCCTCAAGCTCCAGGGCATCGCCCAGCAAATACCTATCGGCAGCCCATCGCTATACAAGTACGTCTGGCACGTCATACTGGACGGCCAGTATGAAATCGAATCACCAGAAAAGAACAGAGTATTCATTATCGGCCGTGACCAGTACGGCAATCCGGTATGGGGCACAGCCGTAGATTCCGCCGAGCTGGGTCTCGTTGGGGAGAGGTTAGACTTCCAGCAGGAAGTGGCCATCGCCACCACGGCTGAGGCGGAGAGCATGGCCGACGCCCTGCTCTCCAAGATGAGGCTCAGCAAAAAGAGGGGGGTCATACTCATGCCGCCCAATTGCGGCCAGGAACTATTCGATGTGGTGCAAATATCGGATTCCGGAGCCAATCAGTCAGCCGTCTCGTTTCGTGTTGTCGGGATTCGGTTCGAGTATAGCTCGATGCAGGCCAGGTATGAGCACCGTCTGTTTTTAGGAAACGTTTAAAGGGAAAAATCGGCTGCTATGGGCCGGCTGCCGTCCGGAAATACCGGTAAGCCGACCATCTGGAGGTACTTCCGGAACTGTTCTGTGCGTTAACCCGCCAGTAGTACATCGTGCCCGGGTCAAGCCCGCCGGCATCATAAGATGTAGCAGCGATATCGGTCTGTGACACGACAAGGCTGGCGAAGGTGTAATTTCTTGACACCTGCAGCCCGTAGTCCTCGGCTCCGGTCGAGGGATTCCAGGACAGCGTTGCCGTCAGGCCGGGCACGATGGCGTTACTCGGCGGCGATGTCAGAG
>CAZJQG010000070.1:0-3083 GCA_964548415.1 uncultured Dehalococcoidales bacterium | reverse complement strand
AGTATTCGGTATTTGGCAAAAGGCCGCTGATATTGCTGTAGCTGGTGATATTGGGGCCGACCGATGCGATCAGGGCGTACGTACCGGTGACACCCTTTTTCCTTTCTATCTTGAAGCCGGCCTCGCCGGTGGTAGTATCCGTCCAGCCAAGGTCTATTCTGGTTGATGAAATAGCTGTGGCAGCCAGGTCGGTCGGCGGCAGCCCCAGCGGAGTCCTGAAAATACGATATGCCGACCATCTGGAGGTGCTGTCGTAACTGTTCTGTGCGTTTACCCGCCAGTAGTAGACCGCTTGGTAGTTAAGCCCGCCGACATCATAAGATGTAGCCGGGATATCCGTCTGTGTCAGGATAAGGTCTGTGAATGAATAGTTTCTTGACACCTGCAGTCCATAGTCCTCGGCTCCGGTCGAGGGATTCCAGGACAGCGTTGCCGTCAGGCCGGGCACGATGGCGTTACTCGGCGGCGATGTCAGAGTTGGCACGGGTGGCGGCGGCGGCAGAGTAGTGGCGGAGGTGTCATTCGAGTAACCGGTATATTTCGTTGACAGATAAGCCCTTACCCTGTAGTAGTACTCGGTACTTGGCAAAAGGCCGCTGGCGTTGCTGTAGCTGGTGACATCGGGACCAACCGTGGCAACCAGTGCGTATGTACCGGCGGCACCCTTTTTTCTTTCTATCATGAAGCCGGCCTCGCCGGTGGTGGTATCCGTCCAACCAAGGTCTATTCTGGATGACGAAATGGGAGTGCCGGTCAGGTCGGTCGGCGGCGGACCCAGCGGAGTCATAAAATAACGCTGTGCCGACCAGGCAGAGGTACCGTAGCTGTTGTGTGCGTTTACCCGCCAGTAATAGTTTGTGTTCCAGTTAAGACCGGTAAGATTGTAGTTGAGCGAGGTTAGCCCGATTTCGTTTATGAACGGAGCGGTGAAACCCGGTTCGTTCGCTACCTGTAGACCGTAATCGTCGGCTTTTGAAGATGAGTTCCAGGTCAATGTCGGTTCCAGGTCGGCGACGGTGGCTTTGTTTAGAGGAGTGTTTAAGGCAGGTATCGCAGGTATAAGTGTGCCATAAAGAGCCTGGATGCCGGCTATATCATCAGGATGCAGAGTACGTTTTATCTGGCCGTAATCGATAATTCCGTACATTACCCTGGACGTATCGCCCGAATATAAGTCGGCCAATCCAACGGTATGTCCCAGTTCGTGAAGCGCCACGCTTTCTACATCAAATCTTCCAGTAGGGCAGGTAGGCGATGCGCTCCATAAATAGTCATCGTTAAACTCAATATCAGATTCCACCGTAGTACTTCCATAGTGCCACCACCAGCATCTGGCTACGATACCGACAGGTATAGTGTTGTTCCACATAACCTCGTTGACGCCGTCGTAGCCCACTGCGGTAGCTGCGGTGCTTCCAGCATAGCTAAAAGAGAATTCAGCATCGGCGTTTGACCAGGTAGCTGCCGCATTTTGCACGGCGGTTCCTTCACCGGTGCAGTCGGGGCAGTTCTCGTTTATGCGGTAGGGCACCACGGGGGCGGGTGGATGGGGCCAACTTTGACCGGTGAGCAGGTAATAGGCCGTGGACACGGTCGGCGTTACCAGCAGGTCTGTGGTAGACATAGGCGCGCCTCTCACTATATTACTTACCCGTCCTTTAAAGTCGGCCAGGGGGATGTTATCGACCTTATCTCCTTCGATAGTGAATTTGCCCTTATAGTTATCGTACACCTGAAACTGTTCTTGAGAGCTTACGCCAGCGGCTTGAGCTGCGGGCACTTTGGAATTCGGCATCTTTTTCAGGAAGACAACAGCCCGCTCACTATTCTGGAAAGTAACCATATCGGAGACCATCTCGGTTACGCCATCAACCTGGCCGCCGTCAACGGTGACGATGACCTTGCTCTGACTTGCTGCGCCTTTGAGGCTTTCTTCAACGGATAAAACTACCGAGGTATAGATGAGGGTGTGCTCATCATTCCAGTAGCTGTTCTGGCCGGTAACCGTACCGATGACGACTGCATCGGCGCCATCGGTAAGGTCTTTAAGATTGAGCTTATCCAGGCTGGCAAATGAAGCCGCATTAGTCGCGGATGGCAATATGGAGGAAACGATTAGGAGTAATATACCGGCTATTAGCGAACTAACATATTTCATTCTCAATCTCCCGCTTAAGTGTAAAAAATTATATACAAGAAAAAAATAAATTACATCTTTTACAGGGGGTACTTTAGTACAGTAGTCCTATATGGATGACTGGAGCTGCCGGAAATGCAGTTAACTACATCGGCTGCTTGACTTCTTTATCCAGCGTAATGAAGCCCCGTTTCAAGGCGGTAATGACGGCCTGGGTGCGGGCATTGGCGTCCAGCTTGCGCAGTATGGACGTGATATGGTTCTTGATGGTCTGTTCGCTGATGCTTAGCTCTACGGCTATTTGCTTGTTAAAGTAGCCCTGAGCCATGTAGGTAAGTATTTCAGTTTCTCTGGGGGTTAGCGGTGAAACGAGTGACTCAGCGCCCTTTCCCCAGGAAAAGTTTTGAAACTGCTCCAATACCTGATGGGCGACCTTTGGCTGCGCCAGGAAAGTATCGTTTATGGGGTGTTCGCCGGCAGCCGCCCGGCGGATGGTTGCCAGCAGCTCGTTAGAGGAGATGTCACGTTTCAGATAGCCGGCTACGCGGGACTTGATGGCTTCGAAGAGCTCGTCGTCGTTGGGATGAGGTGAAAGCAATATGACCGCGGCGCTCGGCAGCAGCTGTTTTACTCCTTTGGCCAGGTCCATGCCGTCGGTATGTGACAGCTCGATATCGAGGAGGACAACATCAGGGTATAAAGTGCTTATGGCGGACAGAAGCTCGCTGCCTGAATTTACCTCGCCGGTGATTTCAATATCGGCTACCTGGTTCAGCGAGGTTCGCACCCCCTGGCGGAACAGGGGCTGCTGGTCGGCAATTAATACTTTTATTTTCGGCCGTTCTTTTGGCATTAATCACCCCCACAATCGATTGTGATTCAAGTGTAGCAGGGCTCTTTGTCAAATTGTGTGGAAACAGCCTCGAGATGGTGCAAACCCCAGTAG
>CAZJQG010000069.1:0-4603 GCA_964548415.1 uncultured Dehalococcoidales bacterium | reverse complement strand
ATAAGGGCAAATCGATCATTACCGAGCTGCTCGACGAGCACGACGGCTGGACATAGCACCGTAAATAACCACTGGAATTAAGGAGGGCTCATGATGAATAGCTCCATTCAGAAATTTCAGGTAAAGACAATAGACCAGATCAGTTATGCGGTCAATGATATCGATAAGACCATCGAGTCGTGGTCAAGACTATATGGCATCGGGCCGTGGACTTTTCGGGAGAACGGCGGATTAGACGTCAAGGGCCGGCCATGGAAAGCCAGACTGGCTTTCGCGCGTGTCGGCCCCGCGGAGATAGAGCTTGTTCAGTGCATCGAAGGACGCATATTCCAATCCCGCTTCCTGGATACATGGGGCGAGGGAATACATCACATCGGATTTTATGTCGATGATGTTGACACGGAGGTCAAGAAGCTGACGGCTCAGGGTGCCAAGGTCTTCGTCCATGACCCGGGGCGCTTCGCCTACCTCGATGCCGGCGGTGTCGGCGGCGCCATCTTCGAACTGATAGCGAAGACCACCGTAGCCTAAAGCTTTCGGGCTAAATCGGCTGCCTGCTCCACGGCCGCCATTATCTTCCCCGGTTTGGCGGCATCTCCGATGACGTAGACTTCGGACACCATATCCTTGACTTTCGGTTCCAGCTGGTTGAAGGACTCAGCCCCTGTGGCCAGCACCACTGTATCCACCGGGCCCAGTCGCTGGCTGGATTCACCTGTTTTCACTATGACGCCGTTGTCTGCAATCTCTTCGACGGTCGTGGAAGTCAGTATCTTTATACCTTTTTCCTTCATTCGCCGGCGCAGAAAATACCGGGCTGCGGGGCCTATATCACGCGCGGTATGGCGCAGCATTTCGACGATGGTGACCTCTTTGCCCTGCTGGGCCAGGTAGTCCGCCGTTTCGCAGCCCACCAGACCACCACCGACAACGACCAGATTATCTCCCACCTTCGCCCCCTTAAGCGCTTCGGCAGCGGTGATGACATTCTTCCGATCGATACCGGGTATCTTCGGCACCAGCGGTTTCGACCCGGTGGCTATAATTAAAACATCAGGGGAAATCTGCTTCACCAGCTCTGGGGTGAGCTCCTCTCCCGTATGTACCTCAACTCCCAGCTCCTTTACGGCTTTTGCACGCGACGAAATTACCTCCTTATAGATATCCTTCTTTGGAGGTATGTCAGCAATATTTATCTGGCCGCCAAGGGCTTTATCTTTTTCATATAGAATTACCTGGTGCCCCCACAGGGCTGCCGTTCTGGCTGCCTCCAGGCCCGCCGGCCCACCACCGGCAACCAGCACCTTTTTGCATTTGGTAGCATGCGGTGAGGCGTATTCGGCTTCCTTGCCCAGCGCCAGGTTCTGAACGCAGGTTATCATTGGCCGCATCCAGATAGCTATGCCCTCAATGCATCCTTCGTTGCAGGAAATACATTTTACGATGTCCTGCTTCCGACCTTCAGCTATCTTGTTCGGCCATTCGGGGTCAGTTAGTGACTGCCTGCCGATGGCTACCAGGTCAACTTTGCCTGATTTTATAATTTCTTCAGCGATGTCCGGTTCGTTGATGCGGCCAACCGCTATAATCGGCACCGACAAGGCCTTTTTAAATGCGGCTGCCATCCCGGCATTGAACCCCTGCTCCATATCGGGAGGGGCGCTGGTTACAGCGCTGGACTCCATCACACCAATGGAAACATCTATTACATTAACTCCCTCTTGGACAAGCCTCCTGGCCACTTCAATGCTTTCGGCCACCGTCCTGCCCATAGGAACGAGTTCGTCACCGCTTATGCGGAAGAATATAGGAAAGTCGGGGCCGACCAGCTGTCTTATTCGGCGGACTATTTCCACGGGGAAACGGATGAATCCATCAAAATCCTTGCCGTACTCGTCGGTTCGCTTGTTCGCGTACCCCGACATAAACTGCGAGATAAGATAGCCGTGGGCTCCATGCAGCTCAACGATGTCAAAACCGGCTTCCTTAGCACGTCTGGCTCCCTGTGCGAATAATTCGACAAGCCGTTTGATATCCTCAACAGTCAGCTCCCGCGTCTCCTGTCGCCAGATAGGGTCAGGAACAGCCGATGGACCGACAGGCTTCAGTCCTCCAATATAAGTGGGAATCGTTACCCTGCCCGGATGATACAGCTGGACGCCCACCTTGGCTCCGGCATTATGAACACGGTCTACCAGCTTTTTAAAGCCGATAATAAAACGGTCATCGAATATGCTTAACTGGTGGCCGCTTCCCTTGCCTTCCTTCCCATCTACCGCCGTGACCTCCAGTGTAATTAAAGAAAAACCGCCTCTGGCTCTGGCCTCGTGGTACGTAATTAAACGCTCGGTGACGCTGCCGTCCTCTGCCGCAAATCCGGTCCCCATTGGCGGTACAACAAGCCTGTTTTTAAGTTGCAGGCCGTTTATTTCTATCGGCTGGAATAGTGAAGGATAATCTTTAGTCATTTCAAGTGCCTCCAGTGGAACGTTTGATGCCGGACAAATCCGGCAAGATCGTTGGAATTATAGCTTATTTTGGATTGGTCTGCAGGACCTGTATCTTTTCGATTGCCTTAGATTTCGTTAGCAGAATTCTTGTCGGTGACGAGGGAGAGGAGTGAGAGAAACTTTTAACTGATTCTTTCCTTCTTCAATTTGGCGGCGAGTTCGCCGGCGTACTTCTTTGTCCGCTCGATTTCGCCTTCTTGAAGCGGGCCTTTCCAGTCCAGGACAACGGCCTTCAGCACCGGCAGCAGCTGGCTCATCTGCTTCTCCTTGAGCTTCTCAGCGATTTTTTCGGCGGCGCTGCCCTGCTTCTGCTCGATGTTTTCGGGATTTTCGGTGTCGAAGGCAGCAAAAGGCCTGTATTTCCACTCTTCACCTTTAACCTTGCCCAGAAAACCTTTGACGGTGAAGCTCATGGTGCCGAATTTGGTTGGTGAGCCAATGACCAGGAAATCATAGTCTCCGGCGCTCAGCTTCTTTACGTCCTTGACGTAAAAAGTATCTACTTCTATTCCGGCTGCCTTCAGCGTTTCAGCGATGGTTTCCCCGATTCTCCGGGTGTTCCCGTAGGTCGTGTCATAGATAACGATGCCTTTCATTTTCACCCTCACCCTGCCCTCTCCCGTCAAGGGAGAGGGTATTTTTTTATATTCCAAGAGGGGTTGCACCCCTCTTGGAACTCCCTGCTGATTATTCGTACAGGCTAAATGGCGGATACTTGTCCGTGACGAGTATAAAGGCGTATCCGGCCACGCGCAGTGACCATCGGTTAACGCCGACGAAAAAATCGAACAGGCTTCGGGGATAGTTGCCGGTAAACAGTATGGCAAACCAGGCGATTATTTCCACCACCAGCACGGCAATTAAGAGGAAGACCAGAACGATGTAATGCGGAATGGCCATTATCCATTTTACCAGCGGCAGCCAGCGGTTGAGGTCTTTCTCCGCGTTGGGATAATTCATTTTTATATGTACCGACTGCTCTTCATCAGTTGACGGGTATGCATCATCAAGTAAGCCCAGGTACACGGAAATACGGGTGCTGAACTTGGTTAAAGCCAGGTTCCAGTCGAACCACCATCTGGGGTATTTCTTCCTGACCAGCAGCATAAAGATTATCGGTAAAACAATGATTCCATTCAGGGCAAAGGTCCCGTTCCAGCCGCCGTGACTACCCATTTTTGAGAAAGTGGTCCCGACGAGCAAGCCTATAATGATGATAATGGGAATTGCCATGAATATTCTGAAAAAGGTGGTCAACCTGTTCAGTTTTCTATCGGGATAGTCGACCGTGAGATTAACCGGATAACCCGTTCCAGCCATGACAAACCTCCTTTTTGTTATTGTTGACTACAGTATAGCAAATGCCCAACCCTTTAACAGTGGTGCACGCGTGCGCTCGTAAAATTTAAGAAAGAGACAGGTTTTATTGTATACTCCTTTAGACTGTGAAATGAATGAGGAATTAATTGCCACCTGCGGCATGAACTGCGGGATATGCAGCAGATATCTGGCTTTACAAAATAAGGTGCGAGATAAGGGAATTCGAATAGCGTACTGCACAGGCTGTCGATCGAGAAAAAGACAATGTGCTTACATCGTGCGAGACTGCCAGCTCCTGAGAAACAGACGGGTACAATATTGTTATGAATGTGCGGACTTTCCCTGTCACCGCCCCGGCAAGCTGGATAAAAGATATCGGACCAATTTCAGGATGAGCATGATTGAAAACCTTCGGTATATCAAGGAGAACGGCACCAGGCAATTTCTTGTCCGGGAAAAGAAAAAATGGCAGTGTCCGGAGTACGGCGATATAATTTGCTGCCACAACGGCATCTGTTTCAACTGCGGGCTGACGTTGCTAGAGAATAAAAAGAATCTATATCGGTGGCAGGATGATTAAAGAGTTTTCCCCTCCCTCTAACTCCCTCCCGCCAGGGGAGGGATGGGTTTATTCTTAATTCCCTCTCCCTTGACGGGAGAGGGTTAAGGTGAGGGTGAAAAATTAAAAGTTCCCTATCTAACTCCAACTCAAGCTAATAAGGAGGTAAATATGAAGTGGCAGCAGGTTCTAATCGATAGTTTTGGGCGGGTGG
>CAZJQG010000068.1:0-4665 GCA_964548415.1 uncultured Dehalococcoidales bacterium | reverse complement strand
ACAGAACCGAGAAAACTCTAATCTATGCTGGACTATAAAATGGGGTAGGGTCAAGATGTATGAATAAGATTGCCATCATTACTTCATTATCAGCATTGATTTTAATTGGTTCATCGTGTGGTACGTCCTCAGTAAAACCGGCTCATTATCTTGCAATGGAGGACGGGGAAATAGATTCATCTTCACGCCAGGAAATTCATTCATTGAACGATAATATAATAGCAACCATTAATAGCGGTACTTCAGATGAACTTATGAAATATATGGAAGTTAATCCGGCAACTCATGAGGATGACGTACAAAAAGTTAGAGATACCTTTACTAGCATAGCCCGAGCAATGAAAGATAAAGAGTTAAAATTATTTAAAGATTACTATTTTACGTGCAGCGGAGAGGGCAATATCATCTGCACAGTATTCCCGAAAATTGATTATGATTTCCAAGTAAATATTCCTCGGATTGGGGACGAAATGTATCTATCACTCTTGGAGACACAAGAATTCGAGAAACTAATGATTTCCTTAGAATATATCAAGCAAGATGGAAAATGGAAAGTACATGGATACTATATAAATTCATTTAAAATTGCTGATAAGAATGCTATGCAATGGTATGAAGAAGCTTTACCTTACTATGGCAAAGGATATTTAGTCCCCGCGTTATTTCGTCTTGAAATATGTCGACGCTGTCTGAATCCGGCTCCTTTCTTAAAATATCAAAAAGAAACCGAAATTATGAAATTGGCTGAAAAAGTTGAAGAGGATTTCACTTTGAGATATCCATTACCAATGGAACTCGTGAAAATTAATAATAGTCCGCTACTTTATAATATAAGAGCGCAGTTTGTGCAGAATGATATAGTACCTGTCGTTTGGTACATTACATCTTATGACCTCAGAGATATTGACAATTTACATGTAGAAGCCGATGCTATGAGTCCAGTGATACAGGAAATGTTCCCGGGGATCACCGAGGGCACTCAATACCTAGTATTTAAAGCTTTTACAGAGCTACCGAGTGACTCAAACAAGTCATATAATTCGTATGGTACTGTTATAGAAATAAAGTGAACATATGCTCATTCATCAAGGTTACTATCTCTCTTGCTACCGGATTTCTGCTTCGATAAGGTGCCGTGGTCTCTGGCTAAGCCCCAACGGGCAGCTTTCGAGGGTAAGGGCATAGAACCTGACTATTTCCGCACCGATACGGGCAACGATGAAATCCAGTGGGCTATAAATTTACTAAAGAAAAAATAAAGGAAATAAACAGCATGAGTAAAAGGAGAGGATAGCTGTCTTAAGGTATTTGGTATTAAATAGTTATCGTTTTAATTCCTGCTGATTTCTTTTTTGGGCGGTGAACAGGCTTCAAGAAATTCAAATCCTAATCTAGTAGCTATGATAATGTCCCTTCTAATTAGGTCGGGATCATCTTTTTTTATTTCTTCGAGATCTTTCTGAACTCTGGAAGGCAAAAGTTTGTTATCTGTAACGCAAAGACCCAAGCGAACTATGTTGTCGACAGATAACTCATATTCCTTATCTGATAAATGAAGTGGCGCTTGAATAGTTGGACGAAAAGCAAATAGTACGATATTCTGTGGTTTTTTTGAATGATACCATTTTTCCTTATGTAATATGTCCAGTATAGCAACATCTCGAGGTGATAATTGGCTTAATATATTTGAAAAACTTGAAGTGAAGTTAACATTTTCGCCCTGTTTTGCCGCATTGGCCAAAAGTGCAGCCCATTTTGTTGCAAGATTATCATCATCTTCAAGCGCGGCTCCTTCTAATAGAGGTACAAGAATTCTTAGGGGTACAGATTTAGGATCTATCCCGGATCTATTCAACATCTCTTGTGTTTTATCTAAAACTCTGAGTTGGTTCTTTAATCTATAAACTCTCACGGTATCTTGAAGAAGAAGACCGGTTTCTTCTACAGCAGGGCCCACTAGCTTTTTTAATAGATTTTTCGCAGCTTCGATAGCTGCAGGTATTCCCGAATTAGTTAAAATAGATGATATTTGCTCCATAATAACTCTTATTCTCTCTCATTCTTACTCGTTAGTCCACTACGTAGCTTCAATAGTAATTGTGGTGCCTTTGCCGGCGTGAGAAGTTACCTTGAAAGTTCCGTTTAGTAGATTGGCCTGCTGCTCCATTCTCTGAAAACCGAGCTTGCCTCTGGCAGCGTAATCCGCGAGGTTCTCTGGAACGGCGAAGCCTCGGCCGTTATCGGCTACGGTCATTTTGAAGTTGGCGCTGATGAAGTCCAGGGTTACGGTGGCTGCAGTGGCGCCGGAGTGGCGAACGACGTTACTTAATGCGTCCTGGGCAATACGGAATATGATGATTTCGAACTCCTGTGACAGGCTGTGCTCTTTGCCATCGACCCTGACCTCGATTTTAATGCCGCTCTGGTTGGACAGGCTCTCGGCCAGCCATCTAAGTGCGGGCATGAGTCCGACATTATCGAGCAGGCTCGGCCTGAGGTCGCGGCTCAGCCGGCGGACGTCGTCGACGGCATGCAGCAGCATGTCCAGTATCTCTTCAGCTTCTTTTCGGGCCTTGGGTGCCAGCTTTCCGTAGTCTCCTGATTCTAATGCACGGGCACGGTTGGCGATTACCAGCAGGGACTGAATGGTATTGTCATGCAGCTTTCGGGCCAGTCGTCGGCGCTCGTACTCCTGCACCTTGAGCATGCGAGATAGGGACAGCCAGCGTGCAGTCCTCGACCGCTCCAGTACACCTCCCTGTTTGGCGCCGGGGCGGTAGTCCAGAGCCACGAACAAACCAAGCAGCAGGGCTACTGTGGCTACCAGCGCCACCCTTAAGAAGGACTCCAGGCTGGGGGAGTCTTCGATAGCTCTGGGTAATGTAGCTGCCAGAAAGACCAGCCAGGTTATCCAGGTGCCCTGCAGGCGAAAGACGGCACTGGCGTGGACTATTGGTACCAGGAACAGGAAGCTTAAAACGAAGATGTAGACGCCGTGGGCAGAGACGATGTCCTTAGCCCAGGGGAACCATCCGGTGATACCCAGGTAGGTGGCGTTATACAACAGGGTCAGCAGCGTCATTGAGCCGGCTATTATCCAGAAGTGGCGGCTGCGCAGAACGCTTCTGGTTCGCCTTAGTGCGACACTGGATAGAATGTCGGTGCCGGGCTGTCTCATTTTATATCGTCCATGGAAAGGAATCCGGCCTGTAAGCCGGCGATAACGGCTTCAGTGCGCGAGGCTACCCTGAGCTTGGAGAAGATGTCGGCCAGATGACCTTTGACCGTCCGCCCTTTGATGCCCAGCGCTGATGCCACATCCTTGTTGCTCAGGCCACGGGCGGTCAACTTGAGTACCTCGAGCTCCCGTGCAGATAACTTCTCACCGGCTTCCAGGTGGAAGGGACGGGTGGGAAACCTGGCCGCCTGCGTGAGCAATCGCTGGCCGATCGGTGCCGACAAGACCATGTCTCCAGTTATTACTGCTTTGACGGCGTGGATGACCTCTTCGCCGAAGGCGCTTTTAAGCAGATAGCCGGCAGCGCCCGCCTTGAGTATGTCCAGTACGCACTCGTCGTCGGTGTGAACGGTCAGCACCAGGACGGCCACTCCGGGATATTTCTCCTTGATTTGCCTAGTGGCCTGAAGGCCGTCAAGGTTAGGCATGCTGATGTCCATGATGATTATATCCGGAGCCAGCTCTCCGGCCAGCTTGACGGCTTCCTCGCCGTCGCCTGCCTCACCGATAATCTGGAAGGTGGTCTCTTTTTCCAGGAGGTCCCGGAGTGCTTTCCGCAGCAGCGGATGGTCGTCGGCAAGCACTATTTTGGTTTTGGGTGATTGCTTCCTGGAAGCAACTGAAGCTGCAGCTTTTGCACGTGTCATGATGAATGACTATTCTAGCACTCAAAATGAGTTGTTTCCACCGCGTAAATGCAAAATCCCTCTTAAGCTTCCTTTTTCTAAGGGAGAGAATTATTTCTCTATGTGTTTTGGTATTAGATTTCTAATATGTTTCTACCCTCACCCTTGCCCTCTCCCTTCAAAGGGAGAGGGTTTTTGTTTAATGACTAAGAGGGGTTGCGCCCCTCTTAGCACTCCCTGCTTCTATAAGGAGGACTTTTTATTTTATCCTCCGATTGTGCCACTCTTAAACTCCTTCATTTATTTAGGATTTGGACGTGGAGCGTCCGTTAGGACGGGGCCGATTGGGCCTTGTGGCCCATGAAGGCCGGAAGTAAACTAATCAGTCAATCCGCAAAAGGGGAGAAATCATTACAGGAGGAACAAGAAATGAATGTACTTGATGAGGTAAAGAAGGCCCTGCGCAAGGTGAACCCCGGGCTTGAAGAAAGCAAGATAGTCCCGGCGGCACTGCTGAAGGACGACCTGGACATCGACTCCCTCGACCTGGTTGAGGTAGCTATGGCACTGGAGGACGTCTACAGCCTGACGCTGCAGGAAGATGAGATGGACGGCATAAAGACGGTAGGCGACATTGTCTCCTTAATCGAAGCCAGATTGAAGGTTAAAAGTGCCTGATCGCGTCGTCGTTACGGGATACGGAGTTATCTCGCCGCTGGGATTGAATATCGATGATACCTGGCGGAACCTGGTCGGCGGCGTTTCCGGAGTGGGCAATATAAGCCTGTTCGATACTTCGGA
>CAZJQG010000067.1:0-4835 GCA_964548415.1 uncultured Dehalococcoidales bacterium | reverse complement strand
ACTTACCGGGCTGAGCTTTGGTGACGGTAAATTTAATCGGCTGAGAAGCCTGAGGCCCAACGCTGACCATCTTTGTCTGCTCCACCTGGCCATTAATCTTGAGGGCGACGTTCATGTTGCCGCCCTGGTCGCCGGTATTGACCACGTTGGTGGAGATGGTAACCGGCTGGTTGGCGGTTGCCTGTTGCGGATTAATGCTCACGAACTGCACCGACAGAGTAGGCGGGTTCAGGTTACGCGTCCAGTTAATAGTAGTGGATGGGGAAACACTAGGCTGCGCTTCAGTGGATGGAGGTAGTCCACCACCTACCAGTTCAAAGGCGCCGATGTCTACGGTCATTCCTTGAGGCCTGGTTACTCCCCGCTGGTCGGTATCCGGCGCGCCATTATTATCGCCGGCATCCACGGCCGGGCTGTCTATTGGCAGGGCGCAGGTAAAGGTTGGGCCGCCGTTGTCCTGAAGCGGACCGAGCAGCGGGTCGGTGTTTACCAGGTCGGTCGATTTGTTAAATCCGCAGCTATCTTCGTTGTCCAGGTTGTGTCCCTGTGATACAGTAACACCGCCGGGGCCGTTATAACCGTTGTCGTAGCTGCTATTACCGGCCGTGTTATTGGCTACAATGGTGTTCTTGAATTTGGCTGTGTCAGGTGCCAAATTGGCGAACCCGCCGCCGTATCCGTTAGCGTAGTTGTTGGCGATGGTGCAGTTAAGCAGCTCCATGGTGCCGACATTGTAAATACCGCCACCGTCGCTCAATATAGGACCGGCGTTTGCGATGGCAGTCCCGAAAATTGGAGCATGTTTTTTATAGCCTGCTGTATATCCTACGACGTTGTTGCCGCTGATGGTGCAGTTGGTCAGCCACATTTGCCCGGCATCTGAAGGACATATACTGGCGCAGCCATTAAATATGCCACCACCATAATCTTCAGCGGTGTTGCCGCTCACGGTGCACCGGTTCATATAGAGCTTGCCCTCGTTGCAAATGCCGCCACCCCTGTCAGCTGCGTTGTCCTTGACGGTGCAGTCGTTGAGGGTGACGATGTGCGTGTAGCCGATATGGATGCCACCGCCGCAGAAGGAAATTATGTTAAGTTGGGGTAACGTCCTGATGGAAGGTAATTTAACGCCGGCATAAAGGACGTGCTGGTTAATCGGGTTCCAAACTAATTGATTACCGTGCTGGATGGTGAAGCCGGAGATGCAGTTGGCTGAGGGAGCACTGGAGATGTCGATAACCACGCTGCAGTCATTGCCATCGATGATGGTTTTGGCGGCACCCGCTCCCACCAGGTTCTGTGCCCAATGGATATACAGGTTTTCGTGATAAGTGCCGGCAGCTACGTGCACGGTGCCATCGCCGCACACCGTGTCGATACCCTTTTGGATGGTGGCGAAGGGCTGAGCTACGGTGCCGGGATTGGTATCATCACCCCAGGTAGCCACCCAGACATCGGTGTTGCAGGTGGCTTTGGCCGTATTTGCCGGCGCAAGTGCAACTGCCAGCATTATCAATAAAAGAATTGCTCCCAGCGAGATTATTTTGCTTGCTTTAATCATAGCCGACCTCCTGAATTATCCCCTTTTCGTTATATTGGGATGTAGAATGCTTGATATTGCCCAGTGAAAGTATATCATGTAATATACGATTGTCAACAGGGAAGTCAAATGGTGAGACAAAAAAGCAGGGCGACTCTCTAGCTAGAGTAGCTTAGTCGCTATTTGCTAGTAACTGGATGTCGATACAAATTACGCCCGGCGACGGCTGAGCACCAGTACCATAACAGTAGCTAGTACGAGTACTCCTACTATAATGAAGAAAATCAGGCTAGCACTTGGAGCGCTTTGATTGACCCGGCTGTCAGGTATTATGAAGCTGCCCGTTTGCCCGCCGATGTCCACAGAATACTTACCGGGCTGAGCTTTGGTGACGGTAAATTTAATCGGCTGAGAAGCCTGAGGCCCAACGCTGACCATCTTTGTCTGCTCCACCTGGCCATTAATCTTGAGGGCGACGTTCATGTTGCCGCCCTGGTCGCCGGTATTGACCACGTTGGTGGAGATGGTAACCGGCTGATTGACGGTTGCCTGCTGCGGATTAATGCTCACGAACTGCACCGACAGACTAGGCGGGTTCAGGTTACGCGTCCAGTTATTTGGGTTAGACGGGGATACACTTGGGTGAGTTTCAACATATGGAGGTAGTCCGCCACCCACCAGTTCAAAGGCACCGATGTCTACGGTCATTCCTTGAGGCCTGGTTACTCCCCGCTGGTCGGTAGGCGGTGCGCCGTTATTATCGCCGGCATCTACGGCCGGGCTGTCTATTGGCAGGGCGCAGGTAAAGGTTGGGCCGCCGTTGTCCTGAAGCGGACCGAGCAGCGGGTCGGTGTTTACCAGGTCGGTCGATTTGTTAAACCCGCAGCTATTTTCGCTGTCCAAATTGTGGCCTGAGGAGATGACTGTTCCGAAGTAATTGTACCCATTTTCAGGAAAATTATCGGCGACAATCGTATTCTTGAAAGTGGCGACGGGTGTAAATATCGGCTCGCCTTTATCATTGACACACTGTAACGGTATGTTGGCGAAGCCGCCTCCGTGGGATTCTGGGATTGTAAGCACAGCATAGGCTATAGGTGTACTGAAAAAGTTGGAACCACCACCTTTGCCTACCGCAGCTCCGAAAACCGTGTTATTAGCTATGGTTACGTTTAAAAAGCTGGCGTTGCCACCGCTGTATACACCTCCACCCAGTAAAAACTTTATGACTTCATTTGCAAATTCGGGGCTTGGCATTAAATCTTTAAACGTCTGTCCAACACTGTTTCCATAAACGGTGCAGTTGACCAGAGACATTGTGCCATATAATTCGTCACTCTCTTTTTGTTTTTCGTCCACAAAGTTGGCAATGCCTCCACCGACCATGCCGGCGGAGTTGCCGCTTACAGTGCACCGGTTTAACGTGATTTTCCCGCCATTGTAGACACCTCCACCAAAGTAGTCGGCAATATTGTTCTTGATCGTGCAATTGTTTATGGTAACCTCGTGCTCGGGTACCACTTTAACACCACCTCCATCAGGCATTCCAACCCCACAATTGCCCCAGTTTACATGCCCATTCTGAATTGTAAAATTAGATATCGTATTCTTCTGTCCCACGATGCTGGCTATCAGGATTACCCTCCCGTTACCATTGCCATCGATGATAGTTGTCGGGGCACCGGCGCCTTCTACATTCAAAGTGTCGTCAATATGCAGGTTTTCGTAGTAGGTACCTGGAGCCACGTGTACCGTGCCGCCGGTACAAACATGATTAATACCTGTCTGTATTTTTTCAAAGGGCTGAGAATGTGTGCCGGGATTGGCATCGTTGCCGAGAGGTGGCGGAGCCACCCAGACATCGAACTGGCAGCCGCCATTGGCGCTTGCCATCTGCGTCGATGAAAGTGGGGCCGCCAGGATTATCAATAAAAGAATTGCTGCCAGTGAAATTATTTTGCTCAATTCCTTGGACATAACCGACCTCCCTGTGCTTCTGATAACCATTGTTTACTGAGGAAACGCCGTTCCATAAGTTCGACAGCCATAAGCATTATATCAGGCCATCTGGCGTTGTCAACAGAGGTTGCGAACTTCGATTGATGTAGGCGGACTCGGGAATAATTGAGGGTTACCTATTTTCCGTAATCGGCGGGATTATCTATGATGTGAGCTGGGCCTATGCCAGAAAGACCTGTCCTGGGTCTGGTTGTCGCTGGTAGTGCCGCCAGTCTGGGGCTGACTTTTCTTGACGGTATCGATGGCTTTCTGCCAGTCATTTTTGTGCGTTTCCGCCGCCTTATCCTTGGCGTCCTTAAGAGCAGCTATGCTCTTATCGCTGCTGCGGTCGAGGGCTTTTTTCAATTGTTCAATCCGAGCAGCTTTGGTATCGTCTTTTGAAGTGGTCGATGGTTGTGCAGTTGTCGGCTGTCCAGCTGTTGTCGTTGTCGGCTGCTCCGTTGTTGACGGAGGCTGTGCTGTAGTAGAAGGTTGTTCCGTTGTCGGCGGAGTAGTCACAGTCGTAGTTTTGTTATCGGTCGTCGTGGTCACCGGTGTTGGGGGTGCTGTGATATCAGGTATGGCGAATTCAGACGGAGTTGCGGTCCCTGGGGATACAAAGTCCGTTGGTTGTGGAGTGGTCCCCTCGGCATTGGCTATGGCTTCCAGTGCCTTTTCGTATTGTGCGTTGTATCTTTCAGCTGCCCTGGCTGCCTCTTCGGTCTTGCCCTTGTTGGCCATGGCTTCAAGTTCATCAGCCCGTTTGTTTACCAGGTTGGTCTCGACTTCAGCTTTTCTATCTGGGGAAACAGCAAAGGCTAATTGAACCTGCTCAGTGGCCAGTTTCACCGGATAAAGAGGCTCATCGGGTAATGCGTTTGACGATGCCGCCATGGTGCTGCCGGCGCCCAGCAGGATAATTATTCCTGCGGTAACAGCTAAGGCCCAGCCGTGCCGCAGCCAGCCCGAGGCCATCGGAGTTGCCGCCGGCGACTGCTGTGGTTGCCGTGGATAGCGCTGGGCTGTTTCGAGCCGCACCCGGGACCAGTGCCTGAATTCGGGGCGAGGCTGTATGTAGGACGACCTCCGGCCGATATCGAAGGTGGTTCTGAGCAGCGGATCTAGTTGAGCACGATACTGCGGATAGCTGCGCAGGCAGCTCTCAAGGCTTTCGCCCGAGCGTATCCGCTCGTAGCACTCGTTAAAAATGTCCTCTAATTTTCTAGCCATCTAATTTTCCGTGAAGGGCTTTTCTCAATGAAGCCGTCGCGTTGAACTGCAGCGCCTTAACCGTGCC
>CAZJQG010000066.1:0-5071 GCA_964548415.1 uncultured Dehalococcoidales bacterium | reverse complement strand
TTCCAACACCAATATATGGGTTGGGCCATGTACTGCCTCGCTCCCATGAAATCTCATCCGACAGGTAGTCACTTATGAAAATTACCTTTACTGATACTGCCTAGGTACAGGTACACTTGTATATGTTACCACCCTGGAGTCGAATGTTGATCCCGATGATTACGTGATAGTACCAGTTATTACTTTTTAGTAGATTGGGTTTCTTGAAGAAGACCCAATTTTAAATGCTCAAGCTAAGGACCAAATCGAAGTCCTTGTTGGTACAACCTATTGATACCTCAGTTCCACCAGCTTCGGCGAACAGCCGATTACAATCCTCGGTATTATTACATTAATAATGGCACAGATTCATTTTTAACGGGCTAGTAACCGTTTTGAAAATCTTGTATATTACTATCATGGAAAAGCCACAAGTGAAGGGCTGATATATTGCTTCAGGATGAACTATAAAATCTTCATGATGTGCATATCAGTAACCGATACCGGAGGTAACCATGAAGCAGTGGTATGAAGAATTATTTGAGAACTATGGACAACAATATGACAGAGAGATTTTTGTCCAGGGAACAGTTGGAGAATGTGATTTTATTGAGCAGGAGGTCGGCTTTAACAAATCTATAAGAATTCTGGATATTGGATGCGGGACAGGACGGCACTCAATTGAATTATCAAGACGAGGTTACAACGTTACAGGAATAGATTTATCTGACTCGCTTCTGGTAAAAGCAAGAGAGAAAGCTGAGAAACAGGGGCTCAAAATTGATTTCTTGAAATACGATGCAAGAAATTTGCCTTTCAATAGCGAGTTCGACTTTGTGATAATGCTTTGCGAAGGCGCCTTCCCATTAATGGAAACAGACGAAATGAATTATGAGATACTCAGGAATGCCACGAAATCACTTAGAGAACGTGGCAAGTTTGTTTTTACGACACTCAACGGGCTGTTTCCTTTATATCACTCCGTTAAAGAATTTCATACCTCCACCTCAGAAAAAGGCAACGCTGCTTACAGGAGCAACACATTTGATTTGATGACATTTCGTGATTACAACATAACGGAGATTGAAGATGATAGTGGCAATAAAAAAGAATTGTAGTGTAATGAAAGATATTATGTGCCAAGCGAAATCTCCTGGCTGCTGAAAACGCTGGGATATATCAAAATTGAAATATTTGGCGCAAAACTCGGTGTTTTTTCAAGAAACGATAAGCTAACCACCGAAGATTTTGAGATGTTGGTCCTAGCTGAAAAATGACGAGGATGTCCAGCTTGTGGCTAAACTTAATAATTGCGTTCGGACGAATAGTCCCATGTTTGTCCGCTATTTTTCGTGCTAAAGTTGCCGGGTAATTCTTATTTCACCGTACGAAGTAGGGCCAATACTAAAGCCAAACTCTTTAGCAAGGATCAACATTTTATAATTGTCTGCTAACACTATACCGAATATACTTTTGAGTCCTTTTCCCCGTCCTATTTCAATCAGGATCTCCATGAATTTCCAGCCTAGACCACTGTCCTGGAAGTTATCAGCTACTAATATGGCGAATTCGCCGGTTTGTAGCCCGGGGTCAATAACAAGCCTGACGACACCGACGTTTCGTTTTTCGTTATTTGAATGGTATTCAGCTATGATAGCAATCTCATTTTTATAATCAATATTGCAAAATTGATTGACCATTTCCTCGCTGGCTTCTTTAACCACGTGAAAGAATCTGTATCTGGATGACTGACGCGATAATCCATCGATAAGCTCTTTCTCTATTTGCTTATCCTCTGATGTTATCGATCTTAATATTACGGTTCTCCCATCTCGACTGGTCCAGGATTCCCTGTATGTGGAGGGGTCGAGTGAACCATGCAAATTATCTGGTTTTTCCATTTCCACAACTTAATTATATCATTCACTCAGAGGCACAACATGGAACGGGTTAAGAAGCATAAGTTTGCCTTTGTCATATTATTGATTATGGCGTTAAGGATATTGCCAGTGCCGCTGGCCGGAATATAGTTCCCGTAACTTTTATGTGACCCTATTAAGGGGTACAATTAAATCCACCAGACTTTAACAGATATAGCTGTCAAGATTCCTTAAACCAGACGAAGGTGATGATTTCGACACAACCAGGCTACATTTCTTTATATCGCTCCGGTGAATTGGAGCGGCGGGCATCGTTGCTTGAAGCCAGGCTGGCTTCCTGCGATATCTGCCCCCGGGTATGCCGTGTCAACCGTCAGGAAAACGAACCGGGTGGTTTTTGTCATTCTGGCCGCCTGCCGATAGTGTCATCTGTCTGCGCCCATCACGGTGAAGAACCCGTCCTCTCGGGAAGCAGGGGGTCGGGCACGATTTTCTTCGGCAACTGTAATATGAGATGCCTTTATTGTCAGAACTACCAGATAAGTCAGAACTGGAAAGAACAAAAATCAAAGGAAACGGACTGCCACAGCCTGGTCAGGTACATGCTTTATTTGCAGGAAGAACTGGGTTGCCACAATATTAATTTTGTATCGCCATCCCACTTCGTTCCCCAAATAGTTCGGGCTGTTGTGGAAGCCGTGCCTATGGGGCTGAGATTACCACTGGTCTACAACACCAACGGCTATGATTCCATAGCCACGCTCAGGGAGCTTGAAGGCGTAATCAGCATTTACCTTCCTGATTTAAGATATGCGTTCGATAAATGGGCTAAGAAATTATCGCAAGCTGAAGGCTATGTCCCTGTAGCACGCCAGGCCATAAAAGAGATGTACCGGCAGGTTGGAAACCTGGCGCTGGATGATTCCGGTGTGGCCAGACAGGGTCTTATCGTTCGCCATCTGGTACTGCCCAATGGAATAGCGGGAAGTGAAGAATCGTTGACCTGGCTGGCCAAAGAAATTTCTCCGGCGGTTACAGTCAGCATAATGTCTCAATATTCACCGGCATTTCGGGCGGGCAGAGTACCCTTGCTCTCCCGGAGCATCACCAGAGCTGAGTACAAATCGGTGGTCAATTTGCTTTCCGACCTGGGCATGGAGAACGGCTGGCTGCAGGACTTGGGAGCTCAAGAATACTATTTGCCCGACTTTGAAAGGGAAGGACATCCGTTCTCTACACGGTAAAATATGAGGGAACAAATTGTATAGGGCTTGAATAGATGATATACTGCTTAGCCTGCGATAAATAACTAAGTTGGCAAAGAGAGATTAAATGAGCAATAAAAATACGGTAGACCTGGAAACCTTCGTAGAGACTATTAACAAGAAAAACAAAAATCACAACGGCAAGCGCGTCAGATTCTCATGGTCTAAGAGAAAACGGAAGTAGTTTGGAGTCTCAGTCTCTCTGAGCACTCACCGAACTACGCGTCAGGCGCAGGCTTTCAAGACTCTTAAAGCGCGCAGCGTTACCCACTTGTTAGGCTGTTTATTTAAACCGAAGTCCAGCCACGTCTTGCCGGCGTAGTCGTATTCCAGCAGCCAGCGACCCTGGGTATCCTGTTTCTCTCGGATTAAGGTCAACGCATTTTGCAGCCTGGGGTCTTTGCCGTATCCCAGGCCGAGCAAGGCTTCCACGTTCTGCAATAAATCAGTTACATAAAAAACAGGGAATCCGAATTTCCACCAGTTTCGACTTGGTTTTGCGCCCCCGCGGCAGGGGTAGTCAGCCCCGGCCGGATCTTTGCTGAACAGGAAATCGACTCCCGTCTTAATGGCCCTATTGATGGGTGGCGTTCTTTTTCCCTTAGGTAATTTGCTGAAAGCCAGCATAACTTTTACCGCACCCCAGGCGCAGGGCAGTTTGCCATTGGCACCGCAGGAAAATATCGGCCCGCACTTATAAGCGTAGTAACGTAGAGAAGCCTCCTTATCCTCTGCCGGAGATACGTCGTCACCGGTCACGCTCCTGGCCATCCATTCAAAAGCCTTACCTAAACGGGGGTCTTCGGAACCAATGTCCAATAGGGCAGCGCAAAGGTTTCCCTGCAAACAGTCTATCGTTCCCGAAGGTGAGCCGTTAATGGTGAACTGCCCCTGTTCGGTCAGCGTATTTTCCAATACATATGAGCAGGCGGTGGCCAGACGCTTATCCATCTCCGTCGAAGCACCGAGCTGAGCCAGCAGCATAATGGCCCAAACGGTGCCCCGATATTTCGGATTATATCCGGCTCCGGGCCTCATCCAGTATCCGTCCCTGGCCATGTTGGCCAAAACCTGGGCGATAGGCCCTTCGGCGTGTGCTTTCTTTTTTGCTGCTGTTAATTCAGCAGTATCGGTTTGGACCAGGTCACGAAGCGCAAGGTATCTCACGCCGATGTCTTTCGCTTCGAGCAGCCACTGTAACTGATTTTCTGTCACCATTGAAAACCTCGCGAACTGGTGGAATAAAGCTAATCTCTCGTTTAGCCGTGCCGGTTCACACCCGAAAGTATCCACAGAATGTGGTGGTGGACTTCACCATTGGACCGCGGCTCATAATACTCATGTTCGGAAAGATCATCGATGGCTAAGAAACCGAAATCGCTTTCCAGTTCTTCTCTGGTGCAAAAATGCAGGAACTTCTCATCCTGGAAAGAGTTAGCTTCATTTTCCACCGGTTTACCTTTACCATAGTGCTCCGGGTCTCTGGGAGATAGCGTGCTCAAGAATAGCCTTCCCCCAGGCTTTAAATTTTTCTTGACGGTATCTTTAAACGATTGCCTCTCTTCGGTCCTCAGCAGATGATAAAAATTGGAGGCGAATACAATATCGAATTTGTCCTGGTTAGCCTGGCTAAAGTCGCGGCATTCAAATCTAACGCGCGGCTGCAAATCGGCAGGCAGTGACCCTTTAGCCATCTCTATGGCTTTGCTGGAATTATCGATGCCAAGTATACTGCAATTAAGGGCGTGAGCCAGATATTTGGCGTCACGCCCATAGCCACAGCCGAGGTCCAATATTTCGATAGCGTTTTCAGACCGTTTTTCCGTCTTTAAATGGTGGCAGGCAAAGGTAGCTAAAGCGCTGGGCCTGTCTCCCCAGACGCGCTCATGGTCTTGATAAGTGCTGTCCCAAGTCATTTTCCTATCTCCTTTTTAGCCGGCGCCGCCT
>CAZJQG010000065.1:0-5474 GCA_964548415.1 uncultured Dehalococcoidales bacterium | reverse complement strand
CCCTAATGTAGCCTCGACCTTAAAAGGTCGAGGCTACATTAGGGGTTGCAGTAGAAGCTACATTATGGCTTGCCGCAGAGGCTACATTTTAAAAGATGGAAACGGATATGATTTCCGCCATGGTTCGACAGGCTCACCACGAACAGAAGGGACAGAACGCGAATACATATATGTAGCCACGAGGTTTTAACCTCGTGACCTCGACCTTAAAAGGTCGAGGCCACAGCATGAATAAATACGGACTACTAGACATTGGAAGCGCCTTGTGGTAAATAGTATGGTGAAACCGCTAGCAAACTTTTCCAGTCAAATAAATTTAGGAGGTGAAAAATGGCAGAAAATAAGACATGGATGCCGTTGACGGCTGGGATTCTGGAAATAATCTGCGGTATTTGGGCACTTATAGCCTCCCTAGGACTCGTGTTATTCGCAAGCATATTCAAAACCCTTGCCATACCGGATGTGCCGGCATTTGTAGGGCCACTAATCGGGATGATGTCAATACCGTTTGCTCTATTTGGCATACTGGCCATAGTAGGCGGAGTCTTTTCTTTGCGTAAAAAAATTTGGGGGCTGGCATTGGCCGGAGCCATCGTCTCTATATTCTCACCCTACATGATTCTGCTGGCAATAGCCGCCATCGTTTTCGTGGCATTATCGAAGAGCGAGTTTTCCTAAACCTGGCTATGCAGTAATCTAAATAAGGAGGGCAACAACCAGTGAACGGTAAAACATGGATGCCAACGGCTGCCGGTATTCTGGATATAGTGGCAGGATGCTTGGGATTATTCGTAGCACTTCTTTTGGTTTTCTTGGCCGCAGCTGGACCCATTGTTCCGGATATACCTCCCTACGTGTCCTCAGTTCTTGGAGCACTCACAGTTCCTATGGCAATCCTCGGCATACTGGCTATAGTCGGTGGCATATACGCATTGAAACGGAAAATCTGGGGATTGGCTTTGGCCGGTTCCATAGCTGCTTTTTTCTGCTCCTGGATTTTGGGGCTGCTAGCTGTCATCTTTATCGCAGTATCCAAGAAAGAATTTGCCTAGGCTCACCCCCGGCGGTGGGACTCGGATCGTATCGTTGAACTAGGAGAAAAACATGCAAACGGCATGGATGCCCAAAGTCTCCGGCATATTGGATATAGTCTCTGGCTGCATAGGCTTAGTAATAGCATTCGCATTTTTTCAAATAGGCTCGGTACCCTGGGAGACACATTCGATTTATCCAGCCGTGGCTGGACTATTCGCCATTGTCGGGATACTGGCAATACTAGGTGGTATCTGCGCACTGGGCCGACAAAGCTGGGGGCTGGCACTGGCCGGCTCTATCGCCACCTTTTTACCTTTCTGGCCCTTGGGGCTGACGGCCATCGTGCTCACTGCTATAGCCAAGAACGAATTCTTATAGGCACAAAGATGGGCCAGCCAATATAAGCTATACAACAAAGATAAGGAAAGGAGAGGAAAATGGAAAATGAATGGATGCCCCGGGTTGCCGGCATACTGGATATTGTAGCCGGAGCGTTCGGAATACTCATCAGCTTTTTTATAATGATATGGTTCGGTCTTTTCAGTTATTTCATGCCGAACGACGTATCGGAATTCAACGATTTTCCCATGCGCTTAATGTCAATATTTATGGGATTTTGGGGAATATTCATACTTGCGGCGGGCATACTGGCCATAGTAGGTGGTATGAGCGCAATGCGGAAGCGAAACTGGAAGCTGTCACTGGCGGGCTCAATAGCCGCTTTTTTCGGTTCGTCACCACTGGGAGTCGCCGCCATAATATTTACCGTCCTAGGGAAAAACCAGTTCGAGTAAAGGCGCTGACAAACCTTACTTGTGCCACATCTGCATATGCCGCCTATGTGCTTCCGTCACCATCCCCGGGGCCAGAAACTTATCGTAGAAGTCCACGTCCAGGTGATGGACCTGCAGCCAGACCGGCAACAGTTTGGTATCCGCCGTAGCGGGTATTCGGCCGTAGGTATCAAAGACGTAAGTGCATATGGCCTTGACCTGGTCGATAGACGCCTCTGACGGGACCTTGAAGTCAGCCTGGGCAGTTTTCCAGTCTTTGAATGACGTCACCCCTTTGTAGCCGGCGGTGTGAAAACCGCCGCTGCCGAATTTCCTGTCCACGAAAGCGTCGATGGCCTCATTCATGTCTTTGTAGTAGGGCGGGCAGTAGGCTTCATAAATTTTATCCAGACCCACCGGATTCGGCCGGCCTTCTTTGGTCATCTCTGCACAGAAACCAAGCCCTTTGCTCATCGGCGTTACACCCAGCATTATTTGACCGGTATAACCCCCGAACATGACGGCACCCAGTCCCATGGCCTCAGCCGCCAGGTGAATGTTTTCCAGTATCATATAAGCGGGAGCCAGATTGTTCATCAGCATATTTTGTTCAAATGATGATAGATTCACCTGCGGGCCCCTCAGCTTACCGGCATCAAGCCACGGTTGTAATCCGGCTGATTGCCCTTTTTTGTCATCGAAGATTCTGTAACCAAAGCCTTCGGTTTCGAAGATGCCAAGTAAAAAGTTAATGTACTCTTCGGACTGGTCGATGATGGGTATGAAAACCGTGGTACCGGGCTGGTTGGTGTTCCAGTGCATTACGCCGAGGAGCGCTTTGGGCACGAACTCCACCCTTGTGTCCAGTATCTTAACGCAGTCATTTTTAAAATAGGTCATTATCTTTTCACGGTCGGCTTCGGTCTCAATTTCCACCGGCTTGGTCGCCTTCTTCGGGTCGTAGACAAAGGTGCCGTTGTCGTCGGTAAAGAACAGCTTGGCATTGTGCACGTTGCTGGGATACGGTGTGGCGCTGCCCAGCCAGCTGGCAAAACCGCCGCCTCCGGTCTTAGTTGACAGGTCGCCGGTAATGCTGCCCGTTATGCCCGCTCCCGACCAGCACAGTATGGCGGTCTCTATATCGTTGAGCGGCACCGCCGGATGTTTCGAAGCGTACTGGGTAGCTCCCTCGGGCAGGGTGCAGCCCAACGGGAACCTCCTCGACCGGCGATGGGCGATGGCTTCCAGCAGCGGATATTTGAACAAATTTTTAACTTCTTCTTTATCGGTGATGCTCATTATTACTTCCCCTCGATTTTGAAGATTAAGATTTTGATTTTTCCAGCAGTGAGGCGGCGCCCTGCTGTATATTCTGCCGGGTGCTGACCGCGTTGAGATTCTCATAAATTAGACCGATGTCCAGCGGATAAGACATGGCTACGTTAATGGACCTCTTGGCTCCCTGAATCAAAGGTGGGGCGATAGAAGCTATTTCCTGTGCCAGCTTTTTCGCCTCTTCTATGAGTTTATCTAACGGATAGATATGTTGTATCAGCCCTATCCGCAAGGCCTCGGCGGCATCTATGCGACGGCCGGTAAAAATAAGCTCCTTGGCTTTGCCGGCACCTATCAGCTTGGTCAATCTCTGCGTACCGCCGAAATCGGGAATAGTCCCCAGTTGTACTTCGGGTATGCTGAATATGGCGGTCTCGGAGGCAATCCTGATATCGCAGGCTAATATCAGCTCCATGGCCATACCAAGACAATATCCATTGATGGCAGCAATAACCGGTACCGGCAAATTTTCTAAAGCCAGATAAACTCGTCCTCCGGCCTGTAAAGTTTCCACCTCGGACCGGGTCGTGCCCTTTAATACGGTATCAGCCCCTGCCGCACTGGCTGACTTCAGGTCAAGGCCGGCACTGAAAGCACGGTCTCCCGCACCCGTCAGAATAGCTACGCGGATTTCTGTTTGAGACAGTATGCTCTGCGCGGCTTCGGCGAGGCCATCCAGCACTTCCCCGTTAACAGCGTTTCTAACCTCGGGCCGGTTGAGTGTTATAGTAGCCACTTTATCCTGAACATCGAGTAGTACAACCTTGCTTTTTAACATGCTGATATCTCCTTTCAGTGCACGATATCAAGTAAAGAAAAATCTGGCAGTCTCAATAGGTCAGACGAGACTTACTACTGTAAAGGCTCTCGCTTCTTTTTCAGCGTAGTTATTAGGCTGTCCAGGGGTATGGCCGTCAAAGTTAACGTCTGGAGCCCGCCTCTGGCGCTAAGGTGGATAGCTACTTTAGCCGCTATCTCATCGCTGGGGGCCTCTATTATATTTACAAAATCGTATTGTCCCAGCAGTCCGTACTGCGCTAGAATCTTCACCCCCATATACTCCACTTCCTTATTCAGCTCTTTTAGCAGCTCGGGGTACTCCTCCATTTTCTTCCGGCCTTCGCCGGTAAGGGTGGTCAATAACAGATAATGGGCCATAGCTACCTCCTTCCAGTCTGGATTTTGGTTCACCCATTATATTCTCAGTGAGGCTGAAATACTAGCCCCAAACATAAACTAAAAACCAAACTTTAAAAGCTAAAAATGTTGAACGGAATGTTCCCGTCTGTATATTCCCAATTATCAACATATAAATTAGCCTGCGCAATGTGTGTATTATCTTGACACTGCATTACAGAACGTTTACAATTTGAATTTGCCGATTGCCCATTTTGGCGATTGTTAATTTATTTAGGAAGGAGTGATGCCTTGTGTCCGAAGTAAGACTTTCACCGGGAGAAAGCTTTGAAAGTCTGCTACGACGGTTCACCAAGAAGGTACAGCAACAGGGCATAATCAGCGAAACCCGCCGTCGCGGATTTTACGAAAAGCCCAGCATTAAAAGAAAGCGCAAAGAAGCGGCCAAACGACGTAAAAGCTCCAGGAGCGGCAGCTAAATTATGGAGATTGCTGAGAAAATCAGATCCGACCTCGAACAGTCGTTAAGAAAAAAAGACCAGCTGCGGTGCTCCGTACTACGCCTGCTGCTATCGTCTATGCACAATGCGGAAATCGCTCAGCAAAAAAAGTTAGATGAGGCCGGTGTCCTGATCGTCATAGATAAGGAAGCCAAGATGCGACGAGAGAGCATCGAGGCTTTCGAGAAAGGTAACCGTCCGGACCTGGTAGCCAAGGAGAAAGCTGAACTGGCAATTCTTCTGGAGTACCTGCCGGAACAGATGTCTCGGGACCAGATTGTGGAAGCCGCTCGAAAAGTAATTAACGAACTTGGAGCATCAAGCCCGAAGGATAGGGGCAAAGTCATGTTCCAGCTAATGCCCCAGCTCAGGGGGAAGGCTCAAGGGCAAGAAGTAAGCGACGTAGTAAACCAACTTTTAAGCGGCACATAAATTATCATCTTGCCCTCGATTTAAAAGTATAATACAGGCGGCAGAAAATGCCGCCATCTTTGTTTTAACAGGAACACTATGAAGTTCGGCATAATCATTTTTCCCGGTACCTGGAGCGATAAAGACTGCTATTATTCTCTTAACGATATATTAAAGCAAAAAGCCGACTATATCTGGCATAAACAGACCGACCTTTCTGGATATGACTGCGTTATACTGCCTGGCGGTTTTTCCTACGGAGATTACCTGCGGCCGGGCGCAA
>CAZJQG010000064.1:0-5932 GCA_964548415.1 uncultured Dehalococcoidales bacterium | reverse complement strand
TCCGCCTCTAAGGTACACTGAAGGTGTCAAATTGTAGGATTTATGTCTGGAAGAATCGTTTTTTTCGGCGAGCCTTGACGGAAAAAACGATGATTAATATCGTAGCCACCAGTATACCGGCTCCGATAGCGATAATGGTCGCGCTAAACGGAGGGCTGATATTAGGCAACGCCCAGCCGCCCACCCTGAAGCTGCCGCTCTTATCCCCTACAGCTACGATGTAGCTGCCTGCGGTATCCTTAGTGGTAGTGAACGTTATTAACTTAACTTCACCTGGCGCCAGTTCAACGTCCTGCGTTGCTTCAGTGGCGCCGTTTATGGAGAGAATTACTGTATGATTGATCTGATTGCTACTACTATTAACGATAGCGGCCACTATGGTTGCCTGTTCCCCTGGTCGCACATTGCCGGGGATTATCTTAAGGTCGGCCACACTGAATCCCGGATGAAGAGCGGCTGCCGGCTGGGAACCGGTCCTGCCCATCAGGGCGAAGACGGTGAAATGGCTGACCGGTGCCGACACGGTGCTGTACTGTGTATTTACCGAAGACTGAAGCTCGCTCCAGACGGCACCCGTCCAGAAAGCGATATAGAGATTAGATTCGGCCATGTCGGGGGGCAAACTCGCCGGGTCATATTCAACCGTCAGAGTGAATGCCGGGCTAAAGGTGGTGTTATTGGGCTGCAGATCGTAGGCGCTGATGAGTCGAGCGTTCGAAGGCGGTGACGGCGGTGACGGTTCCACGGCCACAGTTAACGATTGCCCCTGCACATTGATGGTGGTCTCGGCAGCCAGGCGCAATTGAATTCGGCCGTCGGCGCTGCCAATGGTAACGGGGATGCTCAGAACTCCTGTGGAACTGGTGGTAAACGAGCTGGCCTGGCCTAAGATGCTGGTACTGATGGTAACTGACTGCACGGGCGGTGTGGGGGTTGAGGTGGACACCACAATAGAGAGTGCCTGACTGCTGGTTTGGCCGGCGCTGTCGGACACCTGTGCGGTGAAGCCTGAAGTCTGAACGGTTGTCGGCGTGCCGGAGATAGTCCCTGTACCTGAATCCAGGGTCAATCCTGAAGGCAGGCTACCGGAGGTTATTGACCAGGTGTAAGGGGTGCTGCCGCCGCTGGCCTGAAGTCCGGTTGAATAGCTACTGCCGACTGTGGCGCTGGAAAGAGAAGCAGTGCTTATGCCAAGGGCCGTTGTACTGCCGCCCGGCTCCTGAACTCCGGAAACAGTCAAGTCGAGCGCAGTTATGGCGCCGGAGGAGAAAGTGGCGGTCTGCTGGGTTTTAACTCCATTGACATAAAAATCTATGGTGGCGCCCTGGTCAGCGCTGAAATAAAATAACTCGCTCGATCCGTACCTGCCGCTGGCATCGGTGGTGGTGGAAGCCAGCTCAATGCTGCCGACTCTGGCCGAAACGGTATAGCCGGCTCCGACCGGTGCACCGTTATTCCTGACCGTACCGGAGAATTGCTGGGGTATTCCCGGCGGCGCTTCGGCGAGAACAACCGGAACCAGAATCAGGCTCAAAGTCAGAAGAATTAAAATCGGAGCAACAACTATTTGTTTCCGATGTTTAGCAGTATTAATTTTGACCCTCCAAAAGCCACTCCATGGAATCAAAGATATCTGCCGGAATTTTTCCTCCGGCAGATACTGTCACTAAATCCGGTTTTACCACAGGAGGCGAGGTTGAATCCTCGCCTCCTGAATAAATCTCCTGTGCCTTACCGGCTAGTCGTTTGGCGGGACTACTATCCAGGGACCGGTGCCTGAGAAGTACACCCAGCAGCCGTCACCCGGATTCAAGCTATCTGTGTCATCATCGAGCAGGTTCCATTGCTTGGCTGAATTGTCCCAGCCGTAAACCGGCAGGAGATGCGTATTACCGCTAAGGTAATTACCCACGGTATGTGTGCTGTTCGACTTGTAGCCTACCATATTCCAACCCAAGGCGAAGGTATATGCTTTTGGCGCCGCAGGTGAAACACCGACCAGCGGCGGCGGCTGTATTGTTCCCATGAAGGTCAGGTCACAGTCTCCGTTTACCTTTATCCAGTAGGATGTGCCGTCGACGAACGGAGTCGTGGCGGTGGGACTTATCAACGTCCACTTGCCCGCGCTGTAGTTCCATATCTTGTCCACGTAACCGGCTATCGACCCCATGATGATGTTGGTCTTGGTGTCTACGGGTATCAGCGGCAGCGAAATCAGGTTCCAGCCGGTATATAGAGTAATCGTGGCCATATAGGTGGTCAGCGCATCGGCGTTATGGGTGATGGTGAAGTTGTTATCGCTCTCATCGTTGTTGGTAATCCCTGTGCCCGTAACTGTGGCGGTGACCCTGATCTTGCAGACATTTGTTAAATCAGTGGCCGGATTAGGTACCGTCCAGCTAAAGGTTTTGGAACCCTGTGTCTGGTTGGTCATATTGGCGATGGTAGCCCATGCCGAGCCGTTCCAGAATTCAATCATATAGTCCAGCTTGGCGTTGGTGTCACCGGGTTGATTTGCCGTCCAGGTGACATTCTGTGTGGTGGCACCGGACCAGGATAGGCCGGTGGCATTAGGGGCCGTGACTGCGACAGTCGGCCCGACGCCAGCTAACAGGACGCTGAAGGCGCCGCTGATGGCGTCGGCACTGGTGTTGGGAAGAGGCTGAGCCAGGTCAGTGGCGATGACTTTTATCTTGCATTGGGTGCTGGAGGCAGTCACCGAGGGAGTCCATGCCTTAGACACAGTGCCCTGGCCTTCAGTGCTGGTGCCTAACTGTATCCAGGTGCTGCCGTTGTTATAGGAGAAATACCAGATATATGTCATACTGCCCGGCGCATTATCTGTGGCTGTCCAGGTGATGCCCGTGGGCAAAAGCACGCCGCTTTGAAGTCTGGCGCCAGCGACGGGAGCGCTGACGGTGACGGTAGGCTTGGTGACGTCTACAATAGTGAAATTAGAGCTTTCTAGTGGAGTAACGCATATATGTCCTGCTTTATCACGTACTGATACACGAATCTTAGCATTAGGACCGCGATAGGTGTTATCAACTTTCCATGAATGGGTGATGGCCGCGGTTACAGCCTTGTTGAGCACCCAGCCATCGCCGGTACTGATATTCGACCAGGTACTAGTATCATCGTTCCAAAACTCTATCTTGTAGTCCACATTCAGATTGAGAGCTGAGGTAGCGGTAAAGCTGATCGTTTGGGTAGTGCCCCCGTTCCACGATGTTGAGGCGCTGGGGGCAGTGATACTGACCACGGTGGGCAGCGTGTTGATTATACTGAAGTTGGAGCCGCTGGCAACCTGCTTGGTATTGCCAGCTGAATCCACAACCGTTAGCTGCAGTTTGGCGGTGCTGGTATCTACGTCGGGTATGTTAGCTGCCGGCCACGTTGCCGAATTTTCGCCCTTGGTGAAGGTACCGGCAGCAAAAACTACATTTCCCGAAGGGAAGGTGGTGCTGCCATCGGTATTATACAAAGCGCTGACAGTAAAGTCTCCTGTGGGTGGGATAGTGTCTGTGGCGTTCCATCTAACGGTGTAGGCCTGGTCGGCAGCGATATAGTTGCCGCCGTTAGGAGTTATTATGGTAACCGTGGGCAGGGTGGTATCAACTATAACACTGGAGAGAGAGGTAGCAATAATCTGGCCACCGCCAAGAGAGTTCTGAGCGGTAACTCTCACATTATAGGTCCCGGCGGCAGCGGTAGCCGAAATATTCACTGACAAGGTAGGCAGAATCGGTTGCGGTGTTCCGTCGCAGATAATAGTTCTGGTAAGTGTACCGCTGTCGGCGATGGTTGTAGTAGCATTATATATCTCTACTCTGAAGTTAATGGGGCAGGGAGTCCCCCATGCACCATCATCGGTGACGGTACCGCTTACGGTTATAGGTCCACCTTGGCCAACATACGCCGGATTGCTTAGCACCGGGCCAGCGACGGTGGTAATAGTAACCGCGGTCACGTCCGCCTTAACTGGAGTCGCCGGCAATGTCACCGCAATCATGGAAAGGACCAGGGCGAGTGTCAGGAAAATACCCAGGGCCTTGGTTTTGAGTGTCTTGACGTTCATCATGTTCTTGTTTTTACCTCCGTGTTGTATTTTGGGCTTATTCGCGGGGGTCATGAGTGAAAACCTTGCTTTCTCTTATCACCATCCATTCTTCTGGCGTGTTCTTCCAGAATCTGTGTGATTAGCTGCTTGAGATGCACGCCTTCACTGGCTGCTTTGGCTTTGAGCTTGCGGTGTATCTCTGTGGTTAAATTGGCTCGAATCTCTGGCATTTTAGCCTCCTAAGCTGATGTGAGATCGAATGCGGTGTTCGTGGTGGCAAATCCAGCACTTCTGTGAAGTGACAGACGTGTAGTCTGTGTAATCTTTCACACACGTACATTATATCACGCCTGTCAAGTCCAGACGGGAATTGGAGGGCAAAGATTGAAAGGGCGGACTTAAAAGTCCGCCCCTACGGTTCGAATAGACGCAAAATGAAACAATGTAGGGGCGGGGCTTTAGCCCCGCCCGAAACGTATATGATTGTGACCTATGTTAATATCAGCTACGCATGATTGAACTGGAGAAAACAGCGGTTTCAGTCCCAGAGGGCTTTGGCTACATCTTCCAGTCCGAGCTCCAGCAGCTTGTCTTTAGTTGGTTTGCCGGTCTCCGTATCCCAGCCGCGGGCGACCAGTAAATCTTTGAGCAGGGCGTTGAAGTCAACGCTTCTGCCAGCAGTGGGGCCGGCTTCCGGTGGAGGGTTACCAACTACACGATTCGGTAATTTGAAATCGAATATGCTGACGCCTTCACGGGTGTTGAAGGCCTGGCGAATGCTGGCGACCCGGTCTCCAACTTTGAGCAGGTCGTTTATGGTGTAGTTCCAGCCCGTGACCAGGTTGGTGAAATCGGTGAGCGCCTCAGCAGACATGAAGCCGTAGCCGAACTGGCACAGTCCGGCACAGCTTATAGCATGCATTAAGTCGCTACCCATCTTGTTCGCTTCACCACGGCCGGCTTGAGATTTGCGTTCGTAGGCAGGGAATGCCAGGCCGCTGGCGGGCTTGGTGCTGTAGTTGCCCTGTGTGTGGCGGCCCGGCGTGCTGTCCAGATAAGAGGTGGTGTAATTAAGGTACCTTTTCGGGTCGTGCATGGGAACTTCCTGGCCGTGTATGTGGACGGCAAATTCCTCGGCCCCTTTGCCGATGTGCTCGGCTGCCCGTTTAACGCCGCCGGCCAAAACCTCTCCAAAGCCCTGACGCCTGGCCAGCTTCTCGGTCATGTCCACGATGGCTCTGTGGTTACCCCATCTCAGCTCGATGCCATCGGTATCTTTACTGGTGATTAAGCCGTTTTCGAAACATTCTATGGCGAAGGCTATGGTGACGCCTGCAGATATAGTGTCCAGTCCGTAGCGATTGCAGATATCGTTGACTTTTATAATGGACTCGAGGTTATCGTTCAAACACATAGAGCCGAAGGCGGCCAGCGTCTCGTATTCAGGTTTGTGCGTGAGCGCCGGATAGTCGTACTGGCCGGTGCTGGCTTTCATGTGCCCGCCGCAAGCCACAGGACAGCGCCAGCAGCCGTAACGGCGCTCCTGCAAACTGACAATTTGCATATCGCTGATGGCTGAAGCGGTGGTGAAATCTAACGCTGTGCCCTTCCAATTTTTAACCGGTGTGTCACCGGCCTGCACCAGTGTATTCATACCGGCACAGGTGCCGAAATTGCGGAAAGCTTCGACAGCACCACCCAACTTGAGATGCCTGCTTCTGGCCTCTTTTAACTCCAGTTCGTGGACGAGCGGCACTTTCTGGTCGCCGCGCACAGCTACAGCTTTAAGCTTCTTGGAGCCCATCACCGCACCCAGGCCGGAGCGTCCGGCTGCCCGCCCCCGGTTGTTTATAATGCAGGAAATGAGTGACA
>CAZJQG010000063.1:0-5937 GCA_964548415.1 uncultured Dehalococcoidales bacterium | reverse complement strand
AGTCCCTCCAGCTTTTCCCGCCGCTCATTCTGACTCTTCCCCCCGCTCATTCTGAGCCTGTCGAAGAATCTGCCCCCTTACTTATACGTCATTTATGTCATTCTGAGCGTAGCGAAGAATCTCATCGCACTCCCCACCGGGATTCTTCGGTTACCCCGATTGTATCGGGGTTCCCTCAGAATGACATATAAAGGTGTAACTCATTTTTAACTTTTGACTTTCCGCTAGTGGGAATATCCCACTTGACATGTCATCCCACCCATGGTACAGTATCGCTGCCATGGCTGCGATAATAAGGGATAAAGACTTCGAGAAGCTGGCTGATAGCGTAAAACCGGACGCCAAGAGGCGGGTAGTTCTGCAAAAGGTTCAAGTGCAGGAAGGCGTCAGCTATCACATATACAGCAACAGCCTGGGGCAAATTTTACTGGACCCGCAGGTAACCGTCCCCGCTTCAGAAGCATGGCTATTCAATAACCCCAGGGCTCTCGCCTCGGTTAAGCGGGGACTTTCTGATGCTGCAAAGGGCAGGGTGTCAAAAGTTGACCTTAATTCCTTATAAGGTCAAAAACTTTGTTTGAATTACAATGGACAGCGGAGGCACGTAAGACCTACCATCTGCTTAAAAGCACTGCCTCCCGGAGGAAACGTTACCAGGCTGTCAAAAAGACCATCAAGTTTCTGGCGATGAATCCCCGGCATAATAGCCTCCAGACCCATGAATATATCAGTTTGAAAGGTCCTGACGGAGAGAAGGTTTTCGAGGCATATGCAGAGCAGAGAACACCCGCAGCCTACAGGGTCTTCTGGTATTACGGTCCTTCCAAAGGCATAATCACCATTTTTGCCATAACTTCCCATCCTTAATCACAGCCCGGCAAGCGGTTCGAACCCTCAGCCAATTGTGTACCGGGCAACTGCTCTCCTATTGAGCCGCCGGTACAATACAGTCAGTAGCTGGAGGACATGATTTGCTGATTTCTGATGCACCAGAATTTTGACTTGTACAATTTAGTGTATTGCCACCTGTTGACGCCGTTATGTTTGGGCACTATACAGGCACAAAATGTTGACAGCCGGGGTCGAAATATGGTATATTTGTAGTGTCCCGAGTAATCAAAGCTTTGATCCGGCAAATGGGAAGCTGGGTCGCGAAGTAGGGAAAAGCCTAAAGGCGCGTGGAATCCCAACCAGGAGCAAATAGGCTGGCACCGAAAGTGAAGGAGCTATCTGGAAAAGTGAGGTTACTCGGGGCATTTTATTTTGTCCAACAATGAGGTCCTTCCCACACCAATCGGAATCATGGTATACATGCGAAAAAAATTTCCTTAGATTAGCATAGTATAATGCTAGTTGGTGATAGCTCAGAAGGTTATTATGATTTTTAATAAGACAGAAAGAATGGCAATAGTATTTATCAAAGTTTTGATTACTGTCATTTTTGTAGCTGGATTTTGTTTAACAGCCCTAAATTGTTCAGGTTCATCTTCTAATGATTTAAATATAGAACTGGAACACTCCGTTTCCGCGCTGGTAGAAAAAGATAAATCGATTGAAAATTGTGTCCTGGCTGTGACGAAGGGTGATGGCTTTTACTCCTGGGTGGGCGCAGCCGGAATCGCCAACCAGGACGGTCAGGTGCCCATGACCAGGGGTACTCCTGTTTATATTGCCAGCGTCACAAAACTATATACTGCCACCGCAATCATGAAATTGTATGAAGAAGGGGCGCTTTCTTTAGATGATCCGATATCCAAATACCTGCCAGCCGATCTTATCACAGGCATTAATGTCTATGAGGGGAAGGATTATTCAAATGAGATTACCATCGAGCAACTCTTAGCGCAGACTTCGGGCATAGCGGACTACTACGAGGAGAAATCCAATAAAGATGGTAAAAGTCTTTTCGATTTGTTTATTGAACAGCCTGAAAGGTCCTGGACTGTAGATGAGACTATCGCCAGGGCCAGAGACGACCTGAAACCTCATTTTCCGCCGGGTACGGGTGCGTCCTATTCGGATACAAATTTCCAGTTGCTGGGTAAGATTATAGAGTATGTAACCCAAGAACCGCTTCAGAGCGTTTATGAAGATTTTTTCTTTAGTCCTCTGGACATTAAAAATACCTGGTTGGTCGGCCTTTCCGAACCTCAGGTTGCTCCATCTGCTGCCACGGCTGATGTATTTTATGAAGGTATGGTCGTTACCAGCACCCGTTCGAATGGGGCTTACTGGGCAGATGGAGGCATTGTTTCTACGGCAGAAGACATGATCATTTTCCTGAAAGCCTTAAATGAGGGGGAAATAATTAGTAAGGATACACTGGGATTGATGCATGACTGGCATAAGCTGGAATTTCCAATTCAATATGGATATGGAACCATGTATTTCAAACTGCCTCCGTTAATGAGCAAAGTGACGGGACTAACTCCACTGTGGGGTCATTCAGGTTCCACGGGTTCATTCCTCTATTATTCGGAGGACCTTAATCTGTATATGGCGGGCACTATCGATAATGTAGGCTCTAATATTAAACCCTTTATGCTAATGGGCGATGTGATGAAGCTATTCAATACAAGATGAAGCCCGGTCGCCCGTCCCACAGCCCACATCCAGCACCCTGCCCCCCGCCTTAATACCGGAAAGCTCAACGACGCAGGTCCTGACGTCTTTCAGCAGCGGGTCAACGATAGTCGAATAGTTAAGTAGAAGCACGGTTAGGAATTATATCACTTACTAAATTAGAGCTACCGATATAACAGAGTCAGTTGCACTCTAATATTCTCTCGTATCCAGCATAGCCTTTCTCAATCCACTTACACGGTGTATAATCATGGCAAATAGGGGATATGGCAGATTGTGATGAATGATTTCCGTGGCTGGTTGGCGAGAGACTACAATTGGACATGGTTAGCTGGTCTAGCCGCAGCAATAATTATAAGCTCGATTATGTGGTCTTTTAGCTTCACATCTATGCCCGAAGATCCCTCACCGTTGTATTATCTCTTAAGTGGTATGGGCCAAGCATTAGCAGCCGTTTTTGCGTTGGTGTTCACGATTAGTCTTGTGGCCGTCCAGATTACTGCTCGTTATATCTACTGGCTGCTTCAGCGCATATTGCCTTGGTGGGTATTGCTGTATATAGTTTTTTTTGCCTCCACTATTTTATATCCGTTTTTTCTTTTGAGTAGAAACTTCTCCATACTAGATGTCCGTATGAGCCTTAGCGCGGCCATTGTATGTATTATTCTTCTAGTGCCATACTTTATCACTTTTCCAAGTAGATTGGGAGTCGGCCAGATAATTGATTATTTAGTCCGGAGAGCGCGCAAGCACTGGCAGAACGACGAGGGCGCGGATGCAAGAAAAGATAGCCTCACAATCGAGAACATTGCCATGAGTGCTATGGCTAACCATGATTACGGAACTTTCGATGTAGCCGTGCGTGCACTAGGAGACATACTTACTGACGATATCAACCTTCATCCACAACTTTATAATCTGAATAGGCAATTCCGTAGTCTGGCATCTAGACTGATTACCGACGTGCAAGCTTGTACTTCTTTGATTTCTGTTCTGGAAAATGTTGTCCTGACTCTTATTAGTAAATCTGGGGACTGGCGGGAAAAAGATAAATTATTTTATATGAGTAGTATTCTATATATGAACGAACCCCTGGAGGCTTTGAGTTATATAGGACATGATGCTGTTAATCGAAAAGATGAAACTATAGGGCTACAAGTAATTTATGCTTTCGCCCGTATAGGAGAACAGGCTATCGAGGAGAAAACTGAATACGTTCTAGATCTCACCATAGTTGGTTATGGGAATTTGGCAAGGATATCTGTTGATCAAGGGCTGCGAGATATCTGTTACAATGCCTCACGTGACTTGACTCGGCTTTGTCTCCAGGGGGCGTTATCTGGACTCTCAACGGAGAACAAGTGGGAATTTGTCTTTGATATACTGGCAAGGATCGTACACTCAGGGCAAGCAATAGCTATGGTGGAGGAATTGGGAAGGATGAGACGAAGCTCTATAGCAGAGAGAGTTGATCTAGCAGATAAATTTGAGACAAAATACGAATTTTGGAAAGTCTCTAATAAGTATTGATATAACCACCCCACAATCTTCTTCATTTTATGTTTCAAGCAACATATTTTCCAGAACATAAGGAATATAACTAATGTTAAAAGCTTTGCCAGGGCAAAGGGCGGGAATTTCATTGACTTATAATGCGATTACTGGAGTGTTGGCGTGGCTAATGTTCGAATTCTTCGGAAATATTGTATTCGGGTTCGAGAACGCAGATAGCGTAATGTTCCAGTAGCGAGCGCCTCTTCCAGGGCTGCTTTCTCTGTTTTTCATCGAGCACGACCAGATGCCTTACGGTGCAGTTCTTGGATAAGTATTTCTGGGCTTCGCCTGAGTCGGCGCAAAGCTTTTTATCGATTAGCTCTTTCTGAATGGGAGGAATGATGCTGGAGCCAAACAGCCTGTTATGGCGCTGGGCATGCTGCCGGACTTTTTTCTGTATGTCCAGAGCTTTACCGGCATAGATGTATTTCTTTTGCTTTTTATCGAAGACCAGATAGACCCCCGGTTTGTTGGGAAGATGCAGGCAGGCATGGTCATAGTCTAGCTCCTTCGAGTTGAGCAACCTGGCGAGCAGGTGAATGACCTCGTCACCGGGCTTCAAGGTCAGGCTTTCCTTGCTTATCATCAAGCCTTTAACCCAGGCGTCCAGCCCGTCACTGTAGCCGCCTATTCGCGTGCCATTGCAATTGGTGGTGTGACCCCAGCAGCAGGGGTAAATACGGGCAAACTCCTGCCCGCGCTGTTTGACCGCGATGAACCTGGGGTCCTGGTCTGCCGAAGTCCTTTTGCGACGGGAAGCCAGCGCCATAAACTTGTGACCGTCCGGCGTTACCATCTGCTGTTCGCCGGCTTCATCCAGGCGCTGCCAGACAATATCAAACCGGCTCTGAAGTAACTTCTGACTTCGATGCTTTGCGCCCATGGCATTAGCCTCCGCCTTCAAGAGAGTTGGTCTGGTTACGATTATACATCTACATATCTCGGAATGGAATACCCCGAACGAAAAATTTGGCAATCTCTGTGGAACAGGGCAGGTGTCAAGGCATTAACTTGCCGGGCGCGGTTGTGAAAATCGTTACCAGACAAACGGGATTAGCCGGTATTTTACTTTCTGCATGTAGTCTTTATAACCCGGCAGTTCTTTAACCAATACCTGTTCCTCATTGAATATTCTGAAAATAACTAAGACGGGTAACGGTATGAAGGCAATGATTGCCCAGAAGGAGCCTAGCGCAATTGGGCTGAGAAGATACATCAAAAATACCCCCAGATACATCGGATGGCGAACAATGGAATAAGGGCCGGTCGATATCACTTTCTGACCCTTTTCCACTTCGACAATTCGGGAAGCATAGGCATTCTCTTTCATTACGAGAAAGAAAATAAAATATCCCGCCAGAACTATCACGTCGGCGATGATAACGACAGCAACAGGCACGTATGACCAGTTAAAGCGATAGTCTAATCCGGGAATAATGAAAGCCAGAACGAAGATGAACATCGACAGTTTAACGATTAACTTCTGGGGCTGCTCCTTTTCTCGCATTCTCGTGCGGCGTTCCAGCAGCTCCGGATTGTTCTTCAGTAAATATATGAAGACGAAAAGAATCGGGATAAGGGTTATTCCACAGTAAATCCATGCCTCCCAGTACCGGATTGTGCCCGCGGGGAGGAAAAATATTAGACCAAAGACAATAATTGCCAGTAAGTACCGAAGAACGGCGGCACTGATCATTCTTTTGTAATCGCTGTTGGAAATTTTAGGCATTCCTTATATCAAGTAATCTTCGTTCAGTAGGTGCTGGACAGGGCTTCTGTCCAGGCGGTGAAGTCCTCCAG
>CAZJQG010000062.1:0-5974 GCA_964548415.1 uncultured Dehalococcoidales bacterium | reverse complement strand
CCCGGCGATAACAGGCTGGATAAGTCTAACCGCGTTTTTCAGATAACAAACGGTCAAATTACCCAGTTGACCGACTGGGTGGAAGCGCCCCTAGTTAAATACGAGCAGTTCGACTGGTACAAGTAAAAAAAACATGCAGGCAGGGTCTCCCCCCGCCGGGGGAGGCCCTGCCGGAACGACCTATGCTTAAACTGAACAGTGTAGAAGTCGCTTATCTAAACGTGATAAGGGTCCTGCACGGGATCTCCATGTCCGTGGATGACTGCTCGGTGGTGGCTTTGCTGGGGGCTAACGGAGCCGGTAAGACCACGACGCTGAAGGCTATTTCCGGTCTGCTCCAGGTGGAGGAAGGCGAAGTTGTCGATGGCAGCATCGAATGGGACGGCGAGAGAATCGACAAAAAGACCGCCGTGCAGGTAGGCAAGCTGGGCATCGTCCAGGCGCTGGAGGGCCGCCGCGTATTCGGCCACCTCAGCACCGAGGAGAACCTGATGGTAGGCGCCTATAATCGCAGCGACGGTCACGCTATCAAGGAAGACCTAGGTATGGTCTACGATTACTTTCCGCGACTTAAAAACCTGAGACATAACATCGCCGGCTATCTTTCCGGAGGCGAGCAGCAGATGCTGGTGATAGGCCGGGCCATGATGTCGGCGCCGAAACTGATGATGCTGGATGAGCCATCGCTGGGCCTGGCGCCGATGCTGGTGGAAGAGATTTACGCCATAATACAACGGTTTAATACCGAAAAGAAGACTTCGATACTGCTGGTGGAGCAGAACGTCAGAATCGCCTTGAATATCGCCCACTACGGTTATGTCATGGAAAACGGCAGGGTGGTGCTGGACGGCACAGCTGATTTTCTGAAAAACAACGAGGACGTCAAGGAGTTTTACATGGGCCTTTCAGCTGTTGGCACCAAGAAAAGCTACAAGGCTGTCAAACACTACAAGAGACGTAAGAGATGGCTGTAAACGTAAGTTAAAATGTAAAAGTTAAAATGCAAAATGACAAGTCAAAATTCAAAGATGCCTTTATTAAGCGAGTATATAAATTTGCACTGGATATTATTGCCTTCGTTGAGCAGTTACCTAAAGGGCAAGTGTCGAATATTATTGGTGAGCAGTTAATTACGGAGCGCCACCAGCATCGGTGCCAATGTAATTGAGGCTCAAGGTGCTTCTTCACGAAGGGACTATACCAATTTCTTCGCCTACGCCTTGAAATCCGCAAACGAAACCAAATTCTGGTTAGGTCTCCTACAGGATTCACATAAGGCCGATAATAATTCAACGATGGTACTTATAAAAGAGGCAACAGAGCTGGCTAAAATACTGGCGACAAGTATCCTGACGTTGAAGGGTAAAAAATAATTTTTTATTTTTATTTGAACTTTTAACCTTTAACTTTTAACTTTTGATTTTTCTTGTTTCTCGCCTAAATACGCCGCTATAACCTTCGGGTCGTTCTTAATTTCATCCGGTATGCCCTCGGCGATCTTGCGCCCGAAATCGAGTACCGCGATTCTGTCGGCAATGTCCATCACGACGCCCATATCGTGTTCCACAAGGATGATGCAGCTAACTCCGTCCCTCAGCACCGGCGTGTTGGGATAGGTCTCACCCTGGCCTTCGAAAATGTCCACGATGAAACGGGCGATGTCTTCTTTCTCCTCCAGGTTCATACCTGCCATTGGCTCGTCGAGCAGAAGAATTTTAGGCTCCAACGCCAGTGCCCGCCCCAGTTCTACCCGTTTGCGCATCCCGTATGGCAGTGCGCCCACCACCTTCTTCCGTATCGGCTCTATTTCCAGGAAGTCGATGATATCCTCGACGGCTTTGCGATGCTCTATTTCTTCCTTATGGGCGGGACCGAAATAAAGAGCGCTGGCGATGGTGGGCTGCTTCATCAGCACATGCCGGGCCGCCAGCAGATTATCCAGAGCGGTGAGACCGGAGTAAAGCTCGATGTTCTGGAAGGTGCGAGCGATGCCCATTCTAGCAATCCTGTCGGGGCGAAGTCGTGTAATCTTCTTACCCTCGAAGTATATCTCTCCTTGCTGAGGCTTGTAGAAACCGTTGATGCAATTAAGTATACAGGTCTTGCCGGCGCCGTTCGGTCCGATGATTGCCAGCAGTTCTTTGTCCTTTATTTCCAGGCTGACATCGGTTAGGGCTTTAACTCCGCCAAAGGAAAGGCTGAGCTTTTCGATACGCATCTTGGTATCGGTTTTGACTGCCATGATAATCGAGTCATATTAGCATTAAAATGAACGTAGTTCAAACTGTTTTAACCCTCACCCTGACCCTCTCCCGTCGAGGGAGAGGGAATAATTTATTAGTCCACCACTCCCCAGCCCTTTCCCGTGAGGGAAAGGGAGTATCGTTTTGCTTTTAGTGCGTATGTTACCTGAAATATGATACGATTATTATCATGAGTAAATTTGCCGATAAACTACAACGAATCTATAAGGGCTCTGCGCCTTCACTGGGCTTCCGAAAATCCGACGAAGCCGAAATCCCGCCTCTGTTATTCATTGCCAGTCTGGTCAAGACGGGCGCCGCCGAGGCTTATTCCCTGGCCATGGCCGGCATCGATGCCGGCATTTTGAGCACCAAAGGTCTGAGTGCCAAGAGCTTTGCCGAATTGACCAAAGCGGTTGGCGGCGGAGTATCTTTGGGCTGCGCGATAGACGGCGCAGAGAAGGACGCGGCGGCAAAGTCCATCGACCTGGGCTGCGACTTTATCGTTTTCGGACTGAAGACGCCGCTGGATGCGGTGAATAAAGAAGGGCTGGGCCGGGTGCTCAAAATAGAGCCATCACTGGAGCCGGGCCTGGTCAGAGCTATAAATGCGCTACCGATAGAGATCGACGGCGTCCTGGTAGCCGGAGACGAGTCGACTTTAACCATCGAACGTATGCTGATATATCAGCGTTTTACCGAACTGTTGAATAAACCGTTGCTGGTAACCGCAAGTTCCACCATTACCGACGAAGAATTGAAGAGCCTGTTAAAATCAGGAATCCACGGAGTGTTATTGCCTGAAACCTTTTCAGCCGAGGCACTGGCCAAGTTGAAGCAATCGGCTGCCGGTCTATCGCGCGGTACAAGGCGCAAGAGCAAAACAGCTGCCATACTTCCGCGCGTCAGCGGCGAGCTTGAAACCGAGGTTGAGGAAGAAGGGGAAGAGGACGAATAAAATTTAAAAACCAAAAGCTAAATGCCAAACTACTGAATAAAGATTAGAAAACGTAAATAGTTTTCCGCTCGTGGTGAGCTTGTCGAACCATGGCGGAAAGAGAGCAAATAGCCGGCCAGCTTGGCCGGTTTTTTGCAATAAAAGGTATAATATACCGCAAATGGATGCCAGCTTTGGTCTATTCCTGCTTTCTGCCGCCGGAATTTCTCTATCCGGCGTTATGATGCCCGGTCCGCTTACTGCGGCCACTATCGCTAAAGGCTACCGCGAGCAGAACGCCGGCGTTTTCATTGCGCTGGGACACGCTGTCGTTGAAATTCCATTGATGGCCATCGTTTACTTCGGCTTGGGCCATTTTTTCACCAATCCCACATTTAAGATGATCGTCGGTGTGGCCGGCGGACTGTTGCTTATCGTTATGGGGCTGCTGGTGCTCCGAGGCTTCAAGAAAAATATCGCCGAATCGGCCGACCTGCCTTACAACTCGCTGGTTACCGGAATCATGCTCACCGGCGCCAATCCCTATTTCTTCCTGTGGTGGGCAACCATCGGCATTGCGCTGATTGTGACCGCCGCCCAATTCGGCATCTGGGGCCTGGTTATTTTCGCCATGGTGCACTGGTCGTGCGATCTGGTCTGGGAGCAGGTGGTATCGGTCAGTGTTTTCAGGACCAAGCATATGTGGACGCAAACCGTACAACGTGTGGTCTTTGGTATCTGTGCAGCGGCGCTGGTGGGATTCGGTATCTGGTTCTGCGTCTCGGTTTTTCTGTAATCCGTCTAGCAGACGCTCTGCAGTGATTGGAAGTACTTACCCTCGGTCTTAATCGACGGTGCAATTACCATCTTGGCCTGCTGAAATTCTCTTATAGTCAGTGCACCGCAGACGCCCATGGCGGTACGCAGCGCGCCGACGAAGTTTTCCGTGCCGTTGGTAACCGATGTAGGGCCAAACAGTAAGCGCTCCAGCGGCGCTTTGACTCCGGCCCTGATTCTGGTGCCCCTCGGTAGTGAGGGATGTGGGTGCGACATGCCCCAGTGGTAGCCCTTGCCCGGTGCTTCTTCCGCCTGGGCCATGACAGAGCCCAGCATAACGGCATCTGCGCCCGAAGCGAAGGCTTTGCATACGTCGCTGCCGGTGCGCATGCCGCCATCGGTAATTATGGTCACGTATTTACCTGTTTCTTTGAAGAAAGCCGCCCGGGCAGCGGCGCAGTTCATGGTGGCGGTCACCTGCGGTACACCCACACCGAGCACTTCTCTGGTGGTGCAGGCGGCGCCCGGACCTACACCGACGAGCAAGCCGGAGATGCCAGTCCGCATCAATTCTAGTGCAGCGCTGTAGGTAACGCAGTTGCCGACCACGATTGGCAGGCCCAGAGTTTCGCACAGGTCCGAGAATATAAGGCCGCGGTAGCTTTTCGAAATATGGCGGGCGGTGGTGACCGTGGACTGGACGAAGATAATATCGGCGCCGGCTTCTTTGGCCGCCTCTGCCAGCCGCTTGGTGTTGGCCGGAATCAGGGAAACGGCGCAGATGGCTCCGGCGCGTTTGATTGTCTGGACGCGTTCAGCGATTAGTTCTTCTTTGACCGGCTCCGAGTAAATTTTTTGCAGCAGTGCGGTAACTTCTTTGTCGGGTGCTTTTACGATTTGAGCCAGCATTTCTTCGGGGTTCTTATATCTCGCTTGGACGCCGTCGAGGTTGAGGACGGCCAGTCCTCCGAGCTTATGCAGCAGTATGGCGAAGTTCGGGTCGACAGCGGCATCCATAGCGGCAGCCAGTATGGGGATGGAGAACGTGAAGTTGCCGATTTTGAATTCTGTATTGGTCTGGTCGGGGTTGATGGTCACGTCACCTGGAATGATGGCGACCTCTTCAAAGCCGTAAGCGCGTTCCATGTTTTTTATCTTTGGTGCCGCCATGTTTTTGTCCGTGGGTATTTTGCAGACTATAGCAAAGATAGCGAGGTTAAGTCAAGAAAAACGATACATAATTTATGTTGTTTTATCTTTATTGCGTCGTTACTTTAATCTATATTTGATGATGATAAGCCAGGTTACTAGGCTGAAGGCTGCGATTAGGGTAATTATCATTATAATTATCGGGGTCATTGGCAACGGATTTGGCTGGGGTGTGGCTGCTGGTAGAGGCGGTGTGGACACTGGGGGTGCCGCCGCCTCAGTCCGGAAGCTGAAGACAGATGACCATTCGCTTTTCATTGGGTCCAAGGCCATAACCTGCCAGAAATAGACGGTATTGTAGTCAAGGGTGCGATCGTACTTATAGGGATAGTTCGTTGTGGTTACCTCAGCCAAATCAATTATATGGGTTTCAATAACCGCATCATTAGCCAATGCAAGTATATATTTTGTATTCTCTTTAAATGGTGACCACGAAAAAATAATCTGATTCACTAAAATGTTAATTGAACAATCAGATGGTGAAAGGAGTATAGGGCTAGGCGTTTTAGGAATGGTGCGGTTAGAAAAACTATCATATATCGGTAGACTGTAATTAATATACATACCTTGAAGTGCCTCTTCTTGCGATAGTTGCCACACGGGATATTCGAAAGGAGTTTCGTTGTCTGAATTTACTGAAAAATTCTGATATTTATGATTTATTGGAGCCGCTGATAAAGTGTTAGTGGGGTAAAAACAAATTAAAACAAGAATGGTCAATAGAATATATAAAAACCTTAACTTTTTAATTCTAACCATGTTCATGATGATATATCTCTTACTTAATAATATACGAATAATATAGCAT
>CAZJQG010000061.1:0-6053 GCA_964548415.1 uncultured Dehalococcoidales bacterium | reverse complement strand
TTTCACCGGAAGACTCTAATTATACATGGACTAATTTATGGGGGTGGGGTCAATTCTGCATTTACCCCAATTTAGAGATCCATGCAACTTTAATAAGGTTGCCGTTCTAGGATTAGTCTCGATATCTCCTAAGGCATAGTCCAATAATATTTTATTTCTGGATAGAGCATAATCTAATCCTAGATCGTAATTGAAAGTTATTATTGAAAAAGATTTCTTTTCATCTATTAATTTACTTATCATGTCAGCAAAATTCCCGTACGCTACTGGAGCATGAATTTCCCCACCATAATTTAAAAGCCTAGTAGTTCTTTCAAGGGTATGGCTTATTACCACTTTCAGAGAATATATTAAATCATCGATCATATTAGTATCAGTAATGCCCGGCAAACTTTTAAGAAGTTTGCCCATTTCAAATGCTGCATAAATAGTCTCTACGTTATAGGTGTCGATTTTTGCTTTCGAATGTATCCCCTGTAAATTTCCTATGGCACCGAATACATTTGAAAAATGTTCGTCTGATTCTGCCACGAATCCTCTGCGCCATAAATCCTCTGCTACTTCAAGAAAATTCCCCATCAATGGCGTTCCACAATGAGCTGATGCTCCGGCTCCGAGTATAAAAATTATTTTACTCATTATATTATGTCCGTTCTATGTGAAATGAACTGTCCGAGTAATTGTACCACTTATTATTCTTACAAGAGTATCCAGTGTTTTATTTCTTAACTCCCTTTATAATACTTTCCGCTAATGCTGAAACCATTTTAGGCCATTGACGTTTAATCCAGGGCTGCTGTTTTTCTTCGATGAATCGAATACCTGTGACTGTAGGTTTAATTCTACTAACTACGTTTAGATGTGTCCTTCCAATCCTTTTACCGCCTAGTGAAACTGTTTCTATCCATCCTCGTTCTATCAAACGTTGCATAGCCTCTAATTGTGCCGCTGCATCCCCCAGCTCTATTCGTAATCTATCTCTGAATCTTCCAACAAGCACTGATGCGAATTCACCATACGTTTTAAATGTTGAGCTTTTATTATATTCATCATAAATAAACTTCATTAGCTTTTCATCTATTTCACTAATATCCATATTACCCCTCTCTATTTTGCCTTCTTTGATAACTGGAAACCTATCCTCTTCTGAGTTTCGGGGGCTAAAGATGCTAGAGCGTCTTCTTCTCCGGTTCTTAGCGGCAAACCTGCTTTGAGCTTTAGATATGCAATTAGTTGTATCCTGACAGCGCTGCGCGGCAGCACTTGGTCACCGGCAAGAATAATACCTCCCCAATATTTTGGATCTCGACGCCAGTTCCCATTTTCAGAGTGAGTCAGGGCAGCTTTGGCTCTATCCCTCCAATCATTGCCATACTCCCCAATAACAGCTCCAACAAACTCGCCTATTGAGGAAAGAACTCCTGAATTCCAATGAAGATAATTCTGTCGCTCTTGAGCAATATTCATTTCACCTCTTGCCACCTTTCCCCATTCCGGGAACTGCTCAGCAATGAATTCCCAAGCATCAACAAGAAATTCAACATATTCTTCTTCGTTATTATTTTCTTTATCAAGTGCTTTTTGCAGAAGCCCTCCTCTAAAAGCTCCTTTAATCATCGGGTGTGTGGCTTGGTAAACTCCGGCCAGTGTGAAAACCTTCACAGGACTTTTGGCTACGGATATGTTTTCTACATCGACCCTCTCTTCTCCAAATACAGTGACCTTTTTAACCACCTCCTGCACGACGCGGTTGATTATGTCTCTACGGTCGAAGAAAACATCCAGGCTTTTGCTTGTTTTCTTTACATTCCTGTTGAGGTCAGAAAACAGTTGCTGATTAGCCTCTAGGTCTATGTATGGGAAAAGTACTATGGCAATGCTATCGTCACGCAGATCAGGATCTTTACTGATAGCTTCCTTTATTGCCCCAAGACGATGTTGACCATCTACAATTATTAGTGGATCTCCCTGGTCAAGGGTTAATTCGCCAATTGTCCATCCCGGGCTGCCTTTCGGGGCATCCGGATCAACTGCTCGAAAGCCCACGGGTTCTTTGATACCATGCTTGCCATAGGTGCAAGTAAGTGCACTAAAGCGATAGTCGGGATTGTTGAGAATATATCCGGCAATTTGTGCGTATCTTTCCGGCCGTGCCTGGCGTTCTTCACGAAGTTTGGTCGGAAGATTCGGGTCTGTAGGCTCAATATATCTCACTAATTTGCTGAGAGCCATATTGGTTACGAAAAAATCGACCCCGCCGAGGTGTCCCCTGATCGCTGGAAGTTTCATCACCTCTAAGGTATTAGCGGCGAAATCCTTTAATTTTTCTGTTATGTTGTCATCTGTATTCATTATAAAACTCCTTTCTAAATGTTATTTTTAGTCTGTTTCTTAGTTAAGTAACTAAATCACCGATTATCACCTCCTTTTATTGAGGTTTAAACTTAATAATTCAGTATCTAATTTAGAATCGTTTAGCTAAAACAGTTATCGCTTGTGTCAGATTAAATCCGGTTAATCGGCTGGCTACGATTCTTACAGCATCTTCTATAGATAAAGCCGCCGCATTTCTGTGCCTGAAAAACTGTTTGGGTAAAGGTCTCCAACCGCCTAATTCAGGGTCGCCAGGAAATTCGCCCGGGCATAAGGGAACAAAATAGATTCTTCTCAGATTCACAATTCCTCCTAAGTCACGTGAACATACTGCTATCGGTAGATATAATATCACGTAGAAATGCTATTGACAATAGGCTTATACTCATATAACCAACAATTAGTGAAATTTTTTAAATAGGTTAGCTTCGTCTATCACTGAAGACGTTTTTTCCTCTATATAATGCTTGACCAGATATTCAATGAATACCTATACTTTGTTCACACCTATCATTCATAAATAAGGAGGCTCAACCATGAAAAAGATAAAAAGCGCGGGTATTTTTGATATTAAGGACTTTCCCATAAACTTTGTACGGACGGCGATTCTGAAAGGGACGGGGGCCGATATCGAGGAGCTGGGCGAGAAACCGCTCATCGCCGTGGTGAATTCGTATACGGAACTGAATCCGGGGCATGTGCACCTGAGAACCATCGCCGAGCGGGTCAAAGAAGGCATCTTTACGGCGGGCGGCATACCTTTCGAGTTCGACGTGCCGGCTTGCTGCGACGGCATCACCGAGGGGAACGAGGGCATGCGCTTCGTGCTGCCGCAGAGAGAGCTGATTGCCGATATCATCGAAACACACGTACGAAGCCAGCTGTTCGACGGCATGGTGATGATTTCCAGCTGCGATAAGATTAATCCGGGCATGATTATGGCGGCGGCGAGGCTGGACTTGCCGGCGATATTTTTCCCTGGCGGGCCGAGCTCGTTTCAAATACGGTATTCGGAGAAAAATAAAGGCGTTATAGCCCATGACTGCTACCCAAACGTGGAGGACCGGCTGCTGCTGACCACAGTGGCTACCTGCGGCGCCTGCGAGATAATGGGCACGGCCAATACCTTTCAATGTCTTGCCGAAGCGCTGGGCATAGCTATTCCGGGGACGGCAACCATTCCGGCTTTCCATGCCGATAAACTGCTGTGGGCGCGTAACGCCGGGAAACGGATTGTGAAGATGGTGGAGGAGAACCTGACGGCAAGGCAGATTTTGAATATGAAGGCGCTGGAGAATGCGCTGGCGGTGAATGCCGCTATCGGCGGCTCGACCAATGCCACGCTGCACCTGCCGGCTATCGCCCATGAGCTGGGGCTTAAGCTGCCACTGGAGCGTTTCAATGAGGTGGCTGCCAGGGTGCCCACCGTTACCGGAATCGCACCTAACGGGCTTTACGGCATGATCGACCTGCACGTTGCCGGAGGTATACCGGCGGTGATGAAGGTCATCGAGAAGGACCTGCACCTGGACCATATGAACGTGATGGGCATGACGGTGAAGGACGTCATCGACTTTGCCACGGTGAAGGACGAGAAAGTCATCCAGCCGCGGGAGAAGCCGTTTGCCGATGAGGGCGGGACGGTGGTGCTGTTCGGCAACCTGGCTCCGGAGGGAGCGGTGGTGAAGCAGTCGGCGGTGTCGGCGGAGATGCGGGTCTTCCGGGGCAAGGTGAATGTTTTCGAGGCTGAATCGGAATGCCTGGCGGCGATACGGGAGAAGAAGATAGCGGAGGGGGATATACTGGTCATCCGGAACGAGGGGCCTAAGGGTGGGCCGGGCATGCCGGAGATGCTGGCGGTGACGCTCGGGCTCGACCTGAACGGGTATAAGAAGGTGGCGCTGCTTACCGACGGGAGGTATTCGGGGGCGAGCGGCGGGCTTTCCGTGGGGCATATATCGCCCGAGAGCTACGTGGGCGGGCCTATTGCGGCGCTCAGGGACGGGGATGAGGTGGTGGTGGATATACCGGGCAGGAAAATCGAGGTTAAGCTGACTGAGGCGGAGATAAAGCGGAGGCTGAAGGGCTGGGGACCAGTTGAAAGGGACATTCCCCCGGGATATATGCAGAGGTATGTTAAGTATGTGGGTTCTGCCGCCGAGGGAGCTATTTTAAAACATTAAATCTAATGAATAGGAGAAACTTAATGGAAAAAAACACCGAAAAAATCCTAACCAAAGCATTCGAAAATGCCAAACGGCATGAGATGGCAAGCGGCGGCTGCTCGCAGTGCGCACTTGCTGGAATTTTCGAAGCACTTGAAATCGAAAACCCTGACGTTTTCAGGGCCGCCGCCGGTCTCGCCGATGGAGTCGGCTTAACCGGAGACGGACATTGCGGGGCGCTTTCCGGTGGCGTTATGGCCATAAGCTATCTCTTCGGCAGGAAAAAAGAGGACTTCGGCGATATGACTAAACTGCTGGATTCCTGCCTGCTGTCGAAGCAACTGCATGACCGATTTATTGAAAAGTACGGCACCTGCCGCTGTGCTGACATTCAGAACAAGTTTTTTGGCAAATTCTACAATCTCTACGACCCGTCCGAGTTTAAAGCAGCTGCCAAAGCCGGCCTGCTGGACACATGTTCAACGCTTGTAGGTGAAGTAGCCAGAATGGCGACCGAAATCATCGTGGAGAAAAGAGCATCGCTGGGGCAAAAACCGATACAATAAATATACACTGGCACCTGCGGAATATCTGATTAAATGCCAAAATCATTAGTAAACGAGCTGCGGCCTTTGTTTTATCCCGAATCGGTGGCCATCGCCGGCGTGTCCACGAGGGCCGACGGAGCCGGTAACCGGTTCCTCCAGGTACTGAATCAATTCGGATACAGCGGCAGGATTTACCTCGTCCACCCCACAGCCACCGAAATCGAGGGGCTTAAAGCGTATCCCAGCGTCAGGGACATCCCGGAGATGGTGGATTTCGTTAATATCAGCGCGCCGGCGCCATACGTACCGGGGATAATTGCCGACTGCGTTGCCAAGGGCGTGCCGGCCGTGGAGATCTTCACCGCCGGTTTTCGCGAGGTGAGCGAGCAGGGACGCAAGCTCGAGCTTCAGATAAAGAAAATTGCCGATGGCAAAATCAGGATAGTCGGCCCCAACTGCTTCGGAGTCTACTCGCCGGGCGGCGGACTGACGCTGCTGCCGGGAGCTAATTACCCCAGGGAAAGCGGCAACGTGGGCGTTTTCTCCCAGAGCGGGGGATGGGTCACTGATTTAATCTGGGGCGCCGACGCCTTCGACATGAAGTTCACCCAGGTGGTCAGCTACGGAAACGGCATCGACCTCAACGAGGTCTCACTGCTGGAGTATTTCGCGGAAGACCCGAAAACCACGGTAATCGCGGCTTACCTGGAAGGCATTAACGACGGCGACCGCTTCCGGAAAATAGTGGCCGGCCTCAAAGGAATCAAACCCGTCATTATCTGGAAGGGAGGACTTTCGGAGACGGGTAAAAGGGCCGTCAACAGCCACACCGGGTCGCTGGCCGGCGACCGCAGCATCTGGGACGCTTTTTTTAAACAGACGGGTGCGGTGCAGGTAAGCGGTTTCGAAGAGCTGCTGGATACAACCGCCATATTCAATTACCTCACTCCCGGGGTCTACCGGAACC
>CAZJQG010000060.1:0-6071 GCA_964548415.1 uncultured Dehalococcoidales bacterium | reverse complement strand
GGTCTTCGGTTAATCCAGCCGAGCACCATCCAGGTGAGAGCAGCAGTGGCACCCGCAGTGTTCGTGGTCACAAATGCGCTGGAAGCCAAACCACCTGCCGTGAGTGCGCTACCGGCATTGAAGCCGAACCAGCCAAACCAGAGAAGAGCGGCGCCCAGGACAACATAAGGTATGCTATTTGGTTCCATTGCCTCTTTCTCTTTAAATCCTAAGCGCGGGCCGAGCACCAGTGCTAAAGCTAAGGCCGATATTCCGGCGTTCACGTGGACTACGGCACCGCCGGCAAAATCAAGCGCACCTAATCCGGCGAGCCAGCCGCCGCTGCCCCAGACCCAGTGAGCAATCGGGCAATAGACGACGGTTAGCCATAAGGTACCAAGAACTAGCAACGCGCCGAATTTAATGCGCTCAACTACAGCTCCGGTCCACAGAGCTACCGTAATAATGGCGAAAGCTGCCTGAAACATCATAAACGCCAGATGAGGAACAGTCGGTGCATAGACCGATGACGGAGCCTGGCCGACGCCGGTAAGGCCTATCCAATTTAAGGCGCCGATGAGGCCGCCCCTGTCGGGGCCGAAGCTAATACTATAGCCGTAAATAATCCAGAGTACGGAGACCAGCGCCAGTATGGCAAAGCTCATCATCAGGGTCGAAAGAACGTTTTTCCTTCGCACCATGCCGCCATAGAAAAAAGCCAGTGCCGGCGTCATCAGCAAGACCAGCGCTGTCGACATCAGCAGCCAGGCAGTGTCGCCGGAATTTATTAGCATTTGTTCTCCTCCTTTTCCTGAGTGCGCTTACCGTTTTCATTGATGACTGGCTTAGATGATAGAATTGCCAAAATAGCCAGAGTTCGATGAATGCCTTTAGCTTTGGATATTTGAGCTAGGTCGTTGTACATTGTTCGCCTCTATGTACAATGATACTAGCTGAATGTTACGAACGTATTACAACGATGTTAAAAACGTGTTACGGAAAAGAGGGACAATGCCTAATGTTTTGGGATGGAAATAGAACTACGATAAATACAATTTTATAGAGTGCAGTGGACAGATGGTCTCTGAGATTTTCTGACTTACTGTTTTATGTAGATTCCGTCAGTTGGGCTCGTTCGATCCCAATAGCAGCGACGTCGGCAAAGGCTTCAAGTAGCCGGAACTGTTCGATTCTGATTGGCTCCGAGTTATCGGAGAACCGTATAACCATGACCCCTATTGGTCCCTTTTTGGTATTCAGCGGTAGATATCGCGCTTTAGCATCCGGAATGGTGTCGGTGCCATATCCGGCAGATTGTTGGTGTTGAAAAGCCCAGACAGCCACGGCTAATTCATTTTCTTTTACTTGGGTCTTTGATTTATCAGAAAACGGTTTTAGGCGTTCCGTGTTTTGTGGGTCAGGTAGAAAGATCACTACGTTGCCTCCGAACGTTTCTTTGATGTTTTTTGTGATGACATTTATCGTTGTCTTCAATCCGGCACTTGCAGCTATGTCTCGACTAAGATTGTATAAAGTGGCTGTCTCAGCTTCGTGACGTCTTGCTAAAATGATCTGGTTGCGCACTCTAGCCGAAAGCAGACTAATTATCACACCAACTGCTAACAGTGCAGCAAAAGTGAAAATATACTGTGTATCGGCGACTGCAAATGTGAAAAAAGGCGGGACAAAGAAATAATCAAAAGCTATTACACCTAGTACAGAAATAAAGATAGAAGGTCCTGCTCCAAAATAAATGGCGGAGATAATTACACTGATTAGATAAAGCATAAAAAGATTGGTAGGGTCGAAATAACTGCGTAGAAATTCTCCAATTAAAGTGGCAACAATTATTATGGTTAATCCCTCCAGATAGCCCCACCACCACTGTGACCGGCGTGCCGGAGGCAAATTTTCAGGTGCAGCCGGCTCGGCTTTACTGCTTACTACATAGATGTCAATGTTCTCACTTTTCCGAATTAACTGGTCAGCTACCGACCCTTGAAGTAGTTCCAACCATCGGCTACGCTGAGGTCTACCTACAACAATTTTGCTTATATTATGTGTGCTGGCAAACTCGATAAGCGTGCTCGGTACGGAATCTCCCTGAAGTGTCATTGCTTTAGCACCAAGCCTCTCAGCCAGCCTTAAGGTGGCAGCTATCCTGTCATGTTGGTCTGATGAAAGCGGAATAATGCCCGGTGTTTCGACATATGCAGCAAACCATTCTGCGTCCAATTGTGAAGCCAGAATTCTGCCGTTGCGTATTAAGCGGTTGCCCAGTGGCCCGGGACCAATGCATACGAGAAGTCGCTCGGCTGCAGGCCAGGGCCCACGGACTGCATGCGTATGCATATAGACCTGCACCTGCTTATCGACATGTTCCGCCGCTGTCCGCATAGTCACTTCTCGTAGCGCGGTCAGATTACCTTTACGGAAGAAATCGTTTATGGCATGGGCTATCTGATCTGGCACATAGACTTTCCCCTGCTTTAGACGCTCCAAAAGTTCATCGGGTGGGAGGTCAACTAACTTTATCTCAGCCGCTCGATCAACGATGGTATCGGGGATTGTTTCACGGACCCATACACCGGTTATTTGAGCAACGGTATTTCTAATACTCTCAACATGTTGTATGTTTAGTGTGGTGTAAACATCGATTCCCGCGTCCAAAAGTTCCTCGACATCCTGATACCTCTTGGGGTGGCGCGAACCGTAAGCATTAGTGTGGGCGAGTTCATCTACAAGCGCCAGTTGCGGTCGCCGTTTCAGCACGGTATCAAGGTCCATCTCTGAGAGCTTGATGCCGTGGTACTCAATTTTCTTGCGGGGGATGATTTCGAAACCTTTTAATAATGCCTCGGTCTCGGCTCTCCCGTGCGTCTCTACGTAAGCAACAACAAGGTCCAACTCGTTTTTCCGTCGCTGGGCGGCTTCCAGCATGGCGTAAGTTTTACCTACCCCTGCGGCATAACCGAGGAAGATGGTTAACTTCCCCTGTTTCTTCTGTCGCTCCTCAGCTTTAATACGCGCCAGTAATTCATCTGGGCTGGGGCGTTTTTCAGACGTTCGCTCTGACATTTCAGTTCAATCTTATACCTTATTTTCGGGTAATTCTATATTCATTATTTAATTTGGTCCAATGCTTCATTGAGCAATAAAACGTTGACCCCGGGTTCGCCTAGAATGCCCAACTGGCGTCCTTCTGTAAAACGGTCCACCAACTCTCGAACCTGAGTTTCATCCAGGCCGCGCTCTCGGGCTACGCGAGGAACCTGGTATAAAGCTGCAGCTATGCTTATATGTGGGTCCAGTCCACTTGCGGAGTACGTCACTAAATCGATGGGGATGGGATGGATGTTTCCCGGGTCTGCCGCCTGGAGTTCTTTAATTCTATTTTGAATGCCATCCACTAATGCCGGATTCAAGGGCCCATAATTTGAGCCGGAAGATGATGCGGCGTTACAGGGGAACGGCGCCGTTGCAGAGGGACGCCCCCAGAAATAACCGGCTTCGTCGAATGGCTGGCCGATAAGATCGGAGCCGAGATATCTGCCGTCCTCAGATTCAATCAGGCTGCCGTTGGCCTGATGGTGAAAAAATACCTGAGCCAGACCGGTTACGACTAACGGATAAATGATTCCCGTAATTACTGTAAATAGAGCCAGAAGTATTACGGCGCTCTTAAACTGACGAACCATAAAGATTGTCTCCTCTTTGTCCGCCGTTATAACAGCCTTAAGGCTACTAATAACATATCAATCAACTTTATACCTATGAAGGGCATAATTAATCCTCCCACTCCATATATCAACAGATTATCTCGCAAAAGTCTGGCCGCACCGACCGGTCGATATGGCACGCCGCGCAACGCCAGCGGTATCAAAGCCACAATAATTAATGCATTGAAAATAACCGCCGATAAAACGGCACTCTCTGGTGTAGCCAGCCGCATTAAATTCAGAGCGAGCAATGATGGATAAATTGTAGAAAATGCTGCGGGTATAATGGCAAAATATTTAGATACATCGTTAGCGATACTAAATGTGGTTAAGGCGCCACGTGTCATCAGCAGTTGTTTGCCTATCTCAACAACCTCGATTAATTTCGTCGGATTGCTGTCCAGGTCGATCATGTTGGCAGCTTCGCGAGCCGGCTGCGTCCCGGTGTTCATGGCCACAGCGACATCGGCCTGTGCCAACGCCGGAGCATCGTTGGTGCCATCGCCTGTCATCGCTACCAATCGCCCGCCCGCCTGCTGTTTGCGGATTAAGTCAAGCTTGGCTTCAGGTGTAGCTTGTGCCAGAAAATCATCAACACCAGCTTCTGCGGCAATAGCAGCTGCCGTTAGCGGGTTGTCGCCAGTAATCATCACAGTCTTAATTCCCATCTTCCTCATATGGGCAAATCGTTCTTTAATGCCGCCCTTAACGATATCCTTCAAATGGGTAACACCCAGTGCTTCCCCATTCCGAGTGACAACTAAAGGCGTACCGCCGGATTTAGCTATATCATCAACAAGTGTCTTCAGCTCTGCGGGTACAGTCTTGTCTTGTTTTTCGATGTAATTAATGATGGCGTCGGCTGCGCCCTTGCGGATACTTACTCCGTCTAAATCTACGCCGCTCATTCGGGTTTGCGCTGAAAACGGAATAAAATGCATGTTGCCAGGTTTGTCCTCACTTCTGCTGCCCCGAAGACCGTATTTCTCTTTTGCCAGCAAGACAATGCTACGACCCTCAGGCGTTTCATCGATCAATGAAGCCATCTGTGCCGCCTCCGCTAATTCAAGTACGGTGACGCCCTTAACTGGTATGAATTCAACGGCCTGACGGTTGCCTAAAGTGATGGTTCCTGTCTTATCCAGCAACAGCACATCCACATCGCCTGCTGCCTCTACGGCTCGGCCTGATAGGGCGATGACGTTGCGCCTTATTAATCGGTCAACTCCGGCAATTCCTATGGCCGGCAATAAGCCTCCTATTGTTGTGGGAATAAGGCATGCCAGCAGTGCAATTATTACCGTCACTGTAATTGGTATACCCTGCTGATTGGCGGTGACGCTGTAAATGGAGAACGGCAACAACGTGGCGCAGACAATTAGAAAAATGATGGTAAATGCAGCCAGAAGTATATTTAAAGCAATCTCGTTAGGGGTTTTCTGGCGTTTGGCCCCTTCAACCATGTCAATCATATGGTCAAGGAATCCTTCCCCGGGGTTGGCAGTAACGCGTACCACCAGCCAGTCTGACAGTAGCCGTGTGCCGCCCGTAACCGCACTTCTGTCGCCGCCGGACTCCCGGATGACCGGAGCGCTTTCGCCAGTGACGGCGCTCTCGTCGACTAAAGCCACGCCTTCTATTACTTCACCGTCCACAGGAATAATGTCGCCGGCCTCCACCAGAAAAGCATCGTCCCGTCGGAGAGCAGTAGAAAGTACAATGTCGTACTTGGCTCCATGTTTTGGCATACTGAGCTTCTTGGACTGTGTTTCTCGGCGGGTGCGTCGTAGTGCGTCAGCCTGTGCTTTACCGCGGCCTTCGGCAACGGCCTCAGAATAGTTGGCGAAAAGCACAGTGAGCCACAGGAACAAGGCAATGCCTCCTATAAAACCGGGTTTGTCTTCGCCATAACCAAAAAGTGATTGCACCCAAAGCGCTGTCGTCAGCAGGCTGCCAATCTCTACTACAAACATCACCGGATTACGCACTATACGGCGCGGGTCAAGTTTTATTAAGGAATCGATTAGCGCACGGCGATAAATTTGCCCTCGTAAGCCAGACTGTTTCTTGGTTAACGCTACCTTTTCTGGCGGCGCTTCTATTTTAGACGGGCCGTTAATCGACATGGTTCATCATCTTATTTTCAGGTATTCTGCTAGAGGGCCAAGAGCTAGAGCCGGCAGGAAGCTCAGTGCGCCTACTATAATTACCACTGTAATCAACCAAACAATGAACAATGACGAATGCGTGGGCAGCGTCCCGGAACCGACCGGCACCTTTTTTTTCTGCACCAGGGATCCGGCAATTGCCAGTGCCGGGATTGCCGTCCAGTAGCGCGCAAAAAGCATTGCCAAGCCTAGTGCGGTATTGTAA
>CAZJQG010000059.1:0-6092 GCA_964548415.1 uncultured Dehalococcoidales bacterium | reverse complement strand
AAGAGACAGGCGTTATACTGCCTGGCGGTTTTTCCTACGGAGATTACCTGCGGCCGGGCGCAATTGCCAGGTTTTCGCCGGTGATGTTTGCATTAGAAGCCTTCGTCGCTACAGGCAAACCGGTCATCGGCATCTGCAACGGCTTTCAGATACTATGCGAATCCGGTCTGCTGCCCGGCGTGCTGCTGCGCAATAGCCATCTGGAATACCGGTGTCAGTGGACGTATCTTAAGGTAGAAAATAAGTTGACCGCCTTTACCTCTCAATGTCACAACGGTCACACGCTGAAAATCCCCATATCGCATTATGAAGGCAGGTATTACGCCGACGATGCCACGCTGACAGAACTGGAAGCGGAGCAGCAAGTCGTTTTCCGATACTCGACACCCGAGGGACGTGTGACTGAATCAGCTAATCCAAACGGCTCGTTGCATAATATAGCCGGCATCATCAATAAGAAAGGTAATGTCCTCGGAATGATGCCGCATCCGGAACGCTCCTGTGAGGCATTACTCGGTAGTACCGACGGAAACGTAATCTGGGAGTCGATAATTGCCGGTATCTAAAGAAGCACTAGACGAAGTCGCTCTAAGCGAAAACGAATACCAGCTCATCGTGGAACGGCTGGGCCGGGAGCCCACCGAAGTCGAACTCGGTATGTTCGGTTCCCTGTGGAGCGAGCACTGCGGCTACAAGCATTCCAAAGCACTGCTGAAACAGTTTCCCTCGAAAAGCAAAAGGGTGCTGGTAAAACCCGGTGAGGAAAATGCCGGCGTCATCGATATCGGTGACGGCCTCGTAGTCATAATGAAGGTCGAGTCCCACAACCATCCTTCGGCAATCGAACCGTATCAGGGAGCTGCCACAGGCGTCGGTGGTATCGTCCGCGATATTTTCACCATGGGCGCGCGGCCTATCGCCCTGATGAATTCACTTCGATTCGGCCCCCTGTCCGATTCACGCAACAAATACCTGTTCGGGGGTGTGGTCGGCGGCATCGCCGGCTACGGTAACTGCCTGGGCATACCTGATATCGGGGGCGAAATTTACTTCGCCGATTGTTACTCCGGCAATCCTCTGGTTAACGCCCTGTGTCTCGGAATCGCCGACGCCAAATATCTGGTCAGGGCTAGAGCTTATGGAGAAGGCAATCTATTAATGTTGGTCGGCGCAGATACCGGTCGTGACGGACTGCACGGCGCTTCGGGCTTGGCCTCCCGTACATTCGAAGACGAACGAGAACTAAGGTCGACAGTCCAGGTCGGCAACCCGTTCTTAGAGAAGCTACTTATCGAGGCCTGCCTGGAACTGGCCCGAACCGATTGGATCGCCGGCATGCAGGACCTTGGTGCTGCCGGACTAACCAGTTCTGCCGTGGAATCGGCAAGCCGGGGCGGAGGCGGCATTGAAATCGACGTCTTGAAGATACCGCGCCGTGAAAAAGGCATGACTCCATACGAGGTCATGCTATCGGAATCACAGGAACGCATGCTGGTGGTGGTGAAGAAGGGATATGAGGACAAGGTAAAGGCATTGTTCGATCGTTGGGAACTCCGGTCCGACATAATTGGCCGCGTCACCGGCGACCGCATAGCCAGGATTAAAGAGGGCGAAAAGGTAGTTGCCGAAGCTCCAGTCGATGTGCTGAGTTCCTCACCTGTCTATCGAAAACGGGTAGATAAGCCGGAATGGATTAATAAATTACAATCATTCGATGTTATCTCGATTCCTGATTTATCACCGAGAAAAGTAAAAGCTGTACTTCTGCGGCTGCTGTCCTCTCCCAACATCGCCAGTAAGCGCTGCGTCTATCGACAATACGACCATCAGGTGGGCGATAATACCGTTGTCTTACCCGGCAGCGATGCTGCGGTGCTGCGAATAAAGGGCACCAGTAAGGCTATTTCACTAACCACCGATGGCAACGGGCGATATTGTTATGTCAACCCATACCTTGGTGGTGTTATTGCCGTGTCGGAGGCGTCCAGAAACCTGGCCTGCAGCGGCGCCCAACCGCTAGCTATCACTGATTGCCTTAACTTCGGTAACCCCGAGAAAGACGATGTTTACTATCAGCTTAAGGAATGCATCGGAGGCATGGCCCGCACCTGCCGCGAGTTAAAAATTCCAGTAATCAGTGGCAATGTTAGCCTGTACAATGAAACAAAAGGCGAAGCTATTTATCCAACACCGGTAGTTGGTATGGTCGGGCTAATCGAAGACGTGGCCAGTCATTGCACTCAGGGATTTAAAAACGAGGGGGACCTGGTATTTTTACTCGGCGACGGCACAATTGTGGACAGCAGCATCGGTGCCAGTGAATATCTGGAACTGGTACATGGCCTGGTTAAAGGAAATCCCCACATCGATTTAGAAATGGAGAAACGGCTACAGCGCTGCTGTCTGGAAGCCATAAAGCGAGGCCTTTTAAACTCCGCCCACGATTGCTCGGAAGGCGGTCTCGCGGTTGCGCTGGCAGAGAGCTGTGCGGCCAACGGTCTGGGTTTCATTAGTTCCGAGTGGGATGTAGAGGGCCGTTTGGACGCAGCCCTTTTCGGTGAGGCCCAATCCAGGATCGTGGTCTCCATTTCATCCAAGGCATCGTGGAAGCTACAAAAGCTCGCCGACCGTTTCCAGATATCGGCCGTTAAACTCGGCGTGGTCAGCGGCAAAAGATTCATACTGAAAAGCTACATGGATTTGTCTGTGAAAGAGATAGAGGAGGCGTGGAGGGGTGGGCTCGAAAAATTGTTATAACAGTGAACGGAGGATATACTTGGCAGAGATCAGTGCTTTCCAGGGCGTGCGCTACAACCAGGAAATTATCCCGGACGTGGCGGATGTAATATGCCCGCCTTACGATATCATTTCTCCTGAGCAGCAGAAAGCTTTCTACGAAAAAAGCGATTACAATGCGGTCCACCTTGAGCATGGTATGGTTCTGCCCGGTGATACTAAAACAAACAATAAACATACGCGCGCCTGCACTGCTTTCAACCAGTGGCTGAAAGACCGTGTGTTACTTATCGACCCTGTTGCATCGTTTTATATACACGAACATTGTTTTACATTCCAAAATATAAGGAGGCGGCGTATCGGCTTAATGGCCTGCGTCAAACTGGAGCCCTGGGAGAAAAAGACCATTTTCCTACACGAGAATACCGTACCGGGGATAAAGAGCGACCGCCTGGAATTGATGAGGGCTTGCCCGGTCAACTTCAGCCCCTTACTCGGCCTGTACGAGGACCTGGGCCAAAAAGTCACCAAGCTTATCGGTGTCCAGGCGGGGAAAAAGCCAGCCATCGAACTTGCTGACTCGGGTGAGACACACAAACTCTGGGTAGCCAACGAACCCGAGTTCGTTCAGCGGGCGAGCCACTTTTTGGCCTCGAAGCCTATTTATATTGCCGATGGACATCATCGCTATGAAACAGCGCTGGCCTTCCAAGACGAAAAGCTGCATCACACAAAGCATGCCCGAGGCAATGAAGCCTTCAATTTTGTCATGATAACGCTGGTTTCTTTTTCAGACCCGGGACTGGTGGTGCTACCGGTCCATCGATTGGTAAGCAATGTGCCGGCTGCGGTACTAACCAAATTCAAAAACACGCTGGGGCAACACTTCGACCTGGTATCCGCTCCCTTAGGCCAAAACGGCTTGCCTGAAATCGCTGGCGCTGTTACGCGAGTGCTGGGGCTGGAGCCAGACAATGCCGTCGGCTTGAAACTCCGGCAGCCATCTACGTTAAGGGAGATAATGCCGCCGGATCATTCCGATACTTACAAGCGGCTGGATATAAGTGTCGTCCAACATCTTGTCATAGATAAACTGGCGGCACTGGATAAGAACATAAGTATCACCTACACGCCAAATGCGGTGGACGCGCGCCACCTTGTGGAAGATGGAAGCTATCAACTGGCTTTCGTACTCAATCCCATACCGGTGACTACAATTAAAAGCGTTGCCGATTCTAATGACAAGATGCCGGGGAAGTCGACGTATTTCTATCCCAAGTTACCCACGGGTCTGGTTATGAACCGGCTTGATGGAACCTTGTAGAGGTGGCGCTTAACTAGAGCGCGTTGACCTTGCCGACGCTATACGAGGCATAGTTATCCCGACCCTGCTCCTTGACCCAGTACATGGCAATATCGGCATTCTTAATAAGCGCTTCTGAGTCTTCACCGTCATCAGGATAAATAGCGAAGCCGACACTGGTTGTAACTGGAATTTTATAACTGTTGACTGCGAACGGCTTCCTGAAGGCTTCCAGAATTTTCCTGGCAACCTTTACGCAGTCCTCAAATCTGTGAATTTTCGGCAGCAAAACCAAAAACTCGTCGCCACCGACGCGGGCTACAGTATCGCTTTTACGAACCAGCGCCACCAAACGCTCTCCGGCGACCCTTAACACCGTATCGCCAATGCTATGCCCGTAGGTGTCATTAACCACCTTAAACCGGTCGAGGTCGAGCATCATTACGACGAGTTTAGTCTTGTTACGTTTAGCTGCATTCAGTGCCACAGCCAGGCGGTCACTCAACAGCATCCGGTTAGGCAGCCCGGTCAGGAAATCATGGCTGGCGATATCATTAAGTTCCCGTTCCATCCGTTTGCGCTCAGTAACGTCTCGTGCTATGCCGCGAAATGCCACGACTTTGCCGGTATCGTCTTTTATGGCGGAAACGGATAGTTCATTATATCCAACGTTGCCGTATCTATCGACAAATTTATAGGCAAGACCTTTCATGGTTTCACCTGTGCGAAAAACCCGATTGAAATCCCTGTAGATGACCTCGGAGTCTTCTTTAACTGCAAAATTACGGTAGTTCATACCTGTCAATTCTTCTTTGGAGTAACCAAGGGTCCGGCTCATTGAATCGTTGACAAACAGGAAGTTTCCGTCGATATCCGTCTCGAAGTAGTTATCCTGAATTTCTTCGAGAATGGTGCGATATCTCTCCTCGGATTTTTTTAAGGCTTCCTCGAGTTGTTTACGTTCCGTAATATCGAAGATAATGGCCATGCCCGAAGTCAAAGTGCCTTTATGGAAAATAGGAGATACGGACGGATATATCCAAACGACCCGACCGTCTTTCCGTACTACCCGAAACTCTATATGGTAATCCTTTTCGGGATGTATCAGACCTTCGGTGAAGTTCTCGGCCACCATGGTTCTATCATCGGGGTGAATAAAATTAACAAAAGGATTCCCGACCAGTTCGTCGAATGAATAACCAACAATGTTACAAAATGCTTCGTTCACAAAGACTATTTTCCCGTTCGGGTCGCCGGTAAGAATGCCTGCTCCACCAGTCTCGACAACGCTCCTATAAAATGCCTGGCTTTTGGCCAATGCTTCTTCCGCGCGTTTTATCTCGGTTATATTAAGGAAGCTCCCCACGGCGGCTCTTTTCCCCTTATACTCGATGGAACTGACTTTTTCCAGTACCCAGATGACTTCTCCGCTCTTCTTAGTAAATTTATATTCATAAGGGCCAGAACTGCCGCCCTTCAGGCTGTCTATCGCCCTTCTTCTGACTTCTTCCCGGTCATCCGGATTGACGAGGTCAAGCGAATACTTACCCAGTAATTCGGATTCAGAGTAACCCGTTAGCTCTACAAACAGGGGATTAACATAGCGGAATTTGCCTTTTTGAACGATATAGATACCTGTGCCGGCGCAGCGAAGCAACGCTTGAGCCAGTTCAGGCGACTTATCTAATCTGGCCATAATTTCCTTTAACCGTCCAAACTACACGTATCGGATTCTGCCCCACTGAACTTAACTTTACTGCACTATTTCCTGATTTTCCCACGAATAAGTAAATTATTATATATTATTTACAGGAAAAAAGGATGAAAACAGACGAAGACTTGTGAATTCTATGCCGTGATTCACTTGCAAATCTCCTTAACCAAACCAAACTAAATGCAACCGGTCTTAAATCTTCACTACTTTAGCTGTATGGACGTCCTCTAGATCCAGAATCTGCTGTAACTGCTTATCGCCCAGAGGCTCATCCAGCGCTAAAATCATAAGCGCTTGTCCTCTAGGTTTCAAGCGTGCCAGCAGCATGGAGCTGACATT
>CAZJQG010000058.1:0-6271 GCA_964548415.1 uncultured Dehalococcoidales bacterium | reverse complement strand
GGCTTCGTTGACACGGCATACTTTCTTTTCTTCATCGAAGGTTACAGCACTGTAAGGGCAGACCAACCTGCAAATCTGGCAGCCGGAGCATATTTTCTCGTTAATGAATGCCGTGGCCACCTCAATCTCCACACTGCCCTTCTCAATCATTGATAGAACTTCAGCCGCCGCACCTGATGCCTGGGCCACAGTATCCGGGATATCCTTAGGACCCTGGCAACAGCCGGTTACGAAGATACCATCGGTCATGGTAGCCATCGGGTCCAGTTTAGGATGCCTCTCAAGAAAGAAGCCGTCGGCACTTCGGCTTATGTTCAACAATCGGCCAATATCTTGAGCGTCCCCCCGTGGCTCCATCGCCGTGCTTAGAATAACCATATCCACCGGTAAACGGTGCGATTTGCCTGGATGAAATTTCTCCTCGTACTGAACAATAAGCTTTCCTTTCTCTTTCGGTGATTCGGCTACATTCGTGACCCCGCTGGGACGAGCCTCGATAAGGTTAGTGCCTTCCCTCATCATTCGGTTATAAAACTCCTCAAAACCCTTACCGAACGCCCGTATATCGACATAGAATTCGTAGACCTCAGCGCCGCCAACATGCTCCCTTATCAGATGGCTGAATTTTAAGGAATACATGCAACAAACACGAGAACAGTACTCGTGATAGTCTTTATCTCTACTACCCACACAATGGATAATTGCTACAGTCTTAGGTTCTTTGCCATTTTTAAGAATAACGTGACCTTCGGTCGGTCCAGCGGCATTAATCATTCGCTCAAACTCAAGCGCGGTGAGAACATTATCATAATGCCCATAACCATATTCATAGATACCACTGGGTTTGAATAAATCATAGCCAGTTGCTACGATAATATTGCCAACGTCCACCTCAACCAGCTCATCTTTCATTTCGTGTTTGATTGCCCCCCGCTCACAAGCCTTCACACACTCCAGGCATTCGGAACAAACAGCACAATTCAAACAACGCTTGGCCTCCTCAATAGCCATCTCCTCGCTAAATCCCAGTTCCACCTCCGCAAAGCCCTGCCGTTTGTCCAGTTCGAGAACTGGCATAGTCTCTCTTTTATTTTTAACGACGCCCGTTTTTGAAACCTCTTTTACCCTCTCCCGACGAGGTGGCCGTCCTTTCCTGAGATCCGTCCCGCTAAGGTAGTGGTCTATAGAAATCGCCGCCTCTTTGCCAGCCTCAATCGCGGAAATAACATCATCGGGACCGGATACGGCATCACCACCGGCAAAAACACCTTCAATATTTGTTTGCAAAGTAACCGGGTCGACGGAAACAGTGCCGAAGCTGGTATATGCAAGTTCACTGGCTAGTGCTGACTTATCTACCGCCTGGCCGACAGCCATGATTACATTGTCAGCATCTATATCGAATTCAGAACCTCTAACCGGTACCGGGCGTCGGCGTCCGCTTTCGTCTGGTTCACCTAGCTGCATGCGAATACATCGCATGCCGGTTAACCGGCCTTTTTCCTCCAGAATCGCTACCGGTGCTGCCAGAACATGTATCTTCAGGCCTTCCCGTTCTCCCTCTTCCACTTCAGCACGAAGCGCCGGCATTTCGGCTCGAGAGCGCCGATATACCATCGTAACTTCTTCGGCTCCCAGGCGTTTAGCTACCCTGGCACTATCTACTGCTGCATTGCCGCCGCCGATAACTGCTACCCGTTTCCCAATTTTTATCTCTCTTCCCAAGTTCACCTGCCTCAGGAAATCAAGCGCATAAAGCACACCCTCGGCATCTTCGTTCGGAATATCCATCCTCTGTATCATGCCTGCTCCGGTACCGAGAAATATTGCTTCGTAACCTTTGCCGAAGACCTCTTTAAAATCTTTAACCGGAGTATTTGTCTTGATATCTACTCCCAGTTCTTCAATATATTTAATTTCGTAATCCAGTATTTTCTTGGGCAACCTGTATTCAGGAATAGCGTAACGCATTAGCCCGCCCGCTTTAGGCGCAGCTTCAAATACAGTTACTCCATATCCCATTCTAACTAGATCGTACGCGCAGGCTAAGCCGGCCGGCCCGGAGCCAATGATGGCTACTTTGGCTTGCTTTGTTCTTTCAACCGGAGTTATCTTCTCTCTACCCGCTCGAAGTTCATAGTCTGCCATAAAGCGCTTCAAATAGCGGATGGCGATTGGTTCATCAACTTTTCCCCTTTCGCAATCGGATTCGCAGGGGTGAGTGCAAACTCGCCCACAAACACCGGCAAATGGCTGAGTCCTCCTCAATACGGCTAGCGCCTCCTTAAATTTACCGCGTGAAATAAGGGCCACATAAGCCTGTGCATCAACCCCTGCGGGACAGGCAGTTCGACACGGCGGCGCTCCCCGCTTATCTATAGTAAAAATATTCGGGACGGCCTGAGGGAAGGGTCTATATATGGCCTTTCTTCCCGCAAGTCCAAGGTTAAACTCAGAGGGAACTTCAACCGGGCAAGCCTTCTCACACTCAGCACAACCGCTACAATTGGTAGCATCCACGAAGCGCGCTTTCTTCCTGACCTTAACTTTGAAATTACCGATATATCCGGAGACTTCGCTTACTTCACTGTATGTCATCAGTTCAATATTCGGGTGAGACCCTACCAGTGTCATCTTTGGAGTAAGAATACAGGCCGAACAATCCAGGGTTGGGAAGGTCTTATCCAGCTGCGCCATGTGTCCGCCAATGCTCGGAGTTCTCTCCACCAGATAGACTTTACGCCCCGAGTCAGCAATTTCCAGGGCTGCCTGCATTCCGGCAATGCCGGCACCCAATATCAGGGTTGCAGGGTTGATAGAGACTTTCCTCGTTTCCAAAGGATGATGAAAACAAACCCTTCTTACTGCAGCGCTGACCAGTGATTTTGATTTCTCCGTAGCCTCCGCATGGTCTTCTGTAACCCATGAACACTGTTCGCGAATATTTGCCATTTCAAACAAGTAGGGATTTAACCCGGCTCCCTGGCAAACACGGCGGAAGGTCGGTTCATGCATTGTTGGCGAGCACGAGGCAACAACAATTCGATTGAGCCCCAGAGTTTTGATATCCTCTTTAATCAGGTTTTGCCCCGGGTCTGAGCACATAAACTTGTAGTCACGAGCTGCTACAACTGAATCCAAACTCCCGGCAAAGCGAGCCACCTCCGCCACATCAACCGTACCAGCGATGTTACTACCGCAATGACAGATGTATACGCCAACCCTAGGTTCCATTTGAGCCTCCTATTTGACTTAAACCAATACGCCTTTAATTTCGGCTATAATTTGCTCAGTGGTAAAATGCTTGCCGGTGATAGCATTGCTGGGGCAAGCGGCGACACATACGCCACAGCCCTTACATAAAGCCTCGTTAATCTGGCTTGCGTGCTTCTCCTCATCGAAGGAAATAGCACTGAACGGGCAAAGGAGCGCACAAATCCGGCATCCGGAACAACGCTCTTCATTAACAACTGATGTGGCCGCCTCGATCTCTACGGTGCCCCTGCTAATCATGGACAGAACACGAGCCGCCGCCGCTGAAGCTTGAGCCACGGTGTCAGGTATATCTTTCGGTCCCTGGCAGCAACCAACTACAAATATACCATCGCTCATAGTAGCTACCGGATCCATCTTGGGGTGTCTTTCCAGGAAAAAACCATCAGCACTGCGGTTAATACCGAAAAGCCGACCAACGGCATCGGTGTCCGATTGTGCCTCCAGAGCCACGCTCAGAATAACCATATCTACCGGCTGACGACATTTCGCCCCGTCAAAATCATACTCGACGATAAGCTTATCTTTTTCATTGGGCTTCTTAGCGCCGTTTACTACTCCGGTAGGACGCGCCTCTATAAGAACTGTCCCCTCATCAGTAACTCGATTAAAGAACTCCTCATAACCTTTACCAAAGGCCCTAACGTCAACATAGAATTCGTAGACCCTGGCTCCCGGGACATGCTCTCTGATCAGGTGGCCGAACTTGAGAGAGTACATACAGCATACCCGGGAACAGTATTCATGGTAGTCCTTGTCTCTACTACCGACGCAGTGGATGATGGCCACACTATCGGGATGAGAGCCATTTTTAAGTACAATTCCACCTTGTGTCGGTCCGGCAGAATTAACCATCCGTTCAAACTCAAGGCTGGTGAGGACGTTATCCAGATTTCCATATCCGTATTGATAAATGCCACTGGGCTTAAAGACATCATAGCCGGTAGCTAAAATTATATTGCCAACGTCTACTTCGGCAATTTCGTCCTGCTGTTCAAAATTGATGGCCTTTGCCTCACAAAACTTCTCACAGGCACGGCAGGTACCCTTTAAGAAATAAGCGCAGTGTTCAGTATCAATAACAGGTATATTCGGTACCGCCTGAGCAAAGGGGGTGTAGATGGCTTTTCTTTCCCCTAGGCCGAGATCGAACTCACTAGGTACCTTCCAGGGACATTTTTCCTGGCATAGCCCGCAACCTGTACACTTATCTTTATCGACATATCGAGCTTTCTTTCTAATCTTGACATTGAAATTGCCGATATATCCGGAAACTTCGCTTACTTCACTGTACGTCATCAGTTCAATATTCGGGTGAGACCCTACCAGTGTCATCTTGGGCGTAAGGATACAGGCTGAGCAATCCAGGGTGGGGAAGGTCTTATCCAACTGCGCCATGTGCCCGCCAATGCTGGGAGTTCTTTCCACCAGATAGACCTTGTGTCCCGAATCAGCAATTTTCAGCGCCGCCTGTATGCCGGCAATTCCACCACCTACCACCAGGGTATTAGGATTGATGTTAACCTCTCTCTTCTCCAGAGGTTGGTGATAATAAATTCGCTGCACTGCAGCGCTGACCAGCGCCTTGGCTTTCTCAGTAGCCTGGGCGTGGTCTTCCGTAACCCACGAGCACTGTTCACGAATGCTTGCCATCTGAAATAGATAAGAGTTTATCCCGGCCTCCTGGCAAACACGGCGGAACGTCGCCTCGTGCAGTGTCGGCGAACAGGAGGCAACAACTACACGATTGAGACCGAGTGTTTTAATATCTTCTTCGATCAGGTTCTGCCCTGGCTCGGAACACATGAATTTGTAGTCGCGAGCTACTTCAACTGAATCTAAATTTCCGGCAAAGCGCGCCACTTCTACTACGTCAACCGTACCCGCGATATTACTGCCACAGTGACAGACGTACACCCCGATGCGAGGTTCCATAGCCAACCCTCCTTAGATTTCAGATAACACTACTGTCCAAGAGCATGCACAGGCTATAAAATTAAGTATCTAAAAATTTGATATATTGGTACTGAGTTATTAAAGTAGCAAAATCCCAAAGCTTTGTCAAGCCCCTATCGTGTTTAAATTACTATTTGCTCTTGACAGAAGCCTTTCGGCTGGTATATTATAGACCATGGTATAAAAGTACTTAGACTCACTTTAAAGACATGAATATAGAGCAAAGGCAAATTCATATAAGGATCCCGGAGGAGCTCTACAGAAAGCTAAAGGTAAGATGTGTATATGAAGACACATCCATCCAAGACCATGTACTCAAGATCATCGCGCAAAGCATGAGGCAGCAATCCTCCGGGGAGGGGTCGGTCCTGATTGTGGAGGACGAGTCGGTTGTACGCGAATCGCTCAGGGACTGGCTTAAGGATATCTACCAGGTAGTAACGGCTGAGACAGGGGAAGAAGCACTGGATCTGCTAGAAAAACAGGACTTCGACGTTCTCATCGTGGATGTTAGATTACCCGGGAAAAGCGGGCTCCAGGTGCTCGGTGAGGTCAGGGAGACAAAGCCGTATATTAAGTGCATCGTAATAACCGCCTATCCTTCTGTAGAACTGGCAGTCGAGGCGATGAAGCTGGGTGCCGTTGATTATCTAATCAAACCGGTTGCTCCCGAACGGCTGGAGAGGCTTATGCGGGAGACTCTAGCCAAAGGCAAAAAAGTGAACAATAAAAAATCATCGGATGTAAAAGAATCCGGTTTTATAGTTAATCAGGCTACCGAGCAGGCATAAAATAGTCTAGCGCTCGCCAGCAGTTCCAGGGTTTCAAGACAGTTATTTATACAACAACTTTTAAAGCATCTGTGGCAACGCAATGACACCCCCTCACCGCACCTGACTACCAGGTAGTTAGTCACCTTTCCATTTTTGTCGGATGGACGCACAATATCTTGTCACCGAGCACGGCGTGATCAATATCAAGAGTAAGTACACGCGGGAAAGGGCCCTGGACATTATCAGCATCGCCCACCCCAAGTTCTGTC
>CAZJQG010000057.1:0-6498 GCA_964548415.1 uncultured Dehalococcoidales bacterium | reverse complement strand
TGTCCTGGAGTTCTTACCACCTTACCATTTTCCACAACTTTCGTTATACAGCCTACTATTTATCTCCTGTATTTTCCCGTCGGCTCATGTACATGCAGCGCTTGCCGATGTTCCGACTAGCTGGAGCAACTTTACCTTTATCGCGGTTACCTATAACGGTGGGATAATCTCCGATTACGAAAGCTCCTCCGATCCCTCGAACGGTGGTGCCGCGATCAACCCTGCCAATATTGATATCTCCTCGTGCTCGCCCAACGGCTACCTGCCCGGTAACCAGCCGAGCTTCCTCTATGGCTATTATGATGCTGGCACGCCTCTGAATGTATCTGACGATCACCTGGCGCTGCGCATGAGGCTGAACGCTACGCCGCTTGATAACAGCCAGCTAGGACTGGATTCGGGCCATTGGTATATTTTGATAGATATCGATAACGACGGCTGGAAGGAATTCGCCATCGATATCGATGGCACAGTCGGTTCTAACAAGCCTGATCGGGTCTACCTGCTTTACAATGACCTGCCGACGAACAGCGTTACGCCCCGCTCCGGGGCGCAGCGGGCAGCCAGCGATGTCCTGGGTGGCGACGAGATCAACCTGTGGTATGCGGCCGGCCCAGCGGCCACCGGGATCGCCCAGACTAACAATCACGTGCGCGTCTCGACAGCTACGCCCACGTGCTACGGCGGCAGCGAATTCTGGCTGGACGTGCAGCTGCCGATTTCCGCCTTTAATGTGGGCGGCCTGCAGAAGCTGGACAACACCACTCCTGCACGTTTTTTCATTAGCTCGTCGGCCTCAGCCGTGAATCCGCTGCAAAAGGACTGGATGCTTAAAGTGCTGTCCGATCCTATTTTCAGTGACCCATGGAGTCCGATAGTCTATGCCTCTAAAACGGCAACTCTACTTGAGGATAATGATCTAAGCGGTGCAGCCAGTCCCGGCGATGTTCTTCGCTATGATATAACCATAACTAACAGTAGCCTGCTGAGCATGCTGAATGTCGTCCTTTATGATGCAATCAACGACCCCAATCTGCTTTTAGTGGACCATAGTGTAGTCACAACAGGCAACATAGTTAAGGATACAGGTAACGAGGTAGAAGTGCATTTTGCTTCAGTTCCCGCGGGCGGCTCAGTTGCCATCAGCTTCAACGTGACAATACTGTTTCCGCAGATGCCCGGTGTAAGCGTGGTATCCAACCAGGGCTCGGTTTCCGGCTCTAATTTCACCGGCGTTCTTACTGACGATCCGGCTATGCCCACACCCCATGATGCTACCAGGACAGCACTCACAATCCCGCCGACGCTGCGAATTACCAAGGAGGGACCTGGCCAGGCTAATACCGGTTCAAATATTACATTCACCGGTACTCTGACCAATTACGGCACCGTAACCGCCGATAACGTGACGCTGGTGGATTATCTGCCGGCGGGTTTTACTTTCATCAGTTCTAGCCATTCAGCTGTTTATGACCCGCCGCCTGCTAACACTGTCACCTGGTATTTGGGCAGTCTTACCGGGGGTTCATCCATACCAGGATGGCTGACGGTGCATGTGAGCGATAATTTATCCAATGGCACAACACTTACCAACATCTTCTCGGTCACATGGAATGATAGTAACGGCACAAGCTATGGCCCGGCCACCGCTACTAAAGATGTCGTAGCTCGTACCAGCCCTATCTTATCTATCGTTAAAAATGGCCCGGCAACCAGCAGCCCGGGCAGCCTACTGACCTACACCGGCACGTTAACCAACTACGGATCGGTAGCTGCCGATAACGTTACACTGGTTGACTACCTGCCGACTGGCTTGACTTTCGTAAGTTCCAGCCACGGAGCAGTTTATGATGCAGGTGCTAACACTGTCACCTGGTATTTGGGGAACATGAACGCTGGCGCGTCAATAACGGGTTGGCTTACAGCGCAGGTAGATAATGACGTCCCTAACGATACGACACTGACCGACACATTTTCTGTTACCTGGGAGGATGATGCGCATGTAACCTACGGACCGGCACTCAGCTCCGTGGATACCACTATCTACGCCGCTCCCCATCTCACTATCACCAAAGAGGGCCCTGCCCAGGTTACGGTGGGCTCGTATATAACCTTTACCGGCACCTTGATCAATGTTGGTGGATCTTTTGCCGATAATGTGACGCTGGTGGACTACCTGCCTCCCGGTCTGACTTTTATCGGCTCCAGTCATTCGGCAGTTTATGATCCCGGGGCGCGCACGGTTACCTGGTATTTGGGGACTGTGGCTGGTGGTGTGTCCATACCTGGCTGGCTGGAGGTGTACGTGGATGGCTCTCTTCCTGATGGCACACTGCTGCATAATATATTCTCGGTCACCTGGCAGGATGGCGACGGCATCAGTTACGGCCCGGCCGTGGCTACTGCTGATGTAATTGCTCGTACCAGTCCGCTGCTGACTATTTCCAAATCAGGGCCGGATTACGGCAGCCCTGGCGCTATGCTGACCTTCACCTTGACTGTAACAAACTCTGGCGGACTTGATGCTTATAATGTCACACTGGTGGATGCACTGTCGGATAATTATACTTATATCAGTAGCAATCCCACGGGAATAGTTAGCGAAGGCAACATCATCTGGAGTTTGGGTACTCTAGCGTCCAGCGATACTGTCTCTGTGTCCCTGACAGTGCAGGTAAACGACGGTGTGGCTAATGCAACAACGCTGATAAACAGTGCGCTGGTAACCTGGCAGGACGGGCAAGACAATAGTTATGGCCCCTCAAGTAGCGCACTGGACACAACCATCTATGCTGTTCCAAACCTGGTGATTTCCAAGGAGGGGCCGGAAATTGCCAATCCGGGGAACAGTTGCACCTACTCCATCACGCTAACCAATACCTCTATTGCAGCCGCTGACAACACCACATTGCTTGATTACATACCAGCTGGCATGAGCTATGTAAGCTCTAGTGACGGAGGCGTTCATGCTGGTGGTATAGTGACCTGGGCACTGGGAACCATCGCGGGCGGAGCCTCACGTGCTGTTACTATTACCTTGAGTGTGGACCCTGCTATTGACACTGATGAGGTGCTAATAAACAGTTCCTTAGTCTCCTGGTGGGATGATCTTAATAACAACTATGGCCCTGCTAGCAGCAACTCTCAAACACATATTTATCTCTACCCGGTGCTGTCTATTGATATTAGTGGGCCTGCCACAGGTAAGCCATGTGATACCCTTACATTTACACTCAGCATTACTAATACCAGCACCACTATTCCTGCTGATAATTTCATAGTACAGTATATCTTGCCCTCCGGCTCCTCCTATGTTAGCTCAAGCGATGGTGGCGTCAACTCCGATGGCATGGTGGTGTGGAATCTTGGAGCACTGGCAATCGCAGGTTTAAGGGAAGTTACTGTGACCATAACTTATTGTGTGATACCAGCAGGCTCCGAAATCATCTCTACCGCGGGTGTTGTCTGGCAACGTCCTGCGGGAACTATACATGGCCCTGTATTTGATACCACCATAACCCTTATCGTTACGTCACCTGAACCACCTCCGCCACCGCCGCCGCCACCAACACCGACGCCATCACCGACTCCTGAGATACCTGCGCATCCTAAGACGTCTCCAACGCTCGTTCAACCCAGCCGTGCCGAGCCGCCATCTTTGACGGTGACCGATTTAACAGTTCAGATAGACGGTATGACACAGACAATTTGTGTCAACCTGTATAATCGAGGTGGTGCCGGTACAGGCAACGTTGTGTTGACAATTAATGGCGTTGTTGAGGCCACGACTCCAGTTACAATTAATATCGGTTCTACCCGACATGTCTGCTGGACAGTCAGCAAGACGGCACCAGGCAATTATGTGGTAGAGGTGGCTGGCAAACAGGCTTCGTTTACCGTTGCCGGAGCCGATGCCGGCACGGCGGCCGTGGTTCTGAGCATAATCGGTTTCTTCATTACCTGCCTTGTTGGTTTGATCGTTATAATTTACCGGCGAAAATGGTAGTTATTAGCTACTGGCCCGGCCAATCCCCTTTTACCCCTCGATTTTATAGACGCCTCTCACATTGACGCTATTTCATTGCTCATCTAATATATAAATAGACGAGTATGTATGAAGCGGAAAAATCGTACTACAGAGCTGCGCAGGTTTCCAGAAGAATAATTGAATACTGCGGCGGTTCGGCCGGCAAAGCCCATACATGTACGGCACAATTTCTGGTGACTAACGGCCATGTGACCGCCGGCCTGGGTATACCCGAAAAGGAAGACACCCTCCCCTGTTCAGGATTCTACACGATTATAGATAGAGGAGTCGACGTTTTTCGGTCTCTCTGGGACCGTGAATCGGTGCTGGCGATACTCGACCTGGACTATCAGAATGCGGATTTACCTGACGAGGCACTTTTAGACCCCGCAGGCGCCTTCGGCCGGATGGAACCTATGTTTCAAATAGTCCGCGGGGAGCTGGTGTCGTTGGGCATAGCTCACATAGCGGTCATGACCGGCCAGGGCTATCATTTCGCCTGCCGAATAGACGATTCCACGGACGTAGCGGCGAGGCTGCAGATGCTTGGCCAGATGCTACCTGCATTGAAGGCAAAGTATAGCCACGACCATCCCTTTACCGACAATACTGTACCGCTGGTCAAGGGACAGGACCATATCGGGCTGGGGCTGCTCCTGGAATACCTTGTTCACCGGATACTTGGGACTGCCCGTGAAACCGAAATACCGGCTGTGGTCACCGGCCTGACTGTAGGCTCACCACCGGGCAGACGCGCCTCGGTATCGCTGGACCTGTCAGCTTACGGAGACCCGCTGCACATGCGGTATACCCATTGTGGTTACAGCGTCTACCATAAAGCCAGGCATCCCGGCCTGTGCCTGGTTTGCCTCCCGCGAAAGGACCGGACATTGCCGGAATTGATAGCTGTACGCGGTGACCTGAAACTGGCTGCCGAATACGCCGGAACCATAGACGCCGCGATACCCGAGGCAAGTGCCGGCGTTATGCGCTTAATCGACGACTATCTAGCCTCGGATCTCCGCCGTTTTCATCTCTATTTCGAGTCGGGATGGCAGGATGACCCGGATGACTGGCCCTCCGGCTATGATCGGTTGGAATTAAACAGGCTGCCTCCCTGTGTCTCGCTGCCGCTGTCCAGTCCCAATGATGCCCTGCCCAAGCCGAATAATATGCAGAACATAAGCCGGGTACTGGGCAGCCAGGGCTGGCACCCCCGGGCGGTAGCCGGGCTTATTCGCTCCAAGTTCGAGCGGGATTTCGGCTGGGGCAGTGCCTGGCTCAATTATGACGCCGGCACCCGGGCCGATTTCTACGTCCGTCTTTTCTGCGGGCTGGTGGATGACGGTGTGGACGATTTAAGGGATTTTAACTGCATCTCTCATCAGGAACAGGGTTTTTGTCCCCGACCCTGGTGCGGGTTCAACCTGGCCGATTATCGTGAGCCGTTGTTAAAGGCGCTTAAGTTATGAACTGGAATGTGGCCCTGTCCACGGGGATTTTTCTCAGCGAACCTCTGCCGACTATTTTGCCACGTATTCGGGAGTCTGGCCTCCGGCTTATCGAGGTCAGTGCTTTTACGGCTCACTTTGACTACAAGGACCTGGATCTAGTCCAGAAAACTGGTGACGATATGCATAAACTGGGCCTTCGTGCCATCTCTATGCACTCTCCCTACAGCAAAGAAATAGACGTCACTATGTTGAACGAAGTGGACCGTAAGCACTCTGTCGCGGAAATAGAAATAGCCATTGATGCGCTTGCGATACTTGGAGGCACAAAGCTGGTGGTGCATGCCGGCAGCGAAGCTGAGGAGGCCAACGGTCAAATACCAAAGCGGCTGAGCCAGAGCCTGCGCAGCTTAACCGAAATCTACAATTATTGTCAGAAGAGAGACATAAAGCTGGTTATCGAGAACATGCTGGGCCACCTAGTCGGCGGCCGCATTCAAGAGCTCCAGTGGATTCTGTCGCGGTTGCCCAGGCAAAACGTCGGCGTCTGTCTTGACAGCGGGCACAGTTTCCTGGCCAAGAACCTGCTGAAGGCTGTACGAACCTTTGCGCCGAACCTTTCTCTGGTCCATGCCCACGATAATAAAGGTATCTACGACGACCACCTGCCGCCGGGGGAAGGCAAAATAGACTGGCCCAAATTTCTGGACGCTCTGGCCGCTGCCCGTTTCGAAGGAGACATAGTTATCGAGGTTCTAGGTGGAAACGGGGGCCGTGATGTTCTGGAACGCGTTCGGCAGAGCGTTGTCTTTCTAAAGGACTGTTCGCTCGGCAAAACCTATTCGCTTGATGTATAGATAACTGCCGGGAAATTCCTTGGCATATCTGGGAAGATTTCCCCCTTAGAAAAACGGCATTAATGTTGATTTTAAGTTTACAAAGCTACGTTTTCCGACTAAAATAGTACGGTTCCGGGCGGTTAGCTCAGCGGTTAGAGCGCTTGCTTCACACGCAAGAGGT
>CAZJQG010000056.1:0-6626 GCA_964548415.1 uncultured Dehalococcoidales bacterium | reverse complement strand
GGACTTAAAATCCGCTCTCCGCAAGGAGGTGTGGGTTCGAGTCCCTCCCTCGGCAGTTCTGGTCCCACCTTAAAAACACGTATTTTACATTGCCCGAATGCGGGTATAGAATGAAAATAAGGGTTCATTTCTAAGCGGCTGCGAGGAGGTTACTATGAGCCAGAGGAAATTATGTTTTAGAGCCGGCGTCGGTCTGCTATTCATGCTTATAGCCGTAGCAGCAGCCTGCGCTCCCGCTTCGACCGTCCAGACCCAGCCGACTGTCACCCAGAAACCGGCCACTTTCGAAGTCGGCGCCATCGGTCTGTCCCCGTCAATTGCCATGGTCGGCGACTCCGTCACGGTGTCCACGGTAGTCACCAACACCGGCGACCTGGCAGGGACCTACACAGCGGCTCTTCTGGTAAACGGCCAGCAGGCCGATACCAGGGACATTCAGGTAGCCCCGGGAGGCAACCAGGGCGTCGTCTTCCAGCTTACTGAAAACACGGCGGGCAGCTTTAACCTTGCCATCGGCAGCTCGACCGCTGCGCTGACCGTATATAACTGGGTCCCCTACACCCTCCAGTACGATCACTCCGACGGCGCCGTCGAGGGGGCCTATGTGAATGACGACCAGGGGCATTTGGTCCAGTTCACGCCGCCGAACCAGATATTCAGGGTGAACAAAATCAGAATATTAGCCGCCGCCAGGATTTCTAATACCTACGAGCTCAACAACCTGGTCACGTTCAGGATTTGGAATAAAGACGCCAGCAATTTACTGTGGTCCCAGGACATTCCCTGGGGTAACTTCCTGAGCGGCAGCTGGCAGGAAGTAGACGTGCCCAACGTACGGGTGGACGGCGACTTCCGGGTGGAAGTGGTCACACACAGCTACGTCGCCGGCAACCCCATCGATTTCGCCTCCATGCTCGGCATCATACCCATAATACCCTACGGACACTTCTTCAGGATTACCGGGCCGCTCCTGGGCACAGTGCAGGACGCCGTGCTGGTGGGTTTCGACTACCCGGCATCTTATGTAGATGCGCCGCTCATACGTCCCCCAACCCACTCCGGCTATTCTTACCAGGGTAAACTGATAGACCCGGGACAAAAAAGGCTGGAAGGCATTAACTGGCTGATTCGTGTTGACGGCGAAGGTGCGCCTGGTGGTTAATCCACGGCGTTTTTATCCAGCCGTATTCGATTATTTTTTTGCCATCGATACGTTGACCGCCTGCTGAATGGCCTCCGCGGTCAGGCCGTACTTCTGCAGCAGCTCATCCGGTTTGCCTGACTTGGCGTAGACGTCATTGATGGCCACGAAACCCATCGGCACCGGCTTCTCCCGTACTACCACCTGGGCTACCCGGCTGCCCAGCCCACCCTGCAGCAGATGCTCTTCGGCCACCACGATGGCCCCCGTTTGTGTCGCCGCATTAATAATCGCCGCTTCGTCCAGAGGTTTCAAGGTGGACATATTCACCACCCGGCACTCCACTCCCTGAGGCGCTAGTCTATCGGCGGCTTCCAGTGCTTTGGAGACCATAACGCCGCAGGCGATAATGGTGGCGTCTTTGCCGTCCCGCAGCATCAACGACTTTCCCAGGTTGAAGCGATAATTCGCGTCATTTACGGCGGGGAATTTCGGACGGCCCAGCCTGATATAAAACGGGCCGGTAGTGGCTGTGGCGGCTTTCACCGCTTCAGCAGTCTCGATGCCGTCGGCCGGTACCACCACGTTAAAGCCGGGCAGCGAACAATAGAGCGCCAGGTCCTCGATGGCATGATGCGAAGCGCCGTCCTCGCCCACCGTAATGCCGCCGTGGGTGGCCACCACTTTCACATTGAGCTTCGGCTGGGCAATGCATACCCTGACCTGGTCAAAGGCGCGGCAGGCGGCAAAAACGGCAAAGGTGCTGGCAAAAGGTATCTTACCTGAAGCTGCCAGCCCGCCAGCTATGCTCATCATGTTCTGCTCTTCCAGTCCGCACTGGATAAAGCGCTGCGGGAATTTCTCGCCGAAGTACTTGGTCATGGTCGACCGTGACAGGTCGGCATCCAGGACAACGATATCCTTGTATTTCTCGCCCAGCTCAACCAGGACTCTGCCGTAGGCATCCCGCGTGGACAGCTCCGCGTAGTTGGTCATGCCAGCTCCTTCAGCGCCTGCTCGGTTTCCTGCGGGTTAGGCGCTTTGCCGTGGAAATCCACGTTGTTCTCCATAAAGCTGACGCCCTTCCCCTTTACGGTGTGGGCGATAATTACCGTCGGCTTTCCCTTCGTATCCACGGCCTTCTTCAAGGCTTCTATAATCTGTTTAATGTCATGGCCGTTTATTTCCAGCACATGCCAGTTGAACGCCCGCCACTTATCACCCAGAGGCTCAAGTCCCATGATATCGCAGGTGCGGCCGTCGAGCTGAAGGTCGTTGTGGTCGACGATGGCCGTGATATTATCTATCCGGTGATGTGGTGCGAACATGGCCGCTTCCCAGACCTGGCCCTCGTCACATTCGCCGTCGCCCAGAAGCACGAAGGTGCGGTAGCTCTTTTTATCCAATCTGCCGGCTAGCGCAATGCCGATTCCATAAGATAAGCCCTGTCCCAGTGAGCCGGCGGACATCTCGACTCCGGGCGTGAGCGTCCTGTCGGTGTGTCCTTGCAGGCGGCTGCCCAGCTTTCTTAATGTGGACAGCTCTTCAACCGGGAAGTAGCCGCATTCGGCCAGTGCCGCGTAAAGAATGGGCGCGGCGTGCCCCTTGCTCAGCACAAAGCGGTCGCGGTCCGGCAACTGCGGGTTCTTCGGGTCATGGCGCATGACCTTGAAGTACAAGGCGGTGACTATATCGGCGGCAGAAAGGGAGCCGCCCGGGTGCCCGCTGCCGGCCGTGGCTATCATGGTAATGACATGACGCCGCAGCAGCCTGGCCTTTTGTCCGAGTTCGGGGACCGATAAATCGGGTTTAAAGGTCGTTTTTGGTTGGGTCATGAGCCTGTAAATTATAAGATAGTTAGATACACGATGTCTATAGTTTTATTCAACCTCACCCCTACCCCTCTCCTTTGAAAGGAGAGGGGTAAAATATTCTTCACGAAGAGGCTTCGCCCCTTCCTGCTTCCCCTTCTATTTATGATGCCGTAAATATAGGGACAGGGTCTTTAACCCTGTCCGCCATGGGCCGACGTATTGACGTAAAATGATAATATGTTTTTTCCTATGATAAATATTAGCTACTCCGGAGGGAGAGGGGAAAGTAGTTAGTAACCTCTCCCTTTCGAAAAAGGGAGATTGAGAGGGATTTTCCCGCTGAATCCTTACCTTCGCCTTCTAAATTCACGTGGGTACCGCGGAGCATCCGCTCCGCGGGCTGTTTCCGCCATGGTTCGACAAGCTCACCACGAGCGGAAATAACCTCCCATCTCCCGTTCACCCTGAGCCTGTCGAAGGGTATCCTCCCACTGTCATCCTGAGCGAAGCGAAGGATCTCGACTCAGCTGCTACTTTCGAGATTCTTCAGTCGCTCCGCTCCTTCAGAATGACACAAAAATAAAAACCGTTCGCCCTGAGCCTGTCGAAGGAGAACGGCCTACTTACTGGCTAATATTCTATTTCCGCCATGGTTCGACAAGCTCACCACGAGCGGAAATAACCATCTCCCGTTCGCCCTGAGCTTGTCGAAGGGTGAACCAATTGCATGACTGGAGCTAAAACCTGGACTTCTCCCTTTCACAAAAGGGAGATTGAGAGGGATTTTTCCCGGGGCTAACTTCCACTTTCACTGTCTCGTCCATTATAATGGTGGCAGTGATTATAGATTTCCACACCCACGTGGTACCGCCGGGCATAAAGGAAAGGCGCGATAAATATCTGAAAGACGCCTGCTTCTCCATGCTCTATAGCGAACCTAAGGCCAAACTCATTACGGCCGATGAGCTAATCGCCGCCATGGGCGAATATGAAATCGATAAGTCGGTGGTGCTTAATCTCGGCTGGACAAGCCACGAGCTCTGCGTGGAAACCAATGACTACATTCTGGAATCCGTCGACCGTTTCCCTGACCGGCTCATCGGCTTTTGCACCGTACAGCCTTTGGCCGGCGATAAGGCTGTGAAAGAGATGGAGCGCTGCGCCCGCAGCGGAGCTAAAGGTATCGGCGAAATGAGGCCGGATGTCCAGGGCTTCGACTTCACGGACAGAGCGGTTATGAAGCCGGTAATAGAGGCGATTATTGAGAATAAATTGATTTTCCTGACACATGCTTCCGAGCCGGTGGGGCACCAGTACTTCGGTAAAGGTACGGTCACTCCCGAAGTCATTTATCCATTCATCGTAAATTTCCCCGACCTGAAACTGGTCTTCGCCCACTGGGGCGGCGGCTTGCCCTTTTACGGCTTGATGCCTGAGGTAAAAGAGGCCTTGCGTAATGTTTATTTCGATACCGCAGCCACTCCATTCCTATATAAGCCGCAGATTTTTAAACAGGTAGTCGATATCGTCGGCTCCGACAAAGTCCTTTTCGGCAGCGATTATCCGCTGCTGCCGCCCAAACGAATCATCGACCAGATAGAGGAGGTCAGGCTAAGCCCGAAGGACAAAACTGCGATACTAGGAGGCAATGCACAGCGGTTGTTTGGAATTTAATATGACATTATGAGCGAACAAACCATCCGTTCCTTCATCGCCGTCGAGCTGCCAGAGGACATCAAAAAGGAATTAAAACGGGTCCAGACCGAGCTGGCATTGGACAGGTATAGCTTCGTTAAAAGCGTGTCACCGGAAGGCATCCACCTGACGCTTAAATTTCTCGGCGGCGTACCATCGTCGAAAATAAAAGACATTGTCGCCGTCATGGAGCAGGCCAGTCAGGGAGTCGAGCCCTTCGATCTGGAAATCAGGGAGGTCGGCGCCTTTCCCAACTTCCATCGCCCTCGTGTCGTCTGGGTCGGTCTTAAAGGAGACGTGGAAAGGCTGGTAGCCTGGCAGCAGCGGCTGGATGATGGATTGGTGCCGCTCGGCTTCGCCAAAGAGAACCGGCCGTTCACACCGCACCTGACGCTGGCCAGGGTCCGCGAAACCTGCTCACCGGCGGACAGGCAGAAGTTAGGCGAAGCCGTAGCTAATTCGCAGGTGCAGGTTGATTACAAATTCACCGTCAACGCCCTCAGCCTGATGAGAAGCCAGCTATTGCCCACCGGCGCAGTCTACACCCTCCAGGCCGAAGTAAAACTGAACGGCTAACTATTGTCGCCTCTTACGGGCGATGTTATAATATTTAGCCTCACTGGATTCCCGAGTAGCTCAGTGGTAGAGCGGGCGGCTGTTAACCGCTTGGCCGTAGGTTCGAATCCTACCTCGGGAGCCATTCTCTTACAGTAGACCCCCGGATATACTAATCCATTTATGCTTTAACTTGCCGCGCTCTTAATTTCCAAATAACGACCAACTTTTGTAGCACCGCATCCTGTTTATGCCCAATACCAAACATTTGCACCATTTCCCAACCCTTCTCCCATCTCCCATTCATAAACGCCTCTATGCTTTTCTCCCATGTCTCCGCACCTTTACTTCCGGGAATTTCCTCTAAAATGCCCTCCAATGACACAACGCTTACTTCATACATTGAAATACCCTCCTTCTCATACGATAGTATCTCAGTAGTATGAGTTTGACAAGGAAGTTTGAATCCGACCTCGGGATCCAACTACCAAATAATGACATATTGAAAACCAGGTATTAAATTGCTATGCTAATGAAATGCAATATATCGTAGGTGTTATTCTTGGTGGCATTCTCACGCTTATTGCAATGATATTAAATTCTTATTTCAATGCCCGAATTGCACGTGAGAAAGAGCAACGTGAATATAAGAGGATAAGTAGGGATAAGTATATCTCTGAGCTCGAAGGTATTTACATAGAAGTCTTACATAGTCTTGAAAAAGTTATTAGAGACAAAGGAATGGGGACAGAAAGCCAAATAGAAAAATTAAATAGATTAGACATTGAGTTAGGATTGAAGTCAAAGACAAAGATCCACGATGAAGCACAAAAATTAATGTTTGAAATATCTAACATGGCTAAGAGTCTCTCACCTTTACCGGATGAATTCATTCCAAAATTTGAAGATGACGACAATCGTAGATATCGACTCGAAAAAAGGAGGAAAGCCGAACAGAAACGGAGCGAGGAGGCCAAAAAATTTAGTAGTAAAGTATTCCAAATGTACCGTGAATTAGCGATTGATATGAAAGCTCATTTGGATGAACTGAAGAAAACTACTAATACATAAATTAAATTTACGCCCATTTAGTAAGCACCGACATATTGGCAATTGAGTTTATACTTTGGTCGCAGGTTCAAATCCTACTGCGGGAGCCAAAATTTCCAACCTATACATTGCTCACCCGTTGTTAAGAGTTAGTTGTAAATTACTTCTGAAACACGCTAAAATTTTTGCAGTTTGAACAACAGGGATTTCTATTTTTGTACGACTGCGACAATCACTGTAGTTACGGACACTACTAGATATACTCCTGCAAGGGCATAAGAGGCTATCATAAAACCTCTTCTTGGATTTCTACGATCTGGAGTGAACCCCTGAGACTGGACACTTTGGGTTAGGAAGGTTTGGCAGGGTCG
>CAZJQG010000055.1:0-7347 GCA_964548415.1 uncultured Dehalococcoidales bacterium | reverse complement strand
ACTGGTAAGGAAGAGCACTCAGCTCTTCAGGACAATTATCCGGAGGGCCACTCGCGAAGATACTTTCGCCTTACTGCATCTGGTGCGGCTGCTACCGATGCAGCCTGGGCTAATCCTCTATTAGCTCTCTACAGCAATAGATAGAGCAACACAGGCAGATATAAAGAACATGATAAACTTATAAAAACTTTTGGGATGCACTCCATTCATGTTTACTAAAAGGTTTCTAGGTAGTCGCGCTTTACCTGTTATAAATGTTAATTTTTTAGATTAGTCAATGGCTTCATACATGCCAACTGTCTGGACAGGAAGAATGCCACAATAGCCGAGCTGGCCAGAATAAGAATTAAAAATTGAGCAATTGCTGAAGTTGACAATACAACTGGTGCCGATAGCGTAGACAAATTATTGCCCAGACCTTGAGACACTTGAGCCTGCACGCTGATCGAGCCAATTCCTATTATGATAAGAATGCTCACAACGATTCCCAGAACGAACCCTATAACGGTTTGCACGAATATCTCTGAGACTATCTGCCTGCTTATATCGGCTTTTGTCCAACCAACGGTTTGCAGAACGCCTATATCTTTTCTTCGTTCCATCAAGGACGTAGTATTGACCTGGAATAGTATCATTGTAAGTATAACTCCGATAATGGCTAAAACGAGCAGACGAAATTTCTGATAGATTTCAATGACATTGTTAACCGATGCCGCGATAGAGCTACCAGAAACAATAACAGCATCCTTATCAATTTGGCTGATCTCGGACCGCACGGCATCATCTGAGGATAAGGTATCGAGTTTAATGTAGAGTTGACTGAAGCCTTTTGTGTCCAGAAGCATCTGTGCTTCCAGTAAATTTATATAAAGGTTCGTAGCAGAAACCTGGCTTTGCTCTTGTACCGAGAGAATACCGATAATTTCAAACGGTATATTGCCAATCAACAAGCTATCCCCCAGTTTCAGTCCATAGAATTTGGCAAAGTGCTTCTCGACGACCACCTTGTCCTCTTCGCCTGCCTGAAGAAAGCGACCGGACACGAGCCAGGACTTATATTTCTCACCTATATAACTGCTGGGTTCTAATCCCTCTATTGAAGTGAACTCTCCCTTGTCGAAGCGCCATATTACTAGTGTTCTGGAGATATCTTTTACATGACTAAGTGAAGCTATTTTGTCTATCTCATCTTGTTGAAAAAGTCCATTACCAAAGGGCAGTCGTATGGCACTGGTAGTATCGTTAGACTGTGGACCGGACTTATGAACTACCATATCGACCCCTACGCTTTGAAAAGGTAGATAAATCGCTTGAGAATAAGAATTCATTACGGAGGTAAGGACAACGAAAACAGCTACTAAAACTACGAGAACTAGCAGATTAGTTAAAGTTCTACCTTTCCTGCGCGTAAGCTCTTTGAAAAGATATAACAATTATATTCAGACCCCTTAGCCAGTCATAATTGTAATTGAATACAGTTACTTGTTAGTCAGATTAGTCAACACTGTGTCCAGTTCTTCTCGGGTCCACTGCTGGCCCTCGAACCACTCGAAATCAACATTTTTTCCGTCAACCTGATACGTTGAGGTGCCGTTTATTATCACATTCATATGAGCAGTGAGACCGTGTTTCTGAAAGTAACTCTGTCCCTCGGCTGTGGCTAGATCTATCCAGGTGACAGCGACCTTATCGTCATATTTAGCAAGCACATCCTTTATAGCCTGTACCGTTGGTTGCATGGGGCCATGGTTGATATATCCGGCAACGACAACGCTAACAGGATTCACAGTAACTTTCGGGGAGCCGGTTTCTACGGGATGTTGGGTTGTAGAAGGAACCGACGCTTGCGCCGACTGGCCCGGCACGGTTTGGGATGGAGCAGGCGGGCCACCGTTAGATGATTGCGATGAACAGCCGGACGAAATTAACAAACCTGTTATAAGCAGCGCTGACAATAAATATGCAATCAAACTGGCCAGCTTAATTTTCATTGGCTATTCTCCCGTCTAAGAGTTTAATTATACGGTCGGATGCATTAGCTATCTTATCATCGTGTGTTACTAGTACAACTGTTTGCCGCCTCTCACTGTTCAATTTACGAAGCAACTCGATTACCACCTGTCCGGTCTTGCTATCAAGATTGCCAGTGGGCTCATCGGCGAAAACGACTTTGGGATCATTTATCAATGACCTGGCTATGGCCACTCTCTGTTGCTCGCCTCCGGATAGCTCGTTGGGATAATGGTCCAACCTTTCCATTAGTCCTACAGCCTTCGCCACTTTTCCAGCCCGTTCAAACATATCTTTTCTTGATATATGCTCCGGGAACAATGGCAGGGCGATATTCTCGATTACATCGAGGGTAGGTATGAGGTTGAAAGACTGAAAAACAAAACCTATATTGTACCGGCGGAATATAGCCAGTTCGTCCTCAGTCATTGAGGTCAGGTCTTTATCCACAACCACTATGTTACCTTCATCCGCTTTTTCCAGGCCGGCTAATAGACCAAGGAGGGTAGTTTTTCCCGAACCCGATGGTCCCTGTATAGCCAGGAACTCACCGTCCTTTATGTTGAACGATATATTATCAATAACTTTGATATTGCCCAGAGTTTTTGTTAGTTGTTTAACGGCAACAATATTACTCATGTCTCATCACCTCCATGGGTCTGAGTTTATTTATCCGCCAGATGCTAAAGAATGACGTAGCCAGCCCTACAGCCACAATAATTATGAATGATGCAAATACCTGCAGCGGCTCTAGTTTGATAGGGAGCAGGTGCGTCTGAGTCACATTTGCCTCGTTGGGATTAGCCAGCAGAAAATGCGGATAGGCAGTTAATTCCCAGGGTATGGCTATTGACACTGTGGTACGGCTTAAGACGACAATGGCAATTACCGACGCGGCAAGCCCAAGAAGGAACCCGGCAAGGACCTGGATGAAAATTTCTAGACTCATTTCATGTTGTATATCGGTATTTTGGAAGCCTACGGTTTTCAATATGCCGAATTCCCGTCTCCTTTCTAGGATAGTACGTAAGGCATTTCTGGCCACTATGATTGCAGCTCCGATGAAAAGTATCAGCGAAATAAACCACGTTAATCTGTCTGATAAGTGGAAAAGAGACGATATCTGATTCTCAAATGATGTGGGAGTGTAAATGTTGTAGCTGCCAATGGTCTGGCCCAGAGGCGTTTTCCCTGTATTGTTCGTCGTGTTACTTACGATTCCTTCAATGTTACGGGTCACCGCTTCGAGGGCGGTCTGGCCGACGTTAACAAATATAATGTTAACATCCGTATCATTGAAGGTCTCTACCTTCTGCAGGTTTTGCGATTGATAGGCCATTTCTTGGGCGGTCTGGAGGTTCACGTAGACGTCAGATGCCATTATCTCGTTTCCAGTAGCACGGACAATTCCCGCAACTTTAAAATGGTGTCCCGAAATAGTTATTTCCTTTCCCAATTCAACAGAATTTTTCTGAGCGTAGGTCTTTTCGACGAGTATCTGGTCATCGCCTGCTGGAACAGAACCATCAGTTATCTTAGCAGCCAGTTCTCGGCCGAAGCTATCTTGGAAATTGACTCCTGACACACGCTTGAAATTATCCGGGTCGAAGACCCACAATGTTAATGCTGCTGAGCTGTCTTTTACCCCATCAATTCCTTTGATTTTGGATACTAACTCCTGGGGTATGGGCGCCAGCGAACACGATAACAAAACCCCCGAGATATTCTCGGGAACATTGCCATTCCTCTGGATGATGATATTGCCTTGTATATCCTGAAACGGCAATCTGGCTGCTTCACGGTAGGCGCTCGCCAGGCTGTTCAAAGTAATGACCATCAAGGTGACCAAGCCTATGGTTATGACGTTGAGCAGGTATAATTTACTTCTTTTTAGTAGCTCTTTTATTGCGTAACGGAACATGGTTTCAGGCTCTACTTTGATGGAAGCGGTTTCTCCTTTTTCTGCATCCTGTCAAGGACATAGATAGAAACGATAATATCATATTATTTTGAATGTTTTGTGAAGATTATGCGAATTTTTCACAAAAAACATCTGCCGTATCCGGTTGCTATATTCTGGCCGGCATTGTCTTTCTGTGCATGAATATGGCAACAAGTATAAAGACAATGGTAAAACCTATTAGCGCAGTGAAGTCAATAATCAGTGGCAGATATCCCTGGTCCTGAATAGAGTTACGTGCGATGTCAGTAAAATAAGTTAGAGGTGACATATACGCAATCCACCGTCCCCAAACAGGCAGTTCGTTCAATGCGATAAATATGCCGCTGATAAAGACCACTGGAAACTTGACCACTGAGGCGATCATATTAATTGTTGCAGGCATATTAGTAGGTGGTATCGAAAATATAATGCCGAGAGCAGCAAAACAAACACCTGCTAGGATAATCGCTGCTGCCAGAGCTACAGGATTCGATATCGTTATTCCCATTAAGAGGCCGATAATGATTGGCACCACCGATATGATCATCCCGAAAGCGAAAGAGGCAATTATGTCTCCAATGACTATGGTCTGCGGTTTAATCGGACAGGACATAAGCCGCTCCAGCGTTCTTGCTTGAGATTCCCAGGGCATGACTATTGGTGAGATCGAAGTTGCGGTGAAAAACAAAATCATTCCCAAAAGCCCAGGTATCATGAAGTCTGCGGTTAAATGTCTGCCGATGGTAAATGACAGAAACAAAAAAACGGGGAAAAGAACTCCGAAGATTACTACCGGCCCCTTGAAATAATAGATACGTATATCCTTGCCCGCTATTACGAGGGCGCGTCGAATCTGCTGCCAGACTATATCCCGGTCAATCATGCCGTTCTTCCTTTCCTGTTAGTGCCACAAAGGCATCTTCTAAAGAAGGGGCTAGAATGTTAAGGGTCACTATCTTAAGTCCGGCAGTTCGGGAATAGTCGGCCAGTGTTGCAACAAGTTTACCCGGATCATCCGTATACAGATGGTATTTATCGCCGACCTTTTCAAATTCTTTTACTCCAGGAAGTTGTGCCAGATGTCTCGGATTTACGCCGTTACTGAAGCTGACCTCAACTGAATTCCGACCTCTGGTAGCCATACGCAGCTTCTCTGGAGCATCTATGGCTACAATACTTCCCTTGTTGATAATGGCTACTCGGTCACAGAGCTGGTTAGCCTCGTCCATGTCATGAGTGGTCAGGAAGATTGTTTTACTGCGGGCATTCAAACTGCGTAGCAGGTCCTTAATTAAGCGGGTACTCTGGACATCCAGGCCTGATGTAGGCTCGTCCAGGAACAGCACCTCGGGGTCGCTAACCAGTGCCATTGCCAGTATAAGTCGCTGCCTCATACCCTTGGAGTATGTTTTTACAAGGCTATCTTTGCGGTCGAAAAGTCCCAGTGATTTTAGCAGGGCCTGGCTTCTTTCTTTTGCCTGACTGGATGCTATACCGTAAAGGTCGGCCATAAGCATCAGGTTACTCCAAGCCGAGAAATCAATGTAAGCGTTGGCCATCTCCGGGACAACTCCGGCTATCTGTTTGGCTTTTATACTGCCAGCGCTGGAGCCTCTAATCAGGGCGACTCCATCGTCTGCTTCAATGACTCCGGTAAGTATTCTCACGGTGGTTGTTTTTCCGGCGCCATTGGGGCCCAGAAAGCCAAAGAACTCGCCCTCTTTTACCGCGAAGTTGATATCTTTGACAGCAGTAACCACCCCATAACGCTTGGAAAGTTTGCGTACGGTAATAGCCTCGCTATTGACTGATGCAACATTCGGCATACTTAGCTCTTTGTTTGCAGGTCAGCTAGCCTTTCCTCAACACCTTTGGCTTCGGCCTTTAACTGTTTGAGGTATTCCGTGAGTTCCTCTTTGATTTCCTGCTTCGTGGGGAAGCGCCGGTGTGGCATTTCCTGACCGCAGCAGTGACCGTGGTGCCAGGAAGAACCTGGCCCACCATGCGAATGGTATTCGCAGCCGCAATTAACCTGATGATACATCTTTCTCTCTCCTTTCCTTATTGCCCTTCATGGCACACTTCAGGTTTTATGTCCAAAATTGGTGTTCCATTCAGCATATCGAGACCTTTCACATGAATAATATTGCCATCTACTTGGAGGACTTCCAACAGTGACAGGCCGACAGGATTTGGACGGATCGGCGAATGAGTGCTGAAAACTCCCACTTCCTTTCTATCTTTGCGGACTGGTGGCTTTATCCTCATGTACTGTGGACCGAACTTTGGGCTTTTATGAAATTGGAAAACCACATAAATGCGTTGACCCGTCTGAATATCTTTAAGACCTTCTATGTAAGATTCATCAATGACCAGATCTCCTTCTACATCTGACACAGACCAACTCCGTGGAATCGTTTCGGCATTAGTGGAGACAAAACCTATGGGTTTCATTTCAATGCTCATTCCGATTTTCCTATCCTATCTATTAGCACCAGCACACTGCTAATTGTCTCAAGAAAACTGATGACATACGCTATTTAGTTCTCTCAGGACAGTATTCTTGACAGGATTCCCCCTGGCTCGTCGTTTCCGTACCCAGGGCCGCTAAGATGAGATTACGATATTTCTCCAGCATGTCGTCGTTCACAAAATAATGGATGTGATAGCCTCGCCTTACCCCTTTCACCAGTCCGACAGATTTCAATACCTTTAAGTGTTGAGACACTGCAGATTGGGTCACCCCAAGTAAGCCGGCTAAAGCATTTACGCATAGTGCATCCGGAGTGCGCTGGCGACTGAGGAGTTTCAACAGCTTAAGACGAGTAGCATCAGATAACGCCGCAAAAAAGGTTGCCTGCTCTTCAATGTTTTTGGAGTTAGAAACCATTTCTATATAAGTCTACACTAATATACTTATTTTGGCAAATCAAGTATCAAATAAACCCAGCGGCTTGAGCGAACCCTCTGCTGGCTCTCTATGGCAGTAGATAGGACCACACGGGCGGTCTAAACAGTTCTTCCATTCGCCTACATGACAAATTCTGAACTATTTGTTTTATGAGAAGTCTCTAATCCCTCCCTTAAAATATCTATTAACCGTCTGTGACCACTGAACGTGGTAACATACAATGAAACGTAGCAAGCCAGCGTACAGGATCTTACTCAGTTAGAAATTAATCCACCGATTTTACAAAATCACGGTTGTTTGATATAGTAAATTAGTAAGGCGATGAAGCTCGCCGGGGGGGTAATCCCCGAAAAGCCCGTTACGGGATGATAGCCTCTACTAGTAATGCTGGTAGAGGTTTTTTGAATAATGGCGCTGAAAAATGGAGGTTGGCGATGAAGAAAACCGAGGAAAATTACTATCAGAGCCTGTACGAGATAACATC
>CAZJQG010000054.1:0-7440 GCA_964548415.1 uncultured Dehalococcoidales bacterium | reverse complement strand
CTACCGGAACCTGTCGTTTATAGGCGGTGGTGGCGGTGTGGGAGTAGCGGCGGGCGATATCTGCGAACGGTTAGGCTTCAAGATACCCCAGTCCACGGCGGCGATACTGGGCCAGGTTTCGAAACTGATCCCGCCGGAGGGCACAAGCATCAAGAACCCGTTTGACACAGGCTCGCCGAACACGCCGGGTAAGGTGCTGGAAAGGCTGATACAAATTGTATCGGACTGGGACAGGATAGACGCGCTGGTCGTCCACCGCATGTTTTTCTACGGCTTGAGGGAACTTATGGGCGAACACCTGCCGGAAGAGGATGCACGGGTGGCCGCGGTCATCAATTCGAAACAGCGGATGGAAAAGCCGTTGATGGTGGTGCTGGAAGAGCTGGCCCACGGGAGCGACAAGATAGGCATGGAAGCGGACCGGAGAAAGGTGCGAGAAGCCATGTTAAAGGCGGGCATTTATGTGACGCCCGATGTCTACCGGATGCTGCGCGCGCTGCACAATTTTTCGGACTACTGGAAGGATGAACCCTCACCCTGACCTTCTCCCTACCGGTTTGTTTTCATCAACCAGCGTGCTGTCGTATCCTCCCTCAATAACCATTAATTTACCTGAGCCAGCCAATGAAGTTGTACTTATACGGGATCAGGTCTTGATACCGGTAACAATGGCGTGGGTACCGTTAATCTTCCCCACGACCGTTCCTTCTGAGTTCCGGAAGTATCTGTCTTCGAGTTTCTGTGTATCGCCGTGATCCCTGAGCGAGAAACCATATTTGCCAAGAAAGCCCTGAACCTCGCCATCTTCGAGGGCAAACATCCACTCCTCGCCCGCCCTGGCTACGGTCTTGTAGATTTCGCCCTCTCCGTAGTACTTATTTTCTTTGCGGAGGACACCGGCGTAGATGTAGTCGAAAACAATCGAACTCCCACTGCCGGCGGCACGTTCGATAAAACGAAAGGTATTTTCTATGGCGTCCTGCGACAAATACATGGTCACGCCTTCTAAGAGGAACAACGATCTTTTGCCCGCTATAAATCCGGCCTGGGACATTTTGTCTGCCAGGCTCTCCTTGTTGAAATTAATGGGTACGAAGATGAGGTTTTGCGGGACAGCCAGCTTCTTCAATTGATAAGCTTTCAACTTCTCACTTTGAGTTACCGGCGCATCGAGTTCGAATATCCTGGTGCCTTTGTTCAACATGCTGAAACGCAATGCCCGGCTGTCAAATCCGGCGCCGAAGATTAAGACCTGGTCAAAACGCTGCTCCAGGGCTTCGGTGAATACCGAATCGAAGTACTTTGTCCTGGCGATCACGTATTCATAGATACCATTTGGAAAGAAGTATCGACTTAAGGGCTTGAACAGCCACCGCGATTTAAGCAGCAGTCTAAAAAAGGACGGGACCAGCACATAAGCGATAGCGTCCGGACCCGAATAGCACTCCCGTTTGTCCACATATGAAGCCGCCCTTGACAGGCAGGTCATCGCGGCTGTCCTCGAGGACTTCGTATCAATCCGGGCGGTCTTATCAGCTGACATTTTGCAGCCTCATAATGGGCGTAAACTTTAAGCTATTATAACTTTTTTATGCCCGGACAACTACAGTGGTTTAAGGTGGTTAACGGCTGACGGCACGGCCCGGTCATAAATGCCGTACAGCGCTTAACCGAAGGCATGTTGCTGTTTATCATTTTCTTTTTGTGAGAATTAAGATTAATAATCAAGAACCAAAATGATAAGATAAAATTTCCCTTAGAAAAAGGGAGATTAAGAGGGATTTTACCAACGGCTCATCCTGAGCTTGTCGAAAGGTCCCCTCTGTCATCCTGGGGAGCCCTTCCCAGGAAGGACGACGTGAGGATCTCGGTGGAGTCTGGTGGCAATGACACGTTGGGAAAAAGTAAGGTCAGGGAAATGGTGAAAACCTTGTATAATGGAAGTATCTGATAACTAAATTACGGAGGCAGCCATGAAGACGGAAGAACTTGCGGAATTAATTAAAACCCGGCGTTCCATTCGCGTCTGGCAGGACAAACCGGTACCTGAAAAACTGCTGTGCGACGCCGTCGAGCTGGCGACCTACGCTCCGAACGGCGGCAACCAGCAGATCTGGCACTTCTATGTTATCGTCAACAAAGACATCATCAAGTCGATTGCCGATGTCGTTCAGCAGACCGCCGACATGATGGTTTCCTGGCCGGAAGCCGAAAAATACGGCGAGCTCTCCATCCGCATAATACAGAGGTCCGCCTTCTTCCGCGATGCACCTGCCGCCATTGCCGTAACCACCAGGCAGTACGAATCCGCCATCGAGAAGATGTCGGCGGAACGCAAGGATAAAGACCCGAAAGCCAAGGACATTTACGAATGGCGCCACGTCGCTCAGGCAGCCATACAGTCAGTCGCCTCGGGTATTGCCTATCTGACATTGATACTGCACCAGATGGGTCTGGGCACCGTATGGATGACCGGCCCCATGCAGGCCAAGGGACACATCGAGAAGATTCTCGGCGTCCCCGCCGGCAACGACCTCGTGGCTTTCCTGCCCGTCGGCTACCCCGCCGAAACCCCTGACCTGAGACCACGGAAACCGGTCACCGAAGTCTGCGAAGTGGTCAGGTAAATAGATTTAAATAATGATGAATAATTTCGGTGCTTATCTGCAAGCCGGCCTTCTTATCTGCTTCACCTCACCGGTAAGGCTGGCAAAAAGGATTCGCCGGTTTCAACCGCCGCCTTTTGCCTCCAGAATTGAGACCGGTATTCTCGAATCGGGTCTCAGAGAAAAAGTGTGGCCCGTAGATGAAATTATTAAACGCTCCGGGATTGAAAAAGGAATGACGGTACTCGAGCTCGGCTGCGGACCGGGGGTCCATACCGTAGAATTCGCCCGGGCTATAGGGGACAAAGGCAAACTTTACGCAGTTGACATGCAGTCGAAAATGATATCTATCCTGAAACAAAAATTGTCGGAATCGGATAATAAGTCCCTCAGTCAAATCGAAGTCAAAGTAGCCGATGCCTGTGACCTGCCGTTCGAAGATCAAACCATTGATTTGGTTATAATGGTCGGCGTACTGGGAGAGATACCCGATAAAGATAGGGCGCTAAAGGAAATTCGGCGCGTTTTAAAAAACAGTGGAATTTTGTCGGTAAGCGAAAACATGATAGATCCCGACTATCCGCTTAAAAAGATGACCGTCAGGTATTGCCGGCAATGCGGTTATCGGTTGGTAAAGATTGAGGGCAGTTCCTTCAACTACGTCTCCCAGTTTCAAAAGGCCTGAACCATATCAATCATTCAGATAGTTTGCTATTTGTGACGGCGTAGAGACAGGCTGAAAAATCTGCTATACTCTCATCCTGAATTGGTAGGAGGGGCAGATGGAAAAGCAGGAAGTCACCCTCAGTCATATTGTCGCTGACACCAGATCAGAGATAAATGGTGTTTGCACGAAATGCCAGGCAAAAATTCTGCTCTCGGGCGAGCAGCTCCAGAATCAACAAACCTACACCTGCCCTCAGTGTGGAGAGATACACGACATGGAGCCCCTGCGAAAGGCCGTTCAGGGCGCCAGCACAGAAAAAGCAGCCCGTGTCCAGAAATATAATTATCAAATTACTCTCCAATGTCCCAAATGCCACGTGAAAACGTCTGTTTTGGATGAACATGTACTTAACTCTCCGACTTTTTCCTGCCCTCAGTGCGGGTCGGCGATTGATTTAGAACCTCTAAAAAAAGCAATGCAAGAAGCCGACGTCGAATCTGGTATTCCAGGGTCAATTCCGGGACAAAGACGTATGGATAAATATTTCATCGCCGGCATTTGCCAGAAATGCCACACTAGAATTCCTATCTCAATGGAACAATTGGATGCCACCGAAACTTACTCATGTCCCCATTGCGGTGCAGTGCAAGATATGGCACCCTTACGGCAGGCTATTCGGAGCAAATCGTTTTACGGGCCAGGCTACAAGGACAAGTATGACGCGGTTTATCCATTGTCGGCTAGACCGCTATCGAAATTTGTGAGGCTTGGGAATGCATACTACATTTCCATCGTAGCTATTGTCGTGATTTTAGTGGTCCTGCTAGCCATGTTCCTTCATGGCATATTTAAATAGGAATAATAACCCCTCAGGAAATAAGTTCCCTTTCTTAAGGCAGGGGAGTCCCAAGAGGGGCAAACAAACCTATTGACCATTTCTAAACACCAGCGTATAGTCTCGAATTACTATGCAGGACATGCAATCCCTCCAGAATGTATCGGCGCAGACATTGTATTGGGTTCAACCTAAATGGGGAAAACCTATATACGAATTGCGTTCACGAGAAAATCTCCTGTCTACGTTGCGATGGTCAACGCGTATTGAATACGATCCTGTATATATTATTTCTGCCGACGGGCAGTGGACCGTAACATATCACTGGCCTTGGACAGTGCGCATAATGAAAGAAGAACATGAGGTCGGTATATTCAAATTCAAAAAAGCAAGGCCCTTTTTATTTGACGGTACATTACAATTTGTGAATGGTGTCAAATTCTTGTGGCAAAATAATAAATATTATAGCTCACGGTGGGTCTTCAGTAACGATGATGGTGTAAATCTAATATATTTCAAGCCTATTAAAGTATTATCTTTCAAATTGACCATCCAGGTCGACCTCACACAAATGGTCAGGGATTTACCTGAAGCCTCGTTGCTCGCCGGATTTGGATTATATCTCTGGATTCGGGTTAACGGGGCTTCTAGTTCGTGGATGCCCTAATATTCGTGTCAGTTTTTCTGAGGGATAAGGCAGGGGTGAAAAAATCCACTATATTTATGTTATTATGGAACCAATAGACCAACTCCATTTTCAAATGTGCTAAAACCAGTACAAGACTTGTCTAACAACTATGATAGATGACCTGCCCCTCGTAGTTCTCGTCTCCTGCGAAGTACTGGTCGGGCTGTGGCTTTCCAATATCGTCTATGACAAAGGCGTTCCCCATTACATCTCCCGCAAAATAGGACACGCCGCCGGCGGCGTCGCTTTCCTGCTGCTGCTTGCCGTTAAGTGGCCCTGGTGGCCGCTCATCCTGGCGGTTGGTTTCACCCTGCTCCTGTCCGGTGCCCGGCTGTTTCGGCCGGCCACCTTTCGCGGCGTCGGCGGGACCGGCCGCAGCGAGCAGGTAATGGCCGAGGTCTGGTTTCCTCTTGTCGCCATCCCCGTGTTCGCCGTCGGCTGGATATGGCTCAAGCAGCCCGCGGTGGCCGTTACCTGCCTGTTGTTCATGGCCTGGGGCGACGGCGTCACCGGCCTGGTTCGGTCGCAGGTCTACAATCGACCGGTAAAGGGGCTGTGGGGTTCTCTGGCCATGCTGGTCGTTTGCCTGGTCATTGCCTGGGTATTTATTCATCCGTTCTGGATCGGTGCCGTGGCGTCGGTAGTCGCCGTGGCCACCGAGTGGATTTTCGGCGACTGCGGCGTGGTTAAATGGGCCGATGACAACTGGGCTATTCCCCTCACCAGCCTGGCCGCCGTGCTTGGCCTGATGGCATTGACCGGAAAATTAGCACCGGGAGGATAAATGATTAAAAAAATAAAGGTTCACCTGTTCACACTGCCCCGATGGTTCGCCACGCCGCTGTTCGCCGCGCCGGCGATACTGGGCGGGCTGCTGGCCGGAGGCATGACGCTGAACTCCTGGATTGGAGTCATCGCCGCCGTGCTGATTATGGCCGGCGGTCACTCCTTCAACAGCTTTCTTGACTATTCCTGGACCGGGCTGGACAAAGGCAAACTGGAGGACCGCAGTGCCGAAAAAGATTACGCCGGCGGGCAGAGCGTTATCGCCACCGGGCTTGTCTCCGAGAGGGAAGTGGCCATCAACGCCTCGGTCTGGTATCTGTTGTCATTGATACCCTTAATCTACCTGGCTGTAAATGTCGGCTGGCCGATACTCCTCGTGGGCGTAATCGGCATGCTGATGACTTTCTGGTACGCCAAGGCTAAATTCAACTGGACGCACGAGCTGGCGCTGGGTGTGGCCAGCGGCCCGATGCCGATGCTGATGGGCATGTTTGCCACTACCGTGTCGCCTCCGTGGGTGACCGGGCTGTTGGCCAGCGTTCCCTTCTTCATCCTGCCGGCTTTCATCGGGCTGTCCATCGATGAATGGCCCGATGCGGAAGCCAACCTCAAGAAGGGCGTAAAAAGCGTTTCCTACAAGGTCTGGGAGTACGGTGTTTCATTGGAATGGTATGTTTCATCGTGGGCACTTTTCCTGTGCCTGTACCATGTGTTTCTCATTGCCATTGGCATACTTGCCCCGCTGTCCGCAATCGCGTTCATCGTCTGGCCTTTTATAATGGTTTTTCTCGTTTTCCTCAAACGTGATTTTAGAAAATGGGCCGGTATTACCGTTTTTACCGGTGTCACCTATCCCGTACTGCTGGTGCTGGGCCAGTTTCTGGGCAGCCTGACGTAAAAGGGGTCAGGCGCGTGTAGAGAACTGATGCTTACCTGGATTGTAGCTTCAATTGTTTCAGCGTTGCTCGTAGCCGTCATCGTGCTGTCTTTTATACCGATGAAGGTACGGCGCGAGCCGGAGAGGGAAGGCTGGCAGGACCCGGACGCGGCGCGGGCTTATGCCCGCCAGGGCCGTTCGCCGGTGTTTGTCGTGGAACGCTATCTTATATTGAGAGCGCTGGTCGGCTGGAAACCCGGCGGCCTGGTGCTGGACATAGGTTGCGGGCCCGGCTTTCTTTCAACTGAAATCGCCCGGCGTTACCCAGCCGTGAAGGTCGTAGGGCTGGATAACAATAACGAGATGATAAATATCGCCCGGCGCAGCCGGCAGTCTGGACGGTCCCATATGGAATTTATCAAGGGGGATGCGCACCGGCTGCCCTTCGGTGGTGCCACGGTGGATTTAGTGGTCAGTTCACTGTCATTGCACCACTGGGCCGATGCCGCCGCGGTTTTCAAGGAAATAAAGCGCGTACTTAAGCCCGGCGGCCGGTTCCTCATCTTCGACCTGAGGCGGGACGGCCCGCGCCTGTTCTATTACGCTCTCGAAATAGGGCAGGCATTTTCGTCTCGTGATATCAGGCGGACAAACGGCGCCGTCGGCTCGTTCTGGTCGAGTTATACCCCGTCCGAACTAAGAACCATCCTGTCCAGAACCGGTATCGCCGCCGTTCACGTCGAACCGCAGTTCGGCTGGATGTTTGCCCATGGCAAGAAGCTGTAGCTGGTATAGTGCGCGAATTTTTCGTATCCCCTCTCCCTATTTAGGGAGAGGGCAGGGTGAGGGTGAAACCTTATCATTCTGAGTCCTTCTTCAGAAGGACGAAGAATCTAGGTGGGGATGTGGATGGGAAATTTTGGCCTTTGGCTTTTAATCTTTAACTTTTGTTCCTCTCCCTTGAGGGGGAGGGTCAGGGAG
>CAZJQG010000053.1:0-7816 GCA_964548415.1 uncultured Dehalococcoidales bacterium | reverse complement strand
CACCAAAGAGGCAATCAAGGCCTGTCAAAGCCTATTGGCTATCTGGTTTGACGATAACACCAAAGGGCTGTTTAAACCTTTAACCTTAACCGTAGCCGATAACAAGGTTACCATCGAGGCTAAAGAGGATAGAGGCTCAATGGCAATATCAGCCGAAACCAATGGAGAAGCCAAAATAGCCGTAGCCGGAAACTACCTGATAAAAGCCTTAAAGGCCTGCGGTGGTATAGCTGAAATGAAGCTGGCAAGCTCACAGTCGCCGATTATGCTATCCGTCGATGGTTACCGATGCTTGGTTATGCCGATACGCCTACCGGAAAGCAAGGCAGTGGCCGAAGCCGAAGCGGTAGCTGCACATGCCGAAGCAAAGGCCGAAACCGAGGTCAAGCCAGAGACAGAGGCAGAGACCGACACCAAAGCCGAAGCCAAGCCCAAGCATAAAGGCAAGGGTAGACAGGCTAAGACCAGAGAGCCTGTAGCCGTAGCCTAAACAAAGCCAAACAGAACGCAAGCCGAAAAGAAGACCAACGCTGAAAAAGCGGGGGAGCGATACCCCCGCTTTTTTCTTTTTACAGAGTTAGAAAGGACTAACGTGGATATAATCTATAAGTGTGTTAATACCAGAAAATGCTACTGGTTATGTCGGGAGTGCTTGAAGGGCCATCAAAAATGCTTGCCCAAGTGTCCCGACTACCTGTCGGTAGCCGCAGTTAAAAAGAACCAAGAAAGATAACTACGAGTCCTAAATATTAGGCCAGGGTGGATTCAATCCGCCCTGGCCCTTTTTTATTTATAATTATGCTATTACCCTGTACGGGGCAGTGCTCTAATCCAGTTTCTCGAATAGACGGCCGTCGTTGTCAATTATATATTTCTTGTCGTTGGCCATTACCATGAGACGTCCGTCGGTTTTCCGGTCAAAAATAATATACTTGTCTAGAGAATTAAGTGTCTTCTGCTGTAGCTCGTTTGGGGGAGACCAACGGCTTCCCGAGGAAGTACCTCAGCCGTGTCTCGACGCTTGCTCCTGGCACTCACTGCCGTTCAGATTTGTCCCGGATAGTCCGCGCTTATCTTCTGGAAGATAAAGTAGTTGCGGTTGTATCTCGCTCATGCGTCGGCAACGGGAATCTACCTTCTTTTGCCATTGAATGATGGCTGGCGCGGCAGCCCTGGCACCGGGACCAATACATCCCAATGCCCATACTGCAATAAGATCGATATCATCGCCGTTGAGTGCTTCCACTAGCTCGGGAACTGCGTCTTGTGCCCCGGGGCCGATTTCACCCAGGGCTCTGGCTGCCGCCCGACGGATATTTATGTCGGCGTTATTGAGTGCCTCTGTATATCTTTCGACTTCGTTATTTACCATAAATCTCATTTAGTAGATGTTCAACACATTCTTGTATTGCTTCAGTTTGTTTGCCAGGTAGCTCATTGCCCTTATATCTATTGTTGATGATTGTATGAAATTTCCCACTTGGTGATACATAGGCCTTCCATCCAGTTGTACCTTTGACTCGAAGTCCGATGCCCGGGCTATTAACTATCCATGTTTCAGGAGTGGCAAAAGGTGTACCCTGACTAAATCCTCTCAGTACAAGTCCTGCTGATGTCTTCAGCTTTTGTCTGTTAAAAGCTGTGCATATTGCTACTGCAATAACACACTTAGCTTCGTTATAACCGCCTCTAATAGGGCCGCATTCTTTTGGGATTGAATTTCTCACCTTCAGCCCTTTGATATCAGGTTCTGTGGAAACGTACATGGCACCATATTGCTGAGGACTGGTGAGGTATATTCTTCCATCGGCTCCTACTCGGTCAACGAAAATACAATCCCATCTTTCGTGTTTTCTGGTCATATAATATCCTATTCAATAATGCTTGACCAATAATAATTTTCTGGGTGACTCTCACGTAATGGGTATAAAACGACGATCATCATCCTCTTCATTCTGCGCCGCCCATCCTTGTCGTGTCTTACCTATAAGTAACTTGAAAAGACAAGCTGCCAGAGAAAATTTACATGTATCAGAGTATCAAGATACGTCTATTATTGTCAATATGTGCCTATTTAGCGTCAACCTGCTATTTTTGAATCAAAAGGATAATTTATGCCAAAACCAAGCGAAAAGAACCGGGAGGCACGAATATTTCTCACTTTTCAGGAAGCACAGGACTTCCTAGGTGTCAGTCATCAAACCGTTTACAAGCTTATGAGCCAAGGCCTTCCTTCACATAAAATTGGTAAGAAGCGTGTATTTTTTAAGGAAGATTTAATTAACTGGATAAAAGAGCACTGAAGTTATTATTGGGGCGATAAGTATAAAAGCGCACCGGACAATTTATCAACTGGTATAGAAGGGAAGGCCAATTCCTTCGGCCGGTTTACTGAAAATCACACAATTCAGGCATTTGTTTAGTGTGGACTCTTGCGACTTAACATCATGCTCTTCATTTAATATCAAAATCGTCGGCCAGCCTCTTCAAATTCGTGATTTTTGCCTCTGTTAAAGATGAGTCTCGCTCAATTGTCGTCAGCCTATAGCCCCCACCTTGAATTATATCTACTGAATCAATGGCTCCATCGTGCGGGCCCGGTTGTGGATAAGGAGCACATCCTGGAAAACATATTCTGGTAAATCCGGATTCTGCTATTCTCGATAAATAGCCTAAATCTTCGAAGTTAGTGACAATAGTCTGTTTCATATCTTTAGGCATTTTATTGGTCTGTCGTAGATATTCTTCCTCTGAATTAACGGAACTAACAACAATACCAACCCCTTTATCAAGCAGGGGAACGTCAGAACCCGCTGGAACATACGTAACAACGTATCCAAGACCTTTTCTGGGCCTGAATGATAACGAGCCCTCTATATCACTCGCGTAACGTTGAAACTTTAGTAGATCATCGCCTATGGCCAGGCAATATTCATCGTCTTGTATAGTTCCGAGTGAGCCTACAACTTTCTCTAAACCTTCGGACAACATTTCAGCAACCTCTTTTGCATCCGACGCTGTCCCAACGATAGTCAATTTCTTAAGATTAAAACAAGATACCCCGTAAAAAGCTGCGGCGTCGAAGGCATATAATGTTGCATCCTGCTTTGAGAAATCACCCTTATGGAGTCCCTGGCCTGCCTTCGTATTATGGCTGGTAATAACGAAGGGTTTTCTACTCATTTTCAGTAACGGATTTGCTCTCCGTGCCACATCTCTTATGGTTGAAGTCGTACCAGAGGGAGAAATGACGTCAGCATTTTTAAAAATCTGCCTCTCCAGTTCGTTATCTCCACCTTCCCAATAGCCGGCGAATATGGTCGCCGCCAGTTCAGGGTCTATCGTTTCAAGAGACGACATATACCGAAAAACAAAAAAAGGCTGCTGATGACTCAACTTGAATAATTGTCCTGGCAATTTACAATCAGAAACGCTCGATATTAAAAATCCGGTTAATAAACCGAGTGGGTCGTAACCTGGCAGGTTTCCGAATCCTATATGAACAATCAGACTCGGGCGTATAGGCCTATGCCTGTCACCTTTATTGACGATAACAAATCCATATTTATACGGATGCACTTTACCCAGCGCCATAGACCGGATATCGATATACAGGCTACTTAAATCCCAGCCGTACGGTAAGAAACATAATTTATCTATCGTCCTTTCAGAGAAACCGGTCATTCGCGACAATATAGGTATTGAATCCACTCTGCCTGAATAGTCAGGGTCTGACCACAGACGGTTTGTTTCTGCAACCGCCTGTAACGGGTTCCTGCCTGTACGATTGTACGCTGCCGCTGCTTCTTTCAAACGAGAAAGTATATTAGAAGCGTTGGCTTTCGTTACTTCGGGTACTGAATAACCTCGAAGGTTTCTCTGAGCATCCACCTCGATATAATTTGTGAAACTTGCTAAAGTCTTCATAGTAGTCCGACCTAACACCCAGGCTTATCGCCGGTACCACTTATACCGAATATAACAGTTGGAATACCGTATTCGTCTGTTCCGTCTACATAACATCGATCCTGGACCTGCATCGCGCCGTCAAATTGAGCGTGACTACCTTCAAAATTAATAGACCTTATTAAGCCGGGCCCCTTGCCCACCACCTCACCCTTTAGAGGATTAAACGCATACACTATTGCGCTGCCGCAGACATCCCGCTTCGGATATGCTTCATAGGCTCCTTTCTTTTCCACTTGTTTTTCTGCATCATACCATTCTCTTTCAGAATTCCACTTTAGAGCTAACGTATGTGTTTGCCCGGTATAACCGTACGTTTCTGAAGGATATACACCAAAGATTCCCTTCATCATACTGGCATATTGTGTTTGATCGATTGCGTTCGGCAACCTCAAAGGACCTTTCCATCCCCTATAACCTCCGCCGCCACCATGCAGGCGAATCCTACCCTGAAAATCGAATGTGCAGTCAGCAACAGCGTTCATGTATAAATAGGCGAATATCGGGCTGGTCCCAATCAATGCTGTCCTTCCATTCTTTTCATATTCCCTCAGGATTTTAGTTATCAACTCATAATTTGGCCGGATTTGGACAGCCCCACCTTTCCACCTTCTTAAAATTGTCCTGTTCAAAATCGTCAAAGGTAAGTTAAATTTCAACAGTCCGTCATGTGACAAATCGGAGATAGACTCCGCAGCATCCAACCCGGATTCTGTCTGTCTTCTTGGCATTACAGACCGTTGGGCACCCGCTAATATGCCAGCTTTTTGAGCTTTGTTATAGTCAGCTCTGGCTCCTCTTTCAAGAGAACTCCTTGAAGGAAACAAACTGAGCAAACCATCAAAATGCTTTGTACCCGTCCCTATGATAAAACTCTCCAGGTAGTTAGCTTTTTCAATTGCTATTTCTTCCTCAGTTCTAATAACGCAATCTGGATTTTCGCCGCTCGAAAAATCCATGAATAAAGGCAGTTTTGAAGGGATAGCCTCTATAAGGCCTTCGGTTAATTGAATAGATTTGCCACCGCTAAGGGTACCCGTTGCTGTCCTGGCCGGTAATATTTTGGCGTCCGTGTCTAATATAACCGGGACACGCGCTAAATCGCCGGAATCGATAACCATCTCAAGTTGTTCAGCCGATTTTATATCTGCCTGGCTACATAACGATCGATAATACGGATTTGCCCACCATCTTTCTATGGCCATCCCCGCCTGTTTTACGTTTATGTTGTATGTTTTTAATAATCCCATCTTACTATCCTATTTCAGTCGGAAGCCCTTCGCGCAATCACCATGCAATTGTATTGCAGGGAATCGAAGAAGGAATGAATAGGTTCCAAGCCTGCCTCTTTAGCTATTTCCAGTGATTCGCTGTCTTCTTTGTAGTCCAGATGCCAGCCTGCCATCCTGATAATGAAGTCACACAATGGATCGCCCATGACCATCCTGGTCTGAACCGTGTTATAGACAAGGATTCCGGATGGATGTAGGAACCGGGACGCATTTTTTAATATCTTCACACAGTTGTTGTGCGATACCGGACAAAGTATTCCTATCATTAAAATCATGTGGGCTTCGCCCAACCCTGCTTCACCAAATTTCTTTGGGACAAACCTGAATATGTCAGCCATGCCAAGTTCCTTGACCCGCCGTTCTCCTATTGCCAGCATATTCTCATCCGGATCTATACAAACAACCTCCACAAATTTTTGTAATACTGGATTTGCCTCCAGAACTTCAATCAGATCGTGACCGGGGCCCGACCCAACGTTGAAAATAACAAAGCGCTGGCCTTTCGTAAGAGTAAGCCTTAAGATCCCCTGCGTGATGATGTCTGGAAGTTGTTGTCGCAGAGCCAGCAGTCTCTGCTCAATTCCTATAGCCTCCTTAGCCCTGATGAAATAGCGGTCGACCTCGTTCTCCACCGGTCGCTTGTGGTAAAGATATTCGAACGTTTCGGCGGAAGAAGGACACGAAGTGACGATTCTGATAATACTCGAATACTCCAGAAAGAAGTTGTGAACGTCTTTAATATCTCGGTCCAACAGGTCACCGTTGAGGAAGCATCTTTTAAATTTATCGGCGACATCCAAAGGCATGGTAGCCAGCAAGTCTATGGCTTCGGGCGAAGTTAAAAACTGCTCCCTGTTTGGTACATCGGCGAACGTTAGTTTTTTCATAGCTAAATAATCGTCCTATTCTTTCGAATCAACGGAACAGGGCGGCCAGCATGGCAAACAGCGCCACGATGGCAACGGCAACCACAACCAGTCCCACTATCAGATTAATAACCAGGATCGTCAGGGCCGCCACCCAGGGCAGGCTGCACAACACCCCGAGAACCACAACCATGAAGGCGGTAACGTGTCCGGCCTTTTTTGCCTGCTTCAGCCCTTTAGAACCGATAAGCACCGCTATACCGCACATTGTTCCCAGAATGCTTAATGCTAAAAGCGGAGCCACACGGCCCACCGTCCAGGAAGCGATAGCTACCAGCTGTTCGCCCAGAATAATTCCCGAGCCCGTATTTTCAGCCACGGCCTCTATTGGCAGTAACAAATAGAGGACGACTGATATCGCACACAGCGCTATCCCCCACCAGGTTGCCCGCCTGAGCCCCTTTGAAATGGGGGCAGGCATGCTCTCGTAGGTGGTGCTGCGCTTAAGGAACCTCGAGAGGCTTACAGGTGGCACGCGTTTCTGATAGTTAATCAATTCACCACTTCCATCCGGTCAGTATGAAGTACTGCCATAAGTCTGTTTGAGGCACGTTTACTGTCCCCAGTACCAGCGGGTCGAGAAGAATACCTGCAGGGGCTGTAATCAGGGCGAGCGGCAAAACTGCCAGCCCCATGGCGATAGGACCGGCGTAGCGGCCCAGAGTAAGAGGTGCCTTTGGAATTTCCAGCAGCCCGGAAGCGACCCTTCCCAGACTCTCAGAAAACCGAACTGTAGCCTGAGGCGGCGGCGGCGTTATATACGGCATTACGTCACCTTTCCAGCTATCCTTGGGAACCTCGTGCACGATGTATATCGCCGGAAAGTCAAAGACAGTTAATGACCTGTATAGTTGTTCCTGGTTTCTCTTTGGTATGGGAAAGGCTCCGTTTATGAAAAGGGGGTCCAGCGCCGCCGGGAACATCATGAAGTCTGTCCTCGGGCCGGGTATGATGAGCGGACGCTCCAGTAAAGGCGACGGTGAGCCCAGCGCCGCGATATTGGTCAGACCCCAGCTTCTGAATGCTGTCAGACACCGCTCTCTATGTGAGGTGAATAACGCTGGTTGTCTCTGCTGGACGGGTACCGGCAGCCAGTCCTGTCGAATAAACATGGCTTCGAAGGGTGCTGAATAGGCGCTCGCAAAATTTCTGTCCTTCACAGCTGTTTTACACTGCATATTTGTGTCTCTGCCTAGCTCTTGTCTTCTAGTTACTGTCTCCATTTTTATCCTCCTTTGTATATAAATACTTCGTTACAGCCGGAAATCTTTCACCTCCAATATTAAGGCGGAGGGGGAAAAGGGCTGTCGATTGCATCTGCTGAAGGCCGCGGCGGTAGCGGCGGCGCAGAAACAGGACAGCAAACCGGTACTTCCACTGAAACCGGCGTCCCCCATTCCGGCTGGGGAACCGGAGGCGGTGGCACTGCTGGCTCGCAGGGGAATGGAGCCGATACCGGATTCGGATTATACTGCTGGGGAATGGGAGGCGGTGGCACTGCCACAGGACAGCTGGCGGGTATTTCCGGCGCGTCCGGGGTATATGAATCCGGATGCGGGTACAGAGGCGTCCGCTGAGGTGTAAGAGGCGTAACGGGATAAGTAGCCGCTGTTTCTTCGACAACCGGTGCGG
>CAZJQG010000052.1:0-8054 GCA_964548415.1 uncultured Dehalococcoidales bacterium | reverse complement strand
CGGTGATCTCCTCCTTGAGAGGGAGGTGTCCTAAACCCCTAGACGAATGCGCCACAAGTACCAGTATAAAAGTGCTCAGTGGGGACTTATTGTATCGCGAGCTACGTGGACACTGATAAACATTATCTTATTTGATAAAAAGAATGTCAACCGGAATGAATCTGCTATTATTCTTTCCGGTCAGGTCCGGCCAGACCACGAATGCTGTTATAGATGAGAGATGCCTCCCTGGCATAAACATCTTCCTCCAAATCATCCAGATAGTCCAGTTCCTTATCTTTCGATCTAAGCGTTTTAAGTATCGCCGCCATATCTTTTCCCTTTTTAGCCTCAGCAGTGACAACTTCGTGCCACTCAATCACTTTCTGTCTGTACATTTTTAGTCTTTCCAGACCGTTTTCGTAGCAGCCAAAGTGACTGTAACATAGTCTATTCGGTTTCAACGCTATTAGTTTGTCGATAGAGGATAATGTGATATCGAGTTTGAATGGTGGCGGTGTGGCCAGCCTTACAGCACCGTTTATACATACCCCGGCCGCTTCGCCGGTAAAAAGCAGCCCGGAGGCGGGGTAGAACACGCACAGGTGGTGTGCGGCATGTCCCGGCGTTAAATAGATCTCCAGGTTAAGATTTTCACCTAGATTAAGTTTCATTCCGTCCGTGGCATCTAGTATCCTGCCTTCGGGGACCGGCTCTATCGGTCCGCTTTTAACGGCATATTCTCCCAGGACCTTCAAGCTGGCTTCCCAGAGCGCTCTCGGGTCTACCAGGTGCTTATGCGCCAGACTATGAGCGATAAATTTGGCATTTGGCAACTGCTTGGCAGCTGTACCAGCACTGCCGGCGTGGTCAATATGAATATGTGTAAAGATGACATAGTGAATATCATTGGAATTGATTCCCACTTCTTTCAGCGCGGCCATGAAAGACGGCACTGCCGCCGCCGGCCCGATGTCTATAACAGCGGCCTCCTTACCCAGTAGCAGATACGGTCCGATAAATTCATCATACCCGGGTATGGCCGGCTGAAGATGCAGGAGTCTGATATTTTCAGTTACATAAGATATTTCGGTTTTTGTCATGGATTAAGTTATTACGAATATTTATGTGCCCATCAAGGCCGGAGGAAGGTATTAGAGACAAAACTGGCTGGGGATCCAGGATTCGAACCTGGCCTTACGGATCCAGAGTCCGCTGTCCTACCGCTAGACGAATCCCCAGTCCATTAGCGGATTATAACAAAGGCATTCAGGTGTGGCAACCCCATTTCTTTAGGATGATTTTTCCATATTTTTTAGGTTTTTACTATATTTTGTCGTATCTATTACCAATTTCCTAGCGATTATAGTACTAAATCATCATTACCTAGGTCTCATATTAGCAGTATAATTGTGTAGATGACATAAACTTTTAGGCTCAAAATACGTTATAACATGCGTAATAATAGTTAAATGGAGGTGTACATGAAGTTATCTAGTCGGCATCTTATCGTTGGTCTTGGAGTTATGCTTCTCTTATTTCCTCTTCTGATGGCCGGTTGCGGCCCGCAAGCACTAACTCCAGGCACCGTCTCATCACCCACGCCTAGTGCCAATCCGATTCCCAAGGATTATGCAGAATTCGAGGTCGGCGGTCTTTCTGTCGTGCGAAGCGGTGTTAGTGTGGGTGAGACTGCAACCGTTTCAACATCCATAATCAATACTGGCGGTATCGAGGGCACCTACAAGGCTATCCTGATGGTAAACGGGCAGCAGGCAGGACAAAAAGATGTCTCAGTGGGGCCCGGTGCCAGTGTGCCGGTAAGCTTTCAAATTTCTGAAAATGAACCGGGCACCTATAAATTAGACATTGGCGGCGTTCCAGCTACATTAGACGTCTACACGTGGCCATACACAATTAAATACGATTTAAATAATGTGTACGGAGAATCCTTGAGCTTATCCAACGACTACGGTCATATAGTCCATTTCACCCCACCGGCTGTCCCCTTCAAAATACAGAAAATTGATGTCTACGTGCAAGCCGCTGTGGATAAAGACACCGAATGGAATAGCAGGTTCGTTACCGTTCGCATTTGGAACAGCGCCAGAACCGAGCAACTGTGGACCGTCAATCTGCCATGGCGCGATTTCAGGATGGATGTAGTCAGTTTCTGGAAAACGATTGATGTTCCGAATGTAACCGCAGCAGGTGATTTTTACGTAGAAATAGTAACGCACAGTAACGAGTTTCAGGGTGAGATGTCAGCCTGGCCTTGGGGTCCGGAAGTTCGACCGGCCATCTTCGTTGGATACGACAGGCCAAATCCATATGAGACTAAAGCCATTTCCAGCGTAGAAACCAGGTCTGGAATTTCGGAGATGGGACAACTTATTGAAGTTCCAATTAAATATCAGGGTATGAACTGGTTGATTCGGGTGACGGGCGACGGCAGCCTTTAGTAGATAAAGTAATAATCAAAAGTCGATAACTTAGGAAAAGTAGTCTCAAAGGCGGGCGCCGAGTGTAATACTCGCGCCCGCCTTATTTATTAGACCTTAACGTCTAATTTTTTTCACGATCTTTCGATACCTGTAAGGGATTTGCCGTTTTAGTTGACACGTTGCTATACTCTTGGTACGGGATACAAGCTTTGTTTGAACTGGATGATCTGCAGAAAGACATCGGTTTCCGTTTCCAAGACCAGAGTATATTGCAGCAAGCCTTTTCACATTCCTCATATATAAATGAGAATCCTGGTTTTGTCACCGGGGACAACGAACGTCTTGAATTTCTGGGCGATGCGCTCCTGAGCTTTGTAGTTGCTGAGGAACTCTATCGTAGATTCCCGAACGCCCGAGAAGGGGAGCTAACAAAGGCTCGAGCTTCGTTGATTAGGCAGGAAACTCTGGCTCAGATTGCTACAGAATTGAGACTCGGTCGATATCTATTTCTCGGGAGAGGGGAGGAGGCGACCGGAGGCAGACAGAAACCAACTAATCTGGCAGATTCCCTGGAGGCCCTAATCGGAGCCGCCTATCTCGATCGTGGTTTTGACGCGGCTAAAAAGTTCGTGCTGGACTTGTTGGCACGTCCGCTGGACCAGGTGCAAGTAAAAGGAATAATGAGTAACTATAAGGCGCTGTTGCAGGAACTGACTCAAGCTAAATACAAGCTACTGCCGACTTACCAGGTCGATAAAATCAGCGGCCCCGACCACGATAGACGTTTTATAGTCAAAGTGATTCTCGGTAACGAGGCGCTGGCATCGGGTTCCGGTAAAACAAAGAAAGCGGCGGAAATGGACGCTGCATATCAGGCCTGGGATAAATTAAAACCGCGATAAGCGTTCAATTAAGACGCCGGCTGAAGTACCATGATTTCCGTATTTTCTGGTAAATTGCCGGCTTTGAAGTCTACCTCGCTGACATTCACTCTTTGAACATTCGTCTTACCGGTTATGAAGTCATCAATGGTGTTAAGCGGCCAGTCGCATTTTGACGTCTTATAGTGCATGGGTATAGCCACCTTTGGCTTCAAATCATCAACTACGGTACCGGCAAGTTTGGCGTCGATGGTAAAGACGCCGCCTATAGGAATTAATAACACATCGATACTGCCAATTTCAGTTATCTGCTCCTGGCCCAATCTGTGTCCGAGATCGCCCAAATGGCAGACCTTAATTTCGTCCACCGAAAAACAAAAAACCGTATTAGCGCCTCGTTCTTTTCCCTGAGACTGGTCATGATGAGTAGCTATACCTTTGAACTCAATCCCTTTTATTGTTCTACTGCCTTTTCCTGTTATTAGCTCGGGGTTACCAGAAACCGATGATATATTGTTATGGTCATAGTGGCTATGGCTCATTGTCACAATGTCTGCTGGCATGTTGATGGGAGTATAACTGAGACCGCTGCCCTGGGGATATGGGTCGGTGATAATTTTAATGCCCGAATCAGACGAAATTAAAAAACTAGCGTGTCCTAACCATTTTATCTTCATTATTAAGCCTCCAATCTTATTCTCAGTCGATTAATGATAGCACAGCGGTTTTTGTCACCCAACTGAACCAAGCGCAAAATTGATCAAAGTTCGTACACCTACCCCCGTAGCCCCCTTCACCAGATAGCCACGTTCCTTTTCACTCATGGAAGTACCCGCTATATCTAAATGTGCCCACTCCGTTTTCTCTACGAATTCAGACAGAAATTGTGCCCCAGTGATGGCACCTCCGAACCTGCCGCCGCTATTTTTAATATCGGCGACATCACTTCTATTCTGTTCCTTGTATTCCTCAAACATGGGCAGTTGCCATAATCGTTCCCCCGCGTCAGCCCCGGCTTTCACCATTTTATCTATCAATTCTTGAGAATTGCCTAATATCCCGCTGCAGACGTCTCCCAAAGCCACGTGACAGGCTCCAGTGAGAGTGGCTACGTCCAACAGAGGAGAAAAGCCTTGCTTAACCGAATAGGCAAGGGCATCAGCCAGGATAAGCCTTCCTTCAGCATCGGTGTTAACAACTTCAATAGTTTTCCCGTTACTGGCTTTAAGAATATCGCCAGGCTTTAGCGCGTCACCTCCCGGAAGATTTTCAGTCGCCGGGATCACAGCAGATACATTAATTTTCAGTTTGAGTTGTGCGATCGCTGTTATGGCTGCCAAAACAGCTGCTGCTCCTGCCATATCACCTTTCATCTCGGCCATGTTCTCGGATGGCTTAATGGATATGCCTCCGGAATCGAAAGTTACACCCTTGCCAACAAGTCCCAAAACGGCACCTGACTTCTTAGCACCCCTGTAGTTCAGCACAATGAGCTTCGGCGGCTGGCAGCTCCCTTTGGCAACACCCAGCAGTGCCCCCATTCCCTCCTTGCCCATTTGCTCACGGTCCATAATAGTAATGGTTAGCCCGTTAGCTCTGGCCAGCCTTTGCGCCACCTTGGCCAGATCGGTAGGCGTCATAAAGTTGGCAGGCTCGTTTATCCAGTCCCGGGACTGATTGGCGGCAGCCGCCAGGATTTTTCCTCGGTTTCGGCCTCGCTCAAGCGCAGGAATCTTGGCTATTTCCCTTTCCAAGATAACCAGTTCTGCAACCTCGCGATCCTCATCCTCTTTGGTTACGTGTTTCCGGAACCTGTATAGGCCTAAAAGGCTGCCCTCTGTTATCGCCTGAGCAGCGGCTTCAGGCTCTATTTTACCGATACCGGCGCCATGAACAATAGTAGCAATTCTTCGACAATTAAGCTTTCTTAGAGATCGACAAAGTTCTGCGGATAACGACCGTATCCTATCCAGCGTAAAATCCGACTCCTTTCCCAATCCAGCCACAGCCACTATTCTCGCCGGAATTTTACCCAGAGTGTGAACGATGCTTATCTCATTGAACTTACCCTTGAGCTCACCTTGTTCTATAAGAACACTAATCACCTTGTCCAGTGCGTTGTCAACAGCCCCGGTTGCCCCACCTGGACGTCGAACTCCTTCGAAAAGATTAACTATTATGGCGTCGGCTTTAGCAGTGGTGATGTCGCCAGCGGCTACTTTTATTTCCAAATTCGCCTCCTCAAGTTACGACTTCTGTCACCGTGAACGTGAACTATATTGTTCTATTTTATCCCATTGGAGAAGGGAAGTGAATATGTTTGCTTTGGTATTTTAACGGTTTAACACGCGAACAATTTTGTCTATTACCGGCGAAATGTCCTTGGAGGTATCTACTACGTAGTGGTGACGGCGAATCTTCTCAGCCCTGGGTTTCATGTAGCAGTAAATTGCCCAATCTGCATCCGATTTGCTGTCCTGAATGGTACCCCTTTTACGTGCCTGAAGACGTTGATAGGCTACTTCTGCTGGCGCCTCCACACTTACCAGAATCATCCTGGCACCAGCTCTATCGCTAATTCGATATAAGTATTCCCTGTTATGCTCAGAAAGATTGGTGGCATCGAAGCAAACAGGTACGCCATTTTTTAGGAGCCACTCTATCAATTTGTGAATCGCGGCGAACAGGCGGGCACTCTCTGCAGCGCTGTAATCAGGCTTAGGAGACAGGAGTTTTCTCAGCGCATCACTCTCGATAACGTAGAGAGCATATCTTTCGGTGAGCTTTTTACAGAAAAAGGTTTTGCCCGTACCGGGTAGGCCGCTGACAACCACGAAACCAGGATTAGCAGTTGGTTCGGGTAGTGTTCCCAGACTGACTTTTAATATAGACAGGTCCTGTGTAGCCGACGACTGTTCCATAAGCCTTAAAATTATATGCCATTTCGATTTCAACCGCTATACACTATGTCAGTTCCGGGAAATCGGTGATGGCATTGACTTAGCATGAAGGTGGTAATACAATATCGTTACGGATATTTATAATATATCCGTAACGTAAATGAAATCTATGGGATTTTTTTTAGATAACATACGAATAGGCTCTTACTTGTCGCATGCAAACATATGCCAAGATGGTTATTCAGTAAGCAAAAGCCCTGTACCAGGCTTCGACAATAGTGAGGTACTGGCCAGACTTAACGAGTGCCAACCGCTCATTTCATCTGACGGTAATTATCACAATGAAATACTGAAGTCTGTATTTAATATCGGTTTAAGGAACGTTGATACAAGTCCGCTATGGATCACGCCTAATTCAATTCGACAGCGCAAATATACTCATCACCATAAGGTCGGACAAATAAAAGGGGAGGTTGACCCGACGTCGCATCGGAGATTCGCCGCGCTGATGAGCAAGGATATGAATTGCAAGGTGGACTTTGCCAACAAATATGGCTTACTGAGGCACCACGAACTGCACAATGTGGTATTCAGACAGCCTGATTCAGGTCAACAGTTTCAAATAGGGGAGTCATTACTGTGGTGGCAGGAAGAGATTTTAGATTTGTCTGCCTGCTTGAGATTATGGGACATGATACGTTCCGATGACAAGGAGCTAAAGCATAACGTACTGTGGCATAGGGACGGTATTGTAATCAAACTCGATGGTTTAGAAGTGCAACTGGTGAACAGGGCAACAATGAATCTGATGACTAAATGGACCAGTGGTGATGTCGAGGGGCCGGCAAGGTATTACCTCTCGTTGGAATTTGAGAGGCGGTTACGAAACTCCTTGACCCCACGGGTATCGGATTCACAGGAACACGATATATCTGTATATCCGGATAGCCTTTTGTCCGATATCTGGCTTATGTTTTTGCTAGAGGTTACCGGCAGCAGCCGGCTAATGCAGTGCGTTATTTGTGGCGAGTATTTCAATACCAATGACTCGCGTTCACAATTCTGCTCTGCTCGCTGCCGGATGCGTAAATATAGAACACGCGACTATAAAATCAAAATAGAGAAGGGTCGCCAGGGAAGACTTATATAGTAAAATGCGTCCCTGGAGGGATTCGAACCCACGACCCGCTGCTTAGAAGGCAGCCGCTCTGTCCACTGAGCTACAGGGACCGGATTTGAGTGTAGCACAGCACCTGGGAACTGACAAGAGCGGGGATATTTTTGAGTTCACCGCAAGAGCGGCAGGCCCTTAATTAATATAGGCTATTTAGGCTCGTTTTTAACGACGCTATCGGCTTTTTTTACCTTCGTCGGCTTGGTTTGGCCGGTATCATCGGAAACGGTCTTCCTGTTATCCGTAGTATAAAAACCAGAACCTTTGAAGATTACGGGTACTGGAGAAAAAAGACGTTGTGCTTCATTTTGGCATTTCGGGCAGACAACGATGGATTCGTCATTAAAACTCTGCTTCAATTCGAATTTCGAATTACATTTGGCACAATGATATTGATAAATTGGCATCAAGAACCTCCAGCTCAACTGGAAATCACATAGCTATACTGATTCATAATTAGCAGTCTGTTTTCCCAATTGCTAATTTTATAAGAAACCGGGCATTTAGTCAAGTATAAGGTACGAAGTGCAGCTATAAGAGAAAGGCGGCAGGTTAATGCAGCTAAATAGGAGCTATGATATACTATTCCTCTAACAAGATAAGATTGCTTCAGATAGCCTCGTATGGGCTCGTAGCTCAGTGGCAGAGCGACCGGCTCATAACCGGTTGGTCGCAG
>CAZJQG010000051.1:0-9593 GCA_964548415.1 uncultured Dehalococcoidales bacterium | reverse complement strand
AACTACTAGGCATACCGATAATCGACCGGATGGCTATGGCGCTGGTTAACCGGACAGTTATCAGTATTATGCTGAGGAAGGGCATATATTTTAATAGTTCGTTTGTTACCCACGCCGTCGTTAGAAACTACAGTTCTGTTTATAGCACGGCAGATGCCAGAAAAATTCCGCCTATAGTTATACGTAAGATGGTCAAGGACGAAGTTTATATTGCATCGAATTTACATAATGTTAAATGTCCCACACTGGTTATATGGGGTGTCGAGGATAAAGTTATCTCACCTCGCCGGGCGGAAGCGTTTCGGCGGGACATCAAAGGTGCTTCACTGCTGATGGTGCCTCGGGCGGGACACATGCCTCAGGTGGAAAAAGCAGTGATGGTGAACCAGGCCATAATCAACTTTGTGTCCAGAGTTATTTAGGCCTTCGACCGGCTGGTTTCCGTTTGCTCCGTTTAACGAAATCCTGGACGGCGGCATCTACAGTAGGAAAGACCCTGGCCTTGTCCAGGCGTTCGGCGAGCCCGGAACGTCGCGCTGTTTCCCGCACCGGCTGATGGACTTCGGCAACCATTATTTCAATGCCGCTTCTGTCTAGTTCTGCGGCCAGTTTCTCCAGCATTTCGATGCTGGTGATGTCCAATTCGTCGGTGGTCACCATATCGACGATTAAGGACTTTGTCGGCGGGTCGCTCCGGCCGATCAGCTTCTTTAAGCGGCGGTAAAACAAAGAGGCGTTGGCGAAGTACAGAGGTGCGTTTAGCCTGAAGATGAGCAGACCCGGTATCGATTTGTTCTCGGGATGTCGCTGGATGTCAGTGTAAACGCCCGGTTCTCCGGGGACCTGGCCCAGCACTGAACCGTAAGGCCGGCTGGAGCGATACAGGACGACGGCCAGGGATAATATAACAGCTATGGCCAGGCCGGGCAGCACGTCTATGGCCAGCACGCCCACCAGGGCCACGATTCCCAGCCAGAACTCGATGGGATTTATCGCGTAAAACCGCCGCATCTGTCGCCATCTCATTAAATGTGAAACTGCGTAAATGATTATGGCTGCCAGCACTGCCTCCGGCAGGGCGGTGAACAGAGGTGTCAAAGCCACCACGGTTATCAGCCCCATGGCGGCCGCCACCAGTAGAGACAATGAAGATTTAGCGCCGGCGCTGTCGTTGACCGACGACTGGGACAGGCTGCCGCCTGCCGGCAGTCCGCCCAGTACCGCAGAGCCGAGATTGGCTACACCGTAGGCGATAAGCTCTTGATTGGGTCTGACTTCGTAATTGTGCTTTGAGGCGAAGGCATTGGCAGCACCTAGACCTTCTGTGTAAATCACCATGGCTATGCCTAAAGCGCCGGGCAGCAGCGCCCATCTGGGTACAAGGGCCCACAGATACTCGGGGCGGACATCGGGTATGATCAACGAGGGTAGACCTGAAGGAATTTTGCCAACGACGGCCACGCCATGGGTGGATAAGCTAAAAACGGCGCTGACTACTATGCCCAGAGCCAGCACCGCCAGGCCTGCAGGTATACGGCCTGAAAGTCGGCGTAGCACAAAGAGAAGTATTACCGCTGTGCTGCCCACCGACAGAATCAGCAAATTTGTTTGACCCAGGTGGCTGAACAGATATATGAGTTGCTGGAATGTGTTACCCGTTCCGGCGTGGATACCGAAAAGTTTAGGCAGCTGCTTGACCACGATGAATATGGCCAGGCCGAAGATAAATCCTTCCATTACGGGGCGGGATATGAAATTGGTAATGAATCCCAGCCGTAACAATCCGGCAACCACGAAGATGCCGCCAATTATCAAGATGAGGACTGCAGCCAGTGCAAGGTAGGTGATCTGGTCGGGTGGGTTGAGTGCCGCCAGTGTGGCCGCCAGCATAACTGCTGAGGCCGATGTGGCCACCACCACGAGCTGTCGGCTGGTGCCGAATATAGCGTAGGCGACCAGCGCTGCCAGTATGGTGTACAGCCCGGCTTGCGGCGGCATGCCCGCTAGGCCGGCATAGGCCATGCCTTCAGGGACGACCACGCCCCACAGCGTAATGCCGGCGATAACATCGGCCCGTAACCACTGCCGCCACTGATAGTTAGGCAGCCACTGTAATATGGGAATAAAGGCTAGATTAAAACGTGCCCTTTGTGCTTTTGGTGAGGCAGACATAACCCTTGCGCTCCGGTTACCTCAGGAAGTAGTTAGGAAATTTTTGGTAAAGCATCTCGAAGTTGTCCAGGAATTTCACCAGTGCTTCTTTAGAGCCGTCAATTTGCAATTCCGAATTTTTGAGTGCCTCCACTACAGGTGTGACACCGGAAAGGAGCGGCCCGATGGAGACGCGTGTACCTTTAACGGTGGCTACGGTGTTACCCGGCAGACCAGAGCGGACTTCGGCCACGCCGCGGCGAATCTCCAGTGTGTACTCCTCGTCAGTATCGGTATAGCGGAAGCCCACAGCCTGCGTCAGGTCGAACGTTTCCTCGGCCTTGAGCCTTACCGGCATGCCTTCCACCTGGTTGACGGCTGGGAAGAGGCTGAGCACGTCCGGTGAAATGAGGAACTCGCCCAGGAGCGAGTAGATTGGATCGAGCTCCAGCGAACCTTCCAACACCCGGGCGCCGGTCAGATAAAATCCTCGCCAGGTGGCGTTTATGGCGGCGTAGCCCAGAACACGGAAAGCCGATGCCTTTAGCTTGCGGGCTTCCGTATCGTTCTGGTCGATGCGTATGAGGTATGACGTTAACTCGGCGGCAAACTGGGGGTCTCCCTTGACGAACGCCTTGTCGGCTTCGTCAAGTACCTTTTCCCGGCCGCCCATCAATGCCACCAGCCGCTTGGCGTATTCGATCCGTGGTGTGGGGTCGAGGTAGCAGGGATCGCCGTCGAACCAGCCGATACTGCCGCAGACGATCTGAGGCACCGAGTGCTTGACCGAGCCGTAGAACGGTCGCAGCCACGGGCTGAAGTTCTCCAGGTGTGGCGGCAGCTTTACCAACTTGGCCACCTCGTCCTTGGAGTAGCCTTTGTTGGAATAACGCAGTGTCTGGTCATGCGTGAACTGGATGGCGTCCCGGTAGTACATCAACACCTGTTGTATATAGTCCCTCCCCGAGATGGGTGTGCCGTGCTGCAGCACCATGTGCTCAGCCTCGGTGGCGAAGCCCCGCATAGCATCGATGCTGCGGTACCAGTTGGTTGGGTTGCGGTAGACGGCCCCTCGTACCGTGTAAATGTTTGGGTAGCAGTGGTCCTGGATGACCTCCGCCGATAGAAGCGTTTTGGAGTCCGGAAGGTAGATACAGAGCTCGGAGTGGGCTTCGCTGGGCACGTAGTGCATCTCCATCCTGATGCCGGCCAGTGTAACATTGAGCTTGTCATGAAAAGTCTGCGTTGGTGGTATGAAGCCGTTCTTGCCGGGGCCGAAGCTCGGGCCGATACCGGCGTTCATGTCCTTCATATCGTCGCCATCGAGCACCGCGTTGTACATGGACATAGCCCGTGCGCTCATGATCGGCCCGATGAAACCGCTCTCGTGAATGTATTCCGCCATTAGCGTTTCATGGCTGATGATGGGTATTGTCCCTGAGGCGGCGTCCTGCTGGCTGACGAAGGCGCCCGTGCCCTGGACGTGGTCGGTATGGTGGTGTGTGTAGATGATGGCAGATAATGGTTTGGATGTTATCTTCCGGAAGTCGGTTAATACGTCCTGCCCCTGTTTCAGGTCCATGCCAGTATCCACAATGACGATACCGTCCTTGCCTTCAACCATGATGATATTGGCCAGATTGTAGCCAACAGCGCAGTAAACATTATCGCCGACCTTGTAGATTTTACGCTCGAAGAGTTTGGTGTGTTCTTTCAGTTCGGGATTGATGCTAGCCGGGACCTGGTGCTCGTGTGCTGTAGTCATATGAGCTCCTTCTTAAGTTATTATGACGGTCTATTTCGGTCTTCTAAGGCAATATCGCGAGATATTATAACTTCTAGAGGGGGCGCAGAACAACGACCGGTCTTGATCAACGGTGGCTTCGGCTGTCACTGTGAGTACACAATTCGATGGATTGTTTGCTGATGTTTCGTAGGTAAGATAATTTTATTCATCCATCGCTAATGAACAGGGGCTTATGTGGAGCAATAACAAAACGTGTGCCTATCTACCTGGCGTTTCTCAAGCGTTTGTCTTTCTGCTTCTTTAGCTGCATCCGATATGCTTTCCTTGGCCATCACTCGTCGATGATACGACCTAGATTGGCATAACCCTAGCAGCGGTGCATGCCCAAAAACCCTGTCTTTAGCAGCAAGAACAGTGCAAGGTGCTTGGCTGTGCTTCAAGAAAAGCGAATCATGCCCCACGCATAAGCACATCATAATATTGAGATCAGTTTTGTAATGATTAAGAATTTCGGCTTGAGCCACAGGATGGCACATTGCCTCAAATCGTCCGGGCCACACCTTCTCCCAATCGTTAACGCCCAGTTCATCCTTTGGCACTGATCCGCATTTGCAAGCTACCGATATCACCTCGAATGCTCTGTTCTCCAAAATGGGTACTAAAAGACCAGCCTCGAACTGGACTCCGCTACAATAAGCAACTCCAAGCCTCCTGTAGCTCATTCGCTGGGCGAATTCCATTATCTCTTCCAATCTGCTTTTAATAGGGGATGGACCTCGCGGCGCATGGGGCAACTTCATGTAGCCTGCCCCTTCCTGCTTGGAAGCTTTAATGGCAAACTCGCGCAACTCATTACTGAGACATTTTTCGGTGGCTTTCTTTATAATATCTGGTAAAACCTTTGAGGGGCAGTTTTTTGGTCCTTCTTGCCAAGCAAGACTATTGCATACCGGCCGTGGACACTTGGCACAATTCACGTGTACATCTACCTTTTCGGTCATACTTGACCTCCTTTATTTGACTTTATCTGGCTTATGCCAATGTATATCTCATCCACCTAAGTGTCAAATGGTACCTGAGGTAATTTTAGTGCCATTATGAATTGGTAGACATTAGTCTAGAGTACAACAAATCTAGGTTATCATGGCAGGATATTTTTTAGGAGATCTTAACCTACGCTGTTCTAAAACAATTTAGCTGGTTGTTCAATAAATGATCAGGGGCTCACCGCAGATGATAGATACCATTCTTACCCGTCAGACAATGATATGCAAAAACGGTGAGCAGCACATTGACAATGGGAGGGGTAGTACATATAATGCCCGATAGGCTTAATCGGCGTAGACTGGAATGACTACTCTCTTATGAGAGGTAATTTCTCCGAGCCTGTTTCTTCTAACGGCATCCGCCTATGAAGACTGGCCGATAGGGTATCGCCAGAAATGACGGTGCCTCCCGTATTTGGAAAGGAGGATTATATCTATATAACTACACGTTTATCTGCTTTTCCAGGTCCATTTGCACCTGCTTTGCTCCCCGATTCCTCTTTTATATTAGTAGTCCAGATGGTTTGTTATTAACAAAAGGAGACGGCAAGAAATTTGTCCTTTCTAAAATTTATTGGCAGGAACCGGCTAACGGTCACCTTTGCACTTTTAGGAGCGTTGATATTCCTCTTCGTTGTCTTACCACTTGGCAAAATGATATTTGCTTCTGCCTCTGACCCGCAGACACTCTGGAAGACTATTCTGGACCCTAAGGTCACCCACGCCATTGGTCTTACGCTATTCGCAGCCCTGATAGCCACGCTGGTTGGATTCCTTCTTGGCGTGCCTTTAGCCTATTTGCTGGCCAGGCATGATTTCTCCGGGAAGAGCTTTATAGAGGGATTGATTGATGTTCCTATCGTAGTACCTCATACCGCAGGAGGCATCGCCCTTCTATTTGTATTTGGGCGACAGTTCCTTCTGGGAAAAGCCTTCGGAGCGATCGGCATTACATTCGTTGACTCTATCGCTGGCATCGTCATCGCTATGCTATTTGTCAGCATACCGTTTTTGATAGATTCAGCGAAAGAAGGCTTTAAAAAGGTAGATGTCAGACTGGAGAAGGTGGCGCGTACCTTAGGGGCTTCGCCCTGGCAGACATTCTTCAGAATCTCTTTCCCGCTAGCATGGCGTAGCATACTGGCCGGCAATGTTCTGATGTGGGCGCGCGGAATAAGCGAATTCGGGGCGGTTGTCATACTGGCTTACCATCCTATGATAGCTCCGGTACTCGTCTATGAGAGATTCGAAACATACGGACTCAATTATGCCCGTCCCATAGCGGTATTGCTTATTCTCGTGAGTGTGCTGGTATTTATCATATTAAGAACAATAGCATATAGGGGTGATAAATCATGATCGAGGTCAAGAACCTGTGCGTGGACTTAGGCGAGTTTGTCCTCAAAGATATGACGCTCGATATCAAGGGAGGGGAGTATTTCATAATCCTTGGCCCCAGCGGGGCAGGAAAAACAGTATTGCTTGAGTCCATCGCCGGTCTATATCCAATAAAGAGCGGCGAAATATGGCTCAGAGGAAAGGATGTGACGGGAGTTGAGCCAGAAAAGCGAGGAATAAGCATAGTATATCAGGACCATGTTTTGTTTCCCCACCTTTCAGTGAAGGACAATCTACTCTTTGGCTTGAAAATGCATAATGCCAAGGCAGAGGAACAAAAAAATAGGCTCGACTGGATTTCAGAACTACTGGGAATAAGTAATCTTCTGCATCGGCGACCGGATACACTAAGTGGTGGTGAAAAGCAGAAAGTAGCCGTGGGAAGGGCTATTATTACTCAGCCAGAATTGCTTCTTGTGGACGAGCCACTTAGTGCCCTCGACCCAGAAACACGGGAGAGCGTACAGCAGGAGCTTCGTAAGCTTCATAAAGCGCTGGGAATCACTACTCTTCACGTCACCCACGATTTTGAAGAGGCTATAGCTCTGGGCAACCGAATAGCTGTAATCGGCGAAGGTCGTCTGATGCAGGTGGGGACTCCGGAAGAGATATTCCGCCACCCGAATTCAGAATTTGTGGCTCGCTTTTCCATGACCAGAAATATTTTCCTCGGCAAAGCAGAAAAAAAATCAAGCGGAGATACTGTTTTCAAGGTCGATGGTACCGAATTCATTATCGCAGCGGATACAGACGGCACTCACCATGCCTCGATACGCCCTGAGGACATACTCATCTCCACTGAACCTGTACGTTCCAGCGCCCGGAACTGCTTCCACGGAACCATCACCCATGTTGTAGATAAGGGCTCCACGTTATACATGACGGTGAGCATACCGCCCGAGCTTTCATGCCTAGTTACACGGCGCTCATTCGAAGAAATGGAACTTCGTGAGGGTAAGAAAGTCTACGTGACATTTAAAGCGGCATCCATCCATATTTTTGATTAAGCAGAGAAAGGAGTTTTGTATGTAATTTCAGAGAAAGTTTACCTGAACTTTAAAGTGCCATCTATACATATTTTTGATTGATTAAAGAAAGGAGAATCGTATCTAATGAGAAAGAAAGCCTTATTGATTCCGCTGGCGATTATCTTAATTGCTTGCTTGGCTGTCTGTGCAGCACCGGTACCTGCTCCAACCCCTCCTCCAGCGCCAGAACCCAAGCTGTCTGGAGACCTCCAGATATTTAATGCTGGCAGTTTGACCGCACCCTTTGAGCAGATAAGCGAGGAGTTCAACAAGATTCATCCTGATGTTAAGATTCTGGCTGAAGCGGCTGGCAGCGCCACCTGTATTCGTAAAGTGACCGAACTCGGTAAGGAGTGCGGAGTTATTGCTTCCGCAGACTACAAACTTATCCCTGAGTTGATGTTTCCCCAATATGCGGACTGGTACATAATTTTTGCCTCGAACCAGATGGTCATCTGCTATACAGACCAGTCCAAATTTGCTGATGGAATAAATACTAGCAACTGGTACGAAATCCTGCAAAGAGACGGAGTAACTTATGGTCGCAGTGATCCAGATCAGGACCCTTGTGGCTATCGGACTTTGATGGTGTGGCAGTTGGCGGAGAAGTATTATAAGGTACCAGGCTTATACAATAATCTATATAACGCCACTGGCGACTTGATGAGACCTAAGTCGGTGGACCTCATTGCTCTTCTGCAGTCGGGTGATCTGGATTATGCCTTTGAGTATTCTTCTGTCGCACTCCAGCAAAACCTCAAATACGTTGAGCTGCCGCCAGAGCTAAATCTCTCTGATGTTGATTTCGAGGACTTCTATGCTGAAGCAGAGGTGGAGATCGCCGGAGCACAGCCTGGTGAGAAGATATTTATGAAGGGTAGCCCTATCGTCTATGCAGTCACCATACCCAAGAACTTCCCTCGCCAAGAGCTGGCCATTGCCTGGGTCGATTTTCTACTGAGCAACCAGGGCATGGATATAATGGCGGCAAACTACCAAACACCGATTATTCCCGCAAAAACAAACGATGCAAGCAAGCTGCGGGAGTCTCTCAAGAAATATCTAAAATAGACAACTTAGGCTACCAATTAATCATAAACAGTGACAACAATTCGGCTGTTATCAGCTGAGCCAGGTAGCTTGTGAGATGCCTGGCCCAGTTGATAATAAGTTTGCATAGCTCTATTCTTGTTTTGTAAATTCAGAATAATGATAGTAATGATCTACGGTCTTTACTATGTTTTTAACAATATATTATTAAGGAATGAATGCCCCAATATACGTTTGGAAGTAACGAAATGACGTTTTGTTTATTTGCTGGTAGTCAATTCCCAGCTACTGTTTCTTCACTTGGACTGGCAGGCAGGCGAGCATGAGGTAGACTTCGGTGGCATGGGTGGCGAGTAGCTGGTTGGCTTTGCCCAGCAGGTCGCGATAGATGCGACCCAGTTTATTGTCAGGTACCAGCCCCATGCCGACTTCGTTGGTGACGATGATGAAGCTGGCATCCAGTTTGTCCATCGTCTCCAGCAGTGCGTTCATCTCAGCCTTAACCCGTTTTTCGGCTGTCGAATTGTCTGGTTTTCCTCGGAGTAAGTTGGAGATGAGCAGAGTTATGCAGTCGATGATGACAACCTCGGCATCGCCGATTTGTTTATCTATTTTCTTTCCGACGTCGGTGGTGATTTCCAGCGTCCGCCAGGTCTTGGGGCGGTCTTTTTTATGCCGGGCGATTCTGGCCCGCATCTCCTCATCAAGGGCTTCACCGGTGGCCACGAACAGGACCTTGCCACCCAGTTCCACAGCCAGCTGCTGGGCGTAGTAGCTCTTGCCGCTGCGGGCTCCGCCCAGGAGGAGGATGATTTGCTTAGCCAAGGCTGTACTCCTTGATATTTAGAGTCCAGTGGTCGTCCCGGGAGATAATGGATGTCCTGCCTATTCTAACGGCTTGTTTGAAGGACGGCCCGTCATAGACAAAGGTGTGGAACTCACCGGCTTCACCACAGACGTCAAGACCAAGCTGGCTCAGCTCGGATGCCACCTTTTCATCAAGTTGCCTGCCCAGCCATTCTTTTCCGAGGAATTTTATCTTAACGCTGACGATTATGGCTTTGAAGCCGGCTTCGATGAAGTCAGTTAAAATGGCCGGACTGTCCATTCCCCATAGAGGCAGCAACGCCTTAACGCCGACATCTCCACAAACTCTGTCTATCCAGTCTTTGT
>CAZJQG010000050.1:0-9766 GCA_964548415.1 uncultured Dehalococcoidales bacterium | reverse complement strand
GTAGACAATGCACGAGTGGTAGTGGCTCAAGTGAACTCTTATATGCCTCGTGTACATGGTGATGGTTTCATACATATTGAAGATGTCAATTATATTATTGAGCATGATGAACCATTGCTGGAATATGAGACGAGCGCGCCCGACGATATTACACAACAAATTGGGGACTATGTAGCGCGTATCATCGAAGATGGGGACACTATTCAAGTCGGGTATGGCAGTATGACCAATGCCATATTGTCCAGCCTCAGCAACAAGAAACATCTCGGCATACATACCGATTTACTAACCGACGGCATGGTCGAACTGATGAAAAAAGGGGTCGTCGACAATTCGAGGAAGACAATTAACCGTTGTAAGACGGTAGCTACCCTGTGCATGGCTAAGAAGCCGGCTTACAATTATATAAATGATAATCCGGAAATAGAATTTAAGACTATTGACTATACGGACAATCCGATGATTATTGCCCAGCATGAAAATATGGCAGCCATAAATAGCGCTCTGGAAATCGACCTTACGGGACAGGCCACGGCAGAATCTATCGGTAAAACCTTCTACAGCGGTAGGGGGGGTCACGCTGATTTCATGAGAGGCGCGGTAATGGCACCTGGAGGGAAACCCATATAGATCGTTCAATCAACTGCGGAAGACGGGGAAGTATCGCGAATAGTTCCTTTTCTGAAAGAAGGTGCAGGCACTACAATGAATCGGGGAGATATTCATTACGTTGTAACTGAATACGGTATAGCCTACTTACACGGCAAAAACATTAGAGAAAGAGCTATGGAGTTGATATCGATAGCTCATCCCAAATTCAGGCCTTCCCTGATAGAGGAAGCTAAACGGTTGAATTTAATTTATAAGGACCAGGCTTATATAGACGGGGCCGGTGGAGAATATCCCGAACGTCTGGAAACTTATCGAACGACTAAATCCGGACTTGCCGTTTCCTTACGCCCCATGAAGATTAGCGATGAGCCTCTATTGAAAGACCTTTTCTACTCTCTTTCCGAGCATAGTCTGTATCAACGTTTCGTCTCTGCTCGAAAAGATATGCCGCACTTGCGGTTGCAGGAATTTGTGGTGGTAGATTATACCAACCAGATGTCTATTCTGGCCGTGTTGCACAAAGAGACAAAAGAGGTAGCAATAGGTCTCGGCCAATATTTAATGTGCCAGGATGGGCATGCTGCAGAGGTGGCTATCGTAGTGCGAGATGACTATCAGGATAGGGGTGTGGGGACAGAATTGCTCACCTATCTGACTTATCTGGGCAAGAGGAACGGTTTACTCCGATTCACGGCGGAGGTTTTGCAGGAAAACCAGAAGATGATGCATTTGTTTGAAAAGATGGGATTCGATATCAGGCGGAGCACTTCGGAAGACATAGTAGAGCTGGAGATGGACTTTCTATAAAATAGTTTTTCCTGGAGCATTGAAATTTCTGTACTTGTTTGCTGAAGGAGGTATACCATTTGAAATTGAAGGGCAAGGTCCATAAGTATGGCGCCAACCTGGATACCGATGCCATTATTCCGGCCCGGTATCTGAATCTATCGGAGGCAGCGGAACTGCGCGAACACTGCATGGAAGACGTAGACCCGCAGTTTTTAACCCGGGTCGAGCCCGGGGATATTATCGTGGCTGATACCAATTTCGGCTGCGGCTCATCGAGGGAGCACGCCCCGGTGGCCATCAAAGCAGCGGGCATATCGTGCATTATCGCTAAAAGCTTTGCCCGCATTTTCTTCCGCAACTCCATAAATATCGGTTTGCCCCTACTGGAGTCTCCGGAAGCTGTCGAGGGCACGGAAGCCGGCGACATTCTGGAGGTCGACCTTGAGACAGGCAAAATAAGCAATGTTACCCGAGGCATGACTTTTACAGCTAAGCCGTATCCCGATTTTATGATGGGAATCGTCGGTGCCGGCGGGTTGGTGGAATATACGAAGAAGAAACTTTCAGGAGGTTTGTAAGTTGCAATTTCACATAACAGCGTTGTTGGGCGACGGAGTTGGTCCAGAGGTCGCCACAGAGGCCATAAAAGTTTTGGAGGCTGTGGGTAAAAAGTACGGCCACAGTTTTCAATTTAACCACGGCCTGGTTGGCGGAGCTTCGATTGACGCCCACGATGTGGCTTTAACGGATGATACCTTGAAGATGTGCCGCGCCAGCGATGCCGTATTACTGGGGGCGGTGGGTGGGCCGAAGTGGGACGACCCCAAAGCCAAAGTACGCCCTGAAGACGGGCTCTTGGCTTTACGACAGGAGCTGGGGCTTTTCGCTAACTTGAGGCCGGTGAAAGTCTTACCCATGCTGGTGAATTCAACCAGTCTGAAACCGGAAGTCATAAAGGATGTCGACCTAATGGTAGTAAGGGAGCTTACGGGTGGGCTTTATTTCGGACAGCCCAAGAAACGGTGGCAGACGCCTGAAGGTAGAAAAGCTGTTGATAGTATGCTTTATTCAGAACAGGAAATCGAGCGTATCGTTAGGGTCGGTTTCGAAATAGCCCTGGCCCGGCGGAAAAAACTTACTTCAGTAGACAAAGCCAACGTGCTGGAATCATCGCGGTTGTGGCGGCAGGTGGCGACGGAAGTTGCCGCAGATTATCCAAACGTGGAACTCGACCATATGCTGGTGGACGCCTGCTCCATGCGACTTATACAACGTCCGTCCCAATTCGATACCATCGTCACTGAAAACACCTTTGGCGATATTATCACCGACGAAGCTTCGATGCTGGCAGGTTCAATGGGGATGTTGCCGTCCGCTAGCCTGGCAGGCATTCCGGAAGGGAAGTCGTCCAGAGCTTTCGGATTGTACGAGCCGATTCACGGCAGTGCGCCGAGCCGAGCCGGGCTGGATATGGCTAATCCTATTGCCACTATATTAAGCGGCGCCATGATGCTACGTTATTCGTTTGCACTGGAATCCGAAGCTGAAGCCATCGAAAAAGCGGTAATAGCCGTTCTTGAAGAGGGCTTTCGAACGTACGATATAATGGACGAGCATAAAACCAAGGTGGGCACGAAGGAAATGGGTGACCTTATTTCAGACAGGATAACGAGGAATTGAGAGTACAGATCTACGATACTATATTAAGAGACGGTGCTCAGCAGGAGGGCATCTCGTTCTCCGTAGCCGACAAGCTCAAGATTACACAGAAGCTCGATGAGCTGGGTATACAGTTTATCGAAGGCGGCTGGCCAGGCGCGAATCCTAAGGATACCGAGTTCTTCGCTAAAGCCAGAGGCCTTAAATTAAAGAACTCGATTCTGGTGGCTTTCGGCAGCACCAGGCATCCGGATACAACGGCAGCTAAAGATGCCGGGCTGCATGCAGTGGCCGAGGCCGGAACAAAGGTGGTGACCCTGGTCGGTAAAAGCTGGGATTTGCACGTAACTGAAGTACTGGAAACAACTCTCAAGAACAATCTAGTCCTGGTGGCCGAGTCGATAGGCTTTCTCAAGTCGAAAGGACTCACAGTATTTTTCGATGCCGAGCATTTCTTTGACGGCTACAAAGGGAATCCCCGGTACGCAGTCGAAGTAGTTAAATCCGCAGCTGATGCCGGCGCCGCGTGTGTGGTGCTTTGTGATACCAATGGTGGTGCTCTGCCTTCGGAAATCGTCGCGGCTATCAAGGATGTTCAGAAAAAGGTATCTGTTCCGCTCGGGATACATGTCCATAACGACGGAGAGCTGGCGGTAGCCAACTCGCTTTCGGCCGTTCAGGCGGGAGTGGGCCAGGTCCAGGGAACAATTAACGGCTATGGTGAGCGCTGCGGTAATGCCAACCTGTGTTCGATTATTCCGGACCTCAAGCTAAAACTGGGCGTCGATTGCCTTACGGATGCGCAGCTGGCCCGGCTTACTGAGGTTTCCCGGTACGTGGCTGAGTTGGCAAACCTGGCGCCGCCGAGCCACCTTCCCTACGTCGGCACCAGTGCTTTTGCGCATAAAGGAGGGCTCCACGTCTCCGGAATAATAAAATGGGAGGATAGCTACCAGCATATCGACCCGTCTGTGGTGGGAAACCAGCCTAACGTAGTGGTGTCCGAGCTGTCCGGCAAGGGAAACATCGTTTACAAAGCCAAAGAGCTCGGCATAACCTTGCCACCGAAAAGCCAACAGACCAAAGAGATTTTACAACAGATCAAACTTCTGGAGAGCCGCGGTTTTCAATACGAAGGCGCCGATGCGTCATTCGAGCTGTTACTGCGCCGAGCTCAGCCTGACTATAAACCTCATTTCGAACTCATCGATTTTATGGTGGTAATAGAAAGACATCGCCGACCACCCCGCGAAAAGGAATCGGAGCTGCTCTCCGAAGCCACGGTTAAGGTGAAGGTGGGCGACAAAATAATGCATACCGCCGCTGAGGGTAACGGCCCGGTCAACGCTCTCGACCGTGCCTTGAGGAAAGCTTTAGTTGAGTTTTATCCCGATTTGACCGTTGTGGAACTGTTGGACTACAAGGTGCGAATTCTGGAAGAAAGTGCCGGCACAGGTTCACAGGTGCGGGTACTGATAGAGTCGGGCGATGGCAAGGAGCAATGGCGGACGGTGGGCAGCTCGACCAACATCATCGAGGCCAGCTGGCTGGCCTTGGCCGACAGTATGGAATACTGGCTGCTCAAGAGAAATAAAAGCAGGCAACGCAAAGCTAAATAAGCTTATAACGTTGCCTGCCTGAACAACAATTCCTATTTAATTAGCTAATGCCAATCCAGACCTAGTATTTTTCCTTCTTGATAATCGTAGCCACGCCCTGTCCACCGCCGATGCAGGCGTTAGCCAGACCGTAGGTTCCGCCTTCCATATTGAGTATCCTGGCCAGTGTGCCGACTAATCTGGTCCCCGAGGCGCCGAGCGGATGCCCTATAGCGGTAGCGCCGCCCTTTACGTTCACTTTCTTTTCATCAATTTTCAGCATTTTTATGGCATACTGGGCGACGATACAGAAAGCCTCATTGATTTCCCAGAAATCGATATCTTTGGCTTCCATACCGGCGTGTTTCAAAGCCATTAAGCTCGCCGGGACCGGCCCCTTGCCCATGATTGACGGCTCTACACCGGCCCATCCCATAGAAATGATGGTGGCCAGAGGCTTTAGCTTGTACTCTTTGGCTTTTTCTTCCGACATCAAAATCATGGCTGTGGCGCCGGCGTTTAACGGTGACGAGTTGCCAGCCGTAATTTGACCGTCCGGCCGGAATGCCGGTTTCAATGCCGCCAGGCCTTCCAGAGTGGTATCAGCCCTGATGCTCAAGTCACGGTCGACGACCTGCTTGCTACCGTCGCCCATTGTGACCTCTACAGGCATAATCTCTCCTTTGAAATACCCTTCCTGCAGGGCTTTAGCTGCCAGTTGATGGCTTCTGAGGGCGAATTTGTCCATATCTTCTCGAGTCAAGCCTGATTCCAGGAACAGCTTTTCGGCGGTTAAGCCCATGTTCATGGCTGTGAGGAACTCGTATTTCTTGAACTTTTCGTCGGTCACAAAGCGGGTGTCAGGTTGTCTCAAGATATTCCTGGGGTCGCCTTCCGTCAAGCCCATTGGTATATGGGTCATATGCTCGATGCCGCAGGAGATGGCTACATCGGTATAGCCCAGCATAATTTCCATGGCTACTTCATGGATGGTAGACATGGATGAACCGCACTGCCGGTCGATTTGTTCTGCCGGTACACTTATAGGCAGCTCTGCCTGGAAGACTACGTTTCTGCCGCCGTAGGTCCACTGCTCTGCCACCGGAAATGCGGTACCGACAGCACATTCATTGATGTCCTTGGGATTTACTTTGGTTCGCTTAAGGAGCTCTTTAATCAGGCTACCGGCAACGACATCCATCCGGCAGCAGTTGAAGGCGTCTTTCTCGGGTTCTCTGGGTCTTGACCTCGAAAATCCAGACCTCAGATAGTCAACTATTACGGCTTTTCTGGTTGGCATTTTTTAATCCTCCTTGGTTAGTCTGTAAATTCTACTATATCCACACGATTGACGCAATGGACTTTGTATCTATTTTCAGTAGACCGGTCTGCCTATAGGAATAATGTACAGGGGTCTGATTTGCTCCTCCAGTTTCAAAGCTTTTACGACGTCTTCATCCTGGAAAGCGCCAACCATTACCGTGCCCAGGCCGAGCGCCACCGCCTGGAGCGCTACATTTTGTCCCACGTGACCGACTTCCATGTGTACGTACCTTTCGCCCCTCCGGCCGTATCTATAGGCAGTTCTGGGGTGTATAGCGCAGACTACCATGTTAATGGGACACCTGCCGATAGCGCTCTGTCCCAGTGCGGCATCGGCCAGTTTCTGCCTCAGGTCGCCGGTCTGGTGCAGGCTCAAGGAATGGTTACCAGAATCGTAGTGGTACAAGCCGGTGCCCAGACCGTCTACACCTTGCTCGCCGACAACAATGAAGACCTCCAGTGGATAGGTAGCTCCGGCGCTCGGAGCCGCTCTTTCGCCGCCGGTCCCGGTGATTCCCTGTGCCGACCATAAAAGCTGGGACAGCTGTGGAATGGTCAAAGGCTCGTTTTTAAATCTCCGGACCGACCTTCGCTTTGAAATAGCCTGTTCCAGTGAAAGCTTGCCACGTGTCACCGGGGCCGGAAGCTTGATTGGAGTTTCCTTTGTCCTGGCCACTAGCCCTTGATTACTCCCATAGGGACGGACATCGACACTTTCTTGGAGATACCGGCCCTATGCGTTATCTCCACTACCTGTGATACATCCTTGTAAGCCTGCGATGCCTCTTCGGCCAGCGCTGACATAGTGCCCGTTTTTACGGTTATGCCTTTGGCCTTGAGTTCCTCGACAATGTCGACTCCCCGCAAGCTGCGCTTAGCGGCCCCACGGCTTTGCACTCTGCCGGCGCCGTGACAGGTGGAGCCGAAAGTCTCTTCCATAGCGCGCTCGGTGCCGACGGCCACAAATGAACAGCGCCCCATGTCTCCGGGAATCAATACCGGCTGCCCTACTTCTTTGTAGCGAGCAGGTATGTCTTTATGCCCGGCCGGGAAGGCCCTGGTGGCTCCCTTGCGGTGAACGCACAGGGTAATCTTCTGCCCGTCGACGATATGGTCTTCTATCTTGGCGATATTGTGCGCCACATCGTATATTTGCTCCATCCCCAGCTGCTGCAGGTTTTTGCCGAAAACCTTGACGAACGATTCTCGGGCCCAGTGAGTTATGCTTTGCCGGTTAGCCCAGGCATAGTTGGCGGCGCAGGCCATGGCTGCCAAATAGTCCTTTCCTTCCTTCGAGTCCAATGGAGAACATGCCAGCTGCCTGTCGGGCAGATTTATACCGCACTTTTGAACCGCCTCTTCCATAATTCTCAGGTAGTCATCGCATACCTGGTGGCCCAGGCCCCTGGAACCGGTATGTGTCAGTAAAAGCACCTGCCCGATTGGGCCGATGCCCATGGTCTTAGCCGCCACCTCGTCGTATATTTCTTTTACCACCTGTACTTCGAGAAAATGGTTTCCAGAACCCAAAGTACCGGATTGTGGGGCGCCTCTCTTTTTGGCCCTGGCGCTGACTTTATCCGGGTCCGCCCCTTTCAGGCGTCCGCTTTCCTCGGTTGCTTCAAGGTCTTGGGCCAGGCCGAAACCGCGTTTAACCGCCCAGTGAGCGCCCTCGGTCAGCACTTCATTTATTTCTTTATCATTAACTCTGATTTTGCCTTCGGAACCGAGACCGGAGGGAACCTCGTGAAACAGTGTATTTACCAGCTCCGTAATCTTGGGCCTGACTTCGTTTTCGGTTAGATTAGTCCGCAGCAGTCTAACGCCGCAGTTGATGTCGTATCCAACCCCGCCCGGCGAAATGACACCGTCGCTTACTCGCATGGCCGCCACCCCGCCGATAGGAAAGCCGTAACCCCAGTGAATATCGGGCATAGCCAGAGAATACTTGACTATGCCGGGCAGAAAAGCCACGTTGGCCACCTGTTCCAGAGACTGCTCCTCTTTGATAGCTTTCAGCATGGCTTCGTCGGCATAGACCAGTCCGGAAACCCTCATGCCGGCTTTGTAGCTCCTAGGAATTTCCCAGCGATAGTCGTCTATTTTATTTAGCTGTCCCGTCCAAGACATACGTATAATCCTTAAATATCGAAGATTATCTGGACCTTGTAGGTGCCGTTTTCCTTGTTCAGTTTGAGCATGTGGTAGGTGGCTGCCTTAACTTCCCTCTTTAGTTTGTGATGCCCCGCTTTTACCTTTTCACCATAACAGGTAGCTTTGATTATATTGCTCTCCAGTTCCTTAATCTCAAACCTTTTGAACAGAATATGTTCCACGTCGAATATATATATTAACTCGTTGAGCCACTCGACTAGTAAGACCTCGGGGTCTTCTGCCGATATCTCAACGTCCCTTTTTATATGTTCTTTGACGTTATCAAGGTCCGCAATCAGGCTGAACAGACCCAGTGCGGCATTGGCAAATACCTGTTTCAGGTCGGTGCCGTAGACGATGATGCCGATGTCCGCGGTATGGTCGATGACTTCGAAAGGCTTCATTGGCTTCACGCTGCCGGAGATTTCATTATAGCACGTCACCGAACGTGGCTATAAGTACAAATACCTTGACTTGAGAATGTTACGGATGTTAACATGACCTGGTTCGGGCCGCTAGCTCAACAGGGAGAGCAGCTGACTCTTAATCAGCAGGTTCAGGGTTCGAGCCCCTGGCGGCTCATGTATTTTTGAAGCTAAGATGTCCCCTTGGATCGTAAAAAACAGGGAGGTTCATTTTAGCGAACTAAGATTTCTATCAAGCTCCCTATTAAATTTAAGGGAAAGGGCTTCGTAAAAGTCAATGGCTGAGCTTCTTGTCCGGGGCCACCTGACTATATGTATCGATAGTCATTTTGTATGTGCGTCCATACTTGCTAGAACTCTCTCAATATTCGCTTGATACGTCCTTGGGTTATACGACTGAGATATTCTTCCTATTTCTCTAGTGACTGTTTGATCATTATTGCAAATCAACTTGTTTATTTTAGGAAAGAGTGACTGGACCAAATATTTGTACGCCTTTTCAGAAATTGAAAGGATCTGTGAAATCAACAACGCAACAAATGCACCGAAAAATGTACTTGATACTATTGCTAACATGCTTTTTTCAAATGATATAGTTGGTTGAAGTGATATCGTACCTACAATCGTAGAATTATCGGATATAAATTGTCCTTCTATGGTTCCTGTGATTCTATCAGGGATTGAGGTAAATAAGTAAATGATCAGAAACAAAAGAAATAAGTCAAGAATTATCGCTAAGGTTAAAAAAAGCCTACCATGAGCTATAAACGCGGCCCATTCAGCAGAACGATTTCTAATAATGGGTCGAAAAACAAACTTCAATATTTCATCATTGTAGGAAAGCATTCCGAGAATCCCAAATAAAGCCACTATGCCAAATACCGCCCACATGAAAACAACCATGAAAATTACTCCGAGGATCAGATAATTTTTATTAGTTCGTCAACGAACATGATACAGTATACAGTACCAAGATAATTTTCACAATTGGTGGATCCTCTTTACATCGGAATATTTAAAAGAATATTTTCTTAATAGATACCAAATAAGTGTAATTAGAGGTTATTCAACTTCTATTTGGATCGGTGTATAATAATGTCGGATATATTTTTAAGATTGAAGTTGAGAGCGAGTCGCAATGAGAATTAAAATGACCCCACCCCCATAAATTAGTCCATGTATAATTAGAGTCTTCCGGTGAAAAAA
>CAZJQG010000049.1:0-10332 GCA_964548415.1 uncultured Dehalococcoidales bacterium | reverse complement strand
TGTCCTGGAGTTCTTACCACCTTACCATTTTCCACAACTTTCGTTATACAGCCTATATAATATTGATAATTATTATTGATAGTCATATAATTCATTGAATTTTAGCCTGAGGAAAGGAGAACAAAGCTATGGCGGTAGTGGCGAATAAGAAACATACCCGAAAAGATAAAGTTAACGAGATAATACGGGCGGAGGATAAATGGGAACCCGTTGGCCATACTCCGATGCCCGAAATCACCGACTTGAGAAACTGGGATATGAGGTTGATGAAGACCTACAAGCCCTTTTATGCCCCGATGTGTGATTTGTGCTGTTTCTGCACCTATGGCAAGTGCGACCTTACCGGGGACAAGAGGGGCGCCTGCGGTATAGATATCTCGACTCAGCAGGCGAGAGTAGTGCTCCTGGCATGCTGCATGGGGATGTCTGCTCATGGTGGTCATGCCCGGCACGTACTTCATTATCTAATTGAGAAACACGGACCGGACTACAAAATTAACCTGGGCGACCAGATACTCGTGGAAGCTCCGCACATAAGAACGGTTCTTGGGCTTAAGCCGGAGACCCTGGGTGACCTGGAGAAAGCCATCGATTATGTAGAGAGTCAACTCATCCATGCTATTTCAGCACTGCATACCGGGCAGGAAGGCTCGGCGCTCGATTACGAGTCGAAGGCCCTTCATATTTCAATGTTGGACCATGTAGCTATGGAAGTGGGCGATATTGCCGAGATTGTAGGTTTCGGCTATCCGACATCGGTGGCCGATACTCCTATGGTGGACATGGGCTGGGGGTCAATAGACAAAACCAAGCCAACTATTCTGCTAGTAGGTCATAATCCGGTAACAGCCGTCCCAATTGTAGATTATATAAATGCCAATGGCTTGCAGGACAAGGTTGAGGTAGGCGGCATTTGCTGCACTGCTCTTGAGGTTACGAGGTATACCGATAGAGCCAAGATAGTTGGTCCGTTGTCGCGACAGCTTTATTTTGTTCGAACTGGTTTTGCCGACGTTATTGTTACAGACGAGCAGTGTATAAGGACGGATATCGCCATAGAGGCTGCTAAGGTTGGCACCGCTATGATTGCTACCACAGATAAAGCGTGTTACGGCCTTGAGGATTACACTAAAAAGGAAACCGCTGAAATAATAAAAGACATGCTCGACGGCAAGCAGGCACTGATTTTGGATCCGGACAAGGCTGCTGAAGCTGCGGTTAAAGTTGCCCTTGAACTGGCACCAAAAAGAAAGAAAGAGCTCGTAACCCCGGAACAGGTTCCCGAGCTGGCTAAAAACCATGAGCTATGTAATCTATGCAGTCAGGTCTGCCCCAACTTGCTACCGGTCGGAGATGCCATCGAGGCGGCTAAGGGCGGCAATCTGGGACCACTAACAGAAGTATTTAACAGATGTCTCGGTTGTGGCAAGTGTGAACAGGAGTGCCCTAACAATGTGCCTATCTTTAAGATGATGCAAGCCGTGGCCGGGAGTGAAACGTGGAAGGTGAGAGCTGGGAGAGGTCCGATCATGGATACGGAGATAAGAAAAGTCGGGGCACCTATAGTTCTAGGCACTATACCGGGGATAATCGCCATAGTCGGTTGCTCCAACTTTCCTGAGGAAATAGCTGAAGTAGCAGACATAGCAGAGGAGTTCGCCAAGAGGAAATACATTGTGGTGCTGACCGGCTGTTCGGCAATGGCCGCAGGGATGAAAAAAGACAAGGACGGCAAGACTATTTATGAGAAATATCCACCCAATTTTGATGCTGGTGGAGTCCTCAATATAGGTTCCTGCGTAGCCAACTCCCACATTACGGGTGCTGCTATGAAGGTGGCCAACATCTTTGCCACGTTACCTCTAAGAGGAAACTATGAGGTTATCGCTGACTACATATTGAACCGTGTCGGCGCCTGCGGCCTGGCCTGGGGCGCTTATTCTCAGAAAGCGGCCTCTATCGCCACCGGCTGCAATCGCCTGGGTATACCCGTGGTCGTTGGACCTCATTCGGCCAAGTACAGGAGGCTGTTTATGAGCCGGAAGGAAGAAGACGACTGGACGGTTATGGACGGTCGAGAAAAGAAACTGGTAGATACTGGAGAGCCGTCACCGGAACACTTGATTACTGTGGTGGAGTCCAAAGAGAGGGCGATTGTCACCATGGCCAAGCTGTGTATCAGGAAAAATGATACTCCTCAAGGGCGACAGTTAAAGTTGACTCATTATATTGCGCTGCACAAGCAATATATGGGAAGTCTGCCCGATGACCTGCACCTGTACGTTAGAAAGGCTTCTGATATTCCGATCTTCTTTAAGAAGGAGGTTACAGTGTATCTGGAGAAAGTCGGCTGGAAGGAAAAGCCGGTTTTGACTCTACCTACACTGATTGGTACTTATCCGTCGGAGGTACCGATAGAATCGGTCATTCACTAATCAGCTAAAAGATATTTATGCGAATTCTGATAGCTATACAGGGTCATTACGGCCAGAGAATTGCCGATAACATTAGGAACTGCGGCCCGGCTGGCTGGAAAGTCTTTTCGTTTATGTTTCCGCAGGATTTACCGGCAATAGTTGATGATGCCGGTGAGTTTCTTCCCAAGGAGTTGCCGGCCGCCGATTTATTGATATCGCTGGGCGAACATCCGGCGGTAGCCCAGATGATTCCAGACATGGTAAAGAAGAGTGGTGCCACGGCAGTCATAGCCCCGGCGGACAATCGAATTTGGCTGCCGCCTGGTCTGGCCAGGCAGATTAAGCGGAAGCTGGACTCCGTGGGCGTAGAAATGGTTTATCCGGTACCTTTCTGCACGCTGTCCGAAAAAGACAGCCGGAATCCGTTCATCCTGGAATTTGCCAAATATTTCGGTAAGCCGGAACTAGATATTGACCTTGGTGCAGATAAAGTAAAGCGGGTTGCCGTCGTCAGGGGCACTCCCTGCGGTTGTACTCCATATGTGGCTGGTGGTCTGGTCGGCATCTGGGAGCGGGACGCTGTGGAGAAAGCCGGACTTTTGCATCATCAATATCCTTGCCTGTCGACGATGGTCATGGACCAGGAATTTGAAGATACTCTGATGCATCACGCCGGTCTAATGACCAAGCTGGCAACGGAGAAAGCTATAAAATCGGCTAAGGTAGCATGAGGAGGTATTATTATGGCTGCGATTTTACCCTATCATAGAGTCAACATATTAACCGGTACGCAGCAGGGAATGGTTATCGAAGACTTTCGCGAGTGCGCCGACGTGATAAAGCGCGCTCAAAGACCTCTTCTGGTACTCGGTTCCCTGGCTCTTAGAACTACTCTCGGCGGCAAATTGCTTATCGAGTACGGCGTGGATTTGGCTAAAGCGCGCGATATACCAATATGTGCTACCGCGCATACCAAGAAAAAATTGCTGGAGCTGGGCGTCGAGCCGGCCAGCAGCTACGACATAATTGAAATAATCAATCATCTTAAAGACCCTGACTGGAAGGGGGTCAAGAAGGAAGGGAATCACGATCTGGTGATGTTTCTTGGCTTCAGAACCGACCTGGGTGAGCAAGGGCTATCGACCCTGAAGCATTTTGCACCTCATCTCAAGACGATGACTTTATGTAAGTATTACTATCCGCATGCCAGCTTTTCGCTGCCAAATCTGGCGAAAGATGAACAATGGCAGGAATTTCTGGATAAGCTGATAACAAATTTAAAGAACACGGAGGTATAAACAGATGGCAGGAATTTTCCCGGTAGACGTTGGGCCCCAATACGAAGGCGAAGTAATCCGAAAAGGTGACATGTATGTCGAATTCGGGGGTCCCCAGGTGAAGAGCAAATTCGAGCTGGTGACGCTGAAAAGTCCTGAGGAAGTCGAAGACCAGAAAATCGAGGTCATCGGTCCGGACATAAAGGACTTGAAGGAAGAGGGCAGCTACCCGCTGGGCATATTGATCGATGTTGCCGGTGCCAAATTAGAGAAGGATATGGAGCCGGTATTTGAGAGAAGAATGCACCTTTACGGCAACTACATCGAAGGCCTGTATCATATGAACCAGAGAGACGAGGTCTGGATCAGGTTGAGCAAGGACTCGGTAGCCAAGGGGCTTAACTCTTTTGAAGCTATCGGCCAGATACTGATGTTCTTGTATACATCAGAACTGGATGTTATAGAAAAAATTTCAATCATTTTCATTACAGACGAAAAGAAGGTCGAGGAGCTTCTGGGCAACGCGCGTGAAGTGTATAAGGCGAGGGACGAGAGGGCAAGGGGACTGAAAGAAGACGATGTCGAGGAGTTTTACAGCTGCGCCCTGTGCCAGAGCTTTGCGCCGACCCACATTTGCATCGCCACTCCGGAGCGGATAGCCAACTGCGGAGCCATAAGCTGGTTCGACGGCCGGGCGGCTTACAAGCTCGACCCGGAGGGACCGGTGCAGGAAGTTAAAAAAGGCGAATGCGTCGACCCCATAAAAGGCGAGTATGTCGGCTGTAATCAGCTGGGCGCCATTAAATCGATGGGCGCTTACGACAGGGTTTATCTTCACAGTGCCTTCGAGCACCCGCACACATCTTGCGGCTGCTTCCAGGCGATATGGTTCTATATTCCGGAAGTCGATGCCTTCGGTCTGGTGCACCGCGATTTCGCCGGGCCTACTGTAGTCGGCGTGCCGTTTTCCACCATGGCCGCCGATACCAGCGGCGGTCGGCAGGTTGAGGGCTTTCTGGGCATGGCCCTGGAATACTTAAGGTCGCCCAAGTTTCTGCAGGCCGACGGCGGCCTCAAGCGCTGCGTCTGGATGCCGAAAGAGATCAAAGAGAGATACAAGGACGCCATACCTGCGGACATATTCGATAAGATAGCTACTGAAGACGACGTAAAGAACGTAGATGAACTGGTGGCGTGGTTGGACAAGGTGGGGCACCCCTGGGTGAAAGGCGAGGTCGAGCTTCCCGCGTAAAACTGATCGGAGGATTTAAATGGCGCTAAAAGGAACCGATGTAGTAAAAAAGCTTCCCGATGGCGGCAAGAAGAACTGCCGTGAATGTGGTTTTCCTACCTGTTTTGCTTTTGCTATGAAACTGGCTTCGGGGGGTGTGTCGCTGGATAAGTGCGGCTATCTGCTGGCCGAAGTAAAAGCGGAACTGGAAGAAGCTCTGGCACCGCCGATAAAGCCGGTAACCATCGGCTCCGGCAAGAATGCGCTTACCATCGGCGGTGAAGAGGTCATCTACCGTCACGAGAAGACCTTTATTCATCAGCCCGGCATCGCCCTGCTCATCTCCGATAAGGAGCCGGAGGTAAAGATAGATGAGAAGCTTAAAAAAATCGCCGAGCTTGAGTTCCCCTGGGTCGGATTAACGCTTAAAGCCAACGTTTTAGCGCTGCACTTCGAATCGGGTGATAAGGCTAAGTTTGAGGCGCTGGCCAAGAAAGTCTGCGACAGCACCGATTTGCCGCTGGTTTTGATGTCCGAGAACACCGACGTATTGATTTCGACCGGCAAGATGTGCGCCGCCAAAAAACCGCTCCTTTACGCCGTTACCGGGGGCAATATCGATGCCATGATCGCCGGACTTAAGGATTCGCCATTGCCGGTGGTTGTTAAAGCCGGCAGCGTTGAGGAACTGATACCGTTGACGGCAAAGCTCAAGGAAGCCGGGCTCGAGGAGATGGTACTCGACCCGATTACCCACAACATGCAGGAAGCTGTAAAGGACCAGACGCTTATCCGGCGCGCGGCCCTGAAACAGAACTTCAGGCCGCTCGGTTATCCCACTATCGGATTCCCCTGCTTTATAGCCAAAGACGAAATCAGGCAGGTCTTGCTGGCGGCGATGTTCGTCATCAAGTATCCGGGAATAATCGTGCTTTCGGACTTCGATAAATACTCGCTGTTATCGCTGCTGGTGCAGAGGTTGAATATTTATACCGACCCGCGGATACCCATGTCCGTGGAGCAGAAGGTTTATGAGATTGGCGAGCCTACCGAGCAGTCGCCGGTGCTGGTTACCAGCAACTGGGCGCTGACATATTTTATCGTAGCCTCTGAAATCGAAGGCAGTAAGGTGGCCTCATGGCTGTGTGTCAAGGACACCGAGGGGCTTGGTGTTCTTACCGGCTGGGCTGCCGGCAAGTTTTCCGGCGATTCCCTCGGCCCGTTCATCAAGAAGTCGGGCATCGAGGACAAGGTCAAGCACCGCCGTCTGGTTATACCGGGCAAAGTCGCCCGCATTAAGGGAGAACTGGAAGAGGCTCTTCCCGGCTGGGAAATCATCGTCGGCCCCAGAGAAGCTAGCGAGATACCGGCCTACCTGCCCGCCCTGGTCAAAAAGTGGCAGAACTGATTTAAACGTAACCGGAATTTTTATAATTGCCACGGGGCTGATGAATCGCCCGTGGCAATTTTATTTTTGTCATCCGAACAGTTCATCTATTAACAGCTGCGGTTTCTCCCCTGTAATTGCGAGGTGCAGATACCATCGGGGATATCCCAGGTTTAATCCGTGGTCTTTGACGTGCCCCTGAACGACGGCTATACTGGTGACATCTTCGTAAAGGGGTGTGGCCATGTCTGAAATTTACTGGATGTCCGCTTACAAGAAGAAGACGCTGTCGCCGGTTGAAGTTGTCAAAGCGCTGCAAGCGAGAATCGACCACATAAATCCCAAATTAAACGCCATCGTCACCCGGACCGATGACATGGCCCTGGCTGCCGCAAAGGAATCCGAGAAAGCCTTTCAAAAGGGAAAGCCCAGGACGCTGGAAGGCGTGCCCATCACCATTAAGGATAACGTGTTCACCAAAGGCGTCAGGACCACCTGGGGCTCCAAGTTGTACGAAAACTTCGTGCCCGATAGGGACGCCATACTTGTAGAGCGGCTGAAAAACGCGGGCGCGGTCATACTGGGCAAGACCAATATGCCCGAGTTCGGCCTGGTGGGCATCACCGACAACCTGGTTTTTGGCAGGACGGTTAACCCCTGGAATTTGAAGATGACCTCGGGCGGTTCCTCTGGCGGAGCCGCGGCGGGTGTTGCCGCCGGTCTGTGGCCGATAGGCCACGGCAACGACGGCGGCGGCTCCATCAGGATACCATCCAGCTTCTGCGGCGTTTTCGGCTTCAAGCCGTCCTTCGGCAGGATACCTATTTTCCCCCACATACCCGGCTGGGAAACGCTTAATCACGAAGGCTCGCTGACGCGGACGGTCGAGGACAACGCGCTCATGCTGGACGTCATGGCTGGGCCTTCCATTTATGACCCGGTGTCTCTGCCGCAGTACCCGGGAAAATTCCGGAAGGACATGGAAGGCGATATTAAGGGCTGGAAGGTTGCCTTCTCTTCCGACCTCGGCGGCGGCTTCCCCGTTGACAGTCAGGTGCTGGAAATTTCGCGGAAAGCGGCACTCAGTTTCCAAGAGCTTGGCTGCACGGTGGAGGAGGTCAAGCCGGGCTGGATCAACATGGAGGGTGATTTCGTGGTTACGCTGGTCTCCGAAACGCTGACCGCCCACGAGCAGGAACTGGAAAAGTATAAACAGGTGGCGTTTCCGCCCTACGTGCCGTACCTGGAATTCGCCTCACTACTGAAGACTACCGACATGGTCAAGGTGCAATTCGACCGCTACAAGCTCAACGAACAGGTGGCACAGTTCTTTGAGAAATTCGACTTGTTGCTGACGCCGACGTTGACCACGGCTGCCTTCGAGGTCGGAGAAAACGGGCCGCTTAATCCGTCCAGGGTAAACGGCGTGGACGCCAGCGTCAGCTCCTGGGTCTGCTTTACCTATCCCTTCAACTTCACCGGCCAGCCGGCGGCTACGGTCCCCTGCGGTTTCAACTCCGAAGGTCTGCCCGTGGGCCTGCAGATTGTGGGCAAGCGGTTGGACGAGGCATCGGTATTGAGGGCGTCGGCGGCCTTCGAGAAGGCCCATCCCTGGCGGGACAAAAAACCGCCGATTACTTAGGAGAACTGCTTAATGTTTGAATCCGAAAAGAAGCAGCTGATAGAGGCCGCACAGGAGCTGGAGAAGAAGGGGCTGGTGGTGGGCACAGCGGGGAATCTGAGTCTGCGGGTTAAAGACCCTAACGGGCGGGAGTTGATGGCCATTACGCCAAGCGGCCGCTACTATCATTCGCTAAAAGTCGACGATATCGTGGTGGTCGACTTTTCAGGACAGAAGGTCGAGAGCGAGCTGAAGGCTTCCATCGAGACGCCAATGCACCTCGAGGTGCTGAAGGCACGAAAAAAGATGAACGCCATCGTCCACGCCCACGCCGTTAACTGCAGCGCCGTGGCTGTGGCCCGGATGGATATACCGCCGCTAATCGATGAGCAGGTCATACTTCTCGGCGGCGAAATCAAGGTAGCCGAGTATGCCTTTCCAGGTACTCCCGAACTGGCCAGGAGCGCCGTGGCCGGGCTCGGGCCGCGGAACGCCGTGCTGCTAGCCAATCACGGCGTGCTGACGGTGGGCAGGAACATCCGCGAAGCATTGACCTTCTGCGAGCTGGCTGAAGAGCTGGCCAAAATTTATACCACAGCTTTAAGCCTGGGCAAAGTCAACCAGCTTCCCGCCGAGGCAGTGGAATTAGAGAAAGCTTTCTTCGCGGCCACGTACGGGGAAGACCATTGATAAACGTGGTGCACTTCTCCCTTTATTAAAGGGAGATTGAGAGGTATTTTAAAAATCCCCCTAACCCCCTTTCCCTGAGGGGGAATTAATTCAGGATTTTTTTGCCGATTCGCCTATAACCAGCGACAGTATAAAGTTCACCATCAGTAGCGCGGTGAGAAATGCCAGCGGTACTATCCACCTTCCCGTAGCCCCGAGCATGAATTCCATTATGGGAACAATGAGAACGGCGGCCAGGTTGCCTAAGAGCTGCAGCCAGCCTACCGAAATGCCGGCGTACCTGGCGCCGGTAATCTCCGCGGACATGGTGAGCATGATGGGCAGGGCCGAAATCAGGAAGAAGCCGATTACAATTCCGTTAGCCATGTTCAGCGCATAACCCTTTGAGACCATGAAGGCCACGATGCCCAGCGTCCCGATGGCGGAAGCGGCTATCAGGAAAGGTTTTCTCCTCGAAATTTTGTCCGATATCATCGGTATGACGATACAACCTATCATGCCGCTGAGGATGAGCACGGCGGATATAGTGCCGGCGTCGGTCATTGAAATCTTGTGCAGCTCGTTAAGTATCTTTTCCAGCCAGGTGGCCAGCCCGTTGAAGACGCCGATGCCTATCAAGGCAATGAAGCCCAGTATGACGAAGTCCCGCATCTTCAGGATATGCTTGATGCCCTGCCAGGCGGTGACCTCTTCGTGAAGCTCAATTTCTCTGGGAGGTATCGCCGGGTTGGGCTTGACCAGTGCGTAGAACAGCACGATGCCCAGTATGCCCAGCGCGGCGTAGATCCATAGCATCGTCTGGAAACTAAATCCCTGTACCAGCGCCGGCGTAGCTCCGAGCCCCACCATCATGCCGATGAACAGCGCCATGGAGCCCAACCCCACCGCGGTGCCCTCCTGTTTATGTGGGAACCACGTCACGGCCAGCTTGGTGATGCCGTTCAGGACAAAAGGCTGCCCGATGGAAATACCTATCTGTGAAATCAGCAGAATGGCAAATGAGGCGGGATTAACCAGGCGCAGCACCGAGAACAGGCCGGTAAAAAGCACTCCGATGCCGACACCGTATTTTAATCCCTTCTTGTCGATAATCAGCCCGGCGGGCAGTGTCAGCAGCACCTGCACCAGTGGAAAGACCAGCGTGAACCACATGATATCGCTGGAGGGTATGCGCAGGTGCTCTTCCATGAAAGTTTCGATGGCGGCGAAGTTGAGCCAGTAGAGCTGCGTCAGCGCCGACACGTACATGTAGACGGCGAGGATAACCCAGCGGTATTTATAGACTTTGGTCGCTATGACTTACCTCTTTCCCAGCGCGGAACGGAAAATTGCGGCCCCTGGTCGGATAGTATACTACTTCATGGAAGCATGTTCACGCGTTTATGAGAGAAATTAGTTTCTAGAAGAAAACAAACGGGGTTGGGCAATTTAATTCCCAACCCCGTTTTCTCTTTGGTCCACAGTAAGTAAAAAGCTAAAGCCTGCGGCCACGAACTATATGGCTGTCTTACTCGGCAACCAGCTCGCTTAGCCCTTCTCCATTCCTACTTCTATCAATGCCTTAACTGCGGCGATAAGCGCTATCGGCGCCATCAGAGCGGCGAAATTCACCAGAACAGAGCCGATCATTTTACCTATCCCCAGCAGTGTAAGGGGTGCAAAAGCAGCTGTCATTGCCAGTAAAGCGATGGTTGCCAGAAGCAGCTTAT
>CAZJQG010000048.1:0-11564 GCA_964548415.1 uncultured Dehalococcoidales bacterium | reverse complement strand
AGTACACCCATCTATCTTAAAAGTTAATTATAGTGATTTATGCAAGTGAGCACTAATAAAGTTCTGTATACCGGTGTCACCAAGGATCTGAAAAGAAGAATATATGAACATAAAGAGAAATTTGTAGCGGGATTTTCCAAGCGATATAAATTATCCAAGATAGTGTACTTCGAAATTTTAGATGATGTTGAGAGCGCTATTAATAGGGAAAAGCAAATTAAGAACGGTCCAAGACAAAAGAAAATCGACTTGATAAACAGCATTAATAATAAATGGCGAGATCTGTACAATGATCTATGATTACCTGAATTGTCATCGCGAGGAGTCCTTCTTGTAAAGGAAGGACGACGTGGCGATCTCATCTTTCAAGGAAACATTAGTTTACCAGGCAGGGATATACCAACATTGATAATAAATAACTTAAAATGGAGGTATAAATAAATGGAAGAGCGACTCATCGGCGACCTCAGCCATGTGGTGATAGCCGTCCGGGACAACGAGAAGGCACAGAAATTCTTTACCGAACTGACCGGTTGCAAGTTCAGGAAAATAGGGGAGAGCAAAGAGGTTGGTTTTATCAGCGTCATCAGCGACAACCGCCTGGAGATACTATCGCCGACCCGCCCTGACAGCGACGTGCAGAAGTTCATCGACAAGCGCGGTGAGGGGATTTATGCGGTGGGCTTCAATACGCCCGACGCTGGCAAGGCCAGAGCCAAAGCCGAGTCAATGGGCATCCGTGTTGTGGGAGATATAACCGAGGCCGACCTCGGTGGCGGCATCGGTCACGGCCGCGGCATGCGGGAAATCTGGCTGCATCCCAAAGATACCTTCGGCATGTATGTACTGCTTACCCAGCACGGGGACCTGCCGGCAGAGCCACCTTGGAAAATGTAGACCAGAAGCTAGACCAGGTCAAGAAAACTATTGGCGGAAACGGTATAATGTCGGGGTAAAAAATCAAAACTGGAGGTTACAACATGGCACTTAATCCGCAGGCAACCGCACTCAACGATATCTTGAAGACCAAAAACAAGGCAGTGTTTGACCTGTTGTCCAAGAGGGGGAAGGCCATCTACTTTCCGGCCATGGGCATACTGGCGCAGGGAAATGCCGCCAGGGGTAAGGAAATCAACGCCACCATCGGCACCGCCTATGAAGACGACGGCAAGCCTATGATATTGCCCAGCATCGCCCAGATATTCGGGCTCGATGCCAAAGATGCCTTTCCGTACGCACCCAGCCAGGGCCTCAAGCCCTTGCGGGACAAGTGGCAGGAACTGATAAAGACCAAGAACCCTTCGCTGGGAACACAGGAAATCAGCTCTCCGGTAGTCTCCTGCGGCGTCACCAACGGCCTGAGCATGATTGGCTACATGTTCGTTGATGAGGGCGACGAAATAATACTATCCGACCTTTACTGGGAAAACTATGACCTGGCGTTCGAGAATGCCTTCGGCGCCAAGCTGAAGTTCTTCAACCTGTTTAAAAATGAGAAGTTCGACCTCGATTCGTTTAAGAAAACCATCGCTGCCGGCGGTAAAGGTAAGAAAATCATACTCCTGAATTTCCCCAACAATCCCTCGGGTTATACACCGACCGTTAAAGAGGGAGAAGATATAGTAAAGGTACTTAAAGAGGCGGCAGAAGCCGGCAACAAGATGGTCGTTGTAACCGATGATTCATATTTCGGCCTTGTCTTTGAGGACGGGGTGATGACCGAGTCCCTTTTTGCCAAACTGGCCGGCGCTCATGAGAACCTGCTGGCAGTTAAGGCCGACGGCTTAACCAAGGAGGAATTCGCCTGGGGCCTGCGCGTGGGCTTCGTAACCTACGGCGTCAAGAACGGCAGCAAGGAGCTGTATAAGGCACTGGAAGATAAGACCGCTGGAGCCGTCAGGGGAAACATCTCCAATGCTTCCCACCCGGCTCAGTCGGCTTTCCTGCGAGCTATGAGTTCCGGGGAACACGAACAGGAAAAACAGAGAAACCGGGGCAAGATAAAAGAGCGATATCAGAAGACCAAGGATGTTCTGAAAGCACACCCCGAATACGCCCAGTGTTTTGAGGCGCTACCGTTCAATTCGGGTTACTTTATGTGCGTCAAACTGAAGGACACCAGCGCTGAGAAGGTCTGGGACCTGCTGTTGAACAAGTACAGCACCGGCGTGATTTGCTACAGCGACATGAACCTGTTCCGCATCGCCTTCGCCTCGACGCCTCTGGCCCAGATAGAGAAGCTGTTCGGAAATATTTACGCGGCCTGTAAGGATTTAGAGGGTTAGTGGCTGTCTAATAATCTGGTTGTCATTCTGCAATGACTGTTGTTTTGTAGCCCCGACCTTTTAAGGTCGGGTCATGAGGCTAAAGCCTCATGGCTACATTCCTGACAATGACCACAAATCTCTTGTCATCGCGAGGAGTCCTTCCCGAATGGACTCGCAATGACAGTTTTTTCTTGGCTGCATGCTTGTTCCGCTCGTGGTGAGCCTGTCGAACCATGGGCTTAATGTCTGCCAAATGTCCGGGTCGCCTGTGGGCAGGCGACACGTAGGAAGAGTACAAAATGTAGGGGCGGACTTTTAAGTCCGCCCGCCATTAAGGTTCTATTAATTTTAATAACCGGCTAAGAATATAGTTGTCTTAGCGGGTGGACAGGTCTAAAGATCTGTCCCTACAAATGAGCATCTCATCATGTTAAAAGTGTAACCTATGTGTCCGGACAAAAGTATTACCTATGTCCGGATTGTACATAGCGACAAATATTCTGAAAAACAAAAAGGGTAGCACCATATAAACTAAACATTCCGGTGCCACCCTTCGATATTAGAATACGTAAACTTAACTTACTTCCAGCCGGACTTGGCGCCGCCGCCCATCATCATAGGCCCTATCGGCCAGTTGAAGCCCATGGTCATTACGGCATCGATATCTTCCGGCTTCTCCACGATGCCTTCTTTCATAACCTTCTGTGCTTCTCGAACTGCCGCAAAATAGATGCGGTTGCCAATGAAACCAAGGTCGCCGGGCACATCCTTAACCTTTACCGGTACCTTGCCGACCTTCTGGCAGAAGCCGACCGCAGTATCGATGGTATCCTTAGAAGTCTCCGCAGTCCAGACGCATTCCACGACCTTCATTACCGGTACCGGGCTGAAGAAGTGCATGCCGCAGAAATTTTCCTTGCGGTTGGTTACAGCGGCTATGTCAGCGATGGTGAAAAACGAGGTATTGCTGGCGAAGATGGCGCCTTTCTTTACGACGCCGTCCAGCTCTTTGAAGACCTTAAGTTTCAAGTCCTTGTTTTCCATCTCGCCGGCGCCTCCGCCGCCGATGGCCTCGATGAGCAGGTCTACGTCTTTCAGGTCTTCCGCCTTTGTGGTCCAGGTTATGTTAGCCAGCGCCTTGTCCATCTGCTCCTGGGTAATCTTGCCGCGCTCCATGGCCCCCTTCATGCCGAAGCGGCCGCTGATGATGCCCTCCTTGGACTTGGCCAGAATCTGGTCGTTCAGGTCGCGGGTAATAACCTTGAAGCCGCCCAGCGCTGCTACCTGAGAAATGCCGCCTCCCATTACTCCGGCACCCACTACGCCGAGAGTTTTGATGTCCTCCAGTTTCATACGAACCTCCTTTATTTAAAAAATAACTTTTTGCCGTCGTTTGGGATTTCGCTGTTTAGCGAAGCCCGTATATTATAGCAGCGAGCCCTGATGAACTCTACTACTCCGCCGGCTGGACGGCCGGGGGTATCCAGGTACGGTCCAGAACCGGCTGCTTAGGCCAGTAGAGGCGGAGCGTCAGCGAAAAAACACCGCTGGCGGGGGCCGGCAGCCAGTTAGGCGTTTTAGCTTCGTCGGGCGCATCGCGCTGTATATAAATATCGAGGGAGCCGTCTGGATTCTGCACCAGAGGCGGATCGCTCAACGAGCCCAGGCTGTACCTGTTGATAGGGTTGTCTACGAACATGATTTTGTCGTTATACATAGACAGCGACCAGAAGCCGTTTACCGGCGGTATCTGGTCCTGCGCAAAATGAAGTATATATTTCTGGTCGCTGTTATATTTAGCTCCGTTGGCGTCGGTGTAGGATGCCGGATAGAAGGCGTCCTCCACCAGGTTGGCGCCCAGCCCCAGATAAGCTATGGCGGCTCTGAACATATAGTTGATGCCGTAATCGCCGGTGCCGTAGGATAGCTGCCATCCGTTCTTGACGTCGGCCTGCGGTGAGGCAGGAATCTTGGTTAAGGCTAACTGGTAGCCGCTTTGAATCGCCGACTGCATGTCCGGGCTCAGCCCGGCAAAGAAAGACTTGTAGTCAGCGCCGGGCTTAATACCGATAAAACTGGCGCCGTAGAGCAGCGGCGCGTCCGCTTCGTAAGGAGGATTTTCTACCATCAGTCGACAGAGGCGGTCGAAAAAGGTGGGAGCATCCATGGCCAGCAGCTGGCTCAGAGGTGCGGCGGCGGTATTGACGCTGGCATCTACAGGGACGTTTGTGGGCGGCACATAGTCGGTGCCCCAGGCGGAAAGGGGCGTCAGCTTCAACTGGTCCTGAAGTTTCCAGACGTTCTCGTAGTCCGAAGGGCCGGTGCAGGCAATGCGCCCGACTATCCAGGCAAACCTGGTGTTGGACTTAATTTCGGTCACGTCTTTCGGCAGTTTGCCCTTCCAGTTAGGGCCGGTGATGGCAAAGTTGCCCCCGGTGGCTGTGGTACGCGACCCCGGAGAACCGATAACGTCAGTCCAGTAGTTGAGTATCGGCATCAGGTAGTAGCGGCCTTGCATATCGGGCACCGAAAGTATGATCGGCTCCGCGGCGGCATCGAGCCAGGCTGAGGAGTATAGGGTGTCGGCATTCGGCCTGACCACGTTGGTAAACGACGCATCGGGAAATACCTTCTTGTTGCCGAACTGGTTGACCGGCGAGCCGTTAGAGCCCGGAGCGGCGACTGCAGTGAATACCTGGCGCGTCAGGTCCATGACCACCATCGGGAAGCCGTACACGGTGGCGGAATAAGCTACCGACTCGGCGTCCTGCGTGGTTATAGCTTCCGGTCCCGGCTGTGCCACAGGGGCTTTAGCGCATCCAGCAGCTATGATGCTCACCACACTCAGTAATAAAATGATCGACAATACCTTATGTTTCATGTAGCTTCTCCTTTACCAGGGTTGAAATGTCCAGATGAATATTATACACGCATTAGAGAATAGAGGTAATAGTAGCCGGCCCGAAATTCCTTCTCTCCACGATTAACCATGGATAATCAGCGCAAATTATGGCTTGCCGTCAAACAGCCCTGATGGCAAACACATTTTACAGGCTAGCGGGTTGGCTCCCCGGTGATCATTTTCGCCTGCACTTCCAAAGTAAAATCTTATTGACCTATGTAACCCCAGCCGGCGAGGAGAGCGATGATGCCGCTGGACTGGCTGAATCCGGTGCCTGCAGGATTAGGGAAAGCAAAGCCACTATAGGCGGCAACCTTGTACCTGATAGTGCCACCGAGAGAAGAGGCGGCGCAGTTAATCTGAGTATCTGAGTTAATGGCCAACCAGTAGAAGTTGCCCGAGGTAACGGCAGTAGAAGCGATAGCGATACTGTTCCAGCCTGCGGTTATCGGTGTGCCCGTATTTACGGAATTTATTAGAGCGCCTGGTTCACCTGCATTATCGGCGTAGATAGCGACCTTGACGTTAGCGGGGGCGCTGCTCTTGATCTTGAAGGTGACGGTGTTGCCTGTAGCTGCAGCCTGGAATCTGGTCAGGGAGAAGCTGCCGGCGCCCAGAGGCAGAGTTGCGGCAGCGTCATCGGCGCCGACCATTTTCTGCAGAGGAGCGTTTATACCGGCGAGGAGGACGATGATATTGGAGGCGGAGGCAAATCCGGTGCCGGCGGGGTTAGGAAAATTGGAAGAGTGGGAATATGCCTTGTAACGAATGGTGCCACCGGAATATGAAGCAGCGCAGTTTATGGTGGTATCGGAGTTAATAGCCAGCCAGTAATAAGTATATGACACGATAGGAGATGAAGCGATGGTAATGTAGTTCCAGCCTGCGGTTATTGGTGTGCCCGTATTTACGGAATTTATTAGAGCGCCTGGTTCACTTGCATTATCGGCGTAGATAGCGACCTTGACGTTAGCGGTTTGGTCGCTCTTGACCTTGAAAGTAACCATGTTGCCTGTACCCGTAGCCCGGAATCTGGTCAAGGATAGGTTGTTAGCGCTTAAGGGCAAAGTGGCGGGAGCGTCATCGGCGCCGAGTAGCTTTTGTGATGTGCCTCCACTGTTTATGATGATGGTAAGAGGTTTATCAGCTATAGCGGAGCCGTCACTTACCCGTGCGGTGAAGTTAAAGGTATTGGCGACCGAAGGTGTGCCTGATATAACGCCGGTGGATTGTATCAGCGACAGACCGGTGGGGAGAGAGCCAACAGGTATTGACCAGGTGTAGCTGCCGTTGCCGCCTGTGGCCACAAGCGTCTGGTTGTACTGAGCACCTACGGTGCCATTGGGTAATGAAGTGGTAGATATGGTCAGGGGAGCCGGTCCGGTAGTACCCCAGCCGGCGAGGAGGGCGATGATATTGGAGGCGGAGGCAAATCCGGTGCCGGCGGGATTAGGAAAATTGGAAGAGTGGGAATATGTCTTATAACGAATGGTGCCGCCGGAATATGAAGCAGCGCAGTTTATGGTGGTATCGGAATTAATAGCCAACCAGTAATAAGTGTTTGCGGTTATTGGTGTTGAGGCGATGGTGATATCGTTCCAGCCGGTAGAAACGATATTGTCATTATTGACAGCGGTCAATAACGCGCCCGGTTCGCCTGAGCTATCGGCGTAGATAGCGACCTTGACGTTTGCGTTTCTATCGCTCTTAACCTTGAAGGTAACCATATTGCCGGTGGCTACAGCCTGGAATCTGGTCAGAGATAGGTTGCCGGCACCCAGAGGCAGAGTGGCTGCAGCGTCATCGGCGCCGAGTAGCTTCTGTGTAGTGCCCTGAGGAGATATTTGAATTGACAGAGGCTTAATAGCAGTGGTGGATCCATCATTCACCTGGACGGTGAAGAGGTAAGTGCCTGAAATTGTTGGGGTACCCGAAATCAATCCTATTGACGCAGTCAAAGTCAGGCCGGGCGGCAGTGTGCCGGTACCTGGAACAACGACGGACCATGTATAGCTACCGGAGCCGCCGCTGGCGGCCAGGTACTGGGAGTAAGCAACACCTTGAGTGCCTGAGGGGAGTGAAGTAGTGGTTATGATAAGCGGTGTGGGTCCGCTGCTGCCCCAGCCAGCGAGGAGGGCGATGATATTGGAGGCGGAGGCAAATCCGGTGCCGGCGGGGTTAGGAAAATTGGAAGAGTGGGAATATGTCTTATAACGAATGGTGCCGCCGGAATATGAAGCAGCGCAGTTTATGGTGGTATCGGAATTAATAGCCAACCAGTAATAAGTGTTTGCGGTTATTGGTGTTGAGGCGATGGTGATATCGTTCCAGCCGGTAGAAACGATATTGTCATTATTGACTGCGTTTATTAGGGCCCCGGGTTCACCAGCACTATCGGCATAAATGGCCACCTTGACGTTGGCGGGACCGCTGCTCTTGACCTTAAAGGTAACGGCGTTGCCTGTGGCTACAGCCTGGAATCTGGTCAAGGATAGGTTGTTAGCGCCTAAGGGCAGAGTAGGAGTGGCGTCGTCGGCACCGAGTAGCTTTTGTGCAGTGCCTCCCTGATTATACGTAACGGTGACAGTCTGAGGAGTGACTGTACTGGATAAGTTTCTCGCTCCTGCTCTTATGATAAAGGTATACTGCTGTCCAGGTATAAGATTGGATGGCACAGTTGTATTCCAATCGACTTTGCGTGGGTGGTCCTTTACCATCTCCCCCACTGCCATAAAATATTTAGGTCCGGTTTCCTGGTACATGTCCTGAATGTTGTAGCGAAACGGGATATTGTCGGCGCGGTACATGTCGGCAGATACGGCTGAAGAACCGAAGCCACTTGGCATGGTCACTGAAACCCACGAGCCGGCAGTAGTATACCCGTTGTTACTGAGCTGCGTGGTTATTTTCAAAGTGTCACCCGGGGCGACGGTGCTTTTATTAGCATTTACGGACAATGACAATGCGGGATCCATCATTTTGGTGGAGATAGCCAGGCCGAAGGATTGCGGGGAAACTTCCAGATATCCTTTCCTGACCAGAACCGTCCACGTTCCATAGACACCGGTAGTGATTTTAATATCTTTCACGTTATCATCCCGACTGGTATCGATGGTGCTGCCCACCAGATTTCCCGCTCCATCGTATACCAAAAAAAGCAAACTATTATGCGTTTCATCAGGAACCGCCCCTGCTGGATCGGGCCAAGTCAGCGTAGCCCTGACTTCTTTGAATCCCGCCGGAACATTAAAATTGTATGCTCTCTCCGTTACGTCATTTGATAGCCAATTCTCTGCCTGTGTTAGTGTAAATGAAGAATCGTTATTAGGGAGTAGATGATACGTATCTATCATTCCATGTCCATATTTATCTTTCTCAAGCGGATTACCTTGTGACACATCTGTAGCCGTGTTGATTATCGAGGCCTTGACTAATTCAGGCGTCGGATCTTTATCCTCATCATTTCGATATTCTTGAATAAATAATGCCACAGCTCCGGAGACATACGCTGTCGCCATGCTGGTACCACTTAAATTCTTGTAATATTCATTGTTATTTAGATACCAGGGGTATGTTGAATCTATGCTGACCCCTGGAGCCATCACGTCAGGTTTAGATCGTGTAAAACCATTATTGTCTATATCTAGAGGAACCCAGCAACTACATTGAGAACGTTCGGCGGGAGGCCAGTCGGTTGAGCTACAATAATTAAAGCTAGGTTTGTTATTTCCTTCCTTAACAGCACCTACAGTAATGGCATTTTTAGCGTTTCCCGGGGCTACCGCTTCACTATCTGGATAATTACCGGCTGCGGCAATAACGTTCAGATACCGAGGATTGCCCGAGTTATCCAGAAATGCTCCTCTAACTGCAAGGTCTGCATACCTTGAATTTTCGGTGTACACACCGATATTGCATGTTAATCAGCCAAAGCTGCAATTAACGATATCTGCCTCGTTTTGAGCTGCCCTAGTCAGTGAACCTCCAACTTGAGGTGCAGTAGGTTCGCTGGGTACTTTATAAATTAATAGAGTGGATTCAGGCGCCATGCCTCTATTTCGTGAACCACTATATGTGCCGCTCCCAGCTATGATTCCCGCAACATGAGTTCCGTGGCCGCGTTCATCCATCGCAATCGAGCTGTCATATCCTTGCCCGGGATCAAAGGAATATTGGTCTTCAATCCTGTATTGGGGTAAATCGGGGTGGTATTGATACCCTTGCAGGTCCCTGGCGATGCCTGAATCAATAACCGCGACCCTAACGCCATTTCCAGTATAACCATGACTCTGCACTACGTCATCACCCACAGCCGCGGTGCCATCGTTGTTGCAGAAACCCATTGGAAAATCCTCTTCGATCCATTGTACGAAGTTTAGAGCGATGATATCTTTGATATTACCTGCCGGTGTCTCACCGGCAACAGAATCAGTCCAATGCCAATCTATACGCATAAGTTGATTTAATGTGGCTAGATCCGAATCGCTGGCATTATCGAATAACTGGATAGCTACCTTTATTGGGATATTGGGATTCGCTTGCGCTTTGGTCAATAGTTCAGGATAATATTTAGCTTCAATAGGTATTCGACCCAGATATCTTACTTTTCCACTGTTGACCAGTGAAATAACTGTGTCGAGCGCTTCGGGTGGAATTTTCGCATAGAAGACATGGTTTCCCAACGGGTCAAGATTACAACCTATCCTGTTAATCGTGTCGCGGGTTTCCTTATCCAGATCAGCCTGATCGGTGTAGAATTGAATCAGGTAATGACTATCAATAGATTTCTCCGGTCCCGCTGGCTTTTCGCGAAAAGCTTTAGCGGATATTTTTACATCTTCGTCTATATTACCTGGCGAGATATTGAGTTTATGGTCTGAACGAAATCTTATACGATTTAGGTCTGGAGCAAACTTCTTTTTATACTTTTCTATCAGCCGGTCTGCCTCGGCAAGTTGATCCGGGGTCAGCTTAATTACGTTGGAGCCGTCTTCTATCATTTTGCCCGTTTTGTCGTAACCTACAAATCGGATTGGTTTGGTTACATTTTCGGATTGACTGGTGACGTTATCTGCGGTAGATAGTGAATTTGAAGATATATAAGCCTCTTCAAATTTGATTGTACTAGCCTGTGCCATATTAATATTTCCTACCAATGAGCTAAGGATAAAAAACATGGCCAATAATGCAAACAACATTTGGTTACAATTTTTCATGCTATATCCTCCTGATTTTGCAATTTTTGAAAATCAGCAGTATATAAAACCTCACATTTTACCTATGCAGTATTTCCATATTTTTTTCTAAATAGGAAAATAATGATGGCGATCAATATTAAAATGATGACCACGCTGGCTATAATAACCAGCATTTTATTATCTGATACTTTTATATTTTCATCACTGACAGGTGAAATAGGCGTGATGGCGCTGTCGTTAATCGGAGACACTGCTATGACGTAATCAAGATTCTCAATTTGTTGAACTGCCTGTTCGGTTGCTGAAACCGATACGGCGGGATACTCTTCATTATCAATTCCGGTATAAATTGCATCCTGAATATACTTAACATTGTTGATGGCAAGCACACTGTTTTTATTGTTCTCTGCCCCGGTATTTAAAATAACCAGATAGTTCTGCATATCCTGCGGTACCGTGGTAGCCGAGGTGCCATCGTTGATGCAAAAACCCATCGGCAAATCCTCTTCGATCCAGCGTACGAAGTTCAGAGCGATAATATCTTTGATATTACCTGCCGGTGCCTCACCGGCGACAGAATCAGTCCAGTGCCAGTCTATGCGCATAAGTTGATTTAATGTGGCTAGATCCGAATCGCTGGCATCGTCGAATAACTGGATAGCTACCTTTATTGAGCTATTGGGATTCGCCAGCGCTTTGGCCAATAGTTCAGGACGGTATTTAGTTTCCATGGGTATCCGCCCCAGATATCTGACTTTCCCACTGTTGACCAGTGAAATAACCGTATCCAGTGATTCCGGTGGAAATTTAGCGAAGAAAGCATGGTTCCCTATAGGACCAAGAAGGCAACCTATCCGACTAATCGTGTCGCGGGTTTCCTTATCCAGATCAGCCTGGTCGGTGTAGAATTGGATTATATAATAGTCATTACCTGAAGTTTTCCCATTTTCGAGTATAATGGCATCTATCGTCCCTGCCGTCAGTGTTATTGTACATCCTGGAAATCTTATGAGATTAGGATCTTGAGCATTTTTCTTTTTATACTCTTCTATCAGCCGGTCTGCCTCAGCCAGCTGAGCAGGCGTAAGAGTAATTATGTTGGAGCCGTCTTCTATCATTTTGCCCGTTTTGTCGTAACCTATAAATCGGATTGGTTTGGTTACATTTTCGGATTGACTGGTGACGTTATCTGCGGTA
>CAZJQG010000047.1:0-11811 GCA_964548415.1 uncultured Dehalococcoidales bacterium | reverse complement strand
CGCTCTATGGATTTTTCTATATTAATTAAACGCTTCTCAATTTTGACTAAGGTAATCCCAAGTCGCCCGATATAGGACATAATCATTGCTGACTCCGCAGTTACCATGCCAGGATTGCCCAAACTGGCCTCTGTCGTTACTCTGGCACCTTTATCCTTGCTTTGGTCAAGTGTCCATTTTAAAAATTCAGCCCAGGCCTTTTCTTTGTCTTCAACCGCTTTAAATAACTGGTCGAATTTGCCCTGTAATTCAGATGCCGACGTTTTTAATCTGTAACTTCCCTTGCCCTTGCTTTCATTCATAGCTATATCCCTCCCTGTGCACAAGGCTAATATAGGAAAGATACAAGTGTCAAGCTATGCGAGTTGGGAAGGGGGATTAAGGGGGATTTTTTTCTACGGTCAATACCAGCCTGTAGTCCGCAGGCGCTATCTGCTTGCCGGCCTCGGGATAGGGCTGCACCGAGAAAGTGAATTTGTAGCCTTTGTAGGTTTCCGAAGACGGTTCCGTCGAGCCCATTTGAGTAAAGGTTATGTTTGAAGATGCACCCTGATGGGTGACCGTGGCATCGCACTTTACTTCACCGGCCCAAACGCAGGTGACACCCTTGGGACAGCGGCTGTCTCCGGTTACACCATTAAATCGAATGGCCAGTGGCTCGTTTTTTATCTCCGCCGTCTGGCCGATACGCAAGGTGAACTTCTGACCCGGGTCAGCTTTTAATGCCTCACCAGTAGCGATGCAGCCGATTAAAAGCCCCAGAAGGAGAATCAACAGGCAGGATACAATTTTTACATTTTTATCTGTCATTTTTGATTTTTTATTCATATTTTTTCACCGACCATACTGAGTTTGTCGAAGGAAAAACTGTCATCGCGAGCGAAGCGTGGCGATCTCAGCAATAAATAAAACGCCGATAATTGTGATGAGATTGCCACGGCCTTCTTCGAATGGCCTCGCAATGACATCGAGTAAGGGTGGAGGGTCTTCATTACGCTAGAAGTGACATGATGCTGTATGCCCATTTTATTTTTTTAGTTTAGTTTATTTATGTCTGCCCGTATGTAGTCAATAACCTTCAGCGCATCCTGTGCCTTCTGGGTCAGCGCCGGGTCTTTAGATAATTCTATCACCTTATTGTAGCTGGAGACAGCCATGTCCCATTCCTGGTCTTCAGTGGTGGAACCGCCATTGATCACTGCTGGCAAGGTCTGTTTGGTCGCCAGCTCTATGGCACGTGTGTAGTCGGCGATGACCGGGTCCCAGTTTGTTTTCATACCGGTGGCCCAGGCCGTATTGAAACGCGACCAGTCCAGCGACGGGTCCCTGGCGATAGCTGCTTTATAGTCTTCTATGGCGTGCGCCCACTGCGCCTCTTTGGCGTGGGCGAAACTGATGTTGCAGTAGCACTCCGCCGGGTCCGGGTCCTGGGTCATGCCTTTGGTGAGGTCGGGAAAAACCGCCATTTCCCACTGCGGCTGCTTGACATAATACCAGCCCCTGCCTGAGAAAGCATTGTGCAGCGCCACGTGGCTTTCGAAAAGGTAAAACAACCCGCCGTAGCCGTAGATGCCCTCGAAGACCCATTTCGCTTTGTTGACGTAGCCCCAGGCGCGACCGTTATATGCCCTCTGCTGGTCCGGCTGGAGCTCGAGGGCTTTGCTGAAATCGGAGACGGCTCCATCCCAGGCGCTGTTGGACAGCTGCGACCAACCGCGACCGTAATATGCCGCCGTGTAGTTAGTGTCGAGCGCGATTGCCCGAGAATAATCGGATAGTGCCATAAGGCCTTTATCCTTCATAAAGTACGCCTGGCCCCGGCCGACGTAAGCAGTGACTAATATCGGATTAAGCTCAATGGCGGACGTATATTTATTTATGGCTTCGTCGTAATTGCCCTGCTGGCTGAGTGCATCGCCCTGCTCGCCCAGCTGGACCGCCGGGTCGACGGAGTTGTTCTGCACCTGAAACTCCAGGCAGGCGGTGAGCACCAATAGAATGGCACAGGCAACAAAAATTCCAAGGTATCTAGTTTTCATGGATTTTCTCCCGGTCTAGGTTTATTCAATCAAATCGCGCCATTATACAATGGGTCAGCCCGAAGAATAAAGAGGTATCAATTCAATTGACATGTACCTATCGATTAAGTATTCTTTGAATCTAGACAGGGGCTTTCATGATGGTCGGTAGTGATTGGTACAATGGAATTGTTGAAAAGATTACTAGTCTGAAGGATATTACGGACAAAAAGTATCATAGATGGTACAAATTTGACTCGCTTTCATCTTCAGCTCGATTAGATTCGCTAGCTGCAGCAGCTGGAAGGGTCGACCAGTTTTCGCCTGATTGCCCGCAGTGTACGGCGTTCCGTGACGATATTAACGTATTAGTGGGTAGAACACACGATGTGAACAGTAATAAAGAATTGCTGAGACAGTTCCTCGACGATGTCGACAAGATCGTGAACAAAATGACGGGCCATTTTAAGAAAGAGCATAAGCTGGTTACTGAAGGACTTTACAAGTCGTTCTTCGCAGGTGCCGGTGTGGTTATCGGGATGGTAATTACTTTTGTTGTTGTCCCTTACGATGCTATTTGGGTAATTGTAGGCGCCGCGGCAGGTCTGGCCGTGGGGGCTATTTTAGATGCCAGAATCAAAAAAGAAGATAGGATTCTCTATCAACAACCCTCTAGGCGTTTATCAAATACCTCCTGGATTTTGTTGTTACTTATTGTAGTCGCTGTTTTAGGTGTACTTATAGCGGCTTTCTTCCTGCGTAAATAATAACGGCAGGCATCCAGCATTCATTGAATTCCCCTGACGAAACGTAAAGATGAATTAGTTTTACTCCCTCTCCCTAAAAGTGGGAGGCTCGTGGAGAGAGTGAAACCTTGGGGAAAATCCCTCTCAATCTCCCTTTTTATAAGGGAGAGGTTCTATTCCACTTAAAAAGCGGGAGTTAAGAGGGGCGCAGCCCCTCTTAGAAAATCACTATTCCCTCTCCCTTGACGGGAGAGGGTTAGGGTGAGGGTGTAATAAAAACTAAATACAAAAAATAAAAAAACAAAAACGAGGGTTTAGTCGAAGGGAAACGTTTTCCCTGACTCCTTACCCATTGCCTTAAGCATATCAGACTGCTTAGCAAAAATGGGAGACGCTTCAGCCGGTAATTTACTGACCATCTTGATTGAGCCGGTCGGGCACGCCGAAGCGCACAGCCCGCAGCCAATGCATTTACGTCTGTCTATTACCGTCATTTCATTTTCTATTGTTATGGCGTGCACATTACACCGGTCGACGCAGGTCTCACATACGGTGCAGGTATCTTCGTCTTTTTCGGCGTAGTAGTTCGAAGCAACGACAATTCCGGGATTATCGTATTTTGTTAGTAGCCGCAGGACCCCGCAGCAGTCACCGCAGCAGTTTCATATAAAATTCTTGCCGCCCGCTGCGTTTGAGGAGCAGTGAATCAGACCGTCCTCTTCGGCTTTCTCCAGTACCTTCCTGGCCTCGTCCCTGGTGATTTCCCGGCCCAGTCCGTTGCCTATGTAGAACTCCGCCGCCGGGCCGAAGCTCATGCAGGCTTCCAGTAATTTATCGCAGCCGCGCCCCTGTATCCTGGCTTCTTTGCGGCAGATACACTCGGCCACGGCGAATTTGGTATGCGATTCGATAATCTCCGACACCTTTTCGTAGGGCTGAATTTCGGTCCTGCCTTCTATCTCCTTCTGGACCGGTATGACTCGCATCATGCCGTTTTTTCTATCTTTCCAGTTGGATACCATGCCTTCTTCGTAATACTGCTCAAACAGTTCGACGTTCTCTTTGGTCAGGTTGTTCAGCTGGAACTCGAAGATGCCGATGGCCCAGGGTATCAGGAAGTAGTATTTGTCCTTGTTCGGCGCTTCCCAGCGCATGATGAGTCCTCGTTTCGACATATCGTAGAGCATTTCGCCCAGCTTCTTCTCGTCTTTGCCCGTCCTGGCGGCGATGTCGGACAGCTTTTCCAGTGTGGGCTTCAGGTGCAGCATAATCTCCGCTTCCTCGGGCTTGAACAGCCGCTTCAATATTTTGAGCTCCACACCGCTCTTGGTCTTGGCGAATCCCTGTGGGAACATGTCCAGTCTTTCCTGTAGTTTTTCATAAACGTCAGCCATGGTAACCTCCTTTTGGTTCACATAATATTACATATTTTCGCCCGGTGAATGAAAAAGCCGGCTCAACTTCACCAGCAGCTCCATATCTCCGTCGGCGCGGTAAAGTCCGTTTAACAGGGCATGGGCGGGATTGATTTCCCGTGTCGCCACCTTCAGCCAGATGTCGGCAGGCGAAGTGATGGTCAGTGCCGGTGAAGCGCATTCTCCCTCCCATGCCTTGCATTGTCCGTTCGAGACCGACAGCACCATTTTCCCGCCGCCGTCGCCGGTGAGGTCGAACTGTATATCGGCGGCCAGATTTCCAGCCACCGCGGGGTCGAAGCCCAGCGGCATCTGCTGGATGAGTTCTTTGGCTGTATCCGGGAACAGCGACAGGTTCAGCGGCTTCGACATGTAGACTCGTTTCAAATAATAGTTGGGATAAAAGCGGCTGACCGGAAAGCCGATGCCCAGAATCATGGCAAAGGGAATGACGATGGAGTAGAGCGGCTTGCCGTGCCCCAGCCAGCTGGAAAGGAAACAGGCGAAAAGTATGACGCTCCAGAAATAGGTGAGATGCACGTTGATGGTCCTGAAGTGGGGCGTTTTCCAGGCGCGCTCGGTGATAATCCGTTTGGCCACAGCGAAGGTGAAGGGGTCGAGGCCAAAAATCTGCGGTATCAGCGCCGTCAAAACCAGAACGAAATAGAGTATGGCGATGGAATTATCGACGAAGAATGATGAGATTGCAGCCGGCGTCAGGTAGACCCACCCCGTGCCGAAGGCGAGGTATCCCAGGAATGCCCATTCCAGATAGCTGACGTGCTTCACGAATCTCTTAGCCAGGATGAATTGGATTACGGCCAGTGCCAGGCCGACCACCGTGGCCACCTTGGCCTGGGCCAGGTTAGCTTCGCCCACCCTGGCGATAACTTTAAACGTTATAACCGGGATAAAGGACGTGACCAGAAAGACAATGTTTAGCTTGTTCATTTCTCTCGGTCTCCCTGACCGGCATTTTAAACTGGGCTGCTGACCTCAGCCGCATTGCGTTGTGCGATAGCCTTTTCTCCTCTGATGACAGAGAGTCCGGTTTCCTCGAGTATGCCTCTGATATAGGTTTCGTCGTCGGGGAGAAGGGCTTTATTATTGATAAGGCAAGCCAGGCCGTGAGTAAATATCCACATTTTTGTCAACACGCTCTCCAGGCGCTGTTCATCCAGACCCTCTAGAATCGGGTCGGTCTTCATTTTTTCAATCAGGTTTTTGAGGGCGAACTCCTCCAATGTCTTCCCGGCGCTATTTTGTTTCCTGGGGTCATTGCCTTCGAACAGGAACCGGAATAGATTTTTCTCGTTTCTGGCAAATAACACGTAACCCAGCCCCATGTCGAAAAAGGTCAGGCCTGTCCTGGGCGTGGTCTGGTAGGTGAGCAGGAGGTTTATGGCTTTTTCCCTGAGTTCCCTGTCCAGCTCCTTCATCGATTTGATGTTTGAATACAGGGGCATGGTCGAGCCATTGAGTTCTCTGGCGATAGCCCGTGCCGAAAGCTTATTCCGCCCCCTGGCCCTGACTATCTTAAACGCAGCCTCGATGACCATGTCCCTGGTGAATGAGCTCTTAGCCGGCATCCGTTATACTCCTCATCAAATATAACATACGTAATATAACATACGTTATATAACTTGTCAATAGGGCATGTTTCTAGGCGAACCAAGCATCTCCCCCTTAGAAAAAGGGGGATTAGGGGGATTTAAAAACTATTTTTGACTTTTAACTTTTGATCTTTGAATTTCGTTCCCCTCCCCCGACGGGGAAGGGTGGGCAGGCATCCAATGAGGATTTATTCCCATTGGGATTAGGGGAGAGGGAGAGGTAAGGGAGAGGGTGAAAAAACCTTGATTGCCTGAATATTTCCGCTAAGCAGAAGTGCTTCCTTCAGAGGAATAAGTAGATTTTCCTTTAATATACCTGGAAGCCCACCCTGGACAAAAAAATCCCTGAAATTCCTATAATTTTCTCTTCCAGCAATAAACTCTATGGCCCTGATACCATAACCGATAAAGTTCTTCGCTAAAGGCAACTGAAAATCAATGAACATCAAAACGCCTCTCTTCTTCACCACCCTTTTCATCTGGGAAACAGCTTTATTTCTCTCATCTCTTCTCATCTCATGCAGAGCCAGAGAGATGGAAACAATGTCGAAATAACCGTCCGGGAACGGCAGTTCTGTAGCGCCGGCTACACGGAAGCTGGCCTGGTTAAATCCGCGTTTTTGCGCCATCCTTTCCGCCAGCTCAATCATATTGGGGTTCCGGTCCACGCCACTAGCGATGGAGCCTTTTTGCACGAAATGAAAAACCTGGTCGCCCCACCCGCAGCCCACATCCAGCACTCTGTCGCCCGCCTTCACTCCCGAAAGCTCAACGACACAGGTCCGCATATCTTTCAAAAGCGGATCTATGAAGGTGGAATAATTAAATACGAGCACGATTATAGATTATATCTTTTTCAGCTTCGATGGATAATGAATAATTTACTTTGAGCAGAGGATAGTAAGATATTTAGTCCTATTTGCGGCCTCAGAAAATGAGAATCATATCATTCGGTGTCCATTTTCTTAATCCCAAGGATATATTGAGCTACTTCATGCATTTTCCCCAAAATCATCGCCAACTCCTCAAATTTTATTTCGTAATTCACAATTACCACACCGTCATCGTTTTCATTGATGGCCAACATAATTGGTCGGCCGGGACCCGTCTCATCATTTCTTATTTTTTTATCGATGTGCTCTATGGCATTACGAACGTCATCCACAGGTTTGTTTATTGTTTCTACTAATTTTCGTAATTTTCTTGGTAAAGCTGGTACTTCTCTTTCTGACTTGATTCTATCCAATAGTTTAAATAATCGTGAGATAGCATTAATGCAATTTTCCGTATGGTCAGTAAATTGAAAGATAAATATTTGGCGACCATTTTTTATCATTTCGTTCGCTGGTCGCTTTGTTTCTTGAATTTGAGCAAGGATAGCCTCTCTGGATCGATGATATTCTTTTAAAGCTTTATCTATTAGACGAATAAAATTCCTTCGGTAAAGCGCTGCTTTAGGACTTATACCTGGATCGCCTATTAGTGCCTGAATAATTAAACGGCTCATTAGGGAATCCAAATATGTCAAGTCAGGCATTTTGCATTCTTTTGGAATTGCCATGGTTTTGTTACCTATTAACTTATTTACTCAACTATATGTTAAACGGTTCTCTAAATAAAATGAAATACCTAAATCTGATATTAGAAATTGCTTCATAATATATGTTGGCATAATTTTAATGAAAAACCCGTTATTAATAGGATGCAAAACCTTGCCTTTTAATCCAAGGACGAGTTCTTTGACTTAAAATTTCATTTAAATCGAACAATCGATTATTACATATTCCAACATATATCCCAGGATAATTATTGCCTTGAAATTGCAATTTTACAATTTGGTGCTGCTTAAATACTGATAAGCTTTTAATATCCTCATCAGGTTTAATCCATTTTCTTCGAGAGATATATGCGGTGTAATCTGCTAGTTGCAGACCGAAGCATTCGTATGATGCATTATCTGAAAATTGATCGGAAATATACCAATCAGGTTTGTATTCCTTTTTTACACCAAAATAAGGTGCTGCTAATTGGACTAGAGTCCGACCGTAAATTAAGAGTTCTGAAAAAGTAAGCCCCCAAATTTTGTTTTCTTTGACGTATTGTTCATCTGCAATACTTTCATTATGTTCTACGATCTTCCTTTCATAGAGTAAACCATTGGCTAATCCGAAAAGCAGACCTATAATGTTCCCAAATGGTTCGTCTTTAATCCTTTGCCCTTTTTCATATGGTTTCATATCAGTCGTAATTTTGTCCTTTGTTTTATTATCCATAATCTTCGTGTTAATTCCATTCATTATATAGCTTAAATTCCGTTGGCCAGATTTCCAGTCTTCGTGCATATCAATTAAAACTATAGCCGCAGGTAATTTAAGTTCTAGAATAATAGCCTTTATCTGTTTTAACAAATGATTTCTTTGTTTTTCATCTAGTTGTCGCCAATCTACATCTTTATCTTTTGCGCCTTGTAAAATATCATGCGCCTTAAATTCAAAATTCCTCCAAGATACAAAATTCCTTTTTTCTAAAGATGCTATCAGATCGCGCCTTCTATTTTCTACCTTCGGGCATACGCTATTTTTGATAATTACGCACGCAAAAACTATCGCATCTGGGTCCTTATTGCGTCCGGTTGTTACTCCAGCAGCATCAAAATATAGAATGCTCATTAAACCAATTATTTTTTGGAAATTATATTAATTAAATATTTAAAATAAGTGTGAGAATAATTAATAATCAGTTTGTGGCTAGCGCTGGTGTCCAGCCGGTAAAGGATTCGAGGGTGCGGCCGTTCTTATCCACGCACTGGCCTTTGAACTCGTAGACGGGCACGGCATAGTCCTGCTTTTCGGAGGTGGGGTCTAGCCAGTATTTAAGCTGCACCTGCTCCACTAGTACCTGCTTGCAGTCGAGCGGCAGTTCGATGCTGCCTTTGCCCTGCGTCAGCTCAAGAAAAGCCTGCTGCGCGGAGATGATGTTGTCGGTGCCCAGAGGCGACATAGGCCGCCACGACCAGACCATCTTCACAACCTCGCCCTTATCACCGATGCTGACATCAATTTTGGAGCCGGGGCCAGTGGCTTCCATGCCGTCAACGAAATAGGGGAACTCGACCAGCCAGTATGTCGGGACCGGCTGTGCGGCAGGCGGTGTGGATGTCACGGACGGGACTGATTCCTCCGATGGTGCTCCCGGAGCGGTCGGCGCCGGTGCAGCAGCCATCGGTGGGGCCGCTTCCGCTGTGGTTCTCTGGCTGACTGAGTAACCGCCGCCGGCGGCTACGGTGGTATCTTTCTCTACCTTAGCCAGGCTCAGATAATCTGGCGGCAATAAATCCGCCTGCTGCAGGAAGTCATAGGCGATGGTCTCCGCCTGCGACTGCGAGGGCAGCGACGGCGGCTGGGGCGGATACAGCTTATCCGGCGACACGTAGCCGTACTCCACGGCACCCGAAGCGGTCCAGAGGATAAGCTGCTTCCCCTCATCACCGCTTCCCGCGGTCATGATGTACCTGGTGCCGTCACTGCTTAGCTCGGCCTGGCCGGTGAAGCCGAGCTGGCTGCCCAGCTTTGCAACGGAAGCAGCGGTTATAGCACTACTCTCTATCTTATAAACCCGGGCCTGCCCCGCGGTGTCCGAAAGCGACGTTTTGGCGGTGAAGTACACGCCTTCAGGTACAATATTCGCTGGCAGCGTGACCGAGTATTCAGCCGTTGACGGGACCGATGTGGTCATTGGCGCCGTGGGCGCTCCGCGGCCGCCGTAAAAGACCACTCCGACAAATGCCAGCAGCACCACCACGAACGTGCTGGCCAGGCCAACCAGCACCGGCCTCAGCGGGAAGGCACGGACGGCTTCCCTCGGCGCGGCCTGTTTCTCGTATATCTGGCGGAGCAGCTTGTTTCTGAGCTCGCCCCGGAATTCGGGCGAGGGCTCCTGACGGAAGGCCAGCATTTTCCGGGCATGTTCCAACGCCGACCGGACCTCGGGGCTGACGTCGGCGCCCAGCGTTATCTCCTGGCCGGCCAGCAGCCGGTCAAGATACTCTATAAACTGTTTTTCGTCGATCTTATCTTTTTTCATTCGACCAGCCCTCAAAGCATTTCCTCAGCTTGCCGATAGCGCGAAAAAGTATGGTGCCCACGTTGTTTTCCGATAGGCCGACCACCGTGGCGATCTGCCGGTTGTTCAGCTCACCGCCGAACTTGAGCGATATTATCTCCTGCTCGCGCTGTGGCAGCACCGACAGGCAGAGCTGGAGCCGTTCATATTCTTCAATTATCTCAGTCGCCTCAGATGGCGACGGGTCGGCCGATTCAATGCCGACGACGTCATCCAGCGGCATTGCCTTCCGCTTCGATGATTTGCGGAGGTGGTCGGTGACCGTGTTTCGGGCTATGCTCAGCAGCCAGGTCTGCGGCGCCGACTTCCGACTGTCGTATCTATCGAAGGCCGCCAGCGCCTTTTCAAAGACGACTGAGGTCAGGTCCTCGGCCTCGCTCCGGTTGCCCACCCGGTAGTTTATATAGCGAAAAACGTAAGCCATATGCGCCTCATAAATAGCAGTAAAGCCGCTGATACCGGCCGGCCGAGCCATGTTGCTGTCTGCCACCGTAATTTCTCGATTCAGGATTACGCTGTAACATTGTAACACGTTCGGTATTTCATTCAACCCCGTTTCTTCACATTCATTTCTTTCAGCTATAAAAGCCAGCAGTCAAGCTCCTGCCCGCCACGGGGGTGGAACGGACAGGAGCCCGGGAAAGGAGGAGTTAATCTTCATTGCCGCCGTAGCTGATGACGCCGCCGAGCTGGCGGAGTATTCCAAGCTCCTGCAGCAGCGAATTGTCTCCGATTTCACTTATCTCGCCGGAGAAATACTGGGAGAAGTCGTGGAACAGTGAGCGGTAGGACGGCGATACCGTCAGAGGCAGCGAGGTGCGTTCCCACTGGCCCAGCTGCACCGGAGGTATGCAGATGCCCTCTTCCTCATAATTTATCCGCGGCTCCCACGGCCGGCTCCAGCTGGCGTGCTCTCGCTCGTCGATGAGCCAGTTCTGGACGAGGTCGGCGTAGCGGGCCAGCAGCACGCCCTTGCGTATGCCGGAGTTGTCGAAGTACTCCGGTCGCTCGTCACCGAGATAGATTTTGGCTTCGCTGCCGTCGACATTGCCGGCGCGGTCTTCATAGCTGGTCTTGAGTTGGATGCTACCGCCCTCATCGCCTATATTCCTGAGCTTCAGCAGTATCAGGCCGCCCTTGGTCTCGCCCTCGACCCTCTTCGACGGGAACAGTGTGTTTACTTTCATCAATTCGCCGGTGGCCTTATCGGCTTCGGGGCTGCCGTAGACCTGTTCGATTTCCCAGTCGTCGGAGTCCAGCGTCAGGCGGAGATTGAAGACCAGCGGCGTTACCATGTAATCGAACTCTTCGTCGACGCGGTCCATGAATTCATGGGGCGAGTGCACGGAGTAGTAGTTGGCGCCGCGCGTCTTGGTGATGTAGTCGATGAGCTCGGTGTTGAAGTCGACGCCGACGCCGATGAAGGTGGTGTAGATGTGGTTTGAGGCGTTGTCTTTAAGCAGGCCAAGCAGGCTGCGTTGGCCGGTCTCGCCGGTGTTGGGCATGGCGTCGGTAAGGAAGATAATCCGATTTTCATAGTCCATGGGATCGTAGTCGCTGTATTTTTCGATGAGCTCGGTGCCCAGCTGCATGCCGTCGGCAAGATTGGTGCTGCCGTCGGCACTTATGTCGGTAACGCGGTCGTATATCTCATCCATGTCGGCGCGACGCACCAGGGTCATTCCTTGCAGCAGGTAGGCCTGGCTGTTGTAGAGGACGATGCCGAATCGGTCGTCGTCGTTCAGCTGCCTGAGTATGGAGGTAACGGCGTCTTTGGCGACCTCTATTTTCTGTTGGTGCTGCTCTTCCCAGGGAAGCTGCGCCTGTTTGCCCAGCCGGTCATAGTAGTAGAGATTGAACGGCGATGACATGGAGCCGGAGATGTCCATGACGATGA
>CAZJQG010000046.1:0-12255 GCA_964548415.1 uncultured Dehalococcoidales bacterium | reverse complement strand
GGCTGGTGCCGATCTCATCGATGATGATGACCTCGGGCATGTGGTTTTCCACGGCCTCAATCATGACGGCATGCTGCAAGGTTGGGGTGGGCACCTGCATCCGGCGTGAGTGGCCTATGGCGGGATGTGGTATGTCGCCATCGCCGCCGATCTCATTGGAGGTGTCGACCACGATGACGCGTTTCTTAGAATCATCGGCCAGGACGCGGGCTACTTCGCGTAGCATGGTGGTCTTGCCTACTCCGGGGCGGCCGAGCAGCAGTACGCTTTTACCGGATTCAACCAGGTCCTGGATTAATTTAACGGTGCCGAAGACGGCCCGTCCCACCCGGAGAGTCAGGCCGACTATTCGTCCCTCGCGGTTGCGCATGGCCGAGATGCGGTGCAGCGTGCGCTCGATTCCGGCGCGGTTATCGCCGCTGAAAGGACCCAGCCGCGAAATGACGTACTCGATGTCTCCATCGGTAACTTCGATGTGGCTGAGGGCCAATTCCCGGTGCGGGTAACGGGCTTCCGGGGGACGGCCCAGGTCGAGGACTACTTCCAGCAGTTCGCTGTTGTCCGGCTGTTCCAAGAGTGCCTGGCGGATGTGCTCAGGCAGAACGCCTAACAGGGCGTCTAAATCATCGGCAACTACTCTCTGCAATTACCGTCTCCTGCCACCATATCCAGAAAATACTTATGCAGTCTTAAATCGTCGGTCAGTTCCGGATGAAAGGCGCAGCCAAGCAGATTGCCCTGCCTCACCGCCACCGGTTTGCCTTTTAGTTGACATAATATTTCTACTCTCCCTTCCACTTTTTCTACTACGGGCGCCCGGATAAAAACGGCATGGAAATTGCCGTCGTGAAAGGCGGGTATTTTCAAGTCGGCTTCGAAGCTGTCAACCTGCCTGCCGAAGGCGTTGCGATTGACCTCGATGTCCATGATACCGATGGGTTCGAATTTAAAATCGGGCACCTTTTTAGCCAGCAATATCAGGCCGGCGCAAGTGCCGAAGATGGGGAAACCTTTTTTAGCCAGCTTCCGTATGGGCTCCATCAGGCCGTAGTCCACCAGCAGTTTGGAGATGGTGGTGCTCTCGCCGCCGGGTATGATCAGTGCATCGAGGCCGTCTAGTTCGGAAGGTAAACGGACGGGGACAGCTTCGGCGCCCAACGCGGATATCATCTGTATATGTTCAGTCACGGCTCCTTGTAGAGCCAGGACACCAATTTTCACTCTACCAGCCTCTGGTGGCCAATAATTCTTCCGGCGGTATGGTCTTTATGTCCCTGCCGGGCATGGGCACGCCCAGCGCCTTGGATACCTCCGCGATAATGGCCGGGTCCTGATAATGAGTGGTCGCCTTGACGATAGCCTTAGCCCTAGGTGATGGGTCGCTCGACTTAAAGATGCCGGAGCCGACGAAGATGCCTTCGGCACCGAGCTGCATCATAAGTGCTGCATCGGCCGGTGTAGCCACGCCTCCGGCGGCGAAGTTGACCACAGGCAGTTTACCCGTTTTGTGTATTTCGATTACCAGCTCCAGCGGTGCACCCAGGTTTTTGGCTTCGGCACTCAGTTCATCAACCGGCAGTGCCTGCAGTTGGCGTAGGCCGTCTTGGACGGCGCGCATATGTCTAACCGCTTCCACGATGTTGCCGGTGCCCGCCTCGCCCTTGGTACGTATCATGGCGGCTCCCTCAGCGATTCGGCGGAGGGCTTCACCCAGGTCGCGGCAGCCGCAGACGAAGGGTACCTTGAAATCCTGTTTCCAGATGTGATGGCTCTCGTCGGCCGGCGTCAGCACTTCCGACTCATCAATGTAGTCGACGCCCAGTGCTTCGAGTACCTGCGCTTCGACGAAGTGACCGATGCGGCATTTAGCCATCACCGGAATGCTTACCGCTTTCATTATGTTGGTGATTATAGTCGGGTCGGCCATTCGGGCGACGCCGCCGGCGGCCCTGATATCAGCCGGTACGCGCTCCAGTGCCATAACGGCACAGGCGCCGGCATCCTCGGCGATTTTGGCGTGCTCCGGCGTGACCACGTCCATAATGACGCCGCCCTTAAGCATCTGGGCCAACCCGCTTTTAACTTTAAAGGTACCTGTATCGATTTTGCTCATGACCATATTCTACAATGGTTTAGCTCCTCTAGCAAATTCGGATATTTCTCGATTTGCCGTATATGAATTATATCACCGGCGGTCTCCGAAGTGACAATGGTTCAGGCAGATTTATCCGGGCCGAACAATAAAAAATTTTTCGACACTAAACAAATATCCTATCGAAAACGTTGTTTTTAGCGCAGGCCAGACATATAATTGATGGGACTGATTAGAGGAGATTAATCATGCAACAGGTAGTTAACTGCCAGCGGTGCGGCACAGCGAATTACTGGGGGCAACCGCACTGCGTTGGCTGCGGAGCACCCATGGCGGTATCCTGTCCCCGTTGCGGGGCCTGGATGGCTACCTCGTCACCGTTCTGCACTAACTGCGGCTTGCCTTCCGGACAGGCCTCCAGACAACCGGTGAAGCAGTCCAAGCCACCATCGGCCTGGGGCGTGATCGGTGGAGCGCTGTTTACTATAGGGGTGCTTATTGCCATCGCCGGGCCAGTACTGGTTATGATGAAACCCGAGGCGGAGCAAAACACCATGGATATTATCAAATGGGTGGCCGCCGGTGTGGTGGTGTTCATTATCGGCTTGCCGATGATGTTCAAGCGCTAGATACTTCGTCTGCCCGAATCCGCAACTCCTACCCTCTAGCTGCGCTTCGGCTTATGTTATAATCCTCGATGTGAAAATAATGGGCATCGAGACCTCATGCGACGAGACTGCGGCGTCCGTCATCGAAGATTCTCAAAATATCCTGTCGAACATCATTGCCTCTCAGATAGATATACACAGTCGTTATGGCGGTATTGTGCCCGAGGTGGCCTCTAGGCAACACCTCATAACCATTTTACCGGTGTTGAAGAGTGCCATGGAGGGTGCCAGAGCCGGCTGGAAGGATATCGATGCTGTGGCCGTGACCGTCGGCCCCGGACTGGCAGGGTCGCTGCTAGTAGGGGTCAACGTGGCCAAGGCGGTGTGTCTGGCTTATAACCTGCCGCTTATCGCCGTCAACCACCTGGAAGCCCATATATATGCCAACTGGCTAAGCGCCGAACAGCCGGAGTTTCCCTGTCTGTGCCTGATCGTCTCCGGTGGCCACAGTGACCTGATTTTGATGGAGAGGCACGGGCAATTCAAGAAGCTGGGCTGCACCAGGGACGATGCCGCCGGCGAGGCTTTCGACAAGGCGGCCAGGATTCTGGGGCTTGGTTATCCCGGTGGACCGGCCATAGAGAGGGCAGCCGAGGGGGCCAACCCCTCCTTTAAGTTACCGCGTGCCTGGCTTAAGGGCAACGATGATTTCAGTTTCAGCGGATTGAAGACGGCAGTGCTTCATTTGTCCAGGGACAACGATCTCTCGGACCGGGCAGGCGCCGCCCGGGCAGCCGCCAGCTTTCAGGAGGCAGTGGTTGACGTGCTGGTTGCCAAGACGATACAGGCGGCGGAGAGGCTGGCCGTCCGGCAAATTTTGGTCTGCGGCGGTGTGGCCTCTAACAAGGCCCTGCGCACCGGCTTCGCCAGTAATTCGCCGTTGCCGGTTAAGATACCGCCGGCCGACCTGTGTACCGATAATGCGGCTATGGTCGCCGCCTGCGGTTATTACCATTTCCGGCAGGGCAAAACCAGTGGCCGCAATGTAGACGTGCTGCCGGGGCTCAGCCTGGGCTAAGTGATACCGGACAGTCCAGGCAGTTTCTGAGGCGGCAGTAAGTGTGGAATAAATGAATCAGCCCCTGCTGCTGGCACGCGGAAAGCCTGGCATTGAGCGGCAGGTTTAACTGTTGCCTCATAAAACGGGTCAGTTCGTTTTCCCCTCTGGGCGGATACAACCGGTAAATTTCCATGGCTTTCTTTTTGAGCTCTAAATCAGAGCTCTTCCGGGCGAAGGCAGCTGCAAAGGGCAACACGATATTTATGGCCATGGCAGATGCTTTCTCGTAACCGATAAGAGCCGAGCTTCTACCGGTAAAGCTGCCGAAATCGAAGTGCTTCTGCCAGTAACCGTCGTCGGCCACCACCAGGCCTTCTTCCATCTGGCGAAATCCGCGGTCTTCTGGTGCCTGCGCGACCAGTTCCAGGATGCCGGATAGTAGTCCTGATTGGCCAAGGCGTCCCAATAGATGGCTCAAGGCAATGAGGCGCCTGGTGGGGAAGTTATCGGGGCGTACCCGGAAGAAGCACCAGTCCGTTGATTTCATGGTATCTGTTATGCCTGTAGAGCGCCATATCCTTTCCAGTCTCGTCGTGGTTCTGTCCCCGATGTGCCTGTCCCTCTGAGAAGGTAATAAACCGGCGTGTCCCAGCAGCAGTGCCTGACGGTGCAGCCAGGATGCTTGCCCGTATTCTTTCAATGCGGCCGCGGGTAACCTTTGGGACAGCTCCTGGCACGGCTCGGCGTTCTGCGCATAACCGAGCGCCCTGGCCATCCCGCGGTAAAGGACCTCTTCAGCGTTTTCTTTACTCATCTGCCGGCGGAAGGCCGTGCTTTTGTTTCTGAACCTCTTAAGGCCGGCGCGGGTCAGCAGCGTAGTCAAAGCGCTCACCTCCAGATAGTTATCCGGACAGGATACCGGAGTGCTGCCGTGCAACTTGAGGAGTTCTGTAACCGGCCTGGTTACAAGTGGTTCGAGGGCGATGGTGGGTATAACCCTGCCGTTTTGAAGCCGCGTGGCTGAATGGCTGTCCCGTTGCCAGACCACATGCAAAACGATGTTGTTGTATTTTGTGTCCTGATGATGGCCGTGGTTCTGCCACTGGCTGGATTTAACGTGAACCTCGATGTCACCGCTGACGATGCGGCCGTTTACCCCGATGACCGCGTCTTTGAAATCACCGCCGAAGTTGCTGGCCCTACCCGGGAAAATTACATGGAGCCATTCGCCGGTGTCAGCCACCGGATATCTCACCGGACGGCTCTGCCACAGGCTCGAAACCAGCTTTTCGGTAATTTTTACTTTCAACTCTTATACACGTTTACGTGTAGGGCAGGGTAAAAAAATTAGGCTTAAACTGTTATTCCGTCTGTTTTTTAGCCTCCGCCGAATATTTAAAACCGGAACGCTCTGCCACAATTGTAAGCAGCGTAACCGCCGTACCCCGGGGCCGGTATATGCCGGTCTCCCACTCGCTGATAGTCTGCTGGCGGGTGCCGAGCTCCTCGGCCATCTCCGCCTGGGTTAGCCTTATGTGCCGTCTCAGAGCCAGGACCCCGGCCCCATCCCATTCTATTCTCTGTTTTTTGTGAACCATGATAAGCTAATCTTACACGGTATAAGGTAAACAATCAAGCGATTTTTAAAATTTCCTCACGTATGACATCAAACCGCTTTACAAACAGAATCAGCTATGCTATTATTATTAGCACTCTTAACCAATGAGTGCTAAAATTTCAACAAGGAGGTAAAGATGGCAGTAAAACTTGACCCCTTGGGAGACCGGGTTGTAGTTAAGCCCAGTACCAAGGAAGAGGTGACGAAGGGAGGCATCGTAATACCGGATACGGCTAAGGAAAAGCCGCAGGAAGGAGAGGTAGTAGCGGTAGGGCCGGGTAAGATGACCGAGGACGGGAAGCGAATTCCCCCGGACGTAAAGGTCGGCGATATCGTGATTTACGCCAAGTACGGCGGGACGGAGATTAAGGAAGGGGATGAGGACCTGATAATCCTGAGGGAAAGCGATATTTTGGCCAAGAAGAAAAAATAAACAGATTACAAGAATATTAAATAGGAGGATATTAGCAGATGGCAAAACAAATTCTTTATGGGGAAGAGGCCAGAAGAGCCCTGAAAGCGGGTATCGATTCCTTGGTCAATGTGGTTAAAGTCACCCTGGGACCCCGGGGCCGTCCCGTAGCCCTGGATAGGAAGTTCGGCGCACCTAATGTAATTAACGACGGTGTTTCCATCGCTAAAGATATCGAGCTGCCTGATCCGTTTGAGAATATGGGAGCTCAACTCGTTAAGGAAGCGGCCATTAAGACGAACGATAAATGCGGCGACGGCACCACCACGGCCACAGTTCTGGCACAGGCTATCGTCAATGGCGGCTTTAAAAATATCGCTGCCGGCGCCGATGCCATGTCTCTGAAGCGCGGCGTCGAAAAAGGAGTAGCGGCGGTAATCGCCGACCTAAAAAAGATGTCCACACCGGTAACCACCAAGGAGCAGGTAGCGCAGGTGGCCACTATATCCGCCGCCGACGCTGAGGTCGGCACTCTCATCGCCGAGGTAATGGAGAAGGTAGGTAAGGACGGTGTCATTACCGTCGAGGAATCAAAGGGTCTGCTGTTCGAAACCGAGTATGTCGAAGGTATGGAATTCGACCGTGGCTACATCAGCCCTTATTTCATTACCAATCCCGAGCTGATGAAGACGGAACTGGAAGACCCTTATATACTCATTACTGACAAGAAAATCTCAGCCATAGCCGACCTGCTGCCGATACTGGAGAAGGTGCTTCAGGTTTCCAAGAACTTCGTAGTTATCGCCGAAGACGTCGAAGGCGAAGCCCTGGCCACGCTGGTAGTTAACAAGCTCCGGGGTACCCTGAACTGCCTGGCGGTGAAGGCGCCCGGTTTCGGTGACAGGCGCAAGGCTATGCTCGAGGACATTGCTATTCTCACCGGCGGCAAGGTAATATCGGAGGAAATCGGACGTAAAATCGATTCCACTACCGTGGCCGACCTGGGTAGAGCCCGCAAGTTGGTATCCGATAAGGACAATACCACCATTGTCGAAGGCAAAGGTGCTGAGGCCGATATCCAGGCCCGAATCAAGCAGATTAAAGCCCAGATCGACGAGACCACCTCCGACTACGACAAAGAGAAGCTCCAGGAGCGTCTGGCTAAGCTGGCCGGCGGTGTAGCCGTGATTAAAGTCGGGGCTGCCACCGAGGTAGAGCTGAAGGAGAAAAAGCATCGTGTAGAAGATGCTCTTTCCGCCACCCGAGCCGCTGTTGAAGAAGGTATTTTACCCGGAGGCGGAGTGGCCTTAATCGGTGCTATATCGGCGCTGGATAAAATTAAGGCGGAAGGCGATGAAGCCACCGGCGTGGCTATTCTGAGGCAAGCCCTGGAAGAGCCGCTGCGCTGGATTGCCATCAATGCCGGAGAGGAAGGTTCGGTGGTGGTGGACAAGGTAAAGCGCAGTAAGAAAGGCGTCGGCTTCGATGCCTTACGAGACGACTACGGTGATATGGTGAGCAAGGGCATTATCGACCCGCTCAAGGTTACCAGAACCGGCCTGGAGAATGCCTCCAGTATTGCCAATATGATACTGACTACCGAAGCGCTGGTGACTGACCTTCCCGAGAAAGAAAAGACCCCGCCCATGCCACCCATGCCCGAGTACTAGGCCTAAACTTAGAAGATAGTAAAAAGCCGTCCTTCCTAGGAAGGACGGCTTTTCTTATCCATTGGTGGATTAGTTTGGATCGATCTCAGAGCTTTAACATTCCGGCCAGAGGTTCCTCTTTTTTCACCGGTCCGACGACAGCCAGGTTCAGCTTTTCGGCGGTTAAGACCTCCCGGGCCACGCGTTTAATATCATCGACCGTAACCGCCTCAACCAGCGCGATGACTTCATCCGGTGTAAGTATGCGCTGGGTCAAAAGCTCCTGTGTGCCCAGCCAGCTGGCTACGTTCCGGCTGCTCTCCAGACTCAGCAACAGCCGGCCTTTAGCCATCTCCCTGGCCTTGCTCAACTCCGCGTCCGAAACCTGTTCCTTCATTTTGGAAAGCTCCTCGAGTATGGCTTTAACCGCGTCATCGACCCGGCTGGAATCGACGCCGGCATAGACGATCACCGCGCCGGAGTCCGAGAAATGGTCGGCATAGCTGTGAATATCGTAGGCCAGACCCTGCCGCTCCCTTATTTCAGTGAACAGCCGGCTGCTCATGCCTTCTCCAAGTATGGTGCTCATCAGGTCGACGGCAAACCGGTCCTTGTGAAAGTAAGAGAAACCGGGGACCGCCAGACACAGTTGGACCTGTTCCGTTTCCCGATACTCTATTTTCAGACTCGGTGTCTGCTGATGAAACGTGTTGGGAAAACCCGACGGTAATTTGCCCAGTTTCCATGCGCCCAATGATTTATGGATGGCATTCTGTATTTCCTTCTCTTTTATATCCCCGGCGATGCAGATAACGGTGTTATTCGGCAGATAAGCCGTGGAGAAATAATCCAGAATTTGCCGGCGAGTTATGGCGTTTACGGTTTCTCTGCTGCCGGCGATGTCCCTGCCCAGAGCCTGTCCCGGCCATAAGATTTCATCGATTAGCATGGCCACACGCTGCCTCGGCGAGTCCAGACTCATGTTGATTTCCTCGATGATCACCTGGCGTTCCCGATCGATATCTTCCACCGCAAAACGGGAACCACGCAGCAGGTCTACCAGCACATCGAGAGACAAGTTAAAGTGCTCGCTGGTTACCCGGCACCAGTAAGTGGTTAGCTCCTTGTCGGTGCCGCCGTTGAGTATGCCACCGACGCCTTCGATAGCCTCGCTTATGTCCTTGGCGGTGGGCCTCTTCTCGGTGCCTTTAAAACAAAGATGCTCAATGAAATGGGAAACGCCGGCTATAGCATCCGTTTCATAACGTGAGCCGACGCCAAGGAAGAATACCAAGGAGACGGAACGGGTATGGGGCATTTCGCTGGTAATAAGACGTAAGCCATTATCGAGAGTAATTTTTTGATACATTATATTGAAATTCTACCTGTCGCCTCCGCCCGGCGTCAATGGTTTAAATCGATTCGCACCGGTATTGACCTTGTTAGCGGTCACTGCTATACTTGATTTTCGGCTTCGAAATGAGGAGGGGCATAGATGAAAACGGCAACCACCCGGCTTACTTTATTAGATGCAGCCAGTCCCGGAACCGGCCTTATCCGGGATGCGGCGCTGGTCATAGGTTTTGCCTGCCTGACGGCCGTTATGGCTCAGGTAAGCTTCTGGATTGGACCGGTACCTGTTACCGGGCAGACCTTTGCCGTTCTTGTAGCCGGCGCTTTGCTGGGCAGCCGGCGCGGCGCTTTAAGCCAGCTGAGTTATCTGGCGATAGGTGCTACCGGAATACCGTACTGGTTTGCACTGGGAGGTCCGTCTGGAGTGGCTCGTCTGGCCGGTCCCACTGGCGGGTATCTGATTGGTTTCGTAGCCGCAGCTTTTATCGTCGGCTGGCTCTCCGAGAGAGGCTGGGACAGGCGGGTATGGACGGCGGTGCCGGCGATGCTGACGGGAGAAGCCGTCTTGTATATTTTCGGGTTGCTGTGGTTGATGCATTTTGTGCCGGCAGACAAGGTACTTCAAACGGGATTATACCCATTTGCTTTCGGTGATTTAATAAAAGTGGCTGCTGCCTCGCTGGCTCTACCGGGCGGCTGGCTGCTCCTGCGGCGATTCCAGAAGTAAAACGATTTCTTATTTCATTCTGAGGTGTTAGTGATTTGGATATTACATGGCTAGGCTACTCGTGTTTCCGCATCAAAGGCAAGGAGGTCACGGTTATCACCGATCCCTACCCGCCGGGGTTGGGCTATTCTCTGGGGCGTCCTCAGGCTAATATCGTGACGGTTAGCCACATGCATCCGGAGCATTCCTATACCCAGGCGGTCAGCGGTGACTACAAAGTTATAAAGGGCCCCGGTGAGTATGAGTTAAAAGACACTTATATTACCGGCATAGCCACCTGGCATGATGCCAGCGAGGGACAAAAGCTGGGCAAGAACACCATTTACATTTTAGAAATGGACGGTGTTACACTGTGTCACCTGGGAGACATCGGCCACCAGCTGTCATCGGATCTGGTGGAGGATGTGGGCGATATCGATGTCCTGTTTCTGCCCGTCGGAGGCGTGTCTACCATCGGCGGCGCTACGGCTGCCGAAATAGTCCGGCGTTTGAGCCCTAAAATTGCTATACCCATGCACTATAAAACAGCGACTTTGAAAAAGGAACTGGAGCCGGTGGATAAGTTCCTTAGAGAAATGGGAATCAAAGAACAGGTTTCTCAGCCCAAGCTTGCCGTCAGCCGCAACAACTTGCCTACGAACACACAGGTAATAATACTTGAGTATACCAGATAACACACGTTGCAGCCCCGCTTTCTTTGACAGGCTTCGTACTTCTTTCGTAGAATTACCGTGGCCATGACATTAGCCAGAACGCTCTACGATTTGCAGCAAATCGACCTCGATATTCAAAGAGAGCAAGACGCTTTAGATGATATTAAACGCCAGCTAAATGAGAGCGAAACCCTTATTCAGGCCAGGGCAGAGCTACAAGCTGAGAAGCTGCATCTGGGCGAAACAGAAAAGCAGCAGCGGGATTTAGAGTACGAGATTGAAGACCTGCGCTCCAGCATCAAGCAGTTAAGCGATAAGCTCTACGGCGGCAAGGAGAAAAACCCCAAGGAACTGGTCAGCCTCGAGAAAGAGTTGGAAATTTTCAAGACTAGGCTGAGGCAAAAGGAAGACGACCTTCTTGATCTCATGGCCGAGATAGAGTCCTTCGAAGACAAGATTAAGATAAATGGCGAAAAGCTAAAGAAAATAGAGGCGGAGTGGCAGCGGGAGCAGGGCGAACTGATGCAGAAACAGTCGGCGGCAAAGGACAAGCTTTCAGACCTCCATCACCGGCGAACGGCTATGGCGGCCGAAATCACCAAACAGACACTGGAGCTGTATGAGGGAATCAGGACTAGAAAGGGACAGGCGGTAGTCAAGATAGAGCAAGGTAGGTGTCAGGGTTGCCGGCTTAACCTGGCTGTAAACGAATTACAGCGGGCTAGGGCGGGAGATCTGATCCAGTGCAGCAGCTGCGGCCGAATACTCTGTTTGGGTTAAATTAATCGTTCCCATTCAGCTTCGTGACACGGACACCCTCGTAACATAAAAGTTTTGGCGGTCCAGAATATGCAGTTGACGATATACGCTGACGGAGCTTCACGAGGCAACCCCGGGCCGGCTGCAATCGGCGCCGTTATCAAGGATGAACGGCAAAAGGTATTGGCCAGCATATCGCAATATATCGGGGAAACGACGAACAATCAGGCCGAATACCGGGCGGTTATTGCGGCGCTAAAGGAGGCCGCTAAACATGGGGCGGAGCAGGTCACGCTCTGTTTGGATTCGGAGCTGGTGGCCAAGCAGTTGTCCGGAAGCTATAAGGTAAAGAACCTCTTCCTGTTTCCGCTTTATAAAGAAGCCCTTGAGCTTTGTCATAAATTTGTGGTTCTGTCCATTGTCCACGTGGGACATGACGGCAATCATGAAGCGCACTTGCTGGCACAGGCAGCGCTGGACAAGTTCGCGGGCCGTAAATCGCATATTTGACGCCCTGCAGAACAGGGTGTAAAGTGAGTGACGGGCTAAGTAAACCGGGTGACCGCTCTGATTCGTGAGGTTCAGGGAGGAAAGTCCGAGCTCCACCGGGCAGGGTGCTGGATAACATCCAGGAGGGGTGACCCTACGGAAAGTGCCACAGAAACATACCGTCCTTCTCCGGAAGGATAAGGGTGAAATGGTGAGGTAAGAGCTCACCGGCGGCCAGGTGACTGGCCGGCTGGGCAAACCCCACCCGGAGCAAGACCAAATAGAGGGTATACGGGGACGCCCGGCCCAACCCCGGGTTGGTCGCTTGACCCCGATAGTAATATCGGGGCTAGATGGATGGTCACCACTCCGATTTTTTTTCGGAGTACAGAACTCGGCTTACAGGTTTACTTTAGCCCGCCCCTTTAATCTACTAATCAAACACGCTGACGTATATTGCTGTCTCTTAGGCAACGAGGGGCAGCATTTCCATTTTCTAGAACATACACCGGACTATTGGCAAGCATGGGAAAGGCTACACAAAAACTAAGACTGGAGAATGAAATGGACATTGTAAAAGCTAAATCACAGTGTGGTTTGGACAAGGCTATTAAAGAGGGCAAAACCGTTGAGGTTCACGAAGGATTTTATATCGTCAAGCAAGGAATAATCTTAGCCTATGGCCAGTCTACAGTTGAAGCCTATGACCAGTCTACAGTTGAAGCCTATGACCAGTCTACAGTTAGAGCCTGTGGTCAGTCTAAAGTTGAAGCCTATGACCAGTCTAAAGTTGAAGCCTGTGGTCAGTCTAAAGTTGAAGCCTGTGGTCAGTCTA
>CAZJQG010000045.1:0-13922 GCA_964548415.1 uncultured Dehalococcoidales bacterium | reverse complement strand
TCGGCGGCGACCCAAGCCGGGTTACCATATTCGGTGAATCGGCAGGCGCTACCAGCGTGACTTGCCTTATGGCCTCGCCTTTAAGCGATGGATTATTCCAGTGTGCTATAGCTGAGAGTATGGCTGAATTGGGCACCTGGTCTGATATTCGAGAAAGTAAGTGGGGGCAGCAACCCAAAGAAGATATGGGCTTGCAGCTAGCCAAGGATCTTGGTTGCGACACCGCGGCCGACCCCATAGCCTGCATGAGGGCCAAATCTGCTAAGGAGGTCACTGATGCTGGCGCACCGTCGTTGGACCTGTTCGGCCCCTCGGTCTACAGATACGAGCCATGCGTGGATGGCTGGGTTATACCCGACCTACCGCTGAACATCTTTCAGTCGGGTAAGCAGCACAAGGTTCCGCTGTTGATCGGCTCCAACGCCGACGAAGGACGACTGTTCTCGAACGTAAGCGTCGCCAGTATAGAGTCTTATAATGCTTTCCTTAACGTTATGGCCGGAGCTCAAGGGCCACAGGTGCTGGCTATGTTCCCCGCGTCAACTGACGTCGAAGCCAAGGCGTCCTTGAACCGGGTATTAACGCTCATAACCTTTACCTGCCCGGCCAAGGCCTATGCCGCAGCTATGGCAAATGTGCAGGTGCCGGGCTATTTCTATCAGTTCAGCCGTGTGGCCCCGGGTAACAAGACCGGCGCTTTTCACTCCCGGGAAATTGGTTATGTCTTCGGCAACCTGCAGCCGATGCTATCGGCTCTGAAGGCGGACAAATATTTCAATGAGACTGACTACGCTTTGTCTGAATCCATGATGACGTACTGGACGAATTTTGCGGCCAATGGCGACCCGAACGGGCAGGGGCTTACTCAGTGGCCTAAATATGATGTCAGCACTGGACAGTATATGGATTTGGGTGATACTACGCAGGTTAAGTCGGGACTTTATAATGAAGCCTGTGACGTGTTCATGAACATAATTAAGGCCAAACGCGGCCAGTAGAAACCGTCTTAGTATAAGTCGCTTTTCGGCGAATTTCGGCGAGGTGTTCGCTTCGGTTAATTCCGAAACAGCACCTCGCCTCTTTTATCTGAAATTGATTAACAAATTGAACAAGAAGTTACCTTAAGTTATAATGCACAGATATTCCCCCGGGAGGTCTATTTGCTCAAGAACCACAGCTGCGGCGAACTCAGAGAGAAACATGTCGGACACGAGGTAACTCTGGCCGGTTGGGTACACCGGCGGCGAGACCACGGCGGGCTGATATTCATCGACTTAAGAGACAAAGAGGGTATCGCCCAGGTGGTTTTCAACCCGGAAACTTCCAAGAAGGCCCACCAGACCGCCAACGAACTGCGCAACGAATATGTGGCTAAAATTACGGGCAAGGTGGAAAAACGACCCGAGGGAACCGAAAATCTGAAACTGCCCACTGGCAAAATAGAAGTCATCGCCAGCGATATAAAAATACTGAATACGGCCAAGACGCCTCCGTTCTATATTAACGAGGACCTGGAGGTAGATGAGAACCTGGCTCTTAAGTATCGCTATCTCTATTTAAGGCGCCCCCGGATGCAGAACAACATGATACTACGCCATAAAGTCGAGAAATTCATGCGCAACTTTCTGGATGACAGGGGATTCGTGGAAGTAGAGACTCCAATCTTATTCAAAAGCACACCCGAGGGCGCCCGCGATTACCTGGTGCCGAGCCGGATGCACCCGGGTAAGTTCTACGCATTGCCGCAATCGCCGCAGCAGCTCAAGCAGCTGCTGATGGTAGCCGGCCTGGAAAAGTATTATCAGATCGCCCGATGCTTCCGGGATGAAGATCTGCGTGCCGACAGACAACCAGAGTTCACTCAGCTGGATTTGGAGATGAGCTTCATCGACGAGGAAGATATACTCAGCTTGCTGGAAGATATGTTCACTTCGCTGGTAGAGACGGTCAGACCGGACATGAAAATGGTTAAGCCGTTTCCACGTCTTTCTTTTACGGAGACCATGGAGAGGTACGGCACCGACAAGCCGGATATACGCTTTGGCCTCGAACTGCGAGACCTGTCCAAGATTGTGGCCGAGTCCGAATTTGCCGTGTTCCGTTCTACAATACAGGGTGGCGGCAAGGTCAAAGGAATATGCTTGCCCGGCTGCGCCGACTACTCGCACAAGCAGACAGAGGAGCTGACCGAACTAGCCAAGTCTTCAGGCGCCAAAGGATTGATAACTCTGGCCTTACCGGCTGGCAGTTTCGACCGGCCCGAACAACTGGCTCCTGATAAGGTTAAATCGGTAGCTGCCAAGTATCTAAGTGCGGAGCAGCTAAAAGAGATTGTCATCAAATTCGAAGCTAAGGCCAGCGACCTGATACTCATCGTGGCCGGAGACATCAAGATGTTGGACAAGGTGCTCGACGAATTGCGTCGGGAAATGGGGCGACGATTAGGGCTGATTGACCCAAGCCTCATGGTTTTCTTCTTCGTTGTTGATTTCCCGTTGTTTGACTGGAATGCTGAAACCAAGCTGTGGGAACCCATGCATCATCCCTTTACCTCGCCGCGGGAAGAGGATCTACCGCTGCTGGATAAAGACCCGGGAAAGGTCAGAGCCCGCCACTACGATATCGTGTGCAACGGTTATGAGCTATCCAGCGGCAGCATCAGAATACATACGCGCGACCTGCAGCAGAAGATATTCCGTATTCTCGGCTATACCGACGAGGAGATAGAAGACAGGTTCGGTCATATGCTGGAAGCCTTTGATTACGGAGCGCCACCGCATGGCGGCATTGCACCCGGTATCGACCGGCTGGTAATGCTTCTGGCAGGTGCCGACAATATAAGAGAAGTAATCGCCTTCCCCAAGAACCAGAGCGCTATAGACGTTATGAGCGATTCGCCGTCTGCAGTCTCCCAGACCCAGCTTGACGAGCTACATTTGAAGCTGGTTGAACGGGAGCCCGGTAAGGATTGATTTACGGGTTACTTCACTCCCTCCCATCCTAAGGCCAGGAAGGATAATTTTTTCGCAGTGAATGTATACCATACGATATAATATAGAAAGGTTAACATGAAAGTATCGACAGAACCCGTTGAGAACAGGCAGGTAGCGCTCAGTATCGAGATGGAGCCGGTCGAGATAGATAAATATCTTGACAGAGCTTATAGCCGACTCGTGAAAAAAGTCGCCGTCCCAGGTTTTCGGAAAGGAAAAGCTCCCAGAGACATACTGGAACGGCATATCGGCAAAGACGCCCTGTTTCAGGAAGCGCTTGAAGACCTTATTCCCCGCGCCTACAAGGAAGCTCTGGACGAGCAAAAGATAGAGCCTATCGATCAACCGGCATTCGAATTGATTAAGACGGAGCCGTTGATTTTCAAAGCGGTGGTGCCTCTGAAACCGGAAGTTAAACTCGGTGACTATAAAAAGATAAAATTAGAGTCCAAACCAGCGAAAATCGGAAATAAAGACATCGATGCCACGATAGAACAGATGCGTGAGCAACAGGCAGTGCTTTTACCGGTGGAAAGACCGGTCCAGTTCGATGACGTCATCACCATGGATTTGGAAGGTGAGAGAGATGGAGAGCCGTTCCCCATACGTAAAGATGCTGTTTATGAGGTCGTTAAAGGTGCCAAGCTGCCTCTCCCGGGGTTTGCCGAAAATCTGGAAGGTATGACCAAAGGTGAGGAGAGGAGCTTTGTCCTGTCCTACCCGAATGGTTATGAAATGAAGGAACTCGCGGGGAAGGAGCACGCTTTTAAGGTTAACGTTAAAGAGATTAAAGAGAAAAAGTTGCCGGAAGTCGATGACGAGTTCGCCAAGAGCCTGGGCAAGGATGATTTGGCTTCGCTGCGGGAACAAATTGAGTCTAATCTAAAAGCCAGAGCTGAAGAAAGAGCCCGTGCAGAGCTGGAACAAACGGCCGTAGATAAACTTCTCGACCTCAGTGAGCTGGAATATCCGCCAGTATTGGTGGAGAGAGAGATCGACCGGTTACTAAACGAGGAGGCCAGGCATTTTGCTGAGGGCGTTACCGGTCTGGAAGGTTATTTGAAAACACTTAATAAGACTATGGATGACCACAGGCAGGAGTTGAGACCGATTGCTACCAAACGTGTGGTTCGTTCGCTAGCCTTGGGCAGCCTGTCCGAGTCGGAAAAAATCGAGGTAACAGAGTCAGATATAGACGCCGAAGTGGAAAAGATGGCGCAGGATGCAGATAAGCAGGCCGATGATGTCAGAAAGCTGTTTAGCCTGCCCCAGCCGCGCGAGTCAATAAAGCAGTTCCTGACCGGTAGAAAAGCGCTGGACAGGCTGGTTGAAATTGCTACCGGCAAGGAATGACAACAGCGCCCGCAAATGTTATATTATTTTAATAGGAGGAAAAGATAACATGAGTAATTTATCCGAGAACATAATACCGATGGTGATTGAGAGCGGCGCGCGGGGAGAGAGGGCTTTTGACATATACTCGCTGCTGCTTAAAGAGCGCATCATCTTTTTGGGTACGCCGATTAATGACCAGATTGCCAGCTTGATTATTGCCCAGCTTCTTTATCTGGAGCACGAAGACCCGGATAAGGACATCAACCTTTACATTCATTCTCCGGGTGGCATCATAGCTGCCGGGCTGGCCATCTATGATACGATGCAGCTCGTCAGGCCGGAAGTGTCTACGATATGTGTCGGGCTTACAGCCAGTATGGCCACAGTCATTCTGGCGGCCGGAACCAAGGGTAAGCGTTATGCCTTGCCACATTCCACCATTCATATGCACCAGGCGGTAGGCGGCGCCCAGGGCCAGGCAGCGGATATAGAGATTGCCGCCCGTGAAATCATGAGGCTGCAGGACTTGATTAGAAATATACTGGCCAAGCATACCGGCCAGCCCATGGACAAAATCGCCCATGATACCGACCGCGATTTCTATCTCAATACCGACCAGGCAGTGGAATACGGCATCGTGGACCAGATTTTAAGCGGGCCGCAGCTTAAGGAGCAGAAGAAATAAGATCTACAAGCTTTTACCCGAACGTTTAAGATATTCTCGAGATAGTTGAGTGAAAGTCGGCAGCCCAGTCCGGGCGCCGACTTTTTCTACTACAAAGCCAGCTGTTATATCGCCGAGAAGGCCGCATTCCTCGATCGGTTTGCCCTTGATGAATCCGAAAAGAAAACCAGTAGCAAAGGCATCTCCGGCTCCGGTTGTTTCCGGGGATGATTTAATACGTGATTTTTTGGAAACAACTTCGTGTTCCACCTCGCCATCGCGTATATAGGCTGTTATCACGGAGGACTTGTCCCTGACCAGGCCCTTACCGAGGGTGACGACGACAATACGGCAGCCGATTTCCACGAGGTCCCTGGCGCCTGTCTGCAAGTCTTTGGCCGTCAGCCTTTCAATCTCCTCGCGGTTTATCAAAACAACGTAAGTTTCTTTTAATAGAGGAACCAGGGCTTTCAATCCTTTGGCGGCATAAATCATACCGGGAGCCAGACTCAATCTGGCCGAGTCCTTCAGCTTTTTTGCCGAATCTATTTGAAGCTTGAACTGCCTTTCGTGAGCAAAAGATGACATGTGAACCAGCTTAGACTGGTTGAAATATGCGACATCTGCGTCTTTCTTGTCCAGCAGATTATTAGCCCCCGGGGAGACATAAATAGCGCGTCTACCCGATTTATCGCTTAAACAGGTGGTGGCGCCGGTTTCGGCTTTTTTAACGCTGATGTGGCCGGTATCGACGCCGACAGTTTTCAAATCATTAATTAACGTTTTACCGGACTTGTCCGCGCCTACAGCGCCTACGAAACCTGCCTTAATGCCCAGTCTGGCTAACCCATATATAGTGTTAGCGGCTGACCCACCGGGTACAGACATAAATCCTCTCACCGACTGCTCGCCGTCAACGACCAGTTCTTTTACCTGACACAGGTGGTCGATATTCATGGCACCGAAGCCGATAACGTCAATTTTTGCCATATTAGTCAACCTAAATTTGCGGCCTCTTCCCGAACGACACGGCGGATTCGCTTGTGTACCTGTAGGGGCGCCTCAATAGTTTCAATACCGGACAGCCAGTGAAAATAATCCCTATTATCATTGCCGCCGATTCTCTCTTTTTCTCTGACCAGCTTTTCCACGGCAGGGCGTTTGCCTTTGCTCCATGCTTCCAGAATTGGCTTCAGGTCGTCGAGGTGCGTCGACGCGAGCCCGATGGTGGCGTACGGCAGGGCATATTCGTTAGCATTGAAAGCCACGGCCAGGCCGCCTGCCTGGTCCACCGACTGTAGCATCTTGAAGTCTGTGATACTGTCACCGACTGCCACCCAGTTCGACAGCGGCTGTTTTTGAGCTTGGGCGAAGCGCTTTAAGGCTTCAACCTTGCGCTGTCCTCCAACCGGCTTAACCTGCTGGACTAGCCTGCCAAATCCTGTCTTTGGAAGTTCCCTCCAGTAGAAGCGGTCGAATCTTTTCTTTATCCAGTCATCATCCGGTGTATTTTTACTTAATATCTCTTTCTCAAGAGTTTCCAAAATATGAAGGTCTTCCCGGGATAACGCCTGTCTGAATTTGTCCAGCGGGAAAGATGTTGAGGCGACGTGCTGGGAGAAAATGCCTACCCGATGAGCCACACGCCTGGCATACTGTTCGTAACTGGTACTGATGCAGAAAATTTTCCAACCCTGGGCACTCAATCGCGAGATTAGTTTGGCAGACCCCGGTGTCAGAGTCGCTTTTCTGGCCAGAGCTGAGATGTCATGCTCTTTTATTCCATGGTATACGAGGAAGGGAACGATAAGGGCCAGCGTATCTCCCGGTTCGTAATCTGGCCTGGCTGACAGTGTCACAAGGTCGTCGTAACGGCTGATGAACTCAAAAATCCGGCCTCCCTCAGGGAAGAGCTTCATCAGTTCATAAGCGTTATCCTGAGTTGCTAACGGACCTTCGAGATCAAAGCAGATTAGACTCATGGTAATTTCATCGACCTGTTTACTTCCTGGCTCAGGTTATATCCCGATATCGGTGTTCCCATTTTATCAAACAGTTTGCCGCCTTTGATTTCTATGTCGCCTTTGCAGAAAACCTTCAACGTCGACACGATAAGCGGGAATTCTCTGGCCAGACCGTGGCTGCGGATGAGTTGAAAAAGTTCGTTCTTTTCCACCTGTTCCCTTTTTATCTCCTTAACCGAACGCCCGTTTAGTATGCGCCAGTGGCTATCGAAAGGCCTGCCGGTGATGGAGTAGATGCAGTAGGTGATTACCGGCCCGCTGTCCAGTTCAGGGGTTACCAGATGCATCATCACGCCTGATTCCTTGGCGCCGTTCTCGATTAAAGTCCAGATTACTTTCTGCCAGCTGCCCTTGGGTCCACCGGGTACCGCCGGATGCAGGTTAATCATATTGTAGCGGCGGCACATTTCCTCACCGACGATAAGCATATAGCCGGCAAGTACGCAAAGGTCGGGGCGGAAACGTTCCAGTCGTGCCATAACGTGCCGGTCATAATGAAGCCGCCACTGACGCATCTCTTCATCTTTCGGTTTGGCCGGTAAGCCAAACGAGTCCTTGAATTTTTGTGAAGAGAAATAAACCAGGGGAATTTGATAGCTTTTTACGAGGTCCAGGAAAAGGTCACTTTGCTTATCCTCGCCGGGTTCACGATTGCTGAACACAAATTCGATGCGGCAGTTGATTTCGCCGCTTTGAATTTTCCGGTATACGACCTGTAGAAGCTGTCTTGCTGCCTCGTCTCTTCCGGTGGAAAACCAACCGATGGTCAACAAGTGAACCTCTCCTATGACAAGCGTTTTTTCAGTCGGTTCAATGTGCTGGCAAAATGAGCTGTAGGACTTGTCTGGCTGCCGAATATCTTACCCTCAAGCAGGGCATTGAGAAACTCATCTTTGTTATTGAAATCCGGCATCTCCACATAGGCGTTGCCTATTTCGGGAAGCGTGTGGGCATCGCTGCCGGCGCTGGCCGGTTTGCCATACTTATGCGCCAACGCCATGGCTTTGATTGAATTGCGTTTGGAAAGGCTGCGAGCGTTGAAGCCCTCGATGATATCCACGTAGGGCATTATCTCATCGAATACCTGGTCTTTAAAAGCTGAGTAACGCAGCCTGTCGTACGGGTGAGGAACGCACACCAGGCCGCCCTGCGCTTTAATCAGAGATATGGTCTCCTTCATAGACAATTTGCTCGGTATTTCGCGGTCAAGAAAAAATCCGATGACCTCACCTTCTGACGTCAGGATTTCTTCACCCGGAACGATACGAAACGGCGCAATCTCCTTCATCTTCAAGGAGCCGGCTAAAGTGTTATGGTCGGCTACACCTAGACAGTTTATGCCCACTTCGAGACAACGCGCAATTATTGCTTCCAACGACATGGTGCAGTCCATCGAGTACTCGGTATGGATATGAAGGTCGGCCTTGATCAAAGGTTAGCTAATCCTTTCCAGATACTCTCCGGTTCGGGTGTCAACCTTGATTGTATCGCCGTTGTTTATGAAGAACGGGACCTTGATTGTAATTCCTGTTTCGAGCTTGGCGGGCTTACTACCGGCCGAGGCGGTATCGCCTTTGAACCCCGGGCCGGTCTCGACAACCTTCAGCTCTACCGAAACGGGCAATTGTATACCCACAGGTTTACCTTGGTGTGTCAGCATTTCCAGGTTGGCATCGTCTTTCAAATAATTCAGTGTATCGCCTAACATAGATTTGTCGAGAGGCAGCTGCTCAAATGTCTTTGTATCCATAAAATAGTAGAGGCCGCCTTCGTTATACAGATACTGTACCGGCCGGCGTTCCAGGAAGGCCCTCTTGAATGTTTCACTGGCCTGGAAGGACCGCTCGGTAGTGTGCCCGGCGCGGATGTCGCGAAGTTTTAGTCGGACCTGCGCGGAGCCGCGCCCCATTTTAATGTGCTGATAATCGAGTACCTGGTACAGTTGTCCGTCCAGCTCGATTGTTATACCCCTTTTCAATTCTCCGGCGTCAATCATGGGACAGTCAACCTCCTAAGATATGTTGGCCTTCTTGTCGGCCCGGGTCAGCGTTCGGGCCTTTCCATTTTCCATAACAACTGTATCTTCTATTCTAACACCACCCCAGCCGGGTACATATATTCCCGGTTCTATGGTGAAAACTATGCTGTCGACCAGCACGTCGGAGGAGTTCGGTCCAAGCCTCGGCGATTCATGGGTCTCAAGACCAACGCCGTGTCCCAGACTGTGACCGAAGGCCTCACCGTAGTTTGCCTGTTCGATGACTGTCCGAGCTAGCCGGTCAGCCTGGTCACCATTCATACCCGACATTATGGTCGATAAGGCAGTTAATTGCGCACCCAGAACAATATCATAAATTTTGGAAAAAGTCTTGTCTGTTTCACCTAATAAAAATGTGCGGGTCAGGTCGCAGCAGTAACCGTTGACTCTGGCCCCTAAATCTATAACCACCGGTTCATTCTTTTTAATGGTTTTTTCGGAGGGTTTAGCATGCGGTAGGGCAGCATTTACGCCTGATGCCACGATGATTTCAAAAGGTACCGCCTGGCTGCCTTTCTCACGTAAAAATTTCTCCAGCGCCCAGGCCAGTTCTTTTTCGGTCAATCCCGGGCGAAGTATTGCCCTCGCTTCATCATAAGCGCCATCTGCAAGTTGTACAGCTTTTGTTATATCTGCTAGCTCTTCCGGTTCTTTAACAGCGCGGATTGATTCAACCAACCCGAATGTCGGGACAAGCTCCATCCGTAGCCCGTCTGCTTTTATCTTTGTTAAAAATCTCTGGTGAGTAGCAAAAAAAACATGGTCCGCTTCAAAGCCTGTCCTTTTAAATTTCTGCTCAGAAATATAGGGTAGCAGCCAGGAGATTGCATCTCCTTTTATCAGGGCAACATCGAAGTCGGGTGATTCTTTTTTAGCCTGTTCGGTATAGCGGAAGTCGACGGCCAGTTGGGCGCTATTCTTGGAGATAACGAGCCAGCCTGCAGACCCAGTAAATCCAGAAATATAACGCCGGTTTTCAGCTTGACCGATTATGAGTGCATCCAGCTCGTTTTGGGCAAGAAGGTCACGTAATTTTTTAAGCCGGCTCACCTTTTACTTTTCTTTCTTAAGTTCGCCGACCAGAATTTGCAGCGCCGCTAAATAGCTTCGCCATCCAAAACCGCTGATTTGTCCTCTGGTTATAGGAGCAATTACTGATTTTGCCCGCCAGTCTTCGCGGGCGTAGATGTTGGACAGGTGGACTTCGACAATCGGTAATGCGCTATCCACGAGTGCGTCTCGCAAGGACAGACCGTAATGAGTCAAAGCGCCCGGATTAATGATTATGCCGGCCGCTGAAGGGGCAGTTTTTTGGATGAAATCAATTATTTCGCTTTCGCTATTCGATTGAAAGCTAATGATATTCGCCGCAAGGTTTTTGGCCTCCTTTTCCAGCAAGGTGTTTATCTGAGCCAGCGTTTTAGTACCATAATAACTTTTATCCCGCTTGCCGAGTGCATTCAGGTTAGGACCGTTGATAACCAGTATTTTCATGCTGTCGCTCCTATCTTTTCTACTTCCTCCTGTTTCCCTTTATACTCGCATGAGGTGCATTTTACCCAACCTTCACGGGCAGTAAGCAGCATCTTGCCGCATTGAGGGCACGGCTGGCGAATCGGTCGGCGATTAACCGCAAAATTACATTGAGGATAACCGCTGCAACCGTAGAAAATGCGTTTCTTTCTGGTAGTCCGCTCCACAATCTCCTTACCGCATTTAGGACAGGGAACGCCTGTCTTAACTACATAAGTCATAGTCTTCTTACATTCGGGATAGCCACTGCAAGCCAGGAATTTGCCAAATCGCCCCGTCTTTAAAACCATGGGCCGGCCGCATTCAGGGCATATTTCCTCGGTCGGCTTGGCAATCCTGATCTTCTCTATATTGGCGGAGGCTTTTTCCAGCGTTTCTTCGAATGGTTTATAAAAATCCTTCAATACCGAGACCCAGTCTCTTTCGCCGCGAGCGATCTCGTCCAGCTCTTCCTCCATCGCAGCGGTAAAATCAAGGTCGACTATTTTAGGGAAATGTTCGGTTAACAGGTCGCTGACGATGAAGCCTATTTCGTCAGGGCAAAGCCTGCCGCTTTCCTTAAATATGTAGCCCCTTTCCTGGATAGTCGATAGAATAGGTGCATAGGTGCTCGGGCGTCCGATTCCTTTTTGTTCCAGCGCCTTGATTAATGTGGCCTCATTATAGCGAAGCGGCGGCTGTGTATATTTCTGCTCGGGGAAAAGATTCAAGAGTATTAACTCATCTCCCTCTTTCAAGGATGGCAGTATAACAGCCTTTTCGTCTTCTCCTTCTTCGTCTTTGCTTTCGGTATAAACCGTAATAAACCCGGGGAACTTCATTACCGAACTGCTGGCTTTGAGCAGATAACCTTTCTCATCGTGCCTAGCCTCCACTTCCACGGTAGTGGCGTCGAATAGTGCCGCGGCCATCTGACTGGCCACCATGCGCTTCCAGATTAAATCATAAAGTCTGAACTGTTCTGGTTTTAGAAACGATCTGATCTGATCGGGCTGCCGGTGAACTCGGGTGGGTCTGATTGCTTCATGTGCTTCCTGGGCCCATTTCCCTTTTTTAGCAAAATGACGCAGATTTGGCGGCAGAAATTGGCTGCCGTATTTTTCGCCGATGAAATCCCGGGTCTCAGCTATGGCACTGGCGGCTACGTGTGTGGAATCAGTACGCATATACGTAATCAACCCGACCGAGCCTTCTTCGCCGATAGGAACGCCTTCGTAAAGTTGCTGAGCTATCATCATTGTCCGTTGCGCCGAGAATCTCAGTTTGCGCCACGCTTCCTGCTGCATGGTGCTGGTGATAAAAGGCGGCGCCGGCTGCCGGCCGACTTCTTTTATAGCCACCTTTTTAACCACGTAAACCGAGTTTTTCAAATCATTCTGGATTGACTCCGCTTCTTGCTGGTTCCCTATCGATATCTTTTTGCCGTCGGCCAGCGCGACGAGCGCTGCTCTAAACGTATTTTTAGGAGTAGCTGGCAGGCTCTGGGCCAGTTCAGCTTCAATGGTCCAGAACTCAACTGCTACGAAATTCTGAATCTCCCGTTCGCGGTCGACGACAATTCTCAGTGCGGCCGATTGAACTCTGCCGGCGGATAGGCCTCGCTGCACTTTGCGCCACAGCAGAGGGCTGAGCTTGTAGCCAACGAGCCTGTCAAGAACGCGGCGTGCCTGCTGGGCGTCCACAAGGTGCATATCGATGGACCGTGGATGGCGGAACGCTTTTTCCACTGCCTCCTTGGTTATCTCGTGAAATACCACGCGGTGAACAGGTATCTTGCGGTCATCTAATTTTGTGGCCGCAAGTAAATGCCAGGAAATAGCCTCGCCTTCGCGGTCGGGGTCGGTTGCCAGAAATACCTCAGCCGCACGGGAAGCTAATTTCTTCAAGTCGGTGATAACCGGCCTTCGTTGCCTGATGATAATGTACTTAGGCGTAAATTCGTTATCTACATCGATGCCTAATTCGCTCTTAGGCAGGTCGCGCACATGGCCAAGGGTGGCCTTAATATCATAATCCTTGCCCAGGATTCGGCTTATGGTCCGGGCTTTTGCCGGTGATTCAACTACAACAAGTTTTGTCGTCATATTACCCTGCGGTCTGATATTCCTCTTTCATTTCCCTGGCCAACACGTAGCTTACACTGCCCACATGTTTGACCATGCCTTTAAGTTCCATCATGGTCAATGTGCTGCCGACTAAAGCTGCCGTCAGGCCGGTGCTGCGGCAAATATCGTCGATGTGCGTAGGCTCCCGTTTTAACTGCCGCAACAATAGCGCTTCAGTTTCATCGACGGGAAGCAGTTCCTTCATTTCCAGTTGCTGGGCCATTATAGTCAGATTAAGCTCCTCCAAAATATCGATGTAGTTACGTACAAGTTTAGCACCTTCTTGAATCAGATGGTTGGTGCCTCTGCTGACCGGCGACAAAATACTGCCCGGAACGGCAAAAACCTCACGGTTCTGTTCCAGGGCTTGGTTGGCAGTGATTAAGGCGCCGCTGCTCTCACCGGCTTCTATAACCAGCACCCCGAGGCTAAGGCCGCTCATAATTCGATTGCGCCTGGGGAAGTTGTCGGCCTTGGGTTTGGTGCCCAGCGGATACTCGCTAATCAAAGCGCCGTGCTCTATTACTTCACGGGCGAGTTTGGCGTTTTCGGCAGGGTAGACTATGTCCAGCCCACAGGCGAAAACGGCCATCGTCCGGGCGCCTGCTTCCAGCGCTGTTCTGTGAGCAATAGAGTCGATTCCTCTGGCCAGGCCGCTGACGATGGTGATGCCGTTCCGGGCCAGGTCGCTGACAATCTCCTCCGTCACCTGGCGGCCATAAACACTGGCCCGGCGCGTACCCACCACAGCCAGACAACATTCATCCTGCTTTAGTAAATCACCGCGAACATACAGAACGGGCGGATAATCGTATATCTCCTTGAGCCTCCAAGGATAATCTTCAGAATCGCAGACAAGGGCCTTTATTTTATATTTGTTCAGGGCGTCGACTTCTTTATCAGGAGAAATCCTGGCCCTGAGGTTGACGATATTTTCCACAGTTTTGGCGTCGAGCCCGGACTTCTTCAGCTCGCCGGCGGGGGCTTTCCAGGCGTCTGCCAGAGTCTTGAAATGCTCCAATAGCCCTGAAATCTTTACACGGCCTATGCCTGGTATCTTCGAGAAGGCTACCCAATATTTTAATTCAGAATTAACAGACATCTAAGTTAAAACATTGTAACATAGGCTGAAAAGTCAAACAAAGAATTAGGAAATAGAAAAATTGTAATTAGAGTGGCGGAGAGGGTGGGATTCGAACCCACGGTCGCCAAAGGCGACACGCGCTCTCC
>CAZJQG010000044.1:10739-14263 GCA_964548415.1 uncultured Dehalococcoidales bacterium | reverse complement strand
CAGCACAGGTTGACTTCCTGAGCCCTGCCGGATACGGGGTCGCAGCCGATGAGGGCCTTGTCCTCGGTTACGAGGGCGGGTCCTCTCTTGGCCAGACAGTCGGTGAAGGCCCAGATTTTGCCTACGCCGGTGTTGGAGCCGACCGTGCCGGTCTCGCAGTTGAAGTAGTCGCGGTTGTCAATGGCGTAGAGCGTGGAGTCGGTGTCCAGGGTGCAGCAGCCGCAGATCTTAAGTGAGGACGGCTCGAGTGTGAAGAGCACGCCAGCACCGAGTCCGGTCCCCAGGTGGTCCCAGGCGATACCCGGCTTGGGTATGCCGGAGAGCGGGCCGAATTTGCCGGTGCCGTCATCGATGGTGCGGTCAACGGCGGAAGCCACAGCCTCGCACGGGCCGTGTGCCGAGTATAGAGCCTGGCCGGTGAAGGCGAGGACTATACCGAACTGGCCGACGGGGTGCGGGCAGCCGATAGCGCCGTTAATGGCGGCCATCATGTCGGTGTCCTGCCACCTCAGAGCGGCGGCCGGATTGTTGCGGAATACCGAGCCCTGGCAGGCAGCATCGTCGCCGATGTAGTAGATGTTGTTGTCCTTGAAGTTCGGGTCGAAGGCGACATGGATGTTGCCCTGGGTGCCGGTGTTGCCCGGCAGAGCCTGGAGGGCGAAGGTCGGGTTATCGGTATTGAAGTTGCCGCAGTAGGAAGTGGAGAAGAAGCCGGCATTGAAGTTACCGGATGCGCCAACGACAACATAGCCCTCCGGGTAAGCGGCGATGGTATGAGCCGCCAAAAGCGTGCTGTCCACGTTGGGCAGTGAGCTTGACCAGGCGGTGCCGGTGTAAGGCATCTTCTGGACCAAACCATTCGGGCTGAGGAAGTACAGTACCGTCCTCGACTCGAAGCAGAAGTCCTGAACAGGATTTCTGGGGGTGAGCATTGCCCAGTAGTCGCCGAAGTCCGGAGACCAGGCGGCGACGCCGTGAGCAAATGTGGAAGTCGGATCATAGACAGCCCAGCCGACTATTTCGCCGGTCGGGTCAGCACAGTACGGTACCACTCTCAGGAGGGCCATCTCGGTCTGAGGGTTGGTGCAGTTGTCAGCCGTGACGTGGGTGAATACTCTCTCCCAGTAAGTGCCGACAGGCTGTGGGGCGAGAGGTGAGGTTACGTCAGGGTTGAAGCTGGTGCGCCAGACGCTATCGAAGCTGCAGCAGGTGAGGTTACAGGAGTTGACTGAAGCCAGATAGATGGTCTTGCAGTCCGGCGTGGGAGCGATGTCAGTGAATTTGGTAACGATGGTGTCGATGAGTGAGAGCTGGTTCCAGGTCTCACCGTTGTTTCGGCTTATGCTCAGGGCCGACTCGTCACCGGATAGGGCCAGGAACCCGAGCGGAGGCGGTAGTGCGCCCAAAGAAGCGCCGAGCTGGTTCAGCGGGAGCCACCAGGTACCGGCGAGGTAAGCAGCCGATGAGCTGGTGATGGCATAGGCCAGGTTGCCCTGAGGCGCCCAGGCGACTATAGCCGCGCCGACACCACACTGGTTGTTGGTACAAACTGGAGTTCCCTGGCAAGCAGCGCCCGTGGGGCACTTAAGACACGGATACCAGCAGGGGACAGGGCAGGTGGTTGGTGAATCCGTGAACCAGGTAGGCACGGTGGCCGTGCACGGGAAGCCCATGTGTTCGCCGGCCAGCAGTTTACCCGAAGCGTAAGTGCCGAAGTAAGCGATGCTGTAGATGGACTTGGTGGTGGTGCTATGAGTGTCCATCAGCGTGTACTGAGTAGTGTCATCGATGCGGAAGATACCGTCGCGAGCGCAATCCGGCTTGGGAGTCGGACACGCAAGCGTCGGTAAGCCGAAGACTATCGCATCGGTGGCGATGTAGGCCCTGCGGAGCGAAGCCGCCTGGCCGGAGAAGTCTGACGGCAGCGCCAGGGAGACCCTGTGCAAATGGAGCAAGTTAGGCGAAGAGCCCGCGGTCCAGGTTGGGTCTCTGACCTCGATGCCGAGGCCGGTGAACTGGTAGGCCAGGATATTGTTGCCATCGATATCGCGCAGAGCGATATTGTAGTAGGTGCCGCCATCAACGCAGGCACCAGAGCCGCTGGTGAGGTCGGCGCCGACTACGACCAGCGAAGAATCGCTGGCATAGCTCGGTGAGAACTTAACGGCAAAGAAATCTTCGCCGAGAAGCTGGGTCGTATCCTGCACGGACCAGCCGGAGAAGCCGCTGGACTTGATACACAGGATTCGGCCGGCGCCAGTACCGGTGACGGTACCGATAGCGAGGTCTCTCTTGCCGCCGTAATCAACCGAGATGTCCAGGTCTCGGATGGTTTCGTCGACATTCAAGGTCAGGTTGGTGAAGCTCCAGTCCGAGCCGCCATTGGAGGTGACCCAGACTTGTTTCGGGCCGGTGATGGGGGTTGGGTAGTCGGCAGTCACCGCAAAGAAGTTGGGGTCATCAGGTGACATAGCTACCGCGTAGACCTGGTCGCCCGTTGCCCACTGGGCCTTTCGGGACAGTGCGTACCACTTGGATGTCGACCAGAACAGGCCCTTGGTGTTGGACCATTTGAAGATGTTGGTGTTGGAGCTTACGCCGGTTACGGGGTTAACTACAGTGGCCTCTTTAACCACGACAACCATGGTATTGAAGTCACTGCCGACGGCCATACTAATCGGATCATTGCCGAAACTAATGACCTCGGTTCCGGTTAAGCTACCGGGTTCCCTTAGGGTATCCCACTTGCAGATGCCGGGGTCGGCAGATACTGCTGATGTGGCCCAGTTTACGGGCATCACAAAACTCACCACCAGCATCAGTACAGCCAGGATACCGAATAGGTTAGGATATTTTGTTTTCATTATACCTCCTAATATTTCCAAACTCCGAATGCTAATTTTTCTTCACTCAGACACTCGAGATCTAGACCTCGGCGCTTTACGTAAAGAAAATTCAAGTTTGGGGTTGTTTCGGAGACCTTCGGCGAAAATCGACCTTCGCCTCAGGTTTTTAGGGACCCTGTGAAGGGGAAAGTATTAACTTTCTGAAGGTATTTATTGAGCCCGCCTGAACGGGCTACCCCACATATAACCCAGATTATTTTTTCCTGAGCTTTTGGCTTTATGTCCCGGGGTCAGGACGTATTTTGCTTTGCTTCCGCCGGTTTCCCGGCTTCGGCCTTCTGGCGATGCCATCACCTCCTTTCCATAGATATTCCAACGGACAAGGGTTTCTCCCTTGCCTTAGTACTATTGTACCACGGCTGTCAAGTCCCTCCAAGAGCGGGCATTTCCCGTTCGGGACAATAAATTTTCAGCCGGTTTGCGAACGTAGCTGAACGTGTGGAAGATAGGTTAGCTTAAGTGACATTAGATGAGATTCCCCGCATTTCGAACTAGACTGACTGATTTCTACCTGCCTCGGGCTCCATATGCGATAAATACCAAATGCCAAGCCCCGACCAGAAATTACACCTGTAGCCCCGACCCAGAAATTACACCTGTAGCCCCGACCTTTTAAGG
>CAZJQG010000044.1:0-10639 GCA_964548415.1 uncultured Dehalococcoidales bacterium | reverse complement strand
GGCTACATGGAAATGGGAGTTTACGGTATCAAGTGGGAGTTACTTGTAGTATTCGCGGACACGCCGGAAGAAAGCCCGCACGATGAAGATAAATACAATAATGAAGATAACAGCGCCGATGGCCAGGTATATACCGGAGAAGAAACCGACCTGGAATGAATAGGGAGACAGAGACCAGGCGCTTTCATTGCCGGCTCTATCTACGGCTTTGACCCGCCAGTAGTAGGTGCCGGGTTCCAGCGTCATAACCGTGTTGGGCTCGGTGAGGCCGGTCTTTCTCATGCCCGGCTCCAGAGGGAAGAAGCGGAGGTCTTTAGCTACCTCGAGCTGGTACGTTACGCCGCTGGTGTCGGATATTCCGGTCCAGGTGAATATAACGGGCTGAGCGCCGAACCAGCCGAACCTCTGCGAAATCGGCGAAACGGGGTTCGGTGCGTCCGGAACCTTAGTTTCCAGCGGCAGGCCGTAGGTGGCCACGTTACCCGCCCTGTCGGTGGCGGTTATTACATGAGTGTTCTGTGAACTTTCCGGTATGGTGAACTTCTCGGTGAAATTGCCGGCATCGTTGGTTGTGGGAGAGTTCGAAACCGCTTTATCGTCGTACTTAACGGATACTGTGCTCTTGGCCGCGAAGCCCCAGCCGGTCAGCGTGACCTCGCTGCCGATATCGGGATGCTCCGGCTGCATGCTGATGGCCGGGATAATCTGCAGGTTGGCGGTTACATCGTTGCCGAAGGACAGGTTTTCATCGTAGGCCTTAAACTGGTGGTTGCCGGCCATGGTCTCGGGCACGGTGAACTGTGCGGTAAAGGTGCCCAGCTCATTTGTCATCGGGCTAAGGCCGGTATCGTTGCCGTCCAGGTTGACCTTAACTCCGCTGTGCTTGGCCGGGAAGCCGGTGCCTTTGACGGTCACCGTGGAGCGGGGAGTGCATTTCGTGGGGCTCACCGTAACATTGGGCTCAACGGTAAAAGTGAAGCCATACGGATTTTCGGGGCGGTAGCCGCGCTGGTACTGGACGAAGTTGTTCCCGTAAGGGGCTTCGGGGATGGTAAAGGAAACCGTCACGTCCTTTGTCCCTGTGGGAAATCTACCCTCGCTGATGACGGTGTAGCAGTAGGTTGATACCTCCTCGCTGCAGGGTACGCTATCAGGGGTGATGGCCGACTTGCTCCACAGGATAGTATAAGGCCCATCCAGGTCGAATCCGCCGCCACTTATGGTTATAGTTGCCGAAGAGCCGACTTTGCCGGAGTTGGTGTTTTGTCCACTAACTGTGGAGGAGCAGCTGCCGCCGGTTCAGCCATCGGCGAGAACGGCGCCGGGTAACAGGGATAGTGCGAGCAGGGCAATCAGCGCAGCGTAACCCAAAAATTTCATGGTCTAAATTTTATACTCTCCAGCCTAAGGCTTGTCAAGTCCGAGTGGAGATTACAGAGATTAATTGAGATTAACGGGATTTTAGCGGATATTACGGCAAGCTTCCAAAAAATCAGCAGCCTTTAGTGACCAAACGACATTATTCTCTTGAGAAAATAGAACATACGTGCTAGTATAGCTCGAGATGATAGGCAGCGCGCTTGATTTAATTCCCGATGACGTTAACTGGCGTGACCGCGGCTGCGAGTTCTACCCGTCGTGCTTGAACTGCCCGTTGCCCAGGTGTGTCGAGGACGAGCCCAGGGGGCAGCAGCGCTTAAGAATGGCCGCCCGCCAGCGACGCATGCTGGAGTTGAGACACATCGGCAAAAGCGTCAAGGAAATTGCCGAACTTTTCTGCGTCAGTATCAGGACGGTACAGAGGGCACTTGAAAATAAAAAACCAAAAGTAAAAAACCAAAAATGCAGATAGAAAGGGGAAAATCCCTCTCAATCTCCCTTTGCCAAAGGGAGAGGTTAGTTGCTCTAGTCGTTCGCCCTGAGCTGGTCGAAGGGTGCGTATTAATCCGCTATGGTTCGACAAGCTCACCACGAGCGGATTTTGTTGTTTCCCCCCTAGAAAAAGGGGGATTTAGGATTTTCAAAATAGATGACTGATTTTAATCCGCAATCGTTATCGCAGCTTGACCGGCCCAGGTTTGCCGCCTACAAGACCAACCTGGATTTTTATAACGGCGAGCAATGGCCTAATGCCTCCGGCACGGGCAAGACCAAAAACCGCCAGCTCGTTTTTAACTATGCCAAGATTGCCATCGATAAGCTGACCTCTTACCTCATGGAAGGCTTGAACTTCGCCTGCCAGACCAACGAAGATAAAAACTCAAAGACTAAAGACAAAAAAGAGCTGGCGCAGAAAGCGGAGCAAGTCATATATGACGTTTATTACCGGAATAATCTGCAGGAGCTCGATTATGAGACCGAGGTCGACGCCGCCATTCTGGGTGACGGCTGTTACAAAGTCACCTGGGATACGGTGGAAAATCGTATACGTGTCACCAGCCCGGATGTTGCCGGGATGTATGCCTGGTGGCTCGGCGACGACCTTTCCCGGGTGTGGAGGGTGGCCAGCCGCTACACGCTGAGCGCCGAGGAGCTGGAACAGCTTTATTCTTCCCGTTCGGGAAGGACGGATAAGAAAACGGCCGTCGTTACCGAGCTGTGGACTGACAGGCAGTTCACGCTGTTTCTCGACAACGAGCTTGTGGAAGACAAGCCCAACCCCTACGGTTTTATTCCCTTTGTCATATTTCCCAACGTCAGGCAGCCGAAGAATTTCTGGGGCACCTCCGATATTCCGCCGCTGAAGCAGTCGCAGCAGGAGCTTAACCGGGCGCTATCACAGCTGTCCCGCATACTGGAAGTATCCGGTAATCCCATCGCAGTTCTGGAAGGCGTAGACTCCGCCGAAGATATTAAGGTGCAGCCCGGAGCCGTGTGGACTATACCCGAAGAGGCCAAGGCTTACCTGCTCGACCTGCTGGCCGGCGGCGGCATCAGGCTGCATGTCGACTATATCGACATGATTTATCGCTGCCTGCACGATATTTCGGAGTCGCCGCGGGCGGCCTTCGGCGGCATGGGCCGTGACCTATCCGGCGTGGCTCTGGAGATGGAGCTGCAGTCACTGCTGCAAAAAGTCAGACGTAAGAGGACCATCCGCACCGCCGCTTATGCCGGCCGCTGCCGGATGATTCTACGGCTCCATAAGCAGTTCGGCGGCGAGGACCTTACCGGAGTAGATACCCGGATTGTCTGGGGAGGGGTGCTGCCGCAGGACAGAGACAGGTTGACACAGAACGAGCAGGTTCTGGTCCAGTCAGGCGTCCACTCCAGACGGACGGCAATGGATGAACTGGGGATTGTGGACCCGGAAACCGAGTTTGAAAAGTGGCTGGAGGAGAGGCAGAGAATTTTACAGATGAATCAGCAGTTCAGGGCACGCCCCATCCGGGGCAGCGAGCGAGAGAGAAACAGCGCCGGGGAGACGGAGAGCCTTGAATAAAACCGATAAATGTAACCAACAGGCTTTAATCTCGTAAATTAAATTCAACATGTAGCCGCGGGGTTTTAACCCGGCGACCCCGACCTTAAAAGGTCGGGGCTACATAACTAAGGCAAGGTCGGGGCTACATAAGTAAGGCAAGGCTGGGGCTACATAAGTAAGGCAAGGCTGGGGCTACATGTGGTGGCTAGAGATTCAAAGAAAGGAAAGGAGTAAAAAATTGGCAGATGACAAAAATGAATTCCAGGAACAAAAAGAAAAATCCGAAGGAAAAGAAAAACCTGTGGGCGTTAATCCGGAAGTGGCTCCCGCGGCTGTTAAGGAGCTCCAGGAAAAAGTAGCCGCGCTTGAGGAACAACTGGGGACTAAGACCGGCGAAGTTGCCGGGCTGGAAGACCGGCTGGCCAGGTTGGGCCAGGATTTCGAGGGGGCCAAAGCCGCCTACGCCTATGCTGTTGAGGACTATAAGCGGCTGGCGTCCAGCGCCAACCCTGTGGTGCCTGTCGAGGCCATTCACGGTACCACCGTGGAGGAAGTTAAGGGCTCGCTCGATCGTGCTTTAAAGCTCGTGGCCAGCGTGCAGGACTCGCTGGCCAAACAGGTCCGGGCTAACTCGGTACCGGCCGGAGCGCCGGTGCGGACAGGCCAGGATACCTCGGTAATGAGCAGCAAAGAGAAAATAAATTATGGCCTGGAACAAGCACGGAAAAAGAAAGAATAAATGGGGGAAAATCCCTCTCAATCTCCCTTTACAAAGGGAGAAGTTCACCCTTCGACAAGCTCAGGGTGAGCGGAATATCACCCTTAGAAAAAGATGGATTAAGGGGGATTTTGAAGGATGAGTTGAAAAATTTTGCAATTATTTATGTCGGTAACCTCGACCTTTTAAGGTCGAGATCACGGGGTTAAAACCCCGTGACTACATGTTCAGTGAATTTTTAGGAGGAGAAAATTAATGGCAATATCATTATCGGAAGCAGCCAAACTATCTAACGACGTCCTGTTGCAGGGCGTCATTGAGACCATACTTAAGGATTCACCCATACTTCAGAAGCTGCCGTTTGTGGAGATTGTCGGCAACGGCCTGACCTACAACCGCGAAAAAACTTTGCCCGCAGCCGAATGGCACGCGGTCAACGCCGACTGGTCGACTTCACCCACGCCGGACTTCGACCAGCTCACCGCGGTGCTGGCCATACTGGGCCAGAATGCCGATGTGGACAATTACATCAGGCAGACGCGGTCTAACATACAGGACATCGAGGCGGCGATAATCGAGCTCACCGCCAAAGCCGTGAGGCACGAGTTCGAGGACAAGTTTGTCTACGGCGACAGCGCCGGCGGCACCAACCAGTTCGACGGCCTGAGAAAGCTCATCGACTGCACGCAGGCGGGCAGCCAGGTGGTCACCATGGGCGGCACCGGCGCCACGCTGACGCTGGCCAAGCTCGACGAGTTGATAGATATCGTCCGGGGCGGCAAGCCGGACCTGTTGCTGATGAGTCGCAGGTCCCGACGGAAGGTGACGGCGCTGGTCAGGGCCAGCGGCGCTTACATGGAAACCGTGCGCGGAGAGTTCGGCGACTTCACCCAGCTGTACAACGGCATACCGATAGGCGTATCCGACTGGATAAAGGACACGCACGTATTGACCGGCGGCTATGAGACCGGCGTCACCGGAGGCACCAGTTCGGCAATCTTCGCCCTCCAGTTTGGCGAGGGGGCCGTGGCCGGCGCCACCAACGGCGGCCTGCAGGTAGAGCCTGTAGGAGCCATGGAAGGCAAGGATGCTTCCAGGACGCGCATCAAGTGGTATGTCACCCTGGTCGATTTCTGCAAGCAAAGGCGCGGAGTGCTTATAGGCGTGACGGACTAAATGTTAATGTCATTGCGAGGAAGACAAAATGTAGCCGCGGGGTTTTAACCCCGCGACCCCGACCTTAAAAGGTCGGGGCTACATGCGTGGTCGGTCGGGGCTACATGCGTGGTCGGTCGGGGCTACATGCGTGGTCAGTCGGGGCTGAATAGAAAGAACGACGCGGAAATCTCCTAATGGCGTCTGGCTATTAGATGAGATCGCCACGTCCTTCTGCGGAAGGACTCGCGATGACAGATTTTTTACGGAGTTGAAAATGGACCTGAATATGATGCGAACGCTGGTGCGGCGGGACGTCAAGGACGAGGATAACTCTAATTACCGCTGGCAGGACAACGAAATCGATAGAGCTATCCAGAGGGCACTGGCCGAACTTTCCCGCTACTGCCCCAGGGAGATAATGACCACCCTGCCCACCACCGATGGGTCACGCGAAATCGACATCTCGACGCTTGCCGATAGGGTAACGGTCGACCGGTTAGAGTTTCCGGTCGGCCGGACTCCCCGGCAGTTCCAGCATTTTGTTGCCTGCGCTGACATCCTCTTTTTGACGGGCGACACCGGAGGCGACGGCACAAGCTGCTGCGTTTACTGGGGCAAGATGCATACGCTGGATTCCGGTACCGGTACTGTGCCCGGCTACCTGGAGGACGTGCTGGCGCTGGGGGCCGCGGCTTATGCGGTGCTGTCTCAGGCGCAGTACCGGACGGATGTGGCCGGAATCGGCGGCGACCGGGCAGATACCGATTACCAGGGCTGGGGCAACGCCATGCTCAAGGAATTCAAGTCCCGGCTGCGAAGGTTCGGCAGGAGCCGGAAATTAAAGGTCGGCAGCCTTTACCAGGGAGACAACGAATAAAGCAAAAGTTAAATACCAAAAACCAAAAAGACAAATAAAAAACAAAAAAGGAAAATCCTTCTTATTCTCCCTTTAGCAAAGGGAAAGGTTCACCCTTCGACAAGCTCAGGGTGAGCGGATAGGGATAAGGCGCAGGATGACGGGAAATGTCCCCATTAGGAAAAGGGGATCAAGGGGGATTTTCGTGTGGAGTGGAAAATATGGCGAAATCAAAAGTTGAAGAGGGACTACCTTTATTAAAGGACGGCCTGCCCGGCGAGGCCTTTGCTATCGTCGGCGATAAAGAAGACCCATCGACCTGGAAACTGCCTCATCACACCCGGGCCATTTTACGGGTAGCCAGAGGGAAGGTGGGCCACTACCGGACAACGGACTGGGAGCACTTGGCGGCCGCAGTAGCCGCGCTCAGCCGGGGCGGGTTCAGAGGCAAAAGGGTGGAGGCCACCGAGCAGCAGATACTTGATGCCGCCAGGCACCTGGCCAGGCATTACTCCGAAAACGGCCGCCCCGTACCGGACACACTGGCCGCCCTTGTGGAATAGCGAGTTTTAAATGAATGTTCACCAATGTAGCCACGAGGCTTTAGCCTCGTGACCCCGACCTTAAAAGGTCGGGGCTACAGTAGGGGATGTGGTCGGGGTCACTTATAAAATCGGGTAGTGCAAGAGGGGCGGAGCCCCTCTTGATTAATCTATACTCCCTCTCCCTTCAAGGGAGAGGGACAGGGTGAGGGTGAAAAAAAGTAATAAGTTAAAAATAAAAGGTTAAAAGTCAAAAGCTAAAAAATAAATTGCAAAATCTAAGATAAGGAGACAACATGCTACAAAAATTTTTAGACGGGAAAAAGAAATACAGCGCTTTCATCATCACGGTGCTGGCCACGATGATACCGCTGTTCATCCAGGAGCCTGAGGCACAGAACACTTTCATGGAGATGGTGCCGTCTATCGCCACGGCGGTCGCCGGCATCTTCTACATTTTGACCCAGGGTAAAATCGACGTAGAGAAGGAAAAGGTTAAGCCTGTGGACGCTCAGGCGGGTATCGTCGCCAACGATGCCGCAGCGCCACTGCCGGCGGCACAAGTCCAGGAAATCCAGCAAATCCAGGAAACACCGGCGGCTATTGAGGTCCCGGCATTCGACCCCAAGGCTTTTCATGAAAGCGTGATGGCCACCGTTAAGGAGACGTATACGGAAGTAAACCCCTGTACCATCTACTACAAGGCCAGAGATAAAGGCGCCGTTACCGACTGCCAGCACATATCGCAGGCGCTGGACTACTGGAATTATCTGGTCGACCTGGCGGTTGATGCCAAAGACTGGATAAAAGAACAGACGGAAAAAAAGAAGGGAGAGTGCGGCAGGAGCCCGGAATACTATGTCTTCAACCGTGACTTCAATGCCACGGTCAGGGCGGCCAACAGCCTTTCCGAGCTTGATGCATCCGGCATAGACTGGAAGGCCAGACTGGCGCCGTTTAACAGGACGCTTTACGGCCTTGGCACGCTGGCGGCGCAGCTGCTGGAAAGCAGTATCAAGGCGTAATTGTTTGGCGTGAAATGCGTAAACGAAATGGCAACTTGATGATTTGCAGATTGGTATGCTGGAAGATGCCGCTTTCTCAGCGGGCGGTATATCGAACCGGGGTCTTGCCGTGTAGCAGTTAACCGCCGACGTACTTAAACGGTGACGGGGTTAGTGCGATGTACAGCATCATGACGACCAAGACTCCGATGGTGATAAGTCCCATTACCGTGTTTCTAGTTAACATCGTATATTCTCCCCGTAAAAGGACTGTGCGAATTATAGCAGCTAGTTTGGCAGTTGGCTAGTAGCAAATTATAGGAAATTGGTACTAATTAAAAAAAGAATTAACGAACATATCAGATTTTAGCGGATTTTGTATGCAATGAGAGGTCATCAAAAAATATCAGATGAGAAACTTGAGTGAGGAGCTGCTGGAAGAGCAGAAGAAACCGATCCGGAAGCCGCTGGTTAAGTTGGAGGTTCAGGCTTTCGGCCACCCGCTGCAGTCCTCCGGGATTCAGTGGGAGCAATTCGGCTGGCAGCGCTTTTATTCCGGAAGCGAGGTTAAAGATTCCCATGGCGTCACTATGCCCGGAGACGGCTCATTGGTTCGCATCCGGAAAGACGGTATAGCACTTTACCTGTCGCGCGTAACGAGTCCCGGTCCCAGCTCCACTTATTCGAGCTGGGGTTCATCTTTTGGCGGCGTTGCGTCTAATGCCAAGGTCGGTATCGCTTCCCTGGGCAGTGAGGTCATGGTCGCCACCATGGACGCCGCTAATCTCTGGCGCCGGCAGTCCTCGGACTACGGCGCTACCTGGGGATCATGGACGCAGATGTCCAATACCCGGCCGTGCGAGAGGGGCATTGCCATTGCCTATAAGCCCAACGGCGATTGTGTCATAGTCCACGCCACAGACGTCAACGACCCCATGAGCCTGTATATTCAAAAAAGGACTTCCGGCACCTGGAGCTCAGGCCTTGGCCAGCGCGGCGGTTACGACGCCGAGATCATCGACCTGGCCATGTACTACGACGGCGATTGGAACATTATCGCTTTGGTCCAGACGGGCAGCTATATCTCCGTTGTCCGCATGGTGTACGGTGACGGTTATAAAGTGACGGCCGGCACATGGGCTGATGATGTCAAAATCGGTCTGGGGAGTGCCCGGGTCGATGTAGCAGCTCAGGTGAGGTTGCGTCAGTTTCAGGTCGGCTGGCCGGTCGGTTTCCGGCAGATGCAGCCGTTCGGTCCCTGGGCCCCGCGGACAGCATCTACATACTGGGAGAGGCATCAGGCAGTATACGAAGCACTGGCCGGCGAGACCCTGGACGTCTCAGGTCCTTATCTACTAAAGCCAGCCACATCATGCGGGCGGCCGCTCTTGTCCCTGGCCAGGCAGAATCAGCCCTGGATATTCAGGCTGCAGCCTGGTACTGATTTCTACGATTACAAGTGGAATAAGGCCAGCGTCATGGATTCAAGCGCCTCCAGGGGTATGGCTTTGGCCGCTGACCCGAACGCCGTTTATCTCTGGGCTACGCAGCCAAATGAGGTATGGCGCGCCGAATGTCCGGGTTCGTGGAGTCCACCAACAGGCGGTACCGGCGCCGGCGCTAAGATTACCATCCCAGCTTCGAAAATCGCCAGGATCCTGGAGACGGTAGATCCGGAGCAACCGTCGGCCCTGGTGGTAGAGCTGGACAATTCCAAAGGTACCTATAATAGCCCGGGTACCGGCAGCCTGGCCGTGCTAAAGCGCGGCAGCCGTGTCAATCTGCACCTGGGCTATAAGACCTCCACTGGTGACCAGCTTTCCGAGGCCGCAAGGTATTTTATCGAGGGCATGTCTTATAAGCGTGATCCGAATTGGTCGGCGTTTATCGTGAGCTGTACCGACGCCTGGGGGTATCTGCAGCATTACCAGTTCAACAAGCCGGTAGAGTGGAACATGGGCTCAGATGACTTCACCTGCTACGAGCTGATTGAGAAAGTGGCCCAGGCAGTGGGGGGCACGCTCAGCTACAAGTCCCGGAGCAGTCTGATTACCAGTTTGTACCCCCGGATTGAAGTCGGCGCTGGGGAGTCGGCGGCCAGCGTGTTGAAGCGTTTACTAAATATGGTACCGGACGTTATCTATTTCTTTGGGCTTGACGGTTATATCGTTTTCCCGCAGTCGGGAGATACCGTTGTTTACAAATATCGTTTCCCGCAGTAGTAACAAATGTAGGGGCGTACCTTCAGGTGCGCCCGAAAGGAGAAAAGAACATGGCCAATAGTCTATATGCCAAAGCCAAACAGGCGCTCATTGCCGGTGATATCGACCTGGACGCTGATACCATCAAGGCCGTCTTTGTCGATGGTGCCGATTACACACCGAATATGAGCACGCACCAGTATCTCAGTGATATCCCATCGGCCGCCAGGGTAGCCACCAGTGGAGCACTGCAGAACAAGACGGTCACCGATGGCGTCTTTGATGCCGATGACATAACCGTGACTTCGGTTTCCGGCGACCAGTTCGAGTACGTCGTCCTCTATAAGGATACCGGCGTAGAGGGCACAAGCCGGCTATTATTGCTCATAGACACGGCCACCGGTTTGCCCTGCACGCCCAACGGCTCTGATATCACCATCCAGTGGAGCTCCGGGGCTGATAAGATTTTCCGCTTGTCTTAGCATAGTGTCATTGCGCTTGACATGTAGCCACGGGGTTTTAACCCCGTGACCTCGACCTTAAAAGGTCGAGGCTACATGGGACATAGAAGGCCAGAAATTATGATTTAGGATTTACTCGGAGGGTTAAAATGGCTACTGGAAAACTGATCGGTGCCGCTGATGCTACCGCTGCCGATAATATAGGCGCTAACTATATCTCCATTGACCGCTTTCAATGCTCCGTCTCCGGTCTATGCTCAGAGATACGTATCAAG
>CAZJQG010000043.1:0-14951 GCA_964548415.1 uncultured Dehalococcoidales bacterium | reverse complement strand
GCCACGCCCGTCTTCGGCTGCTAATGCCAAGGCATCCGCCCTGTGCCCTTTTCTCTTTAACCTACATCAGGTTGAAGACAAAACTATATTCTCTTTTTAAAGTGCAAAAGCGGCTTGGTGAACACCAAGCCACCTATTATACAGCAATAGTAACCCCTGGTCAATCAGGTAGGCAGCTTAAGTTCACCAACCATGTAAAGAAGTAGTATATATCAGCGGGTGATTGATTGTCAACTGGTTGGCAGGCTAATTTGAACGTGAAAACGCTGACAAAATCAAAAATAAAAAGCCAAAAACCAAAATGACAGATTAAAAATTTAGAAATGGGAAATATGCGTTTACCGGATAAGCTGGGGATAATATTTCCCCCTTAGGAAAAAGGGGATTAAGGGGATTTAAAAGGGAAAATCCCTCTCAATCTCCCTCCTTCCCGGGAAGGACGAAAGGGAGAGGCTAACTTAAACTAAAAAACAAAGGCCAAAAACCAAAAGCCAAAATTTTAGATCACCCTTCGACAAGCTCAGGGCGAACGGGTTTTTATTTGTTCCTTACTGTTCGGGAAGGACTCCTCGCGATGACGGGAGGGTAACGGGGTCCCTACAGTACGGGTTACATCCATGGTAAAAAAAGACACAAATGTAGGGGCGGACTTTTAAGTCCGCCCGCCAGATGTAAGGCAAATCGCCCGTGGAGCGGATGCTCCACGGTACCCCGCTCTGCTGCGGTTCCGCTCCTGGTTATAAACAAATATTTCCGCTCGTGGTGAGGTTTTATTTTCTCCGTTCGTGGTGAGCCTGTCGAACCATGGCTGAACCAGGAAATGTAGGGGCGGACTTTTAAGTCCTCCCGCCCAAGGCCAACCTTAATATACCCGTGGAGCGGATGCTCCACGGTACCCACTTGTAACCAACTAGGGAAAACCTTTAACCAGGAAGATTACCAGCACCAGGAGGGCGACGGCGTAAACTAAATCGAACCAGACGGCTTTGAGCAGCGCCGCCAGCTTCATGAGGCCGATGACCGGCAGGCCTAGCAGCACCAGTGGGTTCCGCCGCCAGGCCTTTTTGGAGCTGTCCCACAGGCTGTCGGCATCCATGTCGCTGGGGAACGAGTGCATGGCGGTGGCTATGCCCAGCCAGCCCAGTACGTAGGTGGGCCAACCTAAGGGAACGATGACAGCGATAATAAAAAAGATTACAGCGAATACGGTATTAAGAAGCAAGGGCGCGATACAGATTAAAAAGGTCTTGCCGTAGCTGTCGACCTCGGCGTGAACCACGTAGCCAGCGGGATTGCCCAGCCGGAAGTAGCAGGTCTTGTAAACGGGCACGTGGGTACGGTCGCAGGTGAATTTGTGGGCCCATTCATGGAGTATGATGCCGGGGAAGGTCAACAGGGCTATAACCCAGCCGAACATAACGGCTTTCTTTTATTCCCACTCGATAGTTCCCGGCGGCTTGCTGGTGATGTCGTACACCACCCGGTTGACGCCGGGCACCTCGTTGACGATACGGTTGGAGATTCTGGCCAGCAGGTCGTGCGGCAGCCGCGCCCAGTCGGCAGTCATGGCGTCCTGGCTGGTGACGGCGCGGATGGCCACCAGGTAGCCGTAGGTGCGGAAATCACCCATGACGCCGACGCTGTGGACATCGGTCAGTATGGCGAAGCTCTGCCACAGCTCACGGTACAGCTTGGCCTTCTTGATCTCGTTCATGACTATCCAATCGGAGGAGCGCAGTATTTCCAGGCGCTCCCTGGTTACTTCGCCGATGATGCGGATGGCCAGGCCGGGACCGGGGAAGGGCTGGCGCCAGACCATGTCTTCCGGCAGGCCGAGGGCCATGCCGACCTCCCGCACCTCGTCTTTGAACAGGTAGCGGAGCGGTTCGATGAGCGTCAGCGCCATTTTAGCCGGCAGGCCGCCCACGTTGTGGTGGGTCTTTATCCGGGCGGCGGCCCTGGTCTCCTTGGATGTGCTCTCAATGACGTCGGGGTAAAGCGTGCCCTGAGCCAGAAAGTCGATTTTGCCCAGCTTTCCGGCCTTGTATTCGAATACCCTGATGAACTCCTGGCCGATACGTTTCCGCTTCAGTTCCGGGTCGACCACGCCCTTGAGGCGGCGGAGGAACCTATCCGTGGCGTCGACGTAGACGACGTTCATTTTGAGGTTGTTCTTGAAGGTGTGGAGTGCCCGTTCCGCTTCCTCCCGGCGGAGCAGGCCGTTATTAACGAAGATGCAGGTAAGCTGGTTGCCGATGGCCCGGTGGATAAGCGTGGCGGCTACGGCGGAATCGACACCTCCGGAGAGGGCGCAGATGACCTTGCCGCCCTTGACCTGCTCTTTTATGCGGTCGATGCTCTCGTTGATGAAGCTGGCCGGCGTCCAGGTGCCTTTACAGCCGCAGATGCGATACAGGAAATTCTGTATTATGGTCTTGCCGTTGGGCGTGTGGGCGACTTCGGGGTGAAACTGGAGCCCGAAGATGCTGGACTCGTTGCCGATAACCGCCGAGGGCGAGTTTTCGGTGTAGGCCAGGGCTTTGAACCCGGGCGGCATCTCCACGATATGGTCGCCGTGGCTCATCCACACGGGAATCGATGTTGGTAACCCGGCGAACAGCGGCGACTCCTTATCGCTGATGTGCAGGATGGCCTGGCCGTATTCGTGCCTGTCCGCGGGAGCTACCTTGCCGCCGAGCTGGTGGGCGATGGCCTGCATGCCGTAGCAGATGCCCAGGACGGGGAGGTGGCTGGCGTAAAGCTGCGCCGGCGCCAGCGGCGCCTTTTGTTCGTAGACACTAGCCGGGCCGCCGGATAGTATGAAGCCCTTGGGCTGCAGCGCCATGATTTTTTCCCAGGGCTCATCATAGGGAATAAGCTCGCAGTAGACGTGGCATTCGCGGACGCGGCGGGCGATGAGGTGGGCATACTGGGAGCCGAAATCGATAACGGCGATGGCCTCTCTGGTGCCCGGAGTGATGGTTTCTACCTCGGCCTTGGCCGGCTCGCCCTGAAGCTCTTTGGCGATTTCGAGGTAGGTGGATACTTCGATGTCGTCGCTGGTGGCTACTCGATGGCTTTTTCTCTGTTTATCCATCAATTTGGCTGGTTGTGTAAAGTATAACAAAATTAAGCTAAAAACCAAAGGAAAAAGACCAAAAATTGGCATTGACCTTTCGTGTCATTCTGAATCCTTCGTCGATCCTTATGTGGAAGGACTCCCCCGGGATAACCCCGTGAAGAATCGTCCGGGTTCCGCCATGGTTCGACAGGCTCACCACGAACGGGAAAAATGGAGGCTCACCACGAACGGAACCAAATACAAGATGGGCTCACCACGAGAAGAACCACCAGTTGACCACGAACGGAAGCACCAGTTGATCACGAGCGGAAGCACCAGTTGATCACGAGCAGAACCATTGGCTCACCACGAGAAGAACCACCAAATGTAGGGCCGGACTTTTAAGTCCGCCCGCCCAGGCGAGAACTGATTCGTCCGTGGAGCAGATGCTCCACGGTACCCAGGTGGACTTCGAGATCCTTCGTCGCTGCGCCCCTCAGGATGATATGTGAGCATTAGGCCGGCAGTCTCCCCCTTAGAAAAAGGGGGATTAAGGGGGATTTAAAATGTTAAATGCCAAAAGTTAAAGAAAAATCCCTCTCAATCTCCCTTTACGAAAGGGAGAAGTTTTATTGTTTGAAAGAGTAAGCGGCTGAGGCACAAAGGTGCTAAAATATAGGGTGGAAATCGGGTACGAGCTATGAAGGCGGGAAAGCGTTTGTTATGGTCTCGCATTTTAGGGCTGACGGTCGTACTGCTGGCGGTCGTGGCCGGAGTAGTCTCATATGCCCACAGCACGCGCGGCGCCGATGTAGAACAGGCCGGACTGGAACTGCAGTCAATGAGCCCCATTGAAAATCAGGCCTGGGTGGTGGCAGCACAGGTGGTTGGCGGCAGCCACGCGGCCCGGCAGCAGTTCGCCAACCAACTCCTCGCTCTTTATAACCAGGTGAAGAACTACGACATGGTCATTGTCTGCGCACCGGGTGGCTGGGGCAAGAAACCCATGGAGACGGATATGCAGGCCGACAGCTGGCTGGTCGGTATCGAATCTGAGGTCGGCCGGCTGGGATATAATTATTACGAAGTTGAAGACATACGAACCGAGAAGGGACTGCTGCCTTATTTCTTTGAACTAAAGGAGCAGCTGACGCATTATCCGTCGAAGGCAAAGGTCCTGTCTGCCAAGATAGATTTTCTGACCCGGAACATATCCGGATTGAAGGTCATTGTTACCGGCCAAAGCAACGGCGCCGGGCTGGCCGGGGAAGTAATTAACCGGCTGCAGGCAAATCCCAACGTGTTTTCGGTACAGGTTGGTATTCCATTCTGGCACAGGGTGTGGCAAAACAGCCGGTCGCTCATCATAAACGAGAACGGCATGGCACCGGACACGCTGACGCAAAAAAACATTCCGGAAATATTGAAAAGCAACTGGCTGCAGCTATTTATTTTAAACAAGGTGCCCGCTTTCACGCCGTTCGACTGGATGGTGACCAGGGCGGTGTTAATCTTCGGGCCTTATAATCTGGACCTGGGGATGACAGCTCCGGGACATGACTACATGTGGGATTATCCGGGTGTGGGGCCGGTGATTCAGGCCTTCCTGGAGCGAAATTTCGGCGCCAAATAACTGCAGCCAATCGCGGGAGTAAATCGAATTGACGGGTTTCTCCAGTCAGGTGATGTCGCAAATCGACCGTGCCATCGAGATTCTAAAAAAGGGCGGTATCGTCGCCTACCCCACGGATACGGTTTACGGGCTGGGAGCCGACGCCTTCAATATAGAGGCCATTAAGCGGATTTACGCGGTGAAGCAGCGGCCGGTAACTATACCACTTCCGGTGTTACTGGCAGATTCAAACAAACTTCAGGATATCGCGGTGGTGACCGATCTGGCCTGGCGCCTTATCGAACGTTTCTGGCCGGGCGGGCTGACGCTGGTGCTGAAAAGACGGGATACCCTGCCCGATATAATCACTGCCGGCGGCAATACGGTAGCGGTCAGAGTCCCCGGACACAGTATGCCAATCAGTCTGATACGAGGCCTGGGTAGACCGATTATAGGCACCAGTGCTAACATAAGCGGAAAGCCAAACCCGCTTACCGCCGGGGAAGTCGAAGAGCAGCTCGACGCGAAGCTGGATTTGATTGTCGATGGCGGCAGATGTCCCGGCGGAATAGAGTCGACGGTAGTCGACGTTACGGGTGAATCACCGCTTATTTTAAGGGCCGGGATTATACCGGAAGCGGAAATCAATAAGGCTTGCAGAAAAATAAGACGGAGGTAGCTAAAGTGCGTATTGCTCTTGGTTGTGACCACAGAGGGCTCGAGTTAAAGGCAGCCATTATGGGGCTGCTCCGCGAGCTGGGGCACGACTACGAGGATTTCGGCACTTTCAGCACCGATTCCGTCGATTATCCGGATATCGCCCAACAGGTAGCCGGGGCGGTAGTCGGGGGAGAGTTCGACCAGGGGATACTGATTTGCAGCAGCGGCATAGGCATGTGCATAGCCGCCAATAAAATAAAAGGAATAAGGGCCGCCCTGTGCTGCGGGACGTTCGGCGCCGATAGGGCGCGGCGGCATAACGATGCCAATGTGCTGTGCCTGGGCCAGGACGCTATCGATGTACCATCGGCACTGGATATCGTAAAGGTATATCTGGCCACAGATTTTGAGGGCGGCAGGCATCAGCGCCGCCTGCAAAAGATACGTGATTTAGAAGCGGATTAGCTTGACAATAAGCTAGCTGCTATGTTAGTTTACTACATACTCTTTCTGCCGTATTTTCCACCATTTCTGAATAAGGAGAGCATTTCTTGAAGACATTGCGTAGCGACAGCGTTAAAAAAGGTATCGAGAGGGCTCCGCATCGCGCTTTGCTCCGCGCCGTCGGCGTCAGCAGCCGCGACTTCGCCAAGCCCTTTATCGGCGTGGTCAATAGCTTCAATGAGGTCGTGCCCGGGCATATTCATCTGCGAAGTATAGCCGAGGCGGTAAAGTCGGGCGTTCGTAGCCAGGGCGGTGTGCCCTTCGAGTTTGATACTATCGGCGTCTGCGATGGTATCGCCATGAACCATCCGGGCATGAAGTACAGCCTGCCCAGCCGGGAGCTGATTGCCGACTCAGTAGAGATAATGGTCGAGGCTCACCAGTTCGATGCCCTCGTCTTTATCCCCAACTGCGACAAGGTCGTGCCGGGCATGCTGATGGCCGCGGTCAGATTGAACATACCGGCGATATTCGTCAGCGGCGGCCCCATGCTGGCCGGGCGGATGAATAAGAACGGCGAATGCCGGCCGGTGGACCTCATCTCGGTATTTACCGCCGTGGGCAGCGTTGCCCGGGGCAAGATGACGGCAGAGGAGCTCGAGGAGATTGAAATCGCCGCCTGTCCCGGCTGCGGGAGCTGCTCGGGCATGTATACTGCCAACACCATGAACTGCCTGACCGAGGCGCTGGGCATGGCTCTGCCGGGCAACGGCACCATACCAGCGGTTGATTCCAGGAGGATAGTGCTGGCCATGGAGGCCGGCAAACAGATAATGGCGCTGTGGAAACAGAACCTGAGGCCTAAGGCCATAATTACCAGGGATTCGATTGCTAACGCCTTCGCCGTCGATATGGCGCTGGGTGGCAGCACCAATTCGGTGTTGCACCTGCCGGCGATTGCGCACGAAGCGGGTATGAAGTTTCCGCTGCCGGATATAAACAGGATAAGCGAACGCGTGCCGCACCTGGTCAAGCTGAGTCCGGCCAGCGACGTACATATCGAGGACCTCGACCGTGCCGGCGGCATACCGGCGGTCATGAGCGAGATATCTAAATACATGAACGGCGGTTGCAAGACGGTATCCCTGACGCCGATGTCGGCCATCATAAAGTTGGGCAAGGTTACCGACGACTCGGTTATCCGCCCGAAAGACAGGCCGTTTTCGAAGACGGGCGGGCTGGCCATATTGTTCGGCAACCTGGCGCCGGAAGGAGCTGTGGTCAAGAGCGGCGCCGTTGGTCCGGAAATGATGATACATCAGGGTAAGGCCAGGGTATACGACAGCGAAGAGGAAGCCACCAGAGGAATAATGAAAGGTGAGGTTAAGAAGGGCGAGGTCCTGGTCATACGCTACGAAGGGCCGAAGGGCGGCCCGGGCATGCGCGAGATGCTGACACCGACTTCCCTGTTGAGCGGTATGGGGCTGGACAAAGACGTAGCATTGATTACCGACGGCAGGTTTTCCGGCGGCACCATAGGTGCGGCCATAGGCCATGTGGCGCCCGAAGCGGCCAGCCGGGGCCCGATAGCCGCCGTTAAAAACGGAGATATAATCAGCATAGATATCCCGGGACACAAGCTGGAGTTGAAAGTCAGCGACGATGAGATTAAGAAACGACTGTCCAGGGTGCCCGAGTTCAAGTCGAAGATAAAAACTGGTTACTTGCGCAGGTATATAGAAAACGTTGGCTCCGCCAGCGAAGGAGCCGTATTTCCTAAATAGGAGTCAGGTATGAAAAAGACCGGTGCTCAGATTTTGTGCGAAAGCCTGGTCAAGGAAGGCGTGGATGTCATGTTCGGCTTTCCCGGAGGCGCGGTATTGCCGCTGTACGATACGCTGCCGCAATACCCACAGTTAAGGCATATCCTGGTGCGGCACGAACAGGGCGCGGCTCACGCCGCCGATGGTTACGCCCGGGCTACGGGTAAGGCCGGCGTGTGCCTGGCGACTTCGGGTCCGGGAGCCACTAACCTGGTTACCGGAATCGCCAACGCCTGTCTGGACTCGTCTCCGGTGGTGGCTATTACGGGCCAGGTGGCCAGGCCGTTCATCGGTAAGGACGCCTTTCAGGAGATAGATATAACCGGTATTACATTGCCGATTACCAAGCATAATTATCTGGTGTTGCACGCCAAAGACCTGGCCGAGGTGATCAAGGAAGCTTTTTACATAGCGCAGACCGGCCGGCCGGGTCCGGTGCTCATCGATATACCGCGCGATGTGTTTCAGGAGGAAGCGGAGTTTGACTATCCTGATAAGGTTAACCTGCCCGGCTACAAGCCGAGGATGTTCGGTCATCCTTCACAGATAAAGAGGGCCGCCGAGGTTATCAACAATGCCGAGCAGCCTATCATCATTGCCGGCAGAGGGGTGATCATTTCCGGCGCCTTTAACGAGCTAAAGGACCTGGCGGAAAAGGCGCAGATACCGGTTGTGACCACGCTGCTGGGAATCGGATGCTTTCCGGAAACGCACGTGTTGAGCTTCGGCTGGCTGGGCATGCACGGCATGGCGTATGCCAACCACGCGGTACATCATTCGGACGTTATCGTGGCCATCGGCATGAGGTTCGATGACCGGGCCACCGGCGTAGTCAGCCACTTTGCACCCAACGCCCGCGTGGTCCATATAGATATCGACCCGGCGGAAATAGGCAAGAACGTTCAGGTTGATGTACCCATCGTCGGAGACGTCAAGAATATACTGGAAGTGCTTAACCAGCAGATTGTCCCGCGGGAACATGTGGACTGGTTCAATCAGGTGGATAAGTGGCGTGAGGAGCACCCGGCGCTGTCGATCAGAGACAGTGATTCGCTGTTACCTCAATACGTGGTGCGCCAGATTTATGAAGTCACCAAAGGCGATGCCATCGTGGTAACGGGTGTCGGCCAGAACCAGATGTGGTCGGCTCAGTTCTACTTCTATGATAAACCCAACAGCTTGATTTCATCGGGCGGACTGGGGACGATGGGTTTCGAGCTGCCGGCTGCAATGGGAGCCAAGGTCGGCAAGCCCGAAGAGGCTGTGTGGTGCATCGCCGGCGACGGCGGTTTCCAGATGACCATACAGGAGCTGGCCACCGTGGTACAGGAAAACATAGCTGTGAAAATAGCCATTCTGAACAACGGGTTCCTGGGCATGGTCAGGCAGTGGCAGCAGCTGTTTTACGGTAGGCGCTATGTTCACACCCCGCTTTCCGGGCCGGATTTCGTTAAGATTGCTGAAGCTTACGGCGTGACGGCGGTAAGAGTATCCGATAAAAAACTGGTGACATCGACGATAGAAAAGGCGATGGACCATAATGGGCCGTTCCTGATAGATTTTGTGGTCGAACCTGAGGAGAATGTATTTCCTATTGTGCCGCCCGGGGCAGCACTGGTCGAAGCTCTGGAAATGCCAATTCCGGAGAAAGTGACTCGTTCCAGCAAGTGAGTTTAGAAGCCAGAACAGGAGGACGAGGGCATTGTCTGATAATAAGCATACGTTAGTTGCTATAGTCGAAGATAAGCCGGGAGTGCTTAACAGGGTATCGAGCCTGCTGCGGCGGCGCAGCTTTAACATAGACAGCATCGCGGTAGGGCATACCGACCAGGCGCACCAGTCCCGCATGACCATCGTTGTCCAGGGCGACGATGCTAAGGTGGAGCAGGCGAGAAAGCAACTCGACAAGATTATAGAAGTCGTCAGAATAGTTGACATAACCAGCACACCATCGGTATCCAGGGAACTGGCACTGGTCAAGGTAAAAGCGTCGGCATCCACCCGGAGCGAAATTATCCAGATAGTTGATATATTCAGGGCGAACATAGTGGACGTTTCTTCCGATTCGGTAATAGTGGAAGTGACCGGCGATGAAGAGAAGATTGACTCTCTGCTCGAGCTTTTACGCGGTTTCGGTATTCGCGAGATTGCTAAGACGGGACGCATCGCTTTGACCAGGGGCGGGGTGGGACCGCTGCAGACCGAGGAGAAAGAGACCAAGGTACTGAAGCAGCCGCCAAAGGTGCAGCCGCCGGAAGCCGATGCGCTACCTGACTGGTAACGACACCCGGAGCTAATCCAACAATAATAGGGAACTATGATAATTAAAGGAGGGCAACATGGCTACTATTTATTATGAGAAGGACGCTAAGCTGGAGTTAATTAAGAACAAGAAAATCGGCATAATCGGTTTTGGGTCGCAGGGACATGCCCATGCCCAGAACCTGAGAGATAGCGGCTGTAAGATTAGCGTCGCCGAAGCTAAGGACAGCGAAGGCTGGAAGGCGGCGAAAAAGGCCGGCTTCAATGTGACCGACGCCGCCACTGTAGCTGCAGCATCGGACATCATCATGATGCTGGTCCCGGATACGCTGCAGCCAAAGGTTTACAACGAATTTATTAAAAAAGGGCTGACCAAGGGTAAGATGCTGATGTTCGCTCACGGCTTCAATATACATTTCGGGCAGATTGTGCCGCCCGAAGACGTCGATGTGACCATGATTGCGCCCAAGTGTCCGGGGCATATGCTGCGCCAGGTTTATACGGAAGGGTCGGGCGCTCCGGCAATTGTCGCCGTCCATCAGGATGCTACGGGAAAGGCGAAGAGCCTTGCCCTGGCTTATGCCAGAGGCCTTGGTTGTCTTAAGGCCGGCGTCATAGAAACTACTTTCGCTGAAGAAACTGAAACCGACTTATTTGGCGAGCAGACGGTGCTGTGCGGCGGCGTAAGCTCTCTGGTAAAGGCCGGGTTTGAGACGCTCGTCGAAGCCGGGTACCAGCCGGAAATCGCCTATTTCGAATGTTTCCACGAGCTTAAACTGATCGTCGACCTGATGTACCAGGGCGGCCTGAGCTACATGCGCTACTCGGTCAGTGATACGGCTGAGTACGGCGACTATACCCGAGGGCCGAGGGTAATCGATGAGATGGCCAAGGACAGGATGCGGCAAATTCTGGCCGAGATACAGACGGGCAGCTTTGCCAGGGAATGGATTCTGGAGAACCAGGCGAACCGTCCCGTTTATAATGCGCTGAGGAAGATGGACGCTGAGCACCAGATTGAAATCGTAGGTAAGAAGCTACGAAGCATGATGCCGTGGCTTAAGAAATAGACTGGCGTTAGACATGGACAGGGTTATTTTTTTTGACACAACATTGCGTGATGGCGAGCAGGCGGCCGGCGCCGGCCTTAACGCGCAGGATAAGCTCGATATCGCCAGGCAGCTGGAAAGGCTGGGAGTCGATGTTATCGAAGCCGGCTTTCCTATAAGCTCGCCGGGGGATTTCGACGCGGTACAGACCATCGCCAGGGAGATCAAGAAGTCTTCGGTATGCGCGCTGGCCCATGCCAATGCGGAAGCGGTTGACCGTGCCTGGGAGAGTATTAAAAAAGCGAAAAAACCCAGGATTCATATATTCCTTTCGGCTTCGGATATACATCTGATGTACCAGCTTAAGAAAACTCGCGAGGAGATACTGGAGCTTTCGCGCGAGATGGTAGCCAGGGCCAAGAAATACACCGACGACGTTGAATATTCGCCGATGGATGCCAGCCGTACCGAGCCAGCCTACATTTATAAGATATTGCAGGCGGTTATCGAGGCCGGTGCTACCACGGTAAATATACCGGACACGGTCGGCTACGCTACTCCGCAGGAGTTCGGCGATTTAATAGAGGGCATCATCAAGAACGTGCCCAATATCGGCAAGACCGTGATCAGCGTGCACTGCCACAATGATTTAGGCCTGGCAGTGGCCAATAGCCTGGAAGCTATACGAAGAGGCGCCCGCCAGGTTGAGGCTACCATTAACGGCATAGGAGAGCGGGCAGGAAACGCCGCCCTGGAAGAGATAGTCATGGCTCTAAAAACCAGGAGCGACTTCTATCACTTCGGGAACAACATCGACACCACACAGATTTACAAAACCAGCCGCCTGGTTAGCGAGCTGACGGGATTTGCGGTCCAGCCTAACAAAGCTATTATCGGTGCCAACGCTTTCCGCCATCAATCGGGAATTCACCAGGATGGGGTAATTAAGCAGGCGATCACATATGAAATTATGGACCCGAAATCGGTCGGTGTACCGGCCAGCAGCCTGGTGCTGGGTAAGGTGAGCGGCCGGCATGCCTTTAAAGAACGGCTGGCCGAGCTGGGCTATATTATCGATGAGGAATCGTTCAAGCATGCCTTCGAAGCTTTTAAAGAGCTGGCGGATAAGAAGCGGGAAGTCACCGACCGGGACATCGAATCGCTGGTAGCTGAAGAGTTGCGCACGACCTCAGAAGTCTACCATCTCGACCTTGTCGAGGTTACCTGCGGCAGCCACGGTATTCCGACGGCTACGGTACGGCTTATTAGTCCCGGAGGCCAGGCAGTGGCCGATGCCGCGCTGGGGACGGGCCCGGTGGACGCGGTGTACGAAGCTATAAATAGAATAGTTAAGGTGCCTAACAAGCTAACCGAGTTCACAGTTAAGTCGGTGACCGAGGGTATAGATGCCATCGGTGAGGTGTTAATCAGGATAGAGAGCAACGGCGCCAGCTACACCGGCCGCGGTGCCGATACGGATATAATTGTAGCCAGCGCCAAAGCCTATATGAACGCATTGAACCGGCTACTGGCGGTAAAGAAAGCCAGAAAAGAGTGATAAACGGGCATGGAAAATTTCCTCGAGATGTCACTTCGTCTGCTTCTGGCAGTCGCGCTGGGCGCCGGCATCGGTTACCAGCGAGAGCGATCTAATAAACCGGCCGGCCTTCGTACCCATGCACTTATTTGCCTTGGTTCAGCATTATTTGCCGTGGTTGGGATATTCGGTTTTGGCGAAGGAGCCGACCCGTCGCGCGTGGCGGCGGCTGTGGTGACCGGCATCGGCTTTATTGGCGCCGGCGTTATTGTACGCGGGTTGCGCGAGGAACATGTAGTAGGTCTGACGACCGCCGCCAGTATATGGGTGACAGCGGCAATAGGTCTTGCCTGCGGCGTCGGCATGTATTTAATTGCGTTTATAATTGCCGTGATTACGGTGGTGGTGCTTATAGTTCCGAAATTGAGAGGATAAGTTTTGAAGAGAAGGGGTGACGACACTTGACGTTAGCGGAAAAGATTCTGGCGGCTCATTGTGGCTTGGATAGAGTCAGCCCTGGCGAGTTTATTAACGTCAGGGTTGATTTAGTTTTGTCCAATGATATTACCGCTCCACTGGCCATTAAAGAGTTTCAGCGGCTGGCGGTCAACAAGGTCTTTGATCCGGGAAAAGTGGTGATGATACCCGACCATTTTTGTCCCAATAAGGATATTCTCTCGGCGGAACAGGCCAAGATGATGCGAGAGTTCGCCAGGCAGTACGGCGTGATTTACTACGAAGTCGGCCGGATGGGCATCGAGCACGTGCTGTTGCCTGAGCAGGGCCTGGTATTGCCCGGGGAAGTTGTTATTGGTGCGGATTCTCATACCTGTACGTACGGCGCTGTGGGGGCGTTTGCCACGGGTATGGGATCGACCGATATCGCGGTGGCTATGGCGACCGGAGAGATATGGATGAAGGTGCCGCCGACTATAAAATTTGTGTACCGCGGTAAGCTGCGAGAGTGGGTTGGTGGCAAAGACCTGATACTTTACACGATTGGCAACATCGGTGTTGACGGAGCCCTCTACTCGGCTATGGAGTTTACCGGGGAGGCAATCGATGCGCTGCCCATGGATGGGCGGTTCACTATGTCCAATATGGCCATTGAAGCTGGCGGCAAGGCGGGCATATTCAGGGTGGATAGCAAAACTCAGCACTACGTTAAGAGCCGGGCCAAACGGCCTTATCAGGTTTACGAACCCGATAAAAATGCGGAGTACGAGCGCGTAATAGAATATGACGTAAGCAAAATAGAACCTCAGGTAGCACTGCCTCATCTGCCGTCAAATGTAAAGCCGGTAAGCCAGGTGGTTGACATAAAAATCGACCAAGCGGTAATAGGCAGCTGCACCAACGGGCGCCTCGACGACCTCAGACTGGCAGCCAGGGTACTCAAGGGGCGGCAGGTGAGTTCGGATGTCCGATGCATAGTTATTCCGGGCTCGCAGCAGGTATACCTGGATGCTATGCACGAGGGCCTGGTTGAAATCTTTGTTAAGGCGGGGGCCGTGGTCAGCACGCCTACCTGCGGCCCGTGTCTCGGCGGATATATGGGAGTTCTGGCCGCGGGTGAGAGGTGCGTTTCCACGACCAACCGCAACTTTATCGGCAGGATGGGCAGTCCTCAGTCCGAGGTGTATCTGGCAAATCCTGCTGTAGCTGCTGCCAGTGCGGTGGTCGGTAAGATTGCCAATCCGGCGAACATTGCCGGCTAATATATAAGTCGAAGGTGACCGCTATTTTTTAGTCTCGGTATCGTATTATGAAGAAATCAAATAAGCAGGAAGTTCGGCTAACCGCATATTGTGGTTTATATTGCGGCGACTGCATTCGTTATCGGAGCCAAATTCGTTTTATCAATCAATGGATATGCTTTATAATTCTTTATGCCGACATCGCGAGGTATTAATATGAGGACGGCAAATAATCCGTGGCAATTTATTTCATGATGTCGACCTGGAATCTAGTATACGGTTGTTTTGATGAAAGCCGGACTACATAGCGAATAAATACTGAATATAACCGGGAACGCCATCGGGGAGGCAGAGAAATGATATTGGGTGAGTTAAAACGGAGATACAAGGAAAAATTTGTCCTGGAGTCGGTTGCATTCGATCAGATTCAGAGGGGCGACCGGATTTTTGTCGGTACCGGTTGTGGGGAACCCCAGCACTTAATCAGAGCACTCATAGAGTATGTCGAAGCTCATCCCAAGGCGTTTTTCGATGCCGAAGTAATTCACGTGTGGACCCTGGGAGTGGCGCCTTATACAGAGCAGAGGTTCAGCGCAAATTTCCGGCATAATTCCTTTTTTATCGGCAACGATACCCGGGCGGCGGTTAATGAAGGGCTTGCCGACTATACTCCGATATTTTTGTCGCAGGTACCGGACTTATTTTACCGAGGACTTATTCCCATTCAAGTAGCGCTGATTCAGGTTTCGCCCCCTGACAGCCACGGTTACATGAGTCTCGGTGTAAGCCTGGACATCGTTAGAGCT
>CAZJQG010000042.1:0-15163 GCA_964548415.1 uncultured Dehalococcoidales bacterium | reverse complement strand
TATTTTCCTCTTGACACTGGCTGGTTAAAGGCTATAATTGGGCTGTATGACTAAGAGACAAATATTTTACTTTATATTAGCAGCAATTATAATAATGGTTTTATTTTTATTGCTGGGTATATATGTAGCAATCCGTCAGGTGTCATAACCCGACGTTAAGCACAAATTGACCGCTGCTCAACCTGAGAAGCGGGCGGTCGGAAAGTCGGGCTTTGTGATATAATATCCTGCTTAATCAGGCATTGCTTTTCGCGTAAAAACAACAAAAACAGGAGCGGAGTTTTTATGATTAAATCGAGACTGTGCGACAAGATAGGCATCAAGTACCCCATTATTCAGGCGGGAATGGGGCCGTTCAGCAACAACAACCTCTGTGTGGCGACAGCGAACGCCGGCGTGCTGGGCCTGCTGTCCACCAGCGGCGTTTTCAACAAGGACGACCAGCCCTGGATTTACAACGACTTCGTGAGGACCGGAGAAGCTAATCCCGACGACGATATGGCTACGGTGCTTGAAAAGGTGCTGAAACGGACCTATAGACTGGTCAAGGATAAGGGCGGTATTTTCGGCACAAACGTTATGGTCTCGGCTGAGCTTAAGGACAAAGCGCAGGTGATGATCGATACGGCCATCAGAGTACGCGAAGAGAACCCCGATATTAAGAACCATTTTAAGGTGATGTTTACCTCCGCCGGCGACCCCTTGGGCTGGGGAGATAAGATAAAGGGAGCCGGATTTACCTGGATTCATATTGTTCCATCTGTCAGGGGGGCTTTGCGCTGTAAGAAAGCGGGCTGCGATGTAATCGTAGCCTCCGGTCATGAAGGCGGTTTCCATACCTCGTGGGAACCAGTACATTCGATGATTCTGCTGCCGGCCGTGGTGGAGGAGGTGTCCGATGCCAACACTCTGGTGTGCGGCGCCGGCGGGTTCTGCGACGGCAAGACGCTGGCGGCGGCGCTGGTCATGGGTGCCGACGGAGCGCTGATGGGGACGCGCTTCCTGGCCACACAGGAGAGCGATTTCCACCGGATCTGGAAGGAGGCGGTTGTGGAATCAGGCGACAGGGCAACACTGGTGGCGCGCGGCTTTGTGGGACCGGCCAGATGGTTGAAAACACCCCGCAGCGTGGAACACGCCAGGCAGACTCTGCAGAAATCGCCCGGCGTTTTCCTGGGTACTCCCGATGATTATTCGACAATCGATATGTCTTTGATTCAGTATGAGATTGAATCTATTAAGGCGGCCTTCGAGGGAAATAAGGAAAATGCCATGATGGCTGCCGGCGAGGCGGCGCAGCGGATAAAGGATATGCCTAAGGTGAGTGATTTGGTTCAGCAAATCGTTACTGAGGCCGAGGCCATCCTGAGAGGTGTGCCCAAGCTTTTAAGTTAGTTTTTATTTAGTTTTTTCACCCTCACCCTTACCCTCTCCCTCAAGGGAGAGGGTTTTTGTTTGGAAACTAAGAGGGGTTGCACCCCTCTTAGAACTCCCCGCTTTGGCTAGGATTTGTGGAAGCGGTTTCTGGAGATGAATACAAGCAGTAATATAAGTGCGGCGATAACGGCAATGACCACCACGAAGAGTATGCCGGCAGCCGTACCTGCGGTGGGCCTGTTTTCAGGACCGGTAACGACGAAGTTTGCTTTTTGATTGCCTATAGTTGCGGTGTAAGTGCCGGGCTGCGACATTTTGACGGTGAACTTTAGCGGTTGGGTGGCCCTGGGGCCGACGCTGACCGTCCTGGTCTGCTCCACCTTTCCGTTTATCCTGAGCACGGCAGCGTAGCTATCGGCCTCGTCACCGGTATTGACCACGTTGGTTACGATGGTCACCGGCTGGTTAACCGAAACCTGCCCGGGATTGATGCTCAGATATTGTATTGTCATATTTGGCGGCAGCGGCTGCGGCGGTGACGGCGATGAACGCGGCTGGCGCGATGTATTAGAAAAAGGCGTCACGGTTCTGAAGCTTTGTTCGGTGCCATAAACCGTGCTATCTCCAACGGCCATAGCCCGGAAATAGTAGGTCGTACTGGTAGACAGGTCACCCAGTTCGGCCTGGAAAGCGCCCGGTCCAGTCATTGCCTGCTGCGGCGTCGAATCGGGATACGGCCCTCCACGCCTGGTGCCGTACTCGAAGGATACGTTTACGGCGGCGCTGGAGCCGGGCGAGTTCAGCTCTCCGTTCAGGGTGGCTGAGTCGATTCTTATGTCGGTGGCTTCACCGGTGGTCACGGACGGTGAAACGGTTCCCGTGGTGAAGACGTTCTCACTGCCGTAGCTGGTGCCCTGTATGCCACCATCGCCTTTGCACCGGAAATAGTAGGTGGTATCGGAACGCAAGCTGCCAAGATGGGCATGGAAGATGTCCGGTTCCGTCATGCCCTGCAGTGGAGTGGAGTTGGGATAAGGGCCGCCGGAGGTGGTGCCCCATTCGAAGGACACGTTCACATTAGGCGCGGTGCCCAGCAAAATCAGGTCGCCGTTCAAGATGGCGGCATTGGTCATGACATCGCTGGCGCCTTCGGTGATGACCACGGGTGGCAGGTGGTTGGTGGTGAAGCTTGTTTCATCACCGTATGCCGTGCCGCAGATACCGCCGTCCGCCTTTGCCCGGTAATAGTAGGTGGTGAAGGGAGTCAGGCCGGCTATGGGAGCCTGGAAATTACCGGTGGCGGTCATGGCCTGCGGTGGTGTGGAGTCGCTATAAGGACCTCCCTGCTGAGTTCCGTAGACGAAGGAGACGTTTACCGTAGCGGCGGTACCCAGAGCGTCCAATGTCCCGTTCAAGGTGGCGCTGTCGGTGGTCTTGTGGCTGACGGCATTGGTGGTAACCGACGGTGGCTGCGTGGCTGTGGTGAAAGAATGCTCGACGCCGTAACCGATGCCGTGGACGCCGCCGTCCGCCTTTGCCCGGTAGTAATAGGTGATGCCGGAGGCGAGGCCGGAAAGGTCGACCTGGAAACCGCCGGGTGCGTTCATCGGCTGTGGCGTGGTCTCGTGCCTGTAGACGCCGGAAGAGGTGCCCCACTGGAAGGAGACATCGGCCGAGGGGGCCGTGCCCAGAGAGCTCAAGACGCCGCTCAAGCTGGCCGAGAAGGGGGTGATGTCTGTGGCACTGCCGGTGAAAACGGAGGGCGGTGTGCAGGTGGTAGTGAAGCTAAGCTCATCGCCCTGGTCGCTGCCGTGCTCTCCACCATCCGCCATGGCAATGAAGTAATACGTGGTCAAAGGCGCCAGGCCGGTGATGTCGGCGTGGAAATAGCCTGCGGTACTTCTTGTTTGAAGCGGCGTGCTGTCGGGATATGGCCCTCCCGACGTCGTGCCGTACTGGAACCAGACATTTACGGCGGGTGCAGTGCCCATGGACGTCAGCTGGCCGCGCAAGGTGGCGGTGGTTGGCGCGACATCGGTGGCGTCATCGGTTTCCACCGACGGCGGCACCTTGGAAGTAGTGAAGCTAAGCTCGGTTCCATAGGCCGTGCCGTATATACCGCCATCGGCCTCAGCTATGAAGTAATAGGTAGTATTGGCCTGCAGTGTGTTTATGACGGCCGGGAAGGGTCCGGTTCCGGACATGGCCTGCGGCGGCGTCGAGTCCGTATATGGACCTCCGGAGGTGGTGCCGTAACGGAAAAAGACGTTTACCGAAGCGGCATCGCCCAGCGCATCCAGGTTGCCGTTCAAGCGGGCGGAATCGCTGGCGATGTTATCGGCGGCGTTGGTGGTTACCTCTGGTGGCAGGGTGGAGGTGGTAAAGGACATCTCCGTTCCGTGAGCGACGCCGTACTCGCCGCCGTCACCTTTTGCCCGGAAGTAATAGGTGGTGCCCGGCGTCAAGCTTGACAGATTCGCCTGGAACGGTCCGGCGGCCGCCATCGACTGCAACGGCGTTGAGTTGGGATAAGGACCGAGGTGGGTGTTGCCGTATTCGAATGAAACGTTTACCGTGTTAGCGGAGCCCAGATTATACAGGTTGCCGTTCAGTACCGAAGCGGTATCGGTGGTGTCGGTGGCCGCCATGGTCAGTACGGCAGGCGGGAACATGCCGGTGCGGAAGCTTTTTTCATCGCCGTACGCTGTACCGCTGAGGCCGCCATCGGCCTTAGCTATGAAGTAGTAAGTGGTAAGCGGCGTTAGACCGGTCAGGTTGGCCTGAAAAACGCCTGTTGCGGTCATGGGATGCGGCGTGGTTGAACCCGTATATGGCCCGCCCTGCGAGGTTCCGTACTGGAAGGATACATTTACCGTGGACGCAGTGCCCGTTGCGGTCAGGTTGCCGTTCAGGAGTGCGCTGTTGGTGGTCATGTGAATGGCGTCGCCGGTGGTGACCGAGGGTGGAGTGCTTCCGGTGGTGAATACATGCTCGGTGCCGTAGCCGGTGCCGTGGTCGCTGTGCGCCTTGGCCCGGTAGTAATAGGTGGTGGCGGGCGTTAAACCTGGCAGGTTGGCCTGGAAATCGCCCGGTGAACTCATGGTTTGTGGCGTGGTCTCATTGCTGTAGACGCCGGAGGTAGTGCTGTACTGGAATGAAACATCGGCGGTACCGGCGCTGCCGATGTAATGCAATGTGCCGTTCAAATCGGCCGAGGTAGTGGTAACATCGGTGGCGTCAAAGGTGCTGACCGACGGCGGTGCCCGATGGGTGCGGAAATTATGTATAGCTCCGTATCCTATTCCGTATACGCCGCCATCAGCTTTCGGCCGGTACCAGTAAAATGTATATGGGTCAAGGTTGCTGATATTAGCGCTGAACTCCAATGGCGAACTCAGCGACTGCAGGGGCGTCTCGTTATTGAGATTGTCCGGGTCGATGCCCCAATCGAAAGAAACAAAGACTGTAGTAGCCCTGCCCATATCCACTACCTGACCCATCAGTGTACCCGAGGTGGTGGTAATATCACGTGCGTCTTCGGTGGCTACCGAGGGAGTGATGTCTTCGGTGACAAAGCTTTTTTCTTCACCATATGACCAGATATCGAGGGCATTATTTTTAGCTTTTGCCCTGTAGAAATACCTCGTCTTCTGGGAAATACCGTTTAAATCATGGCTGAAAGCGCCGGTGCCCAAGGTCCCGGTCTCCGACCAACTGCTGGCGTAAGGCTCGCCGCTATGAGTTCCCCAATCGAAACCGCGTTCGGCTATGGAGCTATCGCAAATGCTGGTAATATCTCCATTTAGGGTAGCCGTGTTACCCCCGATTGCTGTGGCGTCTTCCGTTTGCACGCCCGGCGTTCCATACGCCGGTGATTCGGCTGTTGCCTTAGCATCGGAAAATGCGGTCAGTCCACCGCCGTAGGCCAGCGACCAGGCAGAATAGTAGTAAGTGATACAAGCAGGAAGGTTGGTTTCGGTGTACTGGGAATCGGGGCCGTTATAGACAAAATCGCCGTCGTCCGGATTCTGAGGATAACCGGTCGTCGACCTGACAATGAGCGTCGATTGGGCGCCTTCACCTTTTGTCCAGGTCAGCTCTACCTGTTCGTCGCCTCCGGTGGCGATAAAGTTCGACGGGGGATCGGGTGGGGTTATAAACTTTAGTTCATCTCCCCAGCCCCAGAGAAATTCGTTATGCCGGGCTGTAGCTCTAAAGTAGTAAGTCGTGCCTTTATTCAGGCCGCTCAGGTCGTAGCTGAAAGGACCAACGCCATAACTGCCTGTTTCGGTCCAGTTGTTGGCATATGGTGGGCCGCTTTGGGTGTCCCACTCGAAGCCGCGTTCAAATACCGGCGGGCCAGCTGTATCCGTAATATGGGCGTTCAGTGTGGCCTGTGTCCCTGATATGGCGGTAGCATTATCAGTGATTACAACGGGAGCATCACCCGGGGCGCCCCATCTCACATCGTAAAATTCGGAGTACTGCTGAAACCCGCCCTTGGATGCCTCTCCCCAGGCCGAATAGTAGTAGGTGATACCATTGGTTAGCCCGGTGTCGAGGTAGTTAGTGCCGGTGTCGAAATAGACGAGGTCGCCGTCGGTTGGTGTAAGTGGTTGGCTGGTTGTTGACCTTCGAACCATAGTCCGAATCGACCCATCGCCTTTAGTCCAGCTGAGGTATATTTTTTCATCGCCGGGCATCAAGGAGAAGTCATCGGGTGGCCAGGGCAAGGTAAGAAATTCGATGCCATCCCCGTAAGAGAAGACGTCGAACATTTCGTTCTTAGCTTTGGCTCTGCAATGGTAAAGCGTACCGGCGACCAAGTTGATTTCATCATAATAGAAATCATCAGCTCCGAAACTTCCTGTCTCCGTCCAGCCACTTGTCCATGGTGTTCCACCATCGGCATACCATTCAAAACCCCTCTCGATAATTGAGGTATCATTTATGCTTTGCACAGTACCCCATATCCTGGCCGCCTCTTCCTGGATGGGTGCAATCTGTTTAGTCACTACAGTGGGTGGGCTGGGTACGAAGGAGGCGATGACAACATCTGTATAAGGAGGCAGGCTGTTCACTTCGTTAAAAGAAACGCCGAAATAGTGCTTGTGTGCCACAAACGACATCATTTTGGTATAGCCTATCTCAGAAACGGTCCCATTGCTGCCCCAGCCTGTCTGCTTCAACTGCGACCAGTCTATTGGCGCATGGCCGTGTGTCTCCGAGCCGCCATTCTTTCCCGAAGTAGTATCTCCCTGTAATAAGTGATGATAGAACATGCCACCCTGGTTACTCTGCATTACCCATGGCGTTGGTGGTGAGCCGTCAAACAGGCCCAGCATACCAGCAGGCAACGCAGCGATGGATGTGTCTGCTTTGGCCAAGATAACAGTGGTGTATGGCGGGCAGTTCGATGCCCAAAATATATCATCCACACTCAGTGTGATATCATGACGGTGCTGGTGGCGTGCGATCGGCCATACATCAGGAGTTATGGAGTTGGTATCGCCGCCGGCATAGCTGGTGGTAATGGTGCCGTGGTGAGAGTGAGCCTCGGAGCCGCCCGTGGCAACCGATGTGTCTCCGAGTATATATTGGTTGTCTTGCGCTGCCTGCCTGGTCCAGCCACTGGGAACTCCATGCAGAAACGGAGCAATTACGCCGGCAGGCAGCTCTGTGGGGATACCCCCATCGTATCGAATCAATTTTAATGAGCGGTAAGGGGGGAAGTTGCTTTCCTGGCTCAGATCGGTGCTAGAAACATCATGTGTGTGTTCGACTGCCGGCTCATCATAACCGAATACCGTTTTGGCGCCGGGAAACACGTAATAGGGGACAGGCTTGATAACCAGGTTATAAGCGGAATGCGTATGAGTGCTATTGCCGCCCTGGGTGCCATAGGTATCGCTGCCGCGCGGAAAGATGTGGTAAAAAGGTTCGCCGGCGTCATCCGATATGCACGTCCAGCCGGTGGGAGCGGCACCGCCGTCCCAGAAAAGTATGAGGTGGGGTGTCTGTGCATATGCCGGCTGGGCTAAGGGGAATGGGATTATCGCCAGCAGGGTGAATAAAAGCGCCAGTGTATAGAACCAGCGTGATGAACTGCTGGAGCGTTTTGTGCTGCGGTGTCTAAAAAAAATCATTAATTTTGTGATAAAAACGATGCCCAGCCGCCCCAGCCCAAAATCGATATAGTATACAATGCTATATGCAGCCTGTCAACACAGGCGATAGCCTGGACGAAATATGTGGATATGCTTTTCCACAGTCCTTGCCCAGTTGCATAATCGGATATGCAGGCTTACAATGGACAGGCGAGAGGTGGAGCTTGAGCGGACCATACCGGCACGACGGATCTGAAAAACGGATATATCTTAGAAACCGTTCCGTCACTTTGTTGAAGAGGGCATGGCTGTATATCCAGCACAATTCCTTCATAATCGGCCTGCTGAGCCTCGTCTGGTTCGCAATTAGAACGGGCACTAAGCCTTCCAGAGCTGTCTATCCGTGCCAGCAGGCAGCTGCAGCAAATAGCTATGCATGGTTGGGAGCTTATATTTTGCCGTTGTTCGCCAAAGTAGGGAAAAGGACGGGTCAGCTTTATGCCAGAAGAAATCTGATATTTACGGCACTGGCAGCACTGGCAGTACTTATTTCCGGAGTATTTGCGGTGTGTACTATTCCTGGGGGTAACCAGGGTCCGGCGCCTTCCGGTCAAGCTGTCTCACTCACCTTATCGGAAAAACAGGCCGCAGTCACACCGGCCTCGGATATTTTTGTAGTTCAAGGGACTTCAGGGAACGACCAGGGGATTGCTGAGCTGATAGACCTTATGGGGAGTCACAATTTTCAGTTTTATGACTCATCTGTATCGGGGAAGAACAAGGGTCCGTCCGGCCTCATCGCCAGAGATGATGTCATCATTATCAAGGTCAATTCCCAGTGGGATGAGAGGGGAGGGACCAACACCGACGTGATCAAAGCCCTGATCTCAGCTATAGTGCAGCATCCGGATGAATTTGCTGGTGAGATAATAGTTGCTGACAACGGACAGGTCCAGCAGGGCCCAACCGGTCAAGGCGGTAGCTTGAACTATAGTAGAAATAATGCGGAGGACATTTCCCAGTCGGTCCAGAAAGTGGTTGATTCATTTGCCGGTTCCCATAAAGTATCGACATATCTGTGGGATACTATCACCAGACAAAGAGTTCAGGAATATTCTGAGGGAGACATGACCGACGGTTACATAATCGATGACGCCGTCAATCCCAGAACTGGAATGATGACATCTTATCCAAAATTCGAGACCAAGTACGGCACCTATATCAGTTTCAAACTGGGGCTGTGGAATCCGCAGCTGCAGGCCTATGACAGCGACCGGCTCAAGGTAATCAATGTTCCAGTGCTCAAGAGCCACGATGACTTTGGCGTCTCCGCCTGTGTTAAACATTATATGGGAGTACTCTCGTACAAACTAACGGAACAGCTGGGAATTAATGCACATGATGCACTAGTAACCGGTGGCCTGGGAACAGAGATGGTGGAAACGAGATTCCCGGCACTAAATATCATCGATGCTATATGGGTGAACGCAATGCCTTATGGGGGGCCGACATCGTCGTATAGTGGTGCCACCAGAACTAATGTGATTGCCGCCAGCCAGGACCCAGTAGCCCTCGATTACTGGGCAGCTAAGCATATACTGTTACAGGCAGCCCAAAGCACAAAATACTTTCGTCTTTCAACTGTGTTGGATCCAGACAACGTGTCAGAGACAAACTCATTCGGGCACTGGCTGAGATTATCTATGCAGGAAATAAATCAGGCCGGTTATCAGACGACGATTGATGAAGCTCGTATGAATGTCTACGTATCCCAGCTTTGAATCCTTCCTGCCATTTATTTAGGATTTTATTTATCACCTTCACCCCCAATTCTCAATATTGTTGACAGTGCCTGCGCAGTTGTACAACAATAGCGTGAATGCGGTTCTTATAGGAGGCGTCGATAATGGCGATGTATGAATATACACTGGATGAACAGGTGGCTGTGCTCACCATGAATGAGACGAAATTCAATATAGATTCACTTAAAGAATTTCTGTCGGTGCTGGACCAGATCGAAAATGACACCCAGGCTAAGGCACTGGTAGTCAAGTCAAATGACTCAAAGATATGGTGCAACGGCATTGATCTTGACTGGCTGTTACCGCATGTTCAGAAACGCGACAGAGATGTTACCGATGTTTTCTCCGCTAAACTGAACGAACTTCTTAAAAGGGTTCTTGTGTATCCTATGATTACTGTGGCTGCGATTACAGGCCATGCCTTTGCCGGTGGAGCCATAATGGCGTGCTGTTTCGATTTCCGCTTCATGAGAAAGGACCGCGGCTATCTCTGCTTTCCGGAGGTCGACCTGGGCATACCATTTATGCCCAGCATGACCGCCATGGTTAGAAAGGCTTTGCCCATGGACCTGGTGGTGAATATGCAGCTCACCGGCAGGAGAGTCACCGCCGACGAACTGGAAGCGCGCCATGTCATAAGGAAAGCCTGCACACTGGAGGAGCTGATGGGTGAAGCTATATCCTTCGCCAAGGGGTTGAACAAGGAAAGGGCGATAGTGGCTAAACTGAAGAATGTGCTGTACAAAGATATATTGGCGGTCATGGAGGTTGATGACCCGCCTGCCATTAAAGCATTATATGATTCTGGATTTTAATAGTTTATTTCACCCTCACCCTGCCCTATCCCTCTCCCCTAATCCCAATGGGAATAAATCCTCATTGGATGCCTGCCCACCCTTCCTCCCGACGGGAGAGGGTAATCATTTTGGCACTAAGAGTATTCTATTCAGGAGGCGCAGCATGAAGAAGATAAAGAGCATGGGCATTTTTGACCTTAAGGACTTTCCCATTAACTTCGTGCGGACGGGTATTCTGAAGGGGACGGGGGCCGATATCGAGGAGCTGGGCGAGAAGCCGCTCATCGCCGTGGTGAACTCATACTCGGAGCTGAACCCGGGACATATGCATCTGAGGACAATCGCCGACCGGGTAAAGGAGGGCATCTTTACGGCGGGTGGCATACCTTTTGAGTTCGGCGTGCCGGCCTGCTGCGACGGCATCACCGAGGGGAACGAGGGCATGCGCTTCGTGCTGCCGCAGAGGGAGCTTATTGCCGATATTATCGAGACACACATGCGCAGCCAGCTGTTCGACGGCCTGGTGATGATTTCCACGTGCGACAAGATAAATCCGGGCATGATTATGGCGGCGGCGCGGCTGGATTTGCCGGCTATATTCGTCCCCGGCGGGCCGAGCTCGTTTCAAATACGCTATTCTGAGAAAAATAAGGGCGTCATCGCCCACGACTGCTACGAAAATGTGGAGGACAGGCTGCTGCTGACAACGGTGGCCACATGCGGCGCCTGCGAGATAATGGGCACGGCCAATACCTTTCAATGCCTGTCCGAAGCCTTGGGTCTGGCTATTCCGGGCACGGCTACCATACCGGCATTCCATGCCGATAAGCTGCTGTGGGCGCGTAACGCCGGGAAGCGTATCGTAAAGATGGTTGAAGAAAATCTGACGGCGCGACAGATTTTGAATATGAAGGCGCTGGAAAATGCGCTGGCTGTCAATGCCGCCATCGGCGGTTCCACCAACGCCACACTGCACCTGCCGGCCATTGCCCATGAGCTGGGGCTGGAGCTACCGCTGCAGCGGTTCAATGAGGTGGCCGCCAGAGTACCCACGGTGACGGGAATCGCACCTAACGGACTTTATGGCATGATCGACCTGCATGTGGCCGGAGGTATACCGGCGGTGATGAAGGTAATCGAGAAGGACCTGCACCTGGACCATAAGAACGTGATGGGCATGACGGTTAAGGACGTTATCGACTTTGCCACAGTCAAGGACGACAGGGTCATCCAGCCGCGGCAGAAGCCGTTTGCCGCTGAGGGTGGGACGGTGGTGCTGTTCGGCAACCTGGCTCCAGAGGGCGCGGTGGTGAAGCAATCGGCAGTGTCTGAGGACATGCGGGTCTTTATCGGCAAGGTCAAGGTTTTCGAAGCTGAATCCGACTGCCTGGCGGCGATACGGGAAAAGAAGATTGAGGAGGGGGACATACTGGTGGTGATCAGGAACGAGGGACCGAAGGGCGGGCCGGGCATGCCGGAGATGCTGGCGGTGACACTGGGGCTGGACCTGAATGGTTATAAAAAGGTGGCGCTTCTTACCGACGGCAGGTATTCGGGAGCCAGCGGTGGGCTGTCGGTGGGGCATATATCGCCGGAGAGCTATGTGGGCGGGCCCGTAGCAGCGCTTAAGGACGGAGATGAGGTGCGTGTAGATATACCGGAGAGGAAGATAGAGGTAAAGCTCAGTGAGGCTGAGATTAAGCGGAGGCTTAAGGGCTGGAAGCCGGTTCAGAGGGAGGTGCCCTCTGGATATATGCAGAGATATATCAAATATGTGAGCTCTGCTGCAGAAGGAGCCATACTAAAATAAATCAAAGACCAAAAATCAAAAACCAAAATGACAGGTCAAAATGTAAAAATATTTCGTACTTCAATTGAAATATAAGTCCAGTCGTGTCACTTTTTTTAATTTTTATCTTGAATTTTTAACTTCTGCGTTTTAGTTTTTTATTTGTATTTACCCTCACCCTGCCCTCCCCCTTGAGGGGGAGGGATTTTGATTAATAAAGAGGAGCGAAGCCCCTCTTAAACTCCCCATCGATTGTCTCCCAGTAAGAAAAAGGGGAACCAAGAGGGGTGATGCGATTACCAGGCGGTGGGTTCGATGTGGAGCCATTTGGAGCTAAGCTGTCTGATCAGACCGGCCTGGGTGACGACACTAAGTCCGTCACTGATTTTTTCCAGTAGCTCGGGATTGTTTTTATTTACAGCTATGCCGTAGTACTCGGTGGTGAACCGTTCTCCGACGATTTTTAGCTTATCGGGATATTTCTCCACATAATAGAAGGCGACGGGCTTATCGCACACAACCGCGTCGATGGTGCCGTTCATCACATCGTTGAAAGCAGCTGGTAAGTCAGTGTAATCTTTGACAGTAACACCCTGTATTTTGCTTACGGTAGCGGCGCCGGTGCTGGCCGCTTCCACGCCAACAACCTTGCCTGTCAGGTCATCCCTTCCGGTGATGGTTGTATTGTCCTTGCTCACTGTCACCACCTGTCCGGTTATGAAATACGCATCCGTGAAGAGCATGTCCTTCTTTCGTTCTTCGGTGATGGGCAAGGCATCGATGGCCGCATCGTATTCGCCCTGTGCCATGCCTTCCATAAGCGACTGGAAATCGACCTCAACAAACTGGACATTCAGATTTTTAAACGCGGCGATGGCGTTCATCAGGTCGATATCGAAACCAACGAGCTTGCCGGTTTGTTCATCGATATAGGTGAACGGCGGGTAGGAGGCACTGGTGGCTACGGTTATTTCTTGAGGCGGCGGCTTGGCACATGAAAAGGACAGTATGCTGGCAACAAGCAATCCGATGATAATGAACAGTACCGAGTTTTTCATACTAATCTCCTCATATTTTCAGCTAATTGTTGGTAGCTATTTGGCGACTTTTTGGCTGCCGACCAGGCGCCAGGCGGTGCCATGCAAGCCGATGGTTAGCCAGTAGGACTGCTTCTTCACTGCCCCGTGGCATGGTCGGTAATGGTATAGCTTCCCCATCCTGATTCTCTGGCAACCATCTTATGTCCCATGGCTACCAGCTCCGTAAAGGACTGCAACTCAGGTGACGTGAAAAGGTTGGTGCCCGTATCCACGCCCGCGGAATCGTAAAGGTTAAGTCCATCAAGCTGCATCACGTCCAGACCGATGCCTGTCCCCTCCAGCGCCGGCCTGGATGCTGCTTCGAGAAACAATTCGGGAACGAAAAGCGCGCTCAGCGAGCCCATGAAGTCGCCCTTGTCGGAAAGTATGGGCCATATGATGACCACGCCATCCGTGACCTCGACTGCGGTAAACAGTTGACTGAGCATGGGCTGTTTCGTCTCCCAGAATTTAATAGCGACGGGCTGCCCGCTGATGTCCGTGCCTGCGTATTTGCTGTTATCTTCAGGGGCTACAGTGACTATCTTTCCAGATGGGTCAGCAGTCAAACAGTCGGTTACAAACGGGTGTTTGCTGTAGAGTAAATTCAGTATCTGCCTGGCCTCAGGTCCGATAATTCCAGTTCCAGACAGCTGAGTTGCCATAGCCGACATGTCCTGGTCGAGGTAATCGAGCTCCGTCTGCACTGTTTTTTGAATTTGTGTGGTGGTGTCCTTCAACATTATTTGTTCAGGTGTTTGGGCTGTGCAGCTGTAGGCCAGTGCCGGAAGCAATGACAGGACTATGGCCACAGAGCAAGGTTCGTTTGATTTGCATATTTTGTTTAGCCTCCAGATTTTTATCAGGTTATTTTAGCAGATTTCACCCTCACCCTGCCCTCTACCTCAGGGCAGATGGTATTATGGTTAACTAAGAGGGGCTGCGCCCCTCTTAAACTCCACCGTATAAAGTGAAGCCGGCACGGGGGTGGTGTGCCGGCTTCGTTGAGGTGAATATGAATGTGTATATCAGCCTTTCAAGGTCATACTGACTACATTGGCAATTTCGACCTTATCACCTACTCTCAACAGGTACCTGCCCTGGCCGCCAATGGGGGAGCCATTGATCTTGGTACCGTTGATGCTGCTAAGGTCCTCAATGTAGCATTCGCCGTCCTCACATTCGAACCGCATATGCCGCCTGGAAATCAGGTCGGCCCTGTCCGCTCTGACCATCGACCGGAAATCGCTCCTGCCCAAGGTGCCGCCGCTGCCGGACAGCGGTATACTGTCCCCGTTCGACATTTCAAATCTCGGCCCGGTGTCGACAGGTGTGGTGTACGGTGTATGGCTGGCAGCCCGTGTGGCAGTTTCCGGATAGTCTGACCGTCTGCCGGCGCTGACATCGGCATGAGCTACGGCAGGCCTCTTTACAGCTAGTATGATAGCTGCCAGTGCGGCTATCGCCAGTAACCCGAATAGAGTGATGAGCATACCGGGATTGGAAAAGCCGCCCAAACCGCCGGTAAGGACGTCGGTGCCGGGCTGGTCTGCAGTGACGGTTACCTGTGAACTGCTGCTGGGGGCGCTTAATATGAGGTTAGCCACCGTTACCGTCGTGCTGGCGCTGACAGTCCCATCGACGTTGGTGGCAGTAAGCGTATAAGTGGTTGTGGCACCGGGTGACACAGTGTATGAGCCGGAACTGGAAACCGAGCCCACCGATGGAGTTATGTTCACGGTGATTGCCCGGGACAATTCGTCGCTTACATTCCACGTCAGTAAGGCTGTTTGACCCTGCTGTATGTAGCTCGGATTGGCGCTGAACGAGTTGATTACAGGCGGAGGGTCAATCAGCGGTTGTGGATGTGTCGCTATAATAGGACCCGGCCGTGGGCAACTGTACCAGCTGCAGTCACAGGAAAACGAGCATCGCGGATAGCAAGGACAGCATGTGGAGCAGCGCTGACAGCATAGCTGAGAAAGTGAAGTCGGTACATACACCGGCGCTGGATGTGGTGCAGGTGGTGGTGGCGGGAATGGTAGAGGCGCCGGTACTGGAGGAGGTGGTGCAGGTAGGGGTGGCGGAATGGGTATCGGCACCGGCTCAGGAGGAAGTGGAGGAGGAGGCGGCGGTGGAAATGGTGGCGGCGGGAACAATCCCGCTGAGTCTTCGCTGGTTACATTATCTGCTGCCAATACACCTGCCACAT
>CAZJQG010000041.1:0-15996 GCA_964548415.1 uncultured Dehalococcoidales bacterium | reverse complement strand
GTTACTTCTTAATCCGTGGAGACAAATAACGACTTTTGCCATTAGAGGGATTATCAATTGGATGTGGGAAACCCATTTTGAAGACGTTCACTCTATCTTCTTAGGCTATCTTTTACTTAGACCAAAATACGTTGAATTAAGAAAAGAGGTTATAAGGAAAAAACGGAAGAACAATATATATGATATTCAAGAATCTCAAATTGTGGAGCTTTTTAAGAAGAAATATGAAGCTGAACTTAAAAAGGTTGCCATAAATAAGATTACATTTACTGGCCTAGAAGATTTGAGCAACTTGGACTTTATGACTCTGGAGAGTGCCTTTGAGCTTATACCGCCAAATACACAATATGAGGATCATAAAGCTTTCTTAAACATCTTTCTTCCCTTGTGTTCACGAGAGCTTGGTAAAGATCGTGATGGAGTTGATTACTATGTGAAAAGTGGTTTCATGAACAGATTCGCATATTTCATTCTATGCTCGTCAAAGGATGAGATATGCGCATACTTACGACCGTTTGTTGACAATTTTAGTGATTTAAGAGATATGGCTCAACTTTTTCAAGAATTCATTCTGGTGGAAGATACATTAAAACATTACGATGAGTTCTGGATAGTATGGAATACTTTTTATGATTGTATTGTTAAGACTTGCGAAAAGCGAGGTTCTCGCTTTTACACAAACGAACTCATACACAATTATCTCTTAGCGTGGCCATATTGGAGAAGTGATGTAAGAGAATGGCACACATTAAAAGAAAGAGAAAAAGGATTCTATAAGAGGGTTTCGGAGGATATTGGCCATCATCCTTCAGTACTGTATTCAATCTCAAAAGTTTTGAATGAGGTGGGGAGTTCTTTTATTAATGACGGCGTAATTTGGATAAGTAATATCTTACAGAAAAACCCCCAATACGCTTCAACAGAATTGGAGACTAATACTATCTATTATATCGAAAATATAATGAAACGGTACATATTCAATAATCGTCAAAATATCAAGGCCACTTTAAGCCTTAGGAGACATGTCATTTTTATTTTAAACTTCTTACTTGAAAAAGGATCAACCACAGGCTATCTTTTAAGAGAGGACATCTTATAATAACCTGCCTCCTAGATTATCAAAAGTCCACCGCCGGCAAGGTGCTAATAAGCCAATTTGAAGGTCTTGGAGAAGGTTTTACCTTTTGTACGCAATGGTGGAGCTGATGGGATTCGAACCCACTACCTTTTGACTGCCAGTCAAACGCTCTCCCGATTGAGCTACAGCCCCACGGCGAAAGTCTAACAAAAAGCCCGCCGAAACTCAAACGTGATTAGTGCTTCAGAGGTCGCCGCCAGGCATCCAAACGCCAATCACCGGCTATGAGTATGAAGTCGCTCAGCCACCAGATACCGAAACAGCTCAAGGTAACGAGCTTGACTATCCCCGACTTAGTCCTGCCCAGGTAGAAACGGTCAGCACCGAACGGACCGAGGAAAATCGATAAAAGTAAGGCGACCTTATAGTTTCGCGGCGGCGGCATGGGGCCCTTCTTGGGTTGCGGCCCGCTCTGCTCTTTCGGCTTAACCGCGGCTCTCGGTTTGCTTTTAGTTTTAGCTTTGTTTTCAGGCATAGCTTAATTATACACAAATTACGCCAACCCATCGCAGCACGCCCGGTGCAGGCGATGGCGGCTACCTCACGGCAAAATTCGCCTCGAGGAAACCTCTTACCCTCTTCTGGATAAACGGATTGCGCCAATCGTAGGCGTGTCCGGGTGTATTAACGCAATGGGGTAGAGATACTTTTTCACCCCTCAGGCGGTGTCCGATCCATTTGAACGGGGCGGCAGCGAAAATACCAATGCCGTCCCACAGGCTCCCCCGCACCAGCTTGTCCGGCTGCTCGCCGTTGCTGTCGATGACCAGCGTTCGTTTATTAATCCGGCGACGTGATTTATAAATGATGGGAAAGCCAAGCTCGATGCTGTAGACCGGGTCGCCTTCGCCCAGCCGCTGCATTACCGCGTTACCGAAAGCGGCCCCCTGGCTGACGCCTACTAAAATGACGGTTATTTTGCCCGTGTGCTCAATGACGAATCTGAGCCAGGCTGCCATTTTCCCGGCCTTGTTCGCAAAAAACCTGAGCTGCTCTCGGAAATCTGCCGCCTCTTCCCGAAACCCGAAGCCGCTGCGGAAATACTGGGTAATTAAAAAACTGTACCCCATTTCCCCGATGACCGAGGCAACTCCGTGCACTATGCCTTTTTCCCAGTCCAGGCACGTCTCCATTCTGGCGTGGCCCCAGCCACCAGGATTATGGACGATGAGGAAGTCTTTGCTGCCGGCCTGGCAGCAAACATCTATTAGCTGATTCGCGAATTCGTCAGCCTGCTTCCGGCTCTTAAATTGATTACCGGCCAAACGGCGCGCTTCTTTTTGTAGAATCATGGTGACAGGGCTGCGGTCCGGTCTGACACTCAAGGCAGGTGCCATTACCGGGTCGCCCCGTTAGAGGCTTCGGCGGCAAGGTTTCTGGCAACCGTTTCGCCGTTCAGGTCGTTCCTGGGCCTGATATAGACGGTATCGCCCTTCTGCCACACCCAGAGGTGATGCCCGTGGTGAAACCAGGCGCCTAGCGATTGCCTCGAAGGATGGACCAGAAAGACCCTGTCGGATACCCTGGCGAGCTCGTCCAGAGCCATGGTTGCGGAATCGACCGACGGCAGATGTTCCAGCAGGTGACTGGCAAAAACAGCGCCGAATGATTTGTCCATGAACGGTATCCGCGTGACGTCGGCCAGCAGTCCACGCGGATGACCGGCGAAAGCCCGGCAATCGATATCCAGGCAGACATCGCCGGCGCCGTGCGCCGGCATGTTCAGCTTCCGGCGAATGGTCCGGTTGCTCCACGGCCCGCCGGCTACCAGCAGAGGTTTGCCAAGCTTTGTAGAGCACTCGACGGCGGCTTGATACTGCCTGTCCTTATGCGTAATTTCTCCGGTCCAGACGGCAATCTGCCACACCGCCAGGCCGAGAAATACACCTCCCGCCGTAAAAAATATAACTAACAAATTTAATTCTGCTCCCTGTTATAGGCCAAGGAAATGGAACAACGAAGTTAATCCGAAATAACCGCAAAAGGCGATGAACGTACTTTTGACTATATTACCCAGCAACGAGAAAATGAAAAATTTCCAGCTGGGATAGCGAAGCGAGGCGATTGCCAGAGTCATGGGCAGGTGAAAAGGATTTATGAAGGCCGACATGAAGAAGACAGCCCAGGAACCATGTTTCTCAGCCAGGCTGAGAGCCCGATCATAGAACCTCCGGTTAACTCTGTAGGCGAGTTTTTGCGATAGGTCCCGGCTGCCGCAGCCCAGCATGAACGTGAGAAGTTGCCCCAGGCTGGCTCCCAATCCGGATATCAGGCCCACCAGTACCGGCGCTGCCAGGTGATAGTGCGGCGCCATTATGGACGGCAGCGTAAACACTAACAACCAGTAGGGAACCGGTACGGCCAGCATACTGAGCACGCTGCCGCCAAGAAAGGCAATTATTAGCATGCCCAGAAGGCCGTACTGGGCCAGATGCCCGGTATCCAGCAGCGAGTCTTTGTAGTAGATGGCTACCACACAAAGAGCCACGGCTACCGTCAGGGACACAACGCTCAGTGTTATGTCTTTTGCCGATAGCCGTGGCTTAACTTCTTTTTCTTTTGTGCTTAGCGCATCCATCAGTGGAGACTTCTGTTATTTAACCGCTTTGACCTTTTTTCTGGTGCTAAAGCTTAACACATCACCACTGACGCTAACAACCACCGTTTCTCCATCCTTTATTTCACTCTGGAGCATTTTGCTCGATAGAGGGTTCTCCACGTATCGTTGTATAGCCCGGCGCAGCGGACGCGCTCCGTATGCCGGCTCGTATCCCCTCTTGAGCAGCCAGGCCCTGGCTTCATCATCGAGGTCCAGCTTGATATCCCTGTCGGACAGGCGTTTCTCAACCTCGAGTATCAGCAGGTCTACGATCTTCTTCAAGTCCTCCTGAGACAGAGGCCGGAAGATGACGATATCATCTATCCTGTTTAAGAACTCAGGACGGAAAGTCCGTTTCAATTCGTCGTCCACAGCGCTTTTCAGTCGCTGCTGCTCACTTTTTTCCTGACGGGAGAAACCGATTGCCTGCCGCTGAAACTCCTGCGTCCCCAGGTTACTGGTCATTATAACTACCGTATTTCTGAAGTCCACAGTCCTGCCGTGGCCGTCGGTCAATCGACCGTCCTCCAGTATCTGGAGCAGGATATTAAACACGTCGGGGTGCGCTTTTTCAACCTCGTCGAACAGCATCACCCGGAACGGTCGCCGCCTCACGGCCTCGGTCAATTGTCCGGCCTCTTCATAGCCCACGTATCCCGGCGGCGCGCCGATTAACCGCGATACGGTGTGCTTCTCCTGGAACTCGGACATATCGAGCCTGATCATGGCGTCCTCGTCGTCGAACAGGAACTGGGCCAGTGCCTTGGCCAGCTCGGTCTTGCCTACACCCGTAGGACCCAGGAATATGAAGCTGCCGATAGGCCTCTTCGGGTCCTTAAGCCCGGCCCGGCCGCGCCTGATGGCCTCGGAAATGACGGAGACCGCTTCTTCCTGGTCCACTATCCTTTCGTGCAGCCTTTCCTCCATGTGAACCAGCTTCTCTGACTCACCCTCCAGCATTCGTGAAACAGGTATCCCGGTCCATTTAGAAATCAGCTCGGCGATGATCTCCTCATCTACAGTGCTGTCGATCTTCTTCTCGCGACGCCACTCAGCCTCCTCATTGTCACGCTTTGGTTCGAGCTGCAACCTTTGTGCTTTTAACTCAGCTGCCTTCTGGTAATCCCCCCGTTGAGAAGCCGAATCTTCCTCTTCTTGCAGATGTTTTATTTCGCTATCCAGATCCTTGATATACGATGGTTTACTTTCCTTCTCTATACGGAGCTTGCTGGCTGCCTCATCTATAAGGTCGATGGCCTTATCTGGTAAAAACCTGTCCGAGATGTAGCGCTGGCTCAACTTGGCAGCTGCCACCAGCGCCGAATCGTCTATTTTTATCTTGTGGTGAGCTTCATATCTGGGGCGAAGCCCGCGAAGCATCTCGATCGTTGACTCGACACCGGGCTCATCGATAAATAGCGGCTGCAGCCTCCGTTCGAGTGCTTTATCCTTCTCGATGTGCTCCCGGTATTCATCGAGCGTCGTGGCGCCGACGGTCTGGAGTTCGCCGCGCGCCAGAGCCGGCTTCAACATATTTGAGGCATCGATGGCCCCTTCGGCGGCGCCGGCACCGACCACGGTATGCAGCTCGTCTATGAAAAGGATTATCTCGCCGCTGGACTGTCGGACTTCATCTATTACCGCCTTCAGCCTCTCCTCGAACTCGCCCCGGAATTTGCTGCCGGCAACGAGAGAGCCCATATCCAGAGCGATAACCCTCTTGTTCTTCAGGGAATCGGGCACGTCTCCGGTGGCAATTTTCTGCGCCAGTCCCTCGGCCAGCGCTGTTTTACCTACACCGGCTTCACCGATGATGACCGGGTTATTCTTAGTGCGCCGGGTCAATATCTGCATGATTCGTTTTATTTCCTCGTCCCGCCCGATTACGGGGTCGAGTTTACCCTGGCGTGCCAGCTCCGTCAGGTCGCGCCCGTACTTCTCCAGGGACCGGTACTTGCTCTCGGCTGTCGGGCTGTCTACGCGATGGCCTCCTCTAATCTCCTGAAGCGCCTTGTAAATTTTCTCGCGGTCAACACCGGCCTCCTTAAGAATCGCCGCCGACTCGCCGCGGTCGTCGCTGGCAATGGCAATCAGCAGGTGTTCGGGACTTATAAAATCGTCCTTTAGACGGTCGGCTTCATGCCCCACACTGTCCATAAGTCTGGCTATTCTCGGCGTGGCATATAGCTGCACCGACTCATTGGTTGCCTTAGGAGCCCGTGCCAGGCTGTCTTCAACCCTGGCCTTTACGGCTTCGACGTTGGCTCCGGCTTTCTGCAATATTTCTGTGGTTAAACCATCCCGCTGCTCCAATAGGGCCAGCAGGATATGCTCCACATCCCATTGCATGTGACGGTATCGGCTGGCGATACCCTGTGATGCGGCCAGAACCTCTCTGGCCTGTTCTGTAAATCTATCTGGTCTCATTTTATCTACTTCTTCTCCCCAAATTCTTCGCTCACCAGCTTATCTCGATAACTGGTAACGTAGGAGCATTCCGGCCCCTGGCAACTATCAACCCTGGCCTTCATTTTCCTATCGACTTTGTAGTTTTTATCCTCAACTGTTTTCTGCTTATTGCGAGCATACCAGACGCATTTTGTCGTCCAGTCCTTGTACACCATGATGGTGACATAATCGTCCACTAAATCGCATTTTATAGTCGTCGCCGTAATTTGCCATTTGGCCGGCTCCAGACTGGTTTTAATTTTGGTCTTAGGCATTTTTCACTCTCTTTTTGGCACCTTCTTTTTCGTGGGCTTCAACGTGTTTCAGGTGCTCCAGCTCGGACTCCATTTCCTTCATCCGGCGCTGCATGTCCATCATTTTCTCGGCCATCCTTATCACTACTTCCACGCCAGCCAGATTAATGCCCAGGTCGCCCATAAGGGTCTTTATATGACGCAGGCGTTCGATATCGGCTTCCGAGTAGTAGCGGATATTCCCCTTGGAACGATAAGGACGTACCAGGCCGATACTTTCGTAGTACCTTAAAGTATGCGTCTCGATGCCCACCAGTCGAGCCGCTATACTGATCACATATCTCGGTTCAAATTCTATCTGTTCCATTTCTATCTTATCACCCTGGTGATTACCCCACAATACCTAATTAGGGCGAAACGACTTTAATTGCTCGAACAGCCGCCTCTCCTGCGGGGACAGTCCCGTGGGCAGCACCACCCTCACTCTGGCGAACAAATCGCCTTTCGATGAATCGTTAAGGTGTGGCATGCCCTGTGACGCCAGCCGGAATACCTTGCCGTTCTGCGTTTCCGGCGGTATCTTTAAGGCTACCTGACCTTTAAGAGTCGGTACGGCCACTTCTCCGCCGAGCACCGCCGTTGTCAACGGTATGGAGATTTCGGCGTACAGGTCGTCGGCTTTGCGTTCAAAGACCTGATGCGGCAGTACCCTGACAATTAAGTACAGGTCGCCACTGGCGCCTTGATACCCCTGGCTCCCCTGGCCGGCGATACGGACCCTGGAGCCGTCGGTCACACCCGCAGGAATTTTGACCTCGAGCCGCTTTGGCCTCAGCACCCTGCCGGCGCCGCCGCACATGGTGCATCTGCCCTTACCGACTCTACCGGTTCCGCCGCAGGTGGGACAGACTTCTTCACTCTGTACCTGGATGACTCGTTTCGTGCCCTGGTAGGCTTCTTCCAGAGTTACGTCAACCGGGTGCTCGATACTCCTGGGTCGTGCCGTAGCGCGGCCCGCCCGGGTACCGGCTCCCTGAAAGATGCCCCCGAATAGATCGCCCAGGTCGCCCAGGTCGCCGAGATCAAAGTTGGCATAAGTACCTCCTCTGCCGAAATCTCCCCACTGAGCCCTCTGGCCGGCCTTGCCGAACTGGTCGGCAAACTGCCACTGGTCTCCGAACTGGTCGTACTTCTTCTTTTTTTCGGGGTCCGAAAGCACCTCATAGGCTTCGTTTATCTCTTTGAATCTGGTTTCAGCCGACTTGTCCCCCGGGTTTACATCCGGGTGATATTTACGGGCCAGGCGACGATAGGCCTGCTTGATGTCCTTGTCCGTAGCAGTACGGCCTACACCTAAAATCGAATAGTAATCCTTAGCCATTCATTCACCTTTGAGTTTACGCTGAATTATATCTGGTTTGGTAAACAATGTCAAGTAATATTATTATAATACTTAACAAATTATTTTAACTATCGGCCGGTTTTAAGCCCGGCAGGCCGCTTCCCATACTTCAAGCAGTTGCCCCAATATCTTAGCCGTGGCACCCCATATCACCCGACCCTGGTATTCGTAGGAATAGCCGGTAAAGACTTGTTTCCCGAAGGTGTATTGTTCTTTCCTTTTCTTGGCCTTATGTATCAGCGCTTCGACGGGCACACTGAAGCTTTCCTTTATCTCGTACGGGCTCAATTTGAAGACGTACGGGTACGGGATGAAGGCCACGAACGGCGATATAATAAAACCGGATGTCGTCGTCGGCGTATCGTCAAGTTCTCCCACAATGTCGGCGTCCTTCGGCTGCAACCCGATCTCTTCCTGGCTCTCTCTTAGCGCCGTGTCCCTGAGCGTGTCATCTTCTTTAGTCCTGCCTCCGCCGGGAAATGAAATCTGGCCCTTATGATTCTGCACCTGTTCGCTGCGCTGCGTAAAAAGAATCTGGTATTCGCCGTCCTTGCAGAAAAGCGGTATAAGCACCGCCGCTTCCGTTAAACCTAGGCCGCTTATCTCAAGCTTTTGCCGCGAAGCCAAGGCCTGTCTTAGCTGCTCTTTCATGTAAGTCCATAATACATCAGCCTCAGCGACATGACAATCCGTAAACCAATTAAGGCCACGTTCAAAAGTTGCCAAAAAATAGGCCTTTCAGCTATACTCAAATGTTAATATTTGAGGTTCCACTTATGCCCACCAATCGAGACTATTACAAGATACTCGGTGTACCCAGAAACGCCACCGATGAGGATATAAAAAAGGCCTTCCGTAAGCTGGCCTTCCAGTATCATCCCGACCACAACCAGGAGCCCGAAGCTGAGGATAAATTCAAAGAGATAAATGAGGCGTACGAGGTGCTCTCGGATGCGGAAAAACGGGCGTCGTACGACCGCTTCGGACGCGTAGCCACTGGCAACTTATTCGGCTTTGATGACGTCGGCTTCGGCGGTCTCGGTGACATATTCGATGCATTCTTCGGAGCCACCGCTACCAGAGCCCAGCACCGTTCCCCTCAGAAGGGTATGGACCTGCGGGCTACATTGACTTTGACTTTCGAGGAAGCCGTATTCGGCGCCACCAGGGAACTGAACGTGCTGAGAGTCGAAAATTGCTCGGTGTGTCATGGTGTCGGCAGCCAGCCGGGTACAAATCCTCAAAAATGTCCCAATTGTAACGGCAACGGCGAGATCCGCCGGATTCAGCAGAGCATTTTCGGCCGTTTCGTTCACTCTGCGACCTGCCCCCACTGCAAGGGCGAGGGCACGGTCATAACCAGCCCCTGCCGACATTGCAAGGGCGCCGGCAAGGAAAGAATAAAGCGTAAACTCACCGTTACCGTTCCCCCCGGTATCGACGAGGGCTACCAGATGAGGCTCAGCGGTGAAGGCGACGCCGGTAGATACGGCGGCTCCGCCGGCGATGTCTACATCAACTTCTCCATAAAGCCTCACAAATTATTTGTTCGAAAAGACTACGACATCGTCTACCAGTTGCCAATCAACTTTGCTCAGGCGGCTCTGGGTGATAACGTGGAAGTGCCGGCACTCGATGGCAAGGTGACGGTCAAGATACCGGCAGGTACGCAGACGGGAAAGACGTTTCGCATCAAGGGCAAAGGCGTTCCTCACCTTCACGGCAGAGGCAAGGGAGACGAGATGGTTGTGGTCCGGGTGGTTACTCCCAGGTCAGTAGACGCCGGTCAGCGTCGGCTACTGGAAGAGCTGGCCAGGACTTTGCCTGAAGCCGAAACGCCCGAAATCGAAGACCAGGAAGTAGTAGACTAATATATATGGATGTAGGGACAGGTCTTCAGACCTGTCTGCCCGGTGCTGCTGCTTCCGTCATGGTTCGACAAGCTCACCACGAACGGAATTTGTGGATTACCACGAGCGGAATCTTTAATCACTACGAGCAGAGTTTTTCCCCAGCCGTAAATGTACGGATTTAATCCGTCTTCAGGCCGTTTTTGAATCGTGTAGATATCTCGGCCGGAGGCAGCGACTCGAACAGCACCCGGTATACCAGATCCACGATGGGCGCGTTCAGCTGGGCCTTCTTCAGCAACCGGTGCGCTGCCATAGCGGTATCCACGCCTTCAGCTACCTGGGACATTGACTTCATTATGTCGCTCAGTACGCGGCCTTTGCCCAGTTCACAGCCCACGTAGTGGTTCCGGCTCAGCGGGCTGTTTCCCGTGGCGATAAGGTCGCCCAGCCCGGCCAGCCCAAAAAACGTGTCCTGCCTGGCCCCCATAGCCGTCCCCAGCGCAACCACGTCCTTCCAGCCCAGCGTTATAAACGCGGCTTTAGCATTGTTGCCAAGCTCAAGCCCGTCCATAATACCGGCTCCAACGGCAATTACATTCTTAAGGGCGCCGCACAGTTCGACGCCGACAATATCGTCGCTGATGAAAACGGCGAAGTCAGGAGAATCCAGAAGCTCTTGTATCTTTCCGGCAACTTTTAAATCACTGCCGGCCACGACCGACGTAGCCGGTAGTCCCTGATTAATTTCGCCTGATAGATTGGGTCCGGATAGAGCGCATATCATACCCGGAGAGACCGCTTTAACCTCGTCGGCTATAACTTCCGACATCCTCTTGCCCGTTTCGGCCTCCAGCCCTTTAGCCGCGCTGATCAATATCGCTGAAGAATGCATGTGCGGGGCGCTCAGCTTCAAATTATGTCGCATGCGCTGGGCCGGCACCGCACAAACAACGAAATCGGCCCCTTTCAATGCTTCCCTGACGTCTCCGGTAAAGGACAACTGCCCGTGGTAGCCGCCCTTAGGCATGGCTTCTTTACGGTTTTCGCCGGCCTTGGACTCGGTCCGCGACCATACGCTGACTACAGCCCCTCTGGCCGCTGACAGCCTGGCTAGAGTCTTGCCCCAGGTGGTGTCGCCGATAACGGCAACTTTAAACACAATAGTTATCCATCAATGAAGGTATAAGGAAATTGGATGCAGTCCGGAGTCGAAAATCACAAGCTTAACTTGTTAGGGCCCTGGTCCAAACGGCTCTCCGTCTTGGTCTGTAACCTGCTGATGTTCGTCCTATGCTGGTAGACAATCAAGGCAGCCGCCACCAGACTGTATATTAAATAAGCCGGAACGAATTCGCCGGTAATCGTCATTACCATAAATAGCAGCAGTATGCTCAGCGAGCCGATTATAGAGCCCATGGACATATATTTGCTTAGCAGAACGGTAATTATCAAAACTATGCCGCCGAATAGTCCTACGGCCGGCCAGATGGCAAACCAGCTGCCGTAATAGACGGCTGCGCCTTTGCCTCCCTTAAACTTGATGTATATCGACCAGTTGTGGCCCAGCATCACCATCAGGGCGGTTATAACCTGGCCCCAGCGCCAGTCGAGGGTGAGCGCACCCAGAGATAGCGTGCTGTCGCCGATGATAAACCTGGCCAGCACCACGGGCACGATCGCCTTTGCTAAATCGAGTATGACCGTCAGGGCGCCCGCTTTATAGCCTAGAACGCGCAGCACGTTGGTGCCGCCGATATTGCCGCTGCCCTTTTTTGAAATATCTACGCCCGCCATGCGCTTGCTTATTATCATGGCAAAGGGTATAGCGCCAATTAAATAACCTAAAACAGCTACCAGAATGAATTTAGCTGCAATCATTTACGGTCACCCCACTTTTTGTAACTTTCTCGACGGCGCCTTCTTAAAAAGGAACCGGACCGAGGTTCCTGCAAACCCGAAGGTCTGCCGAAGTTTGTTCTCCAGAAATCTTTCGTAGGAAAAGTGCACTACCTGCGGGTCGTTGACCACCAGCGTAAAGCTGGGCGGCCTAATGCCGGACTGATAGGCCCGGAAAACCTCAAGCTGTCTGAGACCTTTTCTGGGCCGGGTATGTGACGCCACCGCCTGCTTGATAAACTTATCCACCACCGGATCGGACAATCTTTTCTGTCCCTCCTGCCACACCTCGAGGGCCCTAGGTATCAACTCTTCGACGCCTCGATTATATTTGGCTGAAACAAATAGCACCGGTACGTGTGACATAAATTTCAGCCTCTTCTTTAATTCACTAAAGTATACATCACGTGGCTGGCCAAAAACCAGGTCCCACTTATTGACTATCAATACCATACCTTTGCCTGATTGCTTGATATAGCCGGCGATATGCACGTCCTGCGCGGTAATGAACTCGGTAGCGTCGGTAACCAGCAGCGCCACGTCACAGCGGTTGATGGCGCGTAAAGCTCGAATCAGGCTGTAATATTCAACGCCGGTACACACCCGCCCACGCCGTCTGATACCCGCGGTGTCGATTAGCAACAGGTCTTGCCCTCGGAAATTAAAGATGGTATCCACAGCATCCCGCGTGGTGCCCGGTGTCTCGTCTACAATGGCCCGTTCACCACCCACGATGGCATTCAGCAACATCGATTTCCCGGCATTCGGCCGGCCGACGATGGCCAGTTTGGGAATGTCTGATTCGACCGCAGCCTCTGCGGCCTCAGGAAGAAGAGACACGATTACGTCCCATAAATCGCTTATGCCTCGATTGTGCTGGGCACTGATGGGCCGTGGTTCACCGATGCCCAGTTGATAGAAATCGCCTGCCTGGGCTTCCAGTTTGCTGTTGTCCGCCTTATTGGCCGCCAATACCACCGGTTTGCCGCACAGACGAAGCAGGTCGGCTATCTCGCAATCGGCAGCGATCACGCCGTCCCGAACGTCTACCATGAAAATAATAGCGTCGGCTTCGGCTATGGCCACCTCGGCCTGCGCCCTTACTTTCTGCGCCAGCGTAGAAGACGGTTTTAAGTCAAGGCCGCCGGTATCCACCAGCATCGCCTCGGTTCCCTGCCGTGTAACGTCCGTAAAAACACGGTCCCTGGTAGTCCCCGGTAGGTCTTCTACCATGGCCACCGACTCGCCAGCCAGGCGGTTAAACAACGTCGATTTGCCTACGTTGGCTCGACCGACAATAGCTACCACAGGTTTCATAATTTTTTGTTTTTTGCCCCCGGAATGGATGTCTGAAAAATCATTACTAAGGATACCAGATACTAGGTGGTGCGTCCAACTTTGCCGTACATTTCTATGAGCAGCGCCTTTTGCGCATGCAGCCGGTTTTCCGCCTGGTCGAAGACTACCGAACGGGAGTCGTCAAGAACTCCGGCTGCTACCTCTTCCCCGTGATGTGCCGGCAGCGGATGCATGAATATGACGTCTTTTTTGGCCAGGGAAAGCAGCCGCGAGTCCACCTGATAGCCGGCGAAAGCCTGGCGGCGCTTCCGGGCTTCGGCCTCCTGCCCCATGCTGATCCAGACATCCGTATAAACCACGTCGGCGTCCTTGACCGCCTGTTCCGGTTTGTCGGTCGATGAAATCCGACTGCCGCTTTCGGATGCAAAACCTTTCGCCGTTTGCCACACTTTGTCTTCGACCTTATAACCGGCAGGAGACGCGATGCTGAAGTTTAGTCCCGTATAAGCGGCTGCCAGAAGCAAACTGTTAGCCACATTGTTGCCGTCGCCTATGTAAGCCAGATTCAATCCGTTGAGTTTGCCCTTTTTCTCCAATATGGTCAGTATATCGGCCAGAGCCTGGCAGGGATGCTCAAAGTCTGACAACGCATTGATAACCGGTACCGTGGAGCACTTCGCCAGTTGTTGTAACGTCTCCTGGGCAAATGTGCGGACTACCATGCCGTCAACGTAGCGACTCAGCACGCGCGCCACATCGGCCGCCGGCTCCCGCTTTCCCAACCCTACCTCTTCGGGAGACAGATAAAGACAGTAGCCGCCCAGCTGATGAATGGCCACCTCGAAGCTAACACGGGTCCGAAGAGATGGCTTTTCAAACAGCAGAGCTATTATCTTCCCGGACAGCCTCTCAGGCGCCGGCCGGCTCTTGATTTTCAAGGCCCGGTCGATTATTTTCTTGACCTCCGCGGCGCTTAAATCTGCTATAGAAAGCAGGTCTTTCTTCTTCATTTTGAGACTACCTATTCAGAATGAGCACATAGTATACCATGCCTGTCAACTTGATATATAATTAGCCTGAACGTCTATTATTATGTCATCAGGGACTTAGATTTTGGCCAAAGAAAAACCACTGCTGCTGTTGTTCGATGGCAACGCTCTGATACACCGCGCTTTTCATGCTATACCGCCGCTAACCCTCGCCAGGACAGGCGAAATGGTAAACGCGGTGCAGGGTTTTGCCAGCACCCTGCTCAAGGTGCTGAATGATATCAAACCCACCTACTGGGCCATCGCCTTCGACCGCCCAGGGCCGACCTTCCGGCACGAGAAGTTCGAAGATTACAAAGCTCAGCGTCCGAAGGCGCCGGACGAACTGGTCACCCAGATACACCGCGTTCATCAGCTGGTGGATGCCTTCCATATCCCTGTCTTCGAAGTAGAAGGCTTTGAAGCCGATGACGTTCTGGGCACGCTTAGCCGGCAGGCCGAACAAAAAAACATCGATACTCTTGTCGTTACCGGTGATAACGACATGCTCCAGGTTGTAACGCCCAAGACCAAAGTTATGTCGCCGCGGCGAGGTTTTAGCGATACGGTCATCTACGACGAAGCCGGCGTCGAAGAGAAATACGGCATACCATCCGGTAAACTGGCCGACCTGAAGGCATTGACCGGCGACCCGTCCGATAACATACCCGGTGTTCCCGGGATAGGCGATAAGACGGCAGCCAAGCTGCTGCGCCAGTTCGGCAGCCTGGAAGGAATCTACGCGCACCTTGAACAAGTCACGCCGGAAAGGCTGCAGGGCTTGCTTCGCGAACACAGGGACCTGGTTGTCCGCAACAAGGAGCTGGCCACCATAATCACCGACGTGCCCATAACTCTGGACCTGGATGCCTGCCATGTCACTGCCTATGACAGAAACCAGGTAGTTGAACTTTTCCGAGAACTGGGCTTCGTCCAGCTGCTATCGAGGCTGCCCGAGGATATCGCCAGGCAGCTGCCCCTGGCAGAGGCCAAGCCTATCGTTAACCGGGACTACCATATCGTCAGCACGGAAAATGACCTGGACGACCTCACCCGGGGTTTACAAGATGCCGGGGAGCTTACCGTCGACACCGAGACGTCGGCAAAGGAAGTAATGCTCTGTGAGCTGGTCGGTATATCTCTGTCGTGGAAGCCGGGTGAAGGCTATTACATACCCGTCGGTCATCGAGGACTAAGCCAGATAACCCAACTGTCGATGTCGCAGGTCAGCGATAAACTCAAGCCCGTGCTCGAAGACGGCAAAATTCCCAAGATCGCCCAAAACGGGAAATTCGATATGACGGTTCTGGCAGAATACGGCATAAATATGAAGAACCTGGCTTTCGATACCATGCTGGCGGCCTATCTACTCGGTGAGCGGTCGATAAACCTGAAGGCGCTGGCATTTAATAAGCTGGGAGTGGAGATGACGCCGATTACCGACCTTATCGGCAAGGGACCCAAGCAGCTTTCCATGAACATGCTGCCCATCGAACAGGTGGCCGATTACGCCTGCGCCGATGCAGATTTAACCTTCAGGCTTAAAAGCGTGCTGGATAAGGAGTTGCGGGAAGAAGGGCTCTGGCAGCTTTTCAGCGAAGTCGAGATGCCGCTGGTCCCGGTACTGGTAGCCATGGAAAGAAGCGGAGTGGCCATTGACGTACAGCTGCTGAGCTATATGTCCAACAGCCTGGGCAAGGAAATGCTCAGGCTGGAAGCAGAGGTGTATAACAGCCTGGGCCACAGATTCAATATAAACTCGTCGCAGCAGCTATCCAGGGTACTTTACGAGGAGCTTAAGCTCAACGAGTTGAATGAGTTAACTAAGCCACGTAAGCCGCGTAAGACTAAAAGCGGTTATACCACGGAAGCGTCTTCTCTGGAGGAACTGAAAGGCACGCACCCCATAGTCGAGCTTATACTGAAATACCGCCAGCTGGCCAAGTTAAAATCGACGTACACCGATGCCTTCTGTGCCCTTGTTAACCCCAAGACCGGCCGGTTGCATACCAGTTTCAACCAGACCGGCACCACCACCGGGCGGCTTTCTTCTAGCGAACCCAACCTGCAGAACCTGCC
>CAZJQG010000040.1:0-16781 GCA_964548415.1 uncultured Dehalococcoidales bacterium | reverse complement strand
CGCCCACCGTATACTTGCTGAACATATCTAATGCTTCCTCTCCCTATCAGGGAGAGGGCTGGGGAGTGGGTGAAATAAAAAGATTTCCCTTTTAAAAAGGCAGGGTGAGGGTGAAAAAATGTCATTTTCTGCAACCCGAGATTCTTCGGTCGCTTCACTCCCTCAGAATGACACGGAAACCAAAGCGGGGAGTTCAAGAGGGGCGAAGCCCCTCTTAGCTAAACCTAATTCCCTCCCCCTCAAGGGGGAGGGACAGGGAGGGGGTGAAACTACTAGTGAGGCCAGTAGTACGGATAGGGATATTCGTAGTAGTAATAGTTGTAGGGATAGTTATACGGATACGGATAAGTCCGGTAAATAACCTCTGGCTGTGAATATGTCACCGTGTTTTGCTGTTGCTGCAGCTTGGATTGCGCGTCGGCCAGCTGCTGCTGCGTTGAATTCAACTGCTGCTGAGTCGTAGCCAGTTGCTGCTGGGTTGAGCTCAACTGATTGGTCAGCGAGTTGACCTGGGTCTGCAGGGCCTGGACCTGCGCTTCAGTTGCGTATGAATTAGTACAGCCCGCGGCTAGTAATGTGGCTAACAAGATAAATGCCAGCGAAAAAATAACAGCTTTGTTCTTCATTTTACCCTCCTAATCATATATAAACAGTATAAAAGAGGCGTATTTAGCCTGCTTGACACCTGGCTTATGAATAGCTGATATACAACTGATAATTCCTTGGCTTGATGGCTAAATTAAGAAATGGTATAAATATCCGAAGACAGCCATCCATTTAAACGCAAACTTCTCCCTTAGAAAACGAGTTTAAGAGGGATTTTAGCTGTCATCGCGAGCGAAGCGTGGCGATCTCAGCAATAAAACCAACGCCGGTAAATAAAGATGAGATTGCCACGGTCCCGATAACATCGGGACCTCGCAATGACAACGGGGAAACCCCGCTCGCCCTGAGCCAGTCGAAGTGTGAAACCTCTCGCTTAGAAAAAGGGAGATGGAGAGGGATTTTTAAGATGAACCTTTATGGCAAAGCTTGGAAGATAACAAAAAACCTGCTCATCTGCGGCATCGCATCTACGGTGCTTTATATCAGCACGGACATACTTGCCGCCATGACCTCGCCGGGCTACAGCTATCTCAATCAAGCCGTCAGCGAACTATCTGCTATCGGAGCTCCGACCAGGCCGCTCTGGCTGGCCATGAGCTTCCTGTTCAATCCACTCCTAATTGCGTTCGGTATAGGCGTCCGGAGGGCAGCCGGTGAGAAGCGCTCGCTGCGCATTACTGGAATCCTCCTGGCTGTCTGGGGAGTGGTGGGATTCCTGTGGCTGCCGTTCCCCATGCATCTCCGCGGGGCCGAGAGGTCGTTTACTGACACCATGCACATAGTTATGACTGGCGTGACCGTTCTATTGATGACGGCATTCATCGGATTCGGGGCGGCCGCCCGTGGCAAGTGGTTTCGTATTTATTCTGTATTGACCATAGTGCTTATGTATGGCTTTGGCGCCCTCACGGGTATGCTGGCTACCCGGATCGACACCGGGCCGACCCCGTGGATGGGAGCCTTCGAGCGCATAATCGTCTATGCCCCGATGCTGTGGGTGCTGGTGTTGGCCGTCGTTCTCCTGCGTGGCCGGGGTACCATACAAACCGAGCCCGCCCGAGCGTAATTTCTCGCTTTGGTAAAAGGAGATTAAGAGGGTTTGTAGCTCCACCAAATTTCATAAATTTGCAACCTCTCCACAGTCAATTTTATGACTATTTTACGTTGCGCGGCGGATAATTATTATAACGAGGATGGAGGCGCAAAATGTGGAGAGCACGATACGACAATGAGGCGCTTTACCCTTCCAATGGGCCCGTTCATATCAGGCAGCGAGTCAGCCGTACCAGAAGCAAGAAAAATCAGCCGGCTAAAAGAAAGCCTGTGCAGCTAAGAATGCATTTTAAATGGCCTGCGGAAGAATAAAGTAGCCTGAATTACCGTTAGATATCCAGCGCGCCGGAGATGGGGATGTCCGGCGCCGTCAATAATAGTATTGGACATTGGTTTTTCATTTAACCCCAGCCTTTCAGATATGCAGCCAACGATTGTATAGCAACCCGACCCCCACGGCGCAGAACAGGTCCATAGCGAAGCCAAGTGAAATACTTGACAATATATGTAAAGTGTGCTATACATTAAGTATAATATACTGTACAGGAGGCTTTTGAATGCAAATCAGCAGGTATCGAATTTACAAGTGGATTATAGCCGGCGTGCTGGGCGTTGCGGTGGCAGTTGCCATTGCTACGGAAACGCCGCTAATCGCACTGGCGGCGGTGGTTATCGGCATTGTGGTGGCGCTTATCCTGGAACGCCGCAATAAAGAGATAGTCCGTGACGAGAGGATATCGCAAATCAGCGGCAAAGCCGCTTCGGCATCCTTCTACAGCGTGCTTATACTGGGAGCCCTTGCCTCATTGGGCATTGCCCTTTTCCATAGCCGCTTACAGGAGAACGTTGTTTTCTTCGGTACCACCATGGGCTATTTTATCTGTGTGGCACTGCTGCTGCACATAGGTTTTTATGCCTATTACAGCCGGAAGTTGTAGGCTGCCGTAGATGAAGAACAGGCTGAAGGTCTTTCGCGCTATGCACGACTTCACCCAGGAGTCGCTGGCCGCTCAATTACGCGTGACCAGGCAAACGGTCGTCTCTATTGAGAACGGTAAATACGACCCTTCGCTGCCACTGGCTTTCCGCATCGCCAACCTTTTTAATGTAAAAATCGAGGATGTCTTTTTAGGCGAAGGTGACCCGGGTGAATTTCACGGTTATCCGCCCGCGTTCAAACCGTAAACCTCTATGTTGGTCTTAATCCCCTGAACCAAAATACCCTCTCGTCTTTCCAGGGGCATACCGTAGCCAGCGCTTTTCCTCCCCCTCAAGCGGTGTTTTCGTCTTGTCTTCATGGAACATACTGGCAACTGCCGGTGGGAATAAAGTAACACTGCGACGTATTGACAATGATAATATCGGGGTAATAGACTATTTAAGTGCTCGAACTTCACATAAAATAAGATAAGTCGAATTCAAGTCAGTTCTAATATGGCGAGAGGAGGCGATGGCAAGATGGCGGTGAGGGAAGATGTAAAACAGACCCGAAAAAGAGGTTCGGAACCAAAGGGCCAGGGCAGTGCGGAGCGGGACACTGCAGAACCAGCCACAAATGCAGAAGACCAGGGTAGGGTTGACGGGGTAAGGGAAATCCTTTTTGGTGCGCAAAGAGAAGAGTACGATAGAAGGTTCAACCGCCTGGAAGAGCTTCTGGTCAAAAGTACATCCGATTTAAGCAATGATATTACGAAAAAGATTAGCGGACTCAGAGAAGAATATGACCAGAGGTTCGCCCGCCTTGAAGAACTACTGGTCAAAAATATATCCGATTTAGGCAATGATACTACCAAAAAGCTCGGCGCCCTACGAGACGAGTATGACCAGAGGTTCGCCCGCCTTGAAGAGTTGCTGCTCAAGAATGTGACCGATTTAAGCAGTGATACCGCCAGGAAACTCGACGCGCTGAAAGATGAGTTTGACAAATCGCTGGCTAAGAATGTGTCTAACCTGAACAATGACATACAGGGACTTAGCCAAGGAAAGGTGGACAAGGCCGCCGTCTCAAAGCTCCTGGAAAAGGTTGTAAAACTAAGTCACGACCTGAATGTGGCTGATGTGGGGGATTCAAGCCGTGAATGAGTCCGGCCGGCGAGGCAAAAGTCCCACCCGTACCGGGAACGATTTAGCCGATCTGCGTTCGCTGCTCTTAAGTCCCGAGCAATTAGACCTGGCCAAACTCAAGAAGCGGCTGGATGACCCGGGTATACGTGCCGATGAAATCAGCCGCGTGCTTGCCGAAGCCATTGTTATCAGGGCGTCCAGGGATAAAAAGCTGGCTCAGGCTCTTTTGCCGACAATAGAGCAGACCATCAAAGACTCTGTCAGGAGAGACCCCAAGTTTCTGGCGGATGCCATCTTTCCCGTCATTGGGCCGGCAATAAGGAAGGCCATTTCAGAATCAATCCGTGCCATGGTCCAGTCTCTAAACGAAACTCTAACCTCGGCTTTATCCTGGAAGGGTTTGAAATGGAGATGGGAATCTATACGCACCGGGAAACCTTTTGCCGAAGTTGTTCTACTGCACACGCTCATCTACCGGGTGGAGCAAATTTTCCTCATCCACAGGGAAACCGGGCTGGTACTTCAGCACGTGGCAGCTCCATCAGCGGTGGTTAAAGACCCGGATATGGTTTCCGGAATGCTGACGGCTATTCAAGACTTTGTGCGTGACTCATTCGATGTTAAAGGAGATCAGTTGCTGCAGAGCTTGAATGTCGGGGATTTCACTGTGTGGATTGAGCAGGGTTCACAAGCTGCGCTGGCCGCCGTGATACAGGGAAATCCGCCACAGGAGTACAGGGGTAAACTGGAGGATGCTCTGGAGAAAATTGAGTTTGAGCAAAGCCAGGTGCTGCAATCGTTTAAGGGAGACGCTACACCTTTTGAAGCCAGCAGATATAACCTCGAGGATTGTCTGGTCGAGGCCAAACGCGAGGCGAAAAAATCAGCCGCGGCAGCTGTGGTAGCCGCTCCCAAAAAGGCCAAACCAAATAAAAAACACCGGGAGCCGTCTCTAATATGGTGGATTGTGGCTGCCGGTGTAGTCTGTTTATTGATTATCTTAGCCGGAGTTTTTATGTCCCCGGCTATCCGATGACCGCGGTTGTCAACCAGAGGTAAATATGAAAGTTTCGGGCAAGGAGTCGGCATGGTAAGGAAGAAGATATGCATGCTCGGCGCCTTTGCCGTGGGCAAGACCAGCCTGGTAAGGCGTTATGTGGAGGATATTTTCTCCGACAAATACCAGGCGACGATTGGCGTGAAGGTTGACAAGAAAGTGGTTACCGTTGACGGCCGGACGGTGAATCTAATTTTATGGGACCTGGCGGGCAATGACGAATATAATAAAATCCGGACTTTTTATTTGCGCGGCGCCTCTGGCTACCTGTTGGTAGCGGATAAGACGCGCACCAATACGCTCGATGCGGCCTTGCACATACATGAGATAGCACAGGATGTTGTGGGCAAGGTACCGTGTGTGCTGCTGCTGAACAAATGGGACCTTGCAGGAAAATGGGATATTGCTGAATCCACGATTGCTGATTTGATTCAGAACGGTTGGGATGTAATCAGGACGAGCGCCAAAACGGGTATGAGCGTGAACGACGCCTTTGAGGTACTGGCCAGAAAAATACTCCAGATAGGTACGTAGGGTCTTCAGCCAATGGATACTTCTCTACCAGTCAGACTTCTTACAGCGCTTGACATTGCAGTCCTGGAGCAGACCGGCGCCCGTACATTCAATATTTTAGGTGAGGCGCCGTATTGGTGTGGACGTTTATACCGTGATGTAAAGATAGATGGGAAAACGTTAACTATAGAGGATGAGCTGTCATTTCTGGGCAATTTTGTTATCGATGCCGTGGAATTTTGGAGCAAGCAGGAAGCCGGTCGGATATTGTGGTCTGAAGTATGGGAAGAAACACTTGACTCAGGGGACGCAGCCACGTTCGAGGCCGGTGCAATTCACCTGGATGGCCGGAATATACTCCTGGTCAGGCTGCTTGGTCACGTGGCTGTGGCCGGCCGGGAGATGGTTCAGAAAGCCAAGGAACGCCTGCTGTCCTTTGAGGATCTGTTCAGGACAGAGAAGGACATAGAGAAGTACAAGGATTATCTTGAGAAGGAGGTCCAAACGCGGACCGTACAGGTCAGAAAGGCCGAAGAGAAATACCACCGCCTGTTTGACACCACGACCGATGCCTTTGTCGCCATTGATACGGCCGGTAAAATAATTGAGTTTAACAAAGCCTTCAGGCAAATGGTGGGCTATTCTGATGCAGAACTAAATAAAATTAGCTATCTCGCCCTAACGCCAGAGAAATGGCATGCTCTGGAATCGAAGATTGTTGAGGAGCAGGTAAATAAGAGGGGCTACTCTGATATCTATGAGAAGGAATACCGGCGGAAAGACGGAGTGGTCTTCCCGGTTGAGCTGCGCACTTTTTTATTGACTGACGAGGCTGGCGGTCCCACCGGCATGTGGGCGATCGTTCGTGACATCACCGGGCGAAAGCGAATAGAAGAAGCCCTGAAGACATCAGAGGAACGATACCGTTTGCTGGTAGAAAACGCTAACGAGGCCATTGTTGTGGCTCAGGACGACATGCTTAAATTCGCCAATCCCAAGACTGCTGAGCTCAGCGGTTATTCAATAGAAGAACTTATGTCAATACCGTTTGCGGATATCATCCATACCGACGACCAGGACATGGTGATGGAGCAATACTTGAGGGGCTTAAAAGGTGAGGTGCTTCCCACCTTTGAATTTAGGATTTCCGATAAAGCGGGTAATATCAAATGGGCTGAAATAAGTTCCGTTTCCATTGTCTGGGAGGGAAAGCCGGCTATGCTGAACCTTTTAACCGACATCACCGAGCGTAAAAAAGCGGAGCAACAGGCGCTTGTCAATACGAATCTGGCTTCGATTGGAGAACTGGTCGCCGGTGTCGCGCACGAAATAAATAATCCGCTCACGGGCATCATAGGTTATGCCCAACTTTTGACAGACAGAAAAGGTATTCCGCAGGATGTGTCGGATGATCTTCAGAAAATTTACGAGGAAAGCAAGAGGACGGTTAAAATAGTCCAGAACCTGCTGCGCTTTGCCCGCCAGTATAAGCCGGAAAGGACACTTGTCGATATAAACGAGCTTTTGGAGCGGACTCTCGAATTGGAAACCTACAAATTGAGGACGAGCAATATCGAGCTGTACACAAAGATGGCGGCCGGCCTGCCGTTTATATCAGCTGATTATAACCAGCTCCAGCAGGTGGTATTGAATATAATGAATAACGCCCAGCAAGCCATAGCTGAGATGAAACATAAGGGTAAAATTACGGTAAACACAGCAGCTGACAGCGACTGTGTAAAAATATCAATTTCTGATAATGGACCGGGTATTTCTCCACAGAATGTAGATAGAATATTCGACCCGTTCTTCACCACCAAGCCGGCGGGCAGCGGTTCAGGCCTTGGCTTAAGCGTTTGTCACGGCATCATCACGGAGCACGGGGGCAATATTTACGTTGAAAGCGCCCTGGGCAAAGGAACCACCTTCAGCATTGAGCTGCCGATTGCCGAAAGCGCACCAGCGGTTACCGAAGAGAAGCCTCAAAAGAAGACTCGCCGCCAGCCCGGGCAGAAGCGGAAAGGCAGTCTACTTATTGTAGAAGATGAACCGGCAATTCGTTCTATGCTGACACGCATTCTTTCAGCTGATGGTTATCGAGTGCAGGCGGTATCCGATGGTAAGGCCGCTTTAAGTAAGCTGATAAAGGGTACTTACCAGCTGCTTCTTGTTGACCTTAAAATGCCCGGAATGGGCGGCAGAGAATTGTACGAGACAATGAAAAAGAAGCATCCTGCTTCGGTTAAGAATATCATATTCATAACCGGAGACATGATGACAGCAGACACACACGATTTTTTGGCTTCGACAGGTAGGCCTTATCTGATCAAGCCCTTCGATTCGGAAGATATAACTGGCATACTTGAGAAGGCGCTACTGGAAACAAAAGGTAAATGAGCGGCTAGCTGTAGGCTTGTGAGCAATGACCGAGAGGATTACTTGGGCGTTACTAAATAAATAGCTCCAACAATTAGTAATGCGATTCCTATTAACAACACAATAACTATGGGCCATACGCTCGATTGCTGCTTCGGTGGTTGCTGCTGCGGGTATCCGTAAGGCGGTTGTTGCTGCGGGTATCCATAAGGCGGTTGCTGCTGGTATCCGCCGGGCCATTGTTGCTGCGGTGGATACTGATAATACGGTGGGGGAGGCTGCGTTTGCTGTTGATTGGGCCAGTTTAACTGCGAGCCGCAGTTGCCGCAAAACCTGGCCCCGAACACAACCGGGGTACCGCATTTAGGGCATTGATACGATTGCTGCATCTGATCCACACACCTGCTTTAAGTTGTATACCGTTTACTTAACCCGAATTATACACCCAGATACGTACTATGGAAACAACTGCTTCTACGTGTCTGCTAATTGCGAGGGCAGCATCTGCAGTTTATCCACTTTCTGACCGGTCAAATTCAAAGCGACCCTGTAAATCGTCTCATAATTCCGGGCGATTACTACTTGACTATTATGTGCTGATTGCCTACGATATGGCTGGAAATATCGCTATGGCTGATGAACAGCCAAATATTTCATTATTGGGATTCTGGGCAGCGATTGCATTTACCGTTGTAGTAATCTTTTCCGGAATCACAGCCACTGCTGCCTGGAAAACGCCATCGCTGATATCGGGAATATTACTTGTCCCGATCTTCATGATATTGATGGTATGCATCCATGAATATGCCCCGGCAGAGAGAAAGATTTTTAGCCGCCTGGGAATGCTGTTTGCAATCGGATATGCGGTACTCATAAGTTTCAATTACTTCATACAGTTGACCCTGGTACGACAGGGCCTCTATACAGTTCCATTCGACATGAGTGACCCCTTGTCCATGATGTTTGCTATCGAGATCCTCGGTTATGGCTTTATGGGATTAGCCACATTGTTTACTGCCTGGGTTTTCAATTCGGGGAGATTGGAGAATGCGGTTCGATGGCTTTTCATCATAAATGGAGTTCTGGGAATTGGCGGCGTGATCGGATATATACTGAATTTGAATATTAATATCATGTATTGGGGGCTTGTGGCGTGGGATATAATCATGCCAGTTTCGAGTGTTTTATTGGCCATTATCTTTAAACAGCGGAGCAAGCTAACTTTCACAACGATAAATAGAAAGTGATGCCTCTGAAAACTGATGTAGGCGAAGTAGTTAACAGCCATTTCGAAAGCTTATTTTGGTTAATAATTCAAAAATCAGGGAGGTATTTCAATGCATGCGATAAAACGTTCAGGAACCGGACTTGTAACTCTTCTATTACTAATAATAATGATATTCCCCCTGTTCTCCGCCTGTGAGGGGATTGAGAAGCCTCCTGCCGTCGCGTCTCCCTCGTCTGTGCCGCAGGACGCCTCAGAATGGACCATAAAAGCCAATCGGGAAGCCACCAGGGGCCTCGACCTCTCCAACGAGCAGGATTTCGCCGACGCCCAGCGCGGCTTCATCGCCACACTGCCTGACGGTGTGATTAAAAACGCCGATGGCAGCACCGCCTTTTCCATCGCCGATTTCGAGTTCGAAAAGCAAGAGGAGACGCCATCAACCGTCAATCCCATACTGTGGCGGCAGGCGCGGCTCAACCTCAATAACGGCCTGTTCCAGGTCACCGACCGTATCTACCAGATAAGAAGCCTCGACCTTGCCAATATGACCATAATAGAAGGAGACAGCAAGATTATCCTCATTGACCCGATGTCCACACCCGCCACTGCCAAAGCCGGGCTTGACCTGTACTACCAGCAGCGGGGCCAGAAGCCGGTCGCCGCGGTCATCTATACCCACAGCCATCTCGACCATTTCGGCGGCGTTAAGGGCGTTATCTCCGAAGAAGATGTGCAGAACAACGGCGTCCAGGTGATTGCCTCCCAGGGTTTCTTTGACTATGCCATAAGCGAGAACGTAATGGCCGGCACCGCCATGAGCCGCCGCGCGGACTACATGTACGGTGTATATCTGCCCAGGAACGAAAAGGGGCTGGTTGATATAGGGCTGGGAAAAGCTGAATCCGATGGAATAGCCACCATTATTGCTCCAACCAAGGAAATCAAAGCTACGGGTGAGACACTGACCATTGACGGCGTGGAGATGGTATTCCAGATCGTTTCCGGCACCGAGGCGCCCACCGAGATGACCATATATTTTCCCCAGTTCCGGGCCTTCGACAGCGCCGAGATCGCCTGCCCGCTGGTGCATAACATACTTACCCTGCGCGGCGCACAGGTTAGAGACGCCAATAAATGGGCCAACTGCATCAACCAGGCCATCGAGCTTTACGGTGATAAAACGGACGTGCTTTTTGCCCAGCACAACTGGCCCCGCTGGGGCAACGAGCAGATAATTACCTTCCTCGAGCAGCAGCGCGATTTATATAAGTACACGAACGACCAGACGCTCAGATTGCTGAACGAAGGCTACACACCTTATGAGATTGCCGAGACCATTAAACTGCCGGACAGCCTGGCCGGCCAGTGGTATACCCGTAATTACTACGGCACGCTGAAACATAATGTAGCGGCCGTTTACCAGAGATATCTCGGCTTCTACGATGGCAATCCCGCCAACCTTGACCCCTTGCCGCCGGTCGAAGCCGGCAGGAAATACGTTGACTACATGGGCGGTCCCGAGGCCGTTATCGCCATGGCCAAAAAGGACTTTGACAGGGGCGAGTACCGCTGGGTGGCGCAGGTGATGAATAATGTTGTCTTTGCCTACCCCGATAATCAGGAAGCGCGCAATCTGGAAGCCGCCGCCATGGAGCAGCTTGGCTATCAGGCCGAATCGGGTCCCTGGAGGAATTCCTACCTGGTTGGCGCCTCCGAGCTGCGAAACGGCGTCAGCCAGAGGCCGGTCGGCGGCGGCACGGGTGCGGATATGATTAAGGGCATGACCATGCCCATGTGTTTCGATTTGATGGGCATCCTCCTCAACGGGCCCAAAGCCGAGGGCAAACGTATTGTCATCAACTGGGACTTCCCCGACACCGGCGAGAAGTATGTCCTCAATCTCCAGAACTCGGCCCTGACTTACACGTCCGGCAAGCTTTCGGATAAAGCCGATGTCACCGTGACCATGCAGCGCGCCACGCTCACCCAGATACTTATAGGTGCTGCCAACTTCCAAGATGAATATAAGTCAAAAAATATTACTATCGACGGAAGCATCGTGAAGCTGCTGGAGCTCATGGGCATGATGGATAAATTCAGCCCGGGGTTCAATGTGGTTACACCGTGACTTAGGATAATTATAATTAACCAAAAAGTTAAAGCTTGTTTATGAAACCTGCTGCGTAATTAATTCCTGTTAGTGTGGGTAAAATTTTAGTCCTAGATTTGCGGATTGTTGGTCTATCGTCATAAGGCGTGTATGATAATTTTTACGTTACAATTTATACCGCCATGGTACAGAAACCAAATTTTTTTATAGTTAAGGCATTATTCGATATTTTAGTTGTGTCTGGTTGATTTGTTATCTGTTGCCTATTTTAGATCTGAATTACCAAGACTCATGTCAGAACTATAGATAAAATTGATTGAACTACGCTATTAACATAATTTTCTATGTAACTCCTTCTATATACGACGACAAAAGATGGATGGTGTACTGAAAGTAAATAGGATGCGGATTGTGATAAATATGTCTGAGATGAAAAATCGGGGGGTAATATAGGCTTAGCAGGTTGAATACCCATTTTTGTTCGTATGAAAAAAGAGACCTGTAGCCCAAGTGTTACTATTAAGTTAGGAGATATATCCGTCATATCATATAACAAATCATTCCAGCCCCGTTCCATTTCCATGAAGTTTGGATAGCGAAGGTTACCTCGCCGGTCAAGAGGGGGATCCTTTACAAGATTAGTTTTAATACTTGTCATATCTGGAATGTGGTGTATGATTTGTTCAATAACACTCCCCGTATTGGTTTGCGTAGAGAGATGGTCACAGTTTGGTTTTGCTGATAAACCGACAAAATATATCGTCGGTTTATTGTGATTCAATTTTCCAATCGACAACAAATTTATTTTCTCTCTTTCTTTTTTGGACCCGGCTTCACCCTAGGCAATAAAGAGAGTCTATAAAGGTCTGTTTCGATTACGAATTCTGTCTTGCCTACTCTGTAAATCTCTAGCCCGGCAGTCTTCATGCGCTTTCTTAACCAAGTATCTGACCTCTTAAGCCCATGTGCCTCTAAGAACGTTAGGGCTTGAGATACACTATACAAAGTGACTGGCACTCGAATATTTTCCACATCACTATTCTAAGCCAAAAAGTGGGCACATGTCAACTAATAGCTATATACAATAAGTGTAATAGTTACTATGTGGAAACTAATGCAAATAAAGGCTTGACGCTGAGACGGCGATAATGTCCAATCTAGTTGACAAATATCATTTTCATATGTATAATTGTCAACTAACAATAATTTAGGAAAATATAATGATCGGTGAACGATTGATGCAACTTCGGTTAGCACAGAATCTTACCCTTGATGCTTTAGCAGTGAAAATGGGGGGGATGGTTACAAAGCAAGCACTTTCAAAATACGAAAGAAATCAGATACAACCATCGCCAATTGTATTGGCCAAATTGAGTGTAGCCTTGGGCGTGAAAGCGAATTATTTTCTTGTGCCTTCCAATATTTCTATTGAATTCATTGCCTATAGAAAATTGACATCTTTACCGGACAGGGAGAAAGCCAGAGTAAAAAGTGTTGTAGCTCAAAGTCTTGAAGATAGAATAAAGGTGCAGACCCTTATTGGACAGGGTAAATCGGACTTTTTACCATGGAACCAACTTTCTATCTCGTCATTGGAAGACACCGAAACGCATGCAAATGAAATTAGGAAGCTTTGGGAACTTGGAGTAAGTCCAATAAGTAATGTGGTAAGTACATTGGAGGAGCATCAACTGTGTGTTCTATCAATTGAAGCTGATGAAAAGTTTGATGGGATTTCAGCATTAGCCCGTGATGTTTCAGGAAAGACAATAGCTGGCGCCCTTGTAACGCGTCACGGCGTTACTGGCGAACGGCAGCGACTTAATTTGACTCACGAATTGGGACATGCGGTCCTGAAAATTCCTTCAACTATTGATGAAGAACAAGCTGCTTTCCGTTTCGCGTCGGCATTTTTAGTTCCAGCTGAACGTTTGGTAAAAGAAGTAGGATTTAGACGTTCCTACGTTCACATCTCGGAGCTTTTAATTCTTAAAAAACAATTTGGCATAAGCCTTCAAGCTCTATTACGTAGAATGCGTGATCTCGACATTATTAATGATTCCTATTACAGGCGATGGTGTATATACATTGGAAAGCAGGGTTGGAAGAAGCAGGAGCCTGATGAGTTACCGCAAGAAATCCCCCAGTGGCTTAAAAGAAATCTTTCGCGTTTAGTTGGAGAAGGTGCGATTAGCCGAGAGGAAGCAGAGCGGATGTTAGGAGCAACTATGGAGGTCCAACAGCGCACCAATATCGAACAGCGACGTGCTTTTCTAAGACTTCCGATTGAACAACGGAGGAAAGAGATATCTGAACAAGTGAAGCTGCTATCCGGATATTATGAAAAGGAAGCGGAATTATTAACCACAGAGGAAGAAATCAGTGACTACTAAAGGTATTCAGCAGCAGTCAACAATAATTCCTCTACGTGGTGAAGTCTGGCGTGTGGAATTTAATCCAACAAAAGGAGATGAAATACAGAAGCTACGTCCGGCAGTTGTTATAAGCACAGATTCTTTTAATCCACTCAAAACGAAGCTGGTCGTACCTCTCACAACCTGGCAGGAAAGATTTTACAATGCCCAATGGATGGTCAAAATAGTTGCTGATAGTAATAATGGGCTAGACCATGATTCGGCTGCCGATGCGCTCCAGTTAAGATGCGTTAGCTATGAACGTTTCGTAAATAAGATGGGTGAGATTCAGGTATCCGTACTAGAGGAAATCGCTACGGCGATCGCTATAGTAATAGAGTTCCAATAGGATTAATCTCCAGTACTTGGATCCAGGTTAGGGGTTAGAGATATATTGTCACATAAAGAGTGCTAGGTTGTGGAAAATGGGTCTGATAGCCTTGGTTTCTCAATGGAGTCGGTTCTGGCAGATCGTTACGGTTTTTCATGAATAAACAAGTAATCGATGAAATACTGCTAATCAACACGCCTTCTGCTATGAGGCCTTATCCCGGCGTGGATTATCTTACTTACGATCACAATATGCCATTAGGACTGGTATGTGTAGCGTCATATTTGAAGCAGAATGGTTACTCAGTTAATATACTTGACGCTTACGCTGAGAATTTAGGTGTCTTTGATACAGTCGATCGAATATTTTCGGGAACCATATTACCGCGAGTAATAGGTTTTAACTGTTCGTCACCCAACATCCACATTGTGCACAAGATAGCAGCCTATATAAAAAGGCTTCGCGCCGACCTAATTACTGTCTGCGGAGGGCCCCATGCTTCTCTAGCAATCGAACATACACTATCGACTGGAAATATTGACTATGTTGTAGTTGGAGAAGGTGAAATACCTTTCTTAAATCTCATAAGATCATTATTTAAGAGACAAGACCATCCACCAGTCGACATTCCAGGTGTGTTTTTTCGGCAAGATAATAAGATATCGGGGCGAATAAACACTGATTTTGTGGATTTAGCTCTTATGCCCCTACCCTGTTTAGCTCTCCTGCCTATTGACCGATATTTCGCGATTAAAAAACGAATCTACATTCATGCGTCTCGCGGATGCGTCTTCCGCTGTATCTATTGCTCTGTACCAGAGTTTTGGGGAAAGTCAGTACGTCAGATCCCAAATGAAGTGATTCGTTCGCAGGTTAATGACTTGCTGATTCGATATAAACCGGATGAAATACAAGTTGTCGACGACAACTTTTCTCACGAAAATGGAAAACATATTAGAGACTTTTGCACTATGAGTGCTGAAGAAGGTTGGTCGGCGAAATGGAAATGTCAGGTTCGAGCTGATCTATTGGACCAAACTACCATTGAGATGATGTCAAAAACGGGCTGTTTCGAAGTTGACCTTGGCGTTGAAAGCGGGAACCAAGAGATTCAAAAATATATTAGAAAGAATCTTGATCTGGGAAAAACCTTAGATACCATTTCGTTAATAAGCAAACAAGGAATTTTTACGAAGGCGTTTTTCATGCTTGGTTTTCCTGAGGAGAGTTATGCCCAAATTGCCGATACAATAAATTATTCTCTGGATTTGAAAAATTCTGGGCTTAAGGATGTTGCCTTTTTCCCAGTTATGCCGTTCCCTGGTACAGAAATATCGAAGGTTACAGGAAAGACAGTCTTTCAGGGTGCTATTATCGATGATGTCGATGTCTATGAACCAACATTTGCTGGATACCGTTTACGGAAATATTCGGCTAAGCCGGAAATATCTCTTAATAATCGGTTTTCTCCTGCAACGTTACGGCTGTTGGTTAAGTTTGCTTATCAGCATTTTGATTGTGGAGTAACTGTAAAGGATCTAAAGTTAGAATTTGAAAATTTTATAAAAAATCAAGTGTCTCACTTCAATTAGTGTATATTTTCCTGTTTGCTATTTTGTCTCCATCCGATGATTATTGACCATGTGAGGAAAAAGTTAAATCGAAATTGTATAGACATGTGGTTCAGGGAGAGGAAAGAAGTAAGAAATTTGGTATTTGACGGAGACGTGAGCCAAAGAATCTCATAAGCTCTTTATACCTATTTGGCTCTATTAGGGTTTTGTGGTGGGCTTCAATTTACTGACAAAGCTGGGGCTCAAAATTATTTTCCAGATGCTGGCGGCCAGCCCTAATATATCCGCAAATAAAGCTCCAATGGCAGCATTAACTATTTTTTCGAGGAAGTTAGAGGAGTTCCATAAAATATATATGCTTCCAATAAATAAGGTGATAATGATCGCAATTGCTGTCCAACATATAAAGTAGCGAAGTAAAAAAACAAGATTTGCATGTCGCTTATTCATATCAAATATTTCGCGCTCCTGCCTGATATTTTCCAAGGCCCTCTGCAATGCGATTTGTTTTGAGGTTTGGCTTACCATTTTACTTTTTTGCGGCGCGTTTTTGTTGAAAGTATATAATTAGTCTTCTTACCACAAACGCGATGGCTATAATTGCGAGACTGATATATAAGATGGCAAGAGCCAATAACCATCGTCTTAATGATTCGCTTCCAAGAAATAGACTGATAAAGCCAATTGCTAGCAAACCTAGGATACCAATAACCATTGCTACAATGCTAAAAATACGCAGGCGCTGCGCATAAATGCGAGCTTGCAGTTCATTTTGCTGCGCTTCTAGTGCCATCTTTGACGTAAGGATATACTCCCACTGTCTTTTTTCCGCTTTCTTTGTATTTTTAGGTGATATTCTCGAAAGAATTTGTAAAGATTTTATTAGTGACTGAAACATTTCTTGATATTCAGATTTATTAGAAAAATCGATGTATGACGTTTCCTTGAGTAAATAGGGAACATTTACATGTTTATCTGTAACTACAGGTATAATTCCCTTTAATCTTCCCCGTAGATTCGCAGAGACTGCAAGAATAAGTTCGTCTTGAAGTAATTTGTCATCAGAACTTCGTCTCGATAAGATTATGATGCAAGCATCTGCTTTATTAATCCCTTCTATTAGTTTGTCTGGTACGAAATCACCAGGTTGGATTATGTCTTGCCTTGATATCACCCGCAGATCTTGCCTGGAAAGGTCATTTTTCAATTTTTCTGCGAAAGATATATTGTCCTTGGAATAGGAAATGAATATATTCATTTCTAGTTACCAACTCTTATAGTTTTCGAAGGGTACAACATATTAGTTGGACCTATACGTAAGCATAATAGCACAGTAAGTGCAAGTTGGATAGACGCATACTTTAGCAGTATATGAAATTTAATGTGGTTTTATTTTACCTATAATATGAAAAGCCCCCGGCATAAAAACCGGAGGCTTTGGATTTTCTTGGTAGC
>CAZJQG010000039.1:0-17990 GCA_964548415.1 uncultured Dehalococcoidales bacterium | reverse complement strand
TCTCGGAGCAACCGCTTAGCAGGCGGCCGCACTAGACCACTATGCGATCCCTCCAGTGAGTAACTCGGTCAATATAGCACAGTTTTTTTATTCCTTTCAACTGGATTTAGCAACCAGGTCTTTATGAGAACACGGTATTCTGATATGATGCTTTACGGGGATAACATTGATGAAAGAGCCAGAGATTAATATAAAGTTGAAGCGTAATATTGCCAATGACCTTGATAAGAGCTGGCTCAAATCAATAGTCCGAGAAATCCTCGAAGCCGAGAGAACGGCCTCGACTGTGGAAATTGGATTGCTCATTACAGATAATAAAACAATCCAGAAGCTAAACAGAAAATACCGCGGCGAAAACGAGCCAACCGATGTACTGAGTTTCCAAACGACTGTCTCAGAAGGTGAAAAGCCTGAAGAGAGGTTTATTAATGCCCCGGATGGCGCTAATCATCTTGGTGAGGTAATAATCTCCTATCCACAAGCTGAAAAACAAGCCCGTGAGCGTGGCCACAGTATTTCACAGGAGATGGCGCTTCTAGTAATCCACGGAATCCTGCATCTGCTGGGCTATGACCATAAGTTGCCTGAGGATGCACGGGTAATGCGAGAAAAGGAAAGCCGGATTCTATCCTTGTTGAAACAAGACTAGGCGGTGATGTCGGTGCCTTGCCGAGGGTTCTATATATTCACTACTCTTGGCTTGGCCCGTTTTTTCTCAGCTGCTATGGCAGTGTTAATTTCCGCTACCGTACGATCTAAATTGTCGGTGTAGCTGGTAATGGCGTAATTAAAAATCGGCACCCGTTCCATTTCCTCTTTAGCCTTGCCAAGTCGAATATCCAGCTCCTCTGAAGACATCCCATATCTTTGCCTGAGCCGATTTGTCAACTCTTCAAATGACGGCGGCATAAGGAAAATCAATACTGCGTCCGGTACGATTCGTTTAATAGTTTCCGCTCCCTGCACGTCAACTTTGATGATTACATCCTTGCCCTGTTTAAAAGCCTTAGTTATTTGGTTTTTGGGAACCCCATAATGGTTGCCGTAAACCGTTGCCCACTCGAGTAACTGGTTCTTTCTTATCATCCTCTGGAATTCATCCTCAGATATGAACCAATAGTCAACGCCGTCTTGCTCCGTGGGGCGCTTGGGTCTGGTAGTGGCGGTTGAAACGTAGTGATAGGGAAGACCAGCTTTTTTCATTGTAGTCAGTGTAGCGTCTTTACCCACACCGGATGGACCTGAAATAACGATCAGTATTGAATGTGAATTCCGAGTTGTTTTTCTTCTTTCATAGGCCATGTATATTACCTGTTTCGAAATAACGTATTTACTAACTTTTTAGTTCTGGGTGAGCTGGCTGAGTTCCCCCCAGAAATTCGGATTTGATATTTCGACAACTCCTGCGTTCTGAATTGATGTCTTCCCGCGGGCGACCAGACCGGCCACGGCCAGGCTCATCGCCAGTCTGTGGTCGCCGTGACTTTGTACCTCGTTGCCCAGTAGGCTAGTCCCGCCATGGATAACCATTCCATCGGGTAATTCTTCTATTCTGGCACCAAGACGGCGAAGCTCCTTGATTGTCGAGTCAATCCTATCGGATTCCTTGACCCGTAGTTCTCTGGCGTCTCTAATGATGGTCTTACCCTCGGCGACACAGGCAGCCACGGCCAGCAGAGGTATTTCGTCGATTAGTCTGGGTATCAATTCGCCCCCGATTTCAATTCCTTTTAGACGGCTGGATTCTACATGCAGTTCGGCTACCGGCTCGTTGCCCGCAATCGCCTGGTTTTCTAATTTAAGTCGGGCTCCCATGGCCATTAATACGTCAATGATACCTGTTCTGGTCGGATTGACGCCGCAATTGGTAATTTTAATATTGGCGTTTGGATGGATAGCTCCGGCCACCATCCAGTAAGCCGCCGAGCTGATGTCTCCTGGTATGTGCAAATTCAACGAGGTTAATTGAGTTTTCAGGGAAGTTAACGAAATATTTCTGCCGTCGGTTTGAAGTTCGGCACCCATGAGTTTGAGCAGTTTCTCGGTGTGGTCCCGGGATACTTGAAGTTGTTTCAACACAGTTATACCAACAGCGAACAGGCCAGCTAGTAGAATCGCCGATTTAATCTGGGCGCTTGGTATTCTCAGCGTGTAGTCTATTCCGTGTAGTTTCTTACCTTTGATTACCAGTGGCGCCAGTGAATCGTTATCGCGCCCGTGTATATCAGCCCCCATGGCGCTTAATGGCTCAATCAGGCGTTTCATAGGCCTTGACCGTAGTGAACGGTCGCCGGTTAAAATAGAAAGAAAAGGCTGTGCCGCTAGCACGCCCGAGAGCAGACGTATCGTGGTGCCGCTGTTGCCTGCATTCAGGATATTATCAGGCTCGGTTAAGCCGCCATTTCCGACTCCGTTAATGTGCACGGTTGGTGCACTTCCGCTTTGACCGGTCAGCTTCACCCCGAGTGCTTTTAGGCAATTCATGGTTGAAAGACAATCCTTTCCAGGTGACAAATTTGTCAACTGGCTTCTGCCGACTGCCAGGCTACTGAGAATAAGAGCTCGATGTGATATAGATTTATCACCGGGTACCGATATTTCGCCTGCCAACTGTTTGGGAGCGGCAATGTTTTTCAACAGCGCTTTTCCAGCCATTTTTGCCTCGCCTGATTGGCTATTTCCAGCACCTGTTTCATATCCTCGCTCCCGTCTCCAACCAATTTTCGCAATTTTTGAAGCTCCTCAATGAATGCGTCAATCCAGGAAATAATAGCCGCCTGATTGCTAAGCAGAATATGTGCGCTAATTTCGGGATTTCCCGAAGCCAACCGGGTAAGGTCTCGGTATCCGCTGGCCGCTAATAGTGACATTTTTGGCCATGACGGGTTTTCGGTGGTCGTCAAAACCAAAGCTATCGACAATAGTAGCGGCAAGTGGCTGATACCGGCTACCAGCCTGTCATGTTCTTCGGCTTCAATAATAAGAGACCTCGCGCCCAATGCTCCAACCATATCTTCTACTACATGAATGGCTGAAACGCCTGTTTTCGGGAGGGGAGTGAGGCAGTAGGTGCAATTGAAGAAAAGGTCAGATGCGGCAGCTTTTATACTTGAAATTTCTTTGCCGGCCATTGGATGACCGCCTACAAAGTCCGTCTTGGGCGGTAATAATTGCTCTGCCCACCTCATGACTTCCAGTTTGGTACTGGCTGTATCCGTGACGATACAACCATCCATTAGATGTGGAGCAATTTGTGTAAAAATTTCTTTTACAGTCAGCACGGGAGTGCATATGATTACCACGTCAGCCTTTTTAACTGTGCTGGCAAGGTCTAAGTCCGCTCTATCGACGGCACCGACTTTTTTTGCCAGAGATGCCGTCTCCCGACGTCGGGCATAACCGATTATCTCTGCCTGTCTCCAGTTAGCTTTTTTCAGGGCGAGCCCTATTGAGCCTCCTATAAGTCCTAAACCAATAATTGAAACGCGCACGGGCCTATTATAACATTGCGCTAATCAGCTTGAGAACTGGTTTATGAAATTGTAAAAGTCTTGATTTTGTCCCGACCTTCGGATATACTCGAATTAGGTTCAATGCGGTAAGGGCATAGCCCATGGTGCGGGCAGGCTTTCGAAAATACCTCTTATAAGTCTCGTGGTAAGTTATGAAGCTGGCTATTACTGGTAAAGGTGGTGTAGGCAAAACCACACTGACTAGCCTTATAGCTTGGATATATTCAAATAAGGGCAAAAAAGTCATAGCTATTGATGCCAATCCGGATGCCAATCTGGCTGCGGCATTAGGTTTTAGCTCCGAAGAATCACAGAATATTAAGCCAATTGCCGAGCTTCGTGAGTTGATAGAAGAACGCACGGGAGTCAAATCAGGTAGCATGGGTACTTTCTTCAAACTTAATCCAAAGGTTGACGATATACCTGAACGTTATTCAATTCAAAAAAACGGAATAAAGCTTTTGGTCATGGGGACCGTTAAACGCGGAGGCGGTGGGTGCTTGTGCCCTGAAGGAGCCTTGCTTAAAAGTTTATTAAGCCATTTGGTTTTAAGCAGGTCCGAGGTTGTAGTAATGGATATGGATGCTGGCGTAGAGAATCTAGGGCGTGGAACCGCAAAGGCTGTAGATGCTTTCATCGTAGTTGTTGAACCCGGCCAACGTAGTTTTCAAACGGCCAGAGCCATTCAACATTTAGCAATGGACCTCGGTGTGCAAAAGTGTTATGTTGTCGGCTCGAAAACCCATGACGACGGCGAACGCCGGTTTATAACTGACAGCTTGCCCGATTTCGAGGTGCTCGGTTTTATCAACTATCACCCCGAAATAGCTGAAGCTGACCGCCTCGGAAAGAGCGTATTCGAGACGTCGAGAGAGGTGGTAAAGGACGCTTCGGACATAGTTGAGAAACTGGAAGAAATAATAGCAAGGAAATAGGTTGGCAAAAAAAACCATTAGAGACGTTGACGTTCAGGATCAGAAGGTCTTGGTCAGGGTGGATTTTAATGTTCCGCTAGATGTAAATACCGGTCAGATTAGCGATGATAGCCGAATTCGGGCTGTGCTGCCAACGATAAAATATCTAGTCCAACATAAGGCAAAAGTAATACTGTGTTCGCACCTGGGACGTCCTGAAGGTAAAGTGGTTGAAGGACTGCGACTAGCCCCGATATCCAAGCGACTTTCTGAGCTAGTTAAGCTACCTGTAGCAACCGTCCCGGATTGTATAGGCAGCGATGTGGAAAAGGCAGTAAATAATCTTAAACGGGGAGACATTCTACTACTGGAGAACGTGCGGTTTCATGCTGAAGAAGAGGCCAATGACCCTTCTTTTGCTCAGGCTTTAGCCAAGCTGGCAGATATTTATGTTGACGATGCTTTTGGCACAGCTCACCGGGCGCATGCTTCGACAGTGGGTGTAGCTAAATATCTTCCAGCGGTGGCCGGCTTATTAATGGAGAAGGAACTTACAAGGCTGGGGGGAATTTTAAGCCATCCTGAGCATCCGTTCGCCGCGCTACTTGGGGGTGCCAAGGTTAGCGATAAAATCGGACTGATCCAAAACATATTAAACATGGTCGATAAGCTGCTTATCGGTGGGGGTATGGCGGCCACTTTTCTTAAGGCACAAGGTTACTCGGTTGGAGTTTCATTATTAGAATCCGATAAGCTAGGCCTGGCGCAGGAATTGATGGATGCCGCCAATCAGAAGAACGTATCGTTGCTTTTACCCGTAGATGTAGTGGTAGCCGACAGCGAAAGCAGGGACGCCACGGGACAAACCGTTGACATAACGAATATAACCGAAAATAAGAGTATTGTGGATATCGGCCCCAAGACCGTTGAGATATTTTCTAAACAAATAACGCCCTGTAAGACCGTTTTTTGGAACGGACCAATGGGCATATACGAGATAGAGCAATTCTCGGCGGGTACAAAAGCCATGGCTGCACTGTTGGCTGGTTTGAAGGCGACCACTATTGTTGGCGGGGGCTCTACAGCAGAGATCGTTGAGAAGATGAATCTGGCTGATAGAATGAGCCATGTCTCTACAGGAGGGGGTGCGAGCTTGCAGTTTTTAGAAGGGAAAACGCTTCCAGGGGTCGCCGTTTTGCAGGACAAATGAGAAATGATACCAATAAACGTAATTGAAGAAATCAGCATCATTACTCCCTCTAAAATCGTAATGCTGGTTATTGACGGTTTGGGTGGACTACCGGAAGTCAGTTCGGGTCTGACCGAACTCGAAATTGCCCGCAAGCCGTACATTAATGAGCTGGCCCAAAAAAGCATTTGTGGACTGATTGATCCGGTGGGGCCGGGTATCACGCCTGGAAGCGGACCCGGGCATCTGGCACTGTTCGGCTACAATCCCTTGGAATTTACCATAGGTCGCGGCGTTCTCGAAGCACTGGGAATCGGCTTCGATTTAACGAAAAACGATGTAGCTGCCAGGGGTAATTTTTGTACAGTAGATGATTCAGGTTTGATAACCGACCGTAGAGCTGGGCGGATTACGACAGAAAAATGTACCGAGCTATGTAAGCTCCTGAGTAAAATTAAACTGGAAGGCGCAGATCTCTTTGTCTGGCCGGTCAGAGAGCACAGATTCATGCTGGTGCTCCGAAGCAAAACATTATCGCCGAACGTGGAAGACACTGATCCTCAACGGCTTGGAGTTGCCCCCAAGCCGGCAGTAGCTACATCATCGGAAGCGGAACAAACGGCAAAGTTAATAAACAGCTTTGTCAAGGAAGCACGTAAAATTCTATCGGAACATCATCCTGCCAATATGATTTTACTTCGTGGATTCTCCAAATTGCCTGATATTCCAAGCATGAATGAGATATACAAATTAACGCCGGCAGCAATTGCAGTTTATCCCATGTATAAAGGCTTAGCCAAATTACTGGGAATGAAGATATATAGTGTCGATGGCGGTTTCCGCGAAGAACTAAAAGTATTGTCCGATTGCTTTGCACAGCACGATTTCTTCTATATTCATGTTAAACATGCCGACACTGCCGGTGAGGATGGAGACTTTCCAAGAAAGGTTAAGGTAATCGAAGAGGTAGATTCAGCTATGCCTCTGTTATTGAATCTAAAACCTGACGTTATCGTTATTACGGGCGACCATTCCACGCCGGCCATGCTGAAAATGCACAGCTGGCATCCGGTACCGGTGATGTTATACTCGCAGTGGTGCCGTCCTGATAGTGCCAAGGAGTTTTCTGAGTCCGCCTGTGTTACAGGTGGTCTAGGTCGGCTTCATTCTACTGATATAATGACTCTAGCCATGGCCAATGCCCTTAAACTAACAAAATTTGGAGCTTAATTGTGAGAAAGCCATTAATTGCCGGCAACTGGAAAATGAATACTACAGTGGAAGAGGCTATAAACCTGGCTCGGGCTATTTTAAATGGACTTGATGAGAAAGAACCGGTGGAAACTGTGCTATGCCCGCCTTTTGTATCATTGTATGCAGTAAAGGAACTGTTAAAGAGCAGCTCCATTGAACTCGGAGCTCAAAATATGTATTTTGAGGATAAAGGTGCCTATACCGGTGAGATATCGCCGGCGATGATTACAGGCCTGTGTGATTACGTAATTTTAGGACATTCTGAACGTCGGCAATATTTTGGCGAGACGGACGAAATAATCAATAAAAAAATACAAAAAGCACTGGAGTCGAACCTCAATCCAATTGTCTGTGTGGGAGAAAACCTGAAACAAAATGAGGCGGATCAGACTCAAGAGGTAATTACCAAGCAGATAAAAGCAGGTCTGTCCGGGATAGCAGCTACCAGCCAACTTGTGGTCGCCTATGAGCCTATCTGGGCCATCGGCACGGGCAAAGCAGCCACAGGGGAACAGGCGAATGCTACTATCGGCTTAATTCGACGCACATTAACTGGCTTATGGAGCGATAAGATTGCTGAACAAGTTCGCATACTTTACGGCGGGAGTGTAACCGGAAGCAACATTACTGAGTTCGTTTCAGAACTGGATATCGATGGCGCTCTTGTCGGCGGTGCCAGTCTTAAAGCTGCTGACTTTTTGAGCATTATCCAACAAACAGCCAGACAAAAATCAACCCAATGAAACGCCTGGTTGCTGTCATTGGCCCCACGGCAACGGGCAAAAGTCAACTTGCCTTACACCTAGCCAGAAATTTCGATGGCGAAATAATAAATGCGGACAGCCGCCAGGTCTACCGGTACATGGATATCGGCACTGCGAAACCAGGCCTTGATGACCTGGCACTTATCAGACATCACATTATTGACTTGATTAACCCGGACGAATTATTCAGCCTGGCTCAATATCAGAAGCTGGCTTTGGAAGCGATCGACGATATTATTAACCGCAAAAAGCTCCCTTTCATAGTTGGCGGTAGTGGCTTGTATGTATGGTCCATATTAGAAGGCTGGGAAATACCGTCGGTGCCTCCAAATTCAGAGTTTCGGACGAAACTCGAGCATAAGGCTGAAAGAAATGGCAGCTACGCTCTGTTTCAAGAACTTCAGAGAGTTGATCCCTTAGCTGCAACCAAGATAATGCCTGGCAACTTACGGCGCATTATCAGAGCGCTGGAGATATACCAGAAAACGGGGCGGCCTGTGTCCGAACAATGGCAAAAGCAACGGCCGCCATTTGAAACATTAATTATAGGCCTAACTGCTCCGCGCCCGGAGCTATACCGTAGAATTGATCTCAGAGTCGACCAGATGGTCAAAACAGGTCTGATCGACGAGGTACAGGCTTTGATAGCACGTGGCTATAGTTTAGATTTGCCTTCTATGTCCGGAATAGGCTATAAACAGATAGCAATGTTCTTGGAAGGGAAAATAGAGTTGAAAACGGCTATTGAACAGATTAAGAGGGATACGCATCATCTTGCCCGACACCAATACGCCTGGTTTAAGCTTGGTGACCCCAGAATACACTGGCTCAACGAATCCAGAGACCCGTTCAAAGAGGCCACCACCCTAGTTAACTTGTTTCTATCGAGTGGGACCAACAGGTGAGCCAACGGTGAACTTTGCTAAATTGCAAGCTACCGGAAACGATTTTATCTTCGTGGATGCTCGCGCTATGGAACGCGATTGGGCAAAATTGGCTCGCGAAATATGCCATAGATACTTCGGCGCCGGAGCCGATGGTCTTATCATAGTGGCAAATTCAAATAGGGCCGACTTGAAAATGCGACTTTTTAATCCCGATGGCTCGGAAGCGGAAGTAAGTGGCAACGGTCTAAGGTGCTTTGCCAAATATGCTATAGATGGACGGCTGGTCAGCGGTCCCGACCTGACGGTAGAAACGATGTCGGGTATCCGGACGATTCAGGCGTCGATATCGGCAGGTAAGGTTACTCATGCTAGGGTGAACATGGGGCGGCCCAGGTTTGCAGCCGGTGAGATACCTGTTTTGCTGAGTGAAACCAAAAAGGGACGGGATGTAGTAGACATAAAGTCTATCTTAGACTTCGAGTTGACGGTTAAAGGGACATATCTTAATCTCTCCTTTGTGTCTATGGGCAATCCACATGCCGTGAGCTTTTTATCTGAGCCGGTGGCCGATTTTCCTCTTTGCGAAATAGGCCCGGAAGTAGAAAACAACCGCATTTTTCCAGAAAGAGTGAATTTCGAGGTTGCCAGAGTCCTAGCCCGGCATAGAATCGAAGCTAGAGTATGGGAACGAGGCGCCGGCGAAACACTGTCATGTGGAAGCGGTGCCTGCGCTATTGCCGTTGTCGCCAGACTCAAAGGTTACACAAACGGCCAGGTAGACGTAATTCTAAATGGCGGTGTACTAACAGTCGATTGGGATGGGGTAGGGGAGGTATACTTGAGCGGAACGGTTGATTACGTATTTAATGGAGAATGGCTGAAGTGAGATTTTCTAAGAGGCTGGCTAAGCTTCCTCCCTATCTGTTTGTCGAGATTAATCGGAAGATAGAGCAAAAGAAAGCACGAGGAGAAGACATAATAAGCCTGGCAATAGGAGACCCTGATTCGGAGACTCCGAATCACATCATTCAAGAGCTATGTAAAGCTGCCAAAGACCCGGCTAACCATAAGTATCCTGAAACTATAGGATTACCGGCGCTTAGACAGGCCATAGCAAGGTGGTATAAAAACCGTTTCGGAGTGGTCCTGGATCCCGATAAAGAGATTTTGCCACTTATAGGTTCCAAGGAAGGCATAGGACATATATCGTTCTGTTTAATTGATGCCGGCGATATTGCGCTGGTGCCGGATCCGGGATATCCGGTATATGCTATGAGCACATTGCTGGCCGGAGGTGAGCCTTACTACTTACCTCTGACTGAAAACAACGACTTTCTTCCAGATTTGAATAACATTCCGCAAGTAACGGCTGATAAAGCAAAGATATTATGGTTGAACTACCCTAACAATCCTACTGGAGCGGTAGCGGATGTCAGCTTCTTCGAGAAGGCGGTTTATTTTGCCAGAAAGAATGACCTGGCTATCTGCCACGATGCGCCTTACACTGAGGTCAGCTTCGATGGTTACCGTCCGCCTAGCCTGATGCAAATACCCGAAGCCAGAGATGTAGGAATCGAATTTCATTCTTTATCCAAGACTTATAATATGACCGGGTGGAGAATCGGCATGGCTGTAGGCAACCCACAGCTAATTGACGCTCTGTTTCGGTTAAAGTCGAATCTGGATACGGGAATACCGCAAGCTATTCAGAGGGCCGCAATAAAGGCGTTAACCGGATCTCAGGACGGCATAACTGAACGTAACGCGGTCTATCAGCGCCGTCGTGACAGGCTGGTCAAGGCTCTCAATGACATAGGTTTGAAAACCAGGTTACCGAAAGCCGGCTTTTATATTTGGGCCCGAACCCCGGAAGGTTACACTTCCGTAGGGTTTGCGAATGAATTACTGGACAAAGCTAATATAGCGGTTACCCCCGGAACCGGTTACGGGAATGCGGGTGAAGGATATATCAGGATGTCGATCACCCTGCCTGATGATAGACTTGATGAAGCCATCAGGCGATTAAAGAAATGGTATGCGGTTAAGTAAATTCGAGATGACATAATATTACCGCTTATGAGACAAGGCCTTATTAGAACTAGAACCGAGACCGAAAGAGCTTTTTTAGTGGGAGTTGATAGCAAAACGTCCTCTAATAACTGGTCTATAGAGAGCTCACTCGAAGAGCTTTCATATTTAGCGCAGACAGCGGGCGCCGAAGTAATTGGCAAGCTATCCCAAAAATTGAAGAGCCCTTCACCGACTTATTATTTGGGTAAGGGAAAGCTCGATGAGTTGATTAAACTTAAGGAAAGTTACCGCTACAGCGTGGTTATCTTCAATGACGAGCTGTCGCCGAGGCAGCAGAGGAATCTTGAAGAAGTCCTGGATGCTAAAGTTTTAGACCGTACGGCGCTGATACTGGATATTTTTGCCAAGCGAGCCCAGACCCGTGAAGGTCAACTTCAGGTAGAGTTGGCTCAACACCAGTATTTGTTGCCCAGACTGGCGGGGCAATGGAGCCATCTGGAACGTCTGGGAGGCGGCATCGGGACCAGAGGGCCCGGCGAGTCGCAGTTGGAAACAGACCGCCGGCTGATAAGAAAACGAATCCAGCGGCTAAAGAGCCAGATTGAAGCGGTTAGGCGGCATAGGGCACTATACAGGCAAAAACGCAAAGATAGCGGCGTTCCAGTTGTTGCCCTGGTGGGATACACTAATGCTGGTAAAAGTACTTTACTTAACGCTCTAAGCAGTGCCAACGTACTGGTGGAAGATAGGCTCTTCTCTACATTGGACCCGGTAACACGACGTCTGACATTACCCAACGGCAAACAGTTTTTATTAACTGATACTGTGGGCTTCATTCACAAGTTGCCGCCGTCAATAGTGGCTGCATTCCGAGCTACGCTCGAGGAATTGAGCGAGGCGAACCTGCTGATACATCTAGTTGACATAACGCGTAATAATGCGGCAGAGCAGTTTCAGACGGTTCAGGATATTATGGCGGAGCTCGGTTTGAATCAAAAGCCCCAATTGACGGTGCTAAACAAAATGGACAAAGTTGCAGGTAACCGGGAAGAAATGGACAAACTAGCTTTAGCTGCGGTTTTTAAACCACCGGATGAGAATACACTGACCATATCAGCATTAAAAGGCTGGGGATTGGATAGACTCCTAAAAAAGATTTCAACGCAATTAGATTCGATCTCTAATCCAGAATAAACTAACTCATTTATATTTCGCCGTCGTGTGTTCAAGCATATACTTCATAGGACAAGGCAACTCAATATTGTTGACAATCATGAATGACTGCTATATTATCTCACTGAGTATAATATCTCTTACACTCAGTATGAATATATAACTAAGAGGAGGGATCAACCGCTATGCTGCCCCATCTCGATGAGTTCCTTTTGAACTTACAGGCCAATAAATATTCTCAAGAGACAGTTTATAATTATGAACGTGATTTGAAAGTTTTTGATACTTTCTTATCTGAGAGCGGCATTATTTTTGAGCAATTAGATAAGAAAGCAATTATCTTTTATAAAAGTTATCTGGGTTCACTGGACCGTAAAACAGCTATTTTGGCTCAGCATGGCGAAAAAGAGCTTGATTCACGTTCCGTTAATCGTATGCTATCATCTATTCGCTCTTATTTACGTTATCTCATAGATATGGACTATACCTGTCCATTGCCTCCAGAGGTAGTGAAATTAACCAAGGCTGGTAAGAAACACCCCCAAGTAGCCGAATTTGACGAATTAGTTAAGCTTATTGAATCTCCAACTTCGCTGGAATCGGATCCTAAAGTGGCCTTGAGAAATCGCGCTATGTTAGAGATGCTATTTGCCACTGGTATGCGTATCTCCGAGTTATGTAAACTCAATCGTAACCAGGTCGACAGTACTGGGCGTATATTCATTACTGGAAAAGGTAGGAAACAGCGTTTCGTTTATTTGACACCACGAGCCAAGCTTCACCTGGATAATTATATAGCCTCACGAGATGATAGTGCTGCAGCCCTATTCGTCCCTTACTCCGGTCGGAATGTAGCTAAACCAAAGAGACAAATCTCTACGAACTACCTTCAGGAGCGAATAAAGAGATACCGAGAGAAATTAAAAATAAATGTTCCTACCTCAGCACATTCACTGAGACATGGTTTTGCTACTTATTTAGCCGAAGCAGGCGCTAATCCGGCGGCAATTCAAATTCTACTTGGCCATGAATCTCTGGATACAACAACTCGCTACGTACATGCATCTGACAAATACGCCGAGGAAACACATAAAAAATTTCACCCTTTATCGTAGAGAGCGAATTTCATGATTCTGTCGTTATATAAGCGCGAATCATATGTAATGGGGAATAATAGCGGTGAGTAGAGGCGAATTTACTCTCGACAATGTGAGAAGCGGGCTCGAGAGATTCAATAAAGAACATGGCCACTATCCAGCCGCTGAAGAAATGGACAGCTGCCCATATTTACCATCTGCTAGATGGATCCAATACAAATTCGGCGGGTTGAAAAAGCTAAGGAATATCTTTGGGTTTAATGATGTCGATTATCGTACGGGAAGCCGTCGCATAGCTAAGATTGATGAATTTCTTCGGCTATCTCTAACTTCGGAGAAAGCCACCAAGGAATTTCTTGACAAACGGTATGGTGAAATATGTGTCCACGAAGAAAAAAAGTACGGAGAGGGTCGGAATAGAGTAGACTTCTTTGTTTATGCGAAGGAAAATTTTGCTGTAGAGGTGTTTAATACATACTCTATCAGGAGTCTATCAAACAATCTAAATATTAAGCTGCATAAATTCAGTGATTTTCCGTTTAAACTCTATTTTGTTATTACTGGTGGAGATTTTTTACAAAGGGATGTTGACTCTTTAATCTCGAACAAAAAGAATTTACCGCTATTACCTAATATGAAGTGTTTAATAACCGACGAATTTAGAAAAGAATGCTTGCACAATCTGCCACCATTATCCATGAGAGTACGATACACTAGAGCGTTTCAGCAGAAGATGCCACTATTTGAATACGTTGGTCCCTCATAGTCAACGTAGGTAATATTAAATTTAGGTATAGGTGAAGAAATTTATAGCTATACCTAAAGAAATATCCATTGTAAAAGAAGTCCACGAAGCCTTCCACAGCCGGGATAAAAGATAAATATTATGTCAAGTTAGCGCAGCAGTAGCCTTCTTTGACAAGATCGTCTCAGCCAGTTCAACCACAACCGATGGATTGAAGGGCTTGGTCAGATATGGCTTCCCTGCTGTATCCAGGAAGTCCTGTGTTGATTGAGTAATCGTGTCGCCGGTAATAAACATTACGCGTTGCGCAGACCCAGGATATCTCTCACCCATTATTTCATACAGTTTTTTGCCGCTTATTTTAGGTAATTTGAGATCGATTATAGTTAGGTCATAAACACTATCAGACAATTTAATCAAGGCGCTTTTAGCATCTTCAGCACAATCGGTACGATACCCTCTTTCCGAAAGTATCCTGGTCAGGATGTCACGAATGCCTGGTTCGTCATCAACTATTAGTATATTCTCACCTGCTGTTTTACGGTGGAAATTGTTTTGAGGCACTTGTTGAGCTTTACTGCTCTCTATATCATCGGGAACAGCAACTGGTAGCTCGATGGTAAAAGAAGCCCCTTTACCTTCTTCACTATCCACATATATTTTCCCGTTGTGAGCTGTCACAATGCCGTGACACACACTTAATCCTAGACCGGTGCCCTTACCCACTTCCTTGGTAGTAAAGAAGGGGTCGAAGATTTTATCGATTATATCCCCGGAAATACCCGGGCCGTTGTCAGCGATTCTAATTTTGATGACGTTATGGTTTCCGGTGGTCGTTACCGTAATTTTGCCACGTCGCTTGACTTCGATGAGTGATTGTTCGGCATTTATCAGTATATTTAGTAGAACCTGCTGTATTTGATCATAATCCGCTGTTAGTTCAGATATGTCGGGCTTCAAATTCATATGCACATGGATGTTATTCACTTTAAGTTCATAGCTTCGTAGGTCCAAGGTTTTTTGAACCAGATTATTAATGTCGAAATAAGTCTTCTCGGGTTTTCGCCTTCTGGCAAAGCTTAGAAGGTTCTGAACTATCTTCGCAGCCCGTTGGCTCTCTTCGTAAACCTTATCGAGGTCGGATTTAATATCTTCAGGAACATCTTTGCCTTCGGCCAGGAGCTGAGCGTATCCCATGACCGTAGTAAGTGGATTATTAAGCTCGTGGGCCACTCCTGAAGCAAGTTCTCCAATCGATGCCAGCTTACTGGTTAAAAGAACCTGCTGTTCCATAGCCTTCCGCTCGGTGATATCATTATTAATTCCCCTAAAACCAACAATCATGCCACTTTCGTCGAGTTTAGGTGCTATTGATGCTTCTATGTGTCGTCTTTCTCCATTTTTTGTTCGATAATCCCAATAAAACCACTTTGCTGGTTTTCCGGTAGTGTAAACGATTTTAGTACATTTAAATATCTTTGCGGCGTTTTCATGGTCATAGGCATAGCTTTGATAATTCGTGCCAATTATTTCTTTAGGCGTGTATCCCATGACACGGCAAATTGAGTCATTGACAAAAGTTATATTTCCGGCCAGGTCCACTTCGTAATACCCCTTTTCCATGTCTTCAAGGATGGTTCTGTAGCGTTCTTCACTTTTACGTAGTGCTTCTTCCGTATGCTTCTGGTGCGATAGTAGTTTCTTAAGTAGAAGACCCATGCAAAGACCAACGATAAATATTAATAGGATTTCAAGAATTATCTCGGACCAGTTAACCGGAGTTGACGGGGTGTTGAATACCCTGGACGGAAAATCAAAATACTCGTCGGCGATTTCTACTAATGCAATCAGGGCGAAACCGGAAACAAAGAATATTAGTGTTAAATTAATTCTGTTGTTTTGCAGTTGTTTCATTCGAGGGTTACTCCATCATATAGCTGGCTAATGACGATCTTCTCAGGAGAAATCTATCTAACTATGCCCGCTTTTTTCCTTTCTTGGCTTTAGTGCTCAAGAACTGTTCGGTTGATCTCAATATATCTCTGGCACCGAATGGTTTTTTCATGACCCCGAAAGGAGCTTGCTTCAGAGCCCTGTGTAGCAGTTCACTGGCAGTGTAGCCAGTGATGATTACCACCGGAACATTTTTATCGATTCTTCTAAGCTTCCGGAACGTCTGGACTCCGTCCGTATCAGGCATTTTGAGGTCTAGAAACACTAGATCGAAGTTCCAACTTTGTGCGAGTTTTTGGGCTTTGCCACCGCTCTCAGCGGTTATTACGTGATAATTATTCTTTTCCAGAGTCTCTTTGAACAACTTTCGGACGGGCTCCTCATCATCAACAACCAGGATGCGCTTCTTGGCCGTGGAGTTGTCAACAAGCCAATCGTCTATCTGTTTCTTATCGAACCTGAAATGCCCGCCCACTTTGATGGCAGGTATTTCACCCTTTTTAACTCCTCGTAAAACGGTTTCAGGTCTGAGTTTTAGATAGCTGGCAACTTCCTTGGTAGTAAGTAATTCGGCCATCGCTGTCTCACATACCCGTAGCTATACCACGAACGAAAAAATTACTATAGCGGACTATTTGCTATAATCGCATGGAAAATATGTGTTGTCAATATAATTAGATACAATAATTGATAAACATGACTAAAATACTAGGCAATCCCCCACATTCAAAATTCATAAGACCACGGATATTATGTCTGGTACATTATTCCCATAAGATAACGACCCGACCTTTAAATTGAGCCTGTGAAATTTTAACTCATTATACTTTGGTACTAGTGGCAGTCATCGATGGAATATTATAGAATGGTGCGGAAACTGTTTCTGATCTAAGAACATGAGCAAATACGAAGTAATAATCATCGGAGGCGGCCCGGCCGGTCTGACGTCCGGTTTATACGCATCGAGGGCGGGTCTAAAATCTTTACTTATAGAACGAGGTATATTTGGTGGCCAGATAGTAAACGCCAGGCAGGTTGATAACTACCCGGGATTCCCGGAAGGAATATCCGGTTTTGAATTAGCTTCTCTCATGCATGAGCAGGCTGCTAAATACGGATTAGAGACGGTAAATACCGAGGTGATGTCCCTCAAGCCGGGACCAGTCTATACCATTGTAACATCTGGTGATAATTACGAGGCCGAAACGGTGATTATTACTGCCGGCTCCGAAAATCGCAAGCTAGGAGTTCCGGGAGAGGCAGAACTTTTGGGGCAAGGGGTTTCATACTGCGCTACATGTGACGGCTTCCTGTTTCGGGATATGAACGTTGCCGTTGTGGGCGGAGGAGATACTGCTATTACCGATGCCATGGAACTGAGCGAACATGCCAGCAAGGTCTATTTGATCCACAGAAGAGATCAGCTTCGAGCCAGCCAAATTCTTCAGCAGAAGGCCTTATCCAGACCAAAACTTCAGCCTATCTGGAATTCGGTTGTTGAAGAGGTTATTGGTGACACCAGGGTAAATGGTCTCCAGCTGCGTAATGTGAAAACGGGTGAAATATCTAAACTTGATGTAGCCGGTGTCTTTGTCGCTATCGGCATAATACCCAACAGTCAAGCATTTGCGGATATCGTTGAGCTAGACGAAGCCGGTCTAATCAAGACTAACGAACTTATGGCTACCTCGAAGCCGGGAATATTCGCTGCCGGCGATATACGTACAAATTCTCCCCGGCAGGTGGCAGGTGCAGTGGGTGATGGAGCTACGGCGGCGCTATCCGCCTTCAAATACCTTAGTGAGAAAGTTTAAGCCCGAAATATGTGCTCTCCCCCTATCTAAGGCCTTTCGGTGTTGGCTTGCCAGGGTTAAAACCTGAAAAGAAATCGATTATTAGTATTGGACTACGAGGTAAATTTTATTCTAGCGGCAATTGCGTGCCCTCGACATTTTGATTAGATCTTGCTTCCTGCGGTGGTTCGGTGGCTTCTCGTTTGACACTTTCTAATCTTTCAGGAGGCTCATGGACTATTTCATGTTGCGATTCTAGCGATCTTTGCACCAGAACGTGGCTTTCTCTTATCTCATTAATCAGGTTATCTATCTTGGTGCTTAGATCGCGAACTTCGTTAACCAACGAATCAACCGTAGCGTTCAGCCCATATTTTGAACCGTGCTTTCCGGCCATGTGACCGTTTAACCCTCTTCTATCCATAAATGTAGCCCCACATATGGGGCAAACTGGTCGAGGTTTTACCCCTTCGTTAACGTTAATATTCTCCATGCCGTATATTTTACCCCTTATAAGCGGTAAAGTCAATATACGGTTAACGTAGGCATTGAAGGTCGCAGAAGTATTCTCAAGAACTGACGTCGGATGCGCTGAAATTAACGACAAAATGGGCTCGGCAGGTTTCGAACCTGCGACCAACCGGTTATGAGCCGGTCGCTCTGCCACTGAGCTACGAG
>CAZJQG010000038.1:0-19621 GCA_964548415.1 uncultured Dehalococcoidales bacterium | reverse complement strand
CGGTTAGCTCAGTGGTTAGAGCGCTGCGTTGACATCGCAGAGGTCACCGGTTCAAGTCCAGTACCGCCCACCATTTCCACCGAGGTTCAAATACCAGCGTTGCCCGGTTCGTTAGCTAAGTCGAAGTCAAAATCTCCACCAGGCGGCTGCCCAGCTTTCGTGCTTCCTCAATTAGCGCTGTGTCCCTCTTGGCTTCACCGACTCTGCTGGCACAGCCCGACATAATAGCTATCCTATCGTCGGAGAGACTGGAGGATAGCTTAATGAACCGCCTTAATGCCCGCACCGTATGTTCTAGGCCATTGCTGCCGCCGATAACAATCAACCCGGCACAGATCATGCGCGGAGAAATGCCGTGCCGGTACAGAAAGTAGTTTCGGTCGATAAAGGCTTTCATCTGGGCGGTCATGTTGTAATAATACACCGGACTTCCCAGCAGTATGCCATCGGCTGCGCAAAATTTATCCAGAATCCAGGGTACGTCGTCGTTCTGTTTGCACGATTTAAAGGAAGTACAGTTGTCATGGCCCTGGCAGGGGTTGACCTTGTACTGGCTCAGAACAATCTTCTCGGTTTCAACGCCCTGCCCCGCAGCTTCCTGCAAGGCTATGTCCACCAGATAGCTGGTATTGCCCCCGGGCCTGGGACTGCCGACGATGGCTAATAGCTTCATAGATAACTCCTTTTGATGTACTTGAAAATCTTAAAGGCTTGTCAAAGCCGTCAATTCTGTATCTTATAGGCTAAGTGTCGAGTTCAGAAAGTTCACTATTTGTTTCAGCAGCATCGGGTAAAATAACCAAATAGATGAGTGGGTTGCAGGATACCATTTTATTTGAGGTTTGCCGCAGGCGTTCCACAGGTCCAGCGTGCTCTGTTTTGGAATTCTCTCGTCCCATTTTGCATTCAACATCAAAAGCGGACGGCGGTTAAGATTTACGGCGAACGTAACCGGGTCAGTTAGATAACTTTTTTTTGCGGGTGTTACTTCGGCTACACCCTTTTCTTTAACTTCTAGAAGGTACCGGTTGTAAAGCTCTTGAGACTGAATATATTCCGCTTCGGTCCGGCCGGGTTCGGTCCTTTTCAGCCAGGTAGGGCTCTGGTAATTGCCGCCGGCCACAATAATCACTCCGGCGCCAATACGTTCATCGACGCCTAACGATATAGTCGATATAATTCCACCCAGACTGATACCGATGACGGCAATTCGGCGTTTATCTATCTCTTTATTCCGTCCTGCCCAGTCTAATATCTGGCGGATATCGATAACGGATGTCTGATAACCTTCGAACCATTCTTCAGGTGTCAGGTTCGGCAATCTTGCGATAACAGAAGATGGCATGCGCCTCGGATGAAAGAGAAGATATATGATGAAGCTGGCTATACCTTTCCTGGCCAGGTCCCTGGCCAGCATTTTGCATGGAATCACACTGCGGTCGCCCCAGCCGTGGACCAGAATGGCCAGCGGCCATTTTGAACCTTTCCGAGGCTGATAGTAATCCCCGTAGGCAATGTTATTTTCTTCGTACCTGGTCGGTTTGGCCACAGGGAATCTGACAGCATAGCGGAACCAACTACCGGTTGTTCGGTTTGACTGTATATCGAAGTCTGGCTCAATGGTGGTATAACTGTACGGATTCATGCTATCACAAAAAGGCGGCTGCACCCTTTATTTTAGGGGACAGCCGCCTGGGAGTTCAAGGACAAATTAACTTTTAGTGTTCCAGACGTCCGGACTTTTAATCTGCGAAGCGTCTCCTTACCAACAGCACGACAGTAACGAACAAGAGCATGATTATGACTCCGATGACAGCGATTATCGGTCCTGACTTGGAGCTTGTCCCCTGAGACGTGACCATGAAGCTAGTATGTTCTTTATCTATCGAAACGTCATATGTGCCTGGTTCCGACTTAAATACCGTGAAATTAATTGGGCTGGATAGTCTGGGTCCAACGGTAACCATTTTCTGTTGTTCTACCTGCCCATTTATTTTGAGCACAACATTATAAGAGCCCGCCTGATCGCCATCATTGACCACGTTTGTTGAGATAACCACTGCTTCACCTGGGTTTATACGTGGTTTACACCTTGTGTATTTCACACAGAATTGTGCCGGGGTATTAAGTCCCCCGGTAGCTCCAGATGGTGATACGTTTGTATGAGTAGTAGTACTAGGGGTAGGAGTAGGAGTCGTGGTTGAAATCACCGGGACATTGACCTCCACAGTTGTCTGGTCGCAGGCTTCCCCAACGCAGGCTGTATTCACAACCGGCGTGGTGTCCTCCTGGAAACTGTCAGTCCCTTTGAGAGTGGCGCTGTACGTCACATCGAAGCATGTCTGCGGGTCAAGCGTGCCTATGTTCCAGGTAATAATGTCACCGTCATATGTGCCATTATCCGAGACGCTAGAGATGTGCGCTATATAGTTTTCGTCGGGGTTATCGGTAATGGTGACGTTATCTCCGGCGGCGTTGCCTTCATTGCATACAGTTATAGTGTAATGGACGACACTACCCGGGGACGTGGTTTCAACGTCTGCCTCTTTAGAGACCTGGAAAGTGGGGTGTGCCTCCACGTGTATGACTTCGGTGGTACAAACTTCCGGCTCCGTTGGCTGTATGCACGCGGTATTTGCGACCAGCGTATCACCGGCAGGGAAATTGCCTATTCCCTTGAGAGTAACACAATAGAATACCGAGCCGCTCTCTCCAACTCCGACAGTCCCGATGTTCCAGGTGATAATATTCCCGTTGTAGCTGCCGCTATCCGAGATGTTATCAACAGATTCGACAAAGTTCTCATCGGGGTTATCGGTTATTACTACGCTGTCCGCGTCTGCATTGCCGGTGTTAGTGTAGGTGATGGTATAACAGATATTATCGCTCGGAATTATCAGGCCGCCGTTTTCGTCACTATAAACCTTTTCCAGAGTAAAAGACGGCTCAGCCTGGACGGGCACGGTTTCAGTATCACATAGCAGCGTGGCTTCATCGGCAACATCGCATGCCGTATTATTGACGTTGGTAGTTCCGGCCGGGAAGATGCCTGGTCCCTTAAGAGTGACACAATATGTCACATTTGCTATCGCAGGGCCAAAATCACCGATGTTCCAGGTGATGGTATCACCGTTATAGATGCCACCGCCTGATATATCGTGAACGGAATCAATCCAGGTCTCATCCGGGTCGTCGGTTACAACTACGTTATGTACCAGGACAGGGCTGCAGTAGCCTATATTGTAACAAATGATGTCACCGGGTTCAGGTGGAAGGCCATTTTGGTCCTGCCATGTTTTATCCAGACAGAGGTTGATTACATTCCGGACCTCGATAGTTACGCTGGTACAGAGGTTGGGATCGGTGGGTTCTATACAAGACGTATTCGTAACATTCGTTTGTCCTGCGGGGAAGGTGGTGTTGTCCGAAAGCTGGACACAGTAAGACACCGACCCGCTATCTCCCGCTCCGAGTGTGCCGATGAGCCAGGTTATGATATTTCCATCGTAACTGCCGCTGTCGGAGATGTTATAGACTGAGTCAATCCAGGTCTCGTCCGGGTTGTCGGTAATGCTGACATTGTCTGCAGGTCCGGTACCGATGTTACTATAGTTGATGGTGTAGCAGATATTGTCGCTAGGCCTGATGGAGCCGCCGTTGAGGTCGGTATATACTTTTTCGAGAGTGAGCACCGGGAAGAACAAGTTGGAAATCTTCTCGCAGATCGAGTCAGCGTAGTCCTGGGCAGTGTTGACCACGCGTACCCACCCGGCACCGCTGAAGGGAGGTGCATAATAACCGGGTTGAGGATAAACGATGTCGTCCCTTAGCCAATCGCTTGCCGACCCCTGGGTGCCCAGGAACTCGGCATCGATTTCATCCTGGCTGGTTGTCATACTCAGAAGACTGATAGCGTAGTCTCTCGCCGTCTCGGTGCTTGTCTGAGCTGCCGCACAGCCATTTATATCGCAACCGCCGCAGTCGTCCGCATTGTAGTTACTGCCTCCTAGGGCAGGCGGGCAGCAGCGATTGGGTACGCCGTCGGTGACCAGGTTAATAGCCTGCTTGATGTCGGGGTCGTAGCAATCGGAACCAAATAAGTAATCGGCAGCCAGGTAAAAAGCGCAGGCCAGCGGTGTATATCCGTCTCTTTTACTGATTCCGCGGATGGTGCTGGCCACACTGGCGTAATTGGCTGCTGTTAAAACAGTGGGTGGTACTTCTACGGCAGCACCAGTGCTGCCTACCAGCCCGACCTGAACTACAGTCAGCTCCAGAGTGCCGTCATGTGGTACGCACGGGGCCGTGCTGAAGTACACGGTAACCGGCAGCCAGTCCAGCTCGGCCGTGCGGTTATTAGTAGCAGGGGCAGTGATTCTGACACACAGGTTGGTGTTAATTTCACTTACAGTCCAGGTGTGCCCCCAGAGGTTTGAGGAGCCTCCTAGATTATAATCAGTTGACGAAGTAGTTAATGATTGCGAGGTCCCGGTTGTTGTCCACGATGTGCCACCGTTCCAGGACAGCTCAACAGCTATTGACCCTATATCCGTGCCAATTTGGTTAATGAGTTGAGTATCCTCCAGTTCGACTACTATGCCGTCTATAGTAGCATCGGCGGGAATAGAAAAACCGTAACCGCAATAGCTTTCTACTTTTGCCGGGCTTCCTGCGCCGGCCGTTGCATCGCTGCTATTATTGGTGTAAGCACGGGTAGGGTTGGTCCAGTTTCCCGAACTGGACGTTGGTGATTCCTGCTCGGAGTCGGCCCCGCCTTCGATGGCGTCAGCAATCCCGTTTTTCATCGTGGTGAAATCGCCATTCGAGATGCTGGTACTGCCGTCCAGGATAAGTGCCAGTTGAATCAGCAGGTCTTCACACTGGGCTTTTGCTATCGTTGGAGTAGAAAGCGAATGGGCCAGGCCTATTATAGGCGATAGGCCGATTAGCAAAGCCATGACTACATAGAACAAAGTAGCTTTCAGTGGATTTCGATTATCGTTCATTACACCCCATTTTATATGTACGGTATAAAGGGCATTCCAAAACAATACACGTCGCTTGTCTCATCGTGTTCGACCATCCAGGTTAGACAAGTTACGTGCGCCATAATCAAAATAGAACAGCGGTTCTTGGGTTCTATTCTATCACAGAGCAAATATTTGTCAATGCCCACTACTTATATTAATGCCTGCGGTAACCATACCACGTATTTATTAAATAAATATAAAATTTGTATCAAAAACATTAAATTTTCATTACATTGCCTCTTGGAAATGCCTGGTATGATGAGATAAATTGCAGGTAAAGCTAAATCGGCCTTGTTCGGTGCTCGTTACTATCGCTGGCTAGTATTATGTTACAATCTTTACGACAAAATAATAAACAATATAACATTTGTCTCAACGGTCAATAAGACAGGATAACAAAGGAGATAATAGATGAATGCAGCGCTGAAAATGTTTCAAATAGTCGTATGCCTGGCGGTAGTATCTGGCCTGGCTGCTTGCTCGGCCGGTCCAGAAGTCCAGTTCGACTACGAGGCAAATGCTTCGTTGCCTGCCATGTTGGAAGAAGCGTCTGCTTATCCTGAAACTAGTTTTGCCGTTTTTAGCGACCCGCATATTTACGATAGCTCTTTAGGAACTCAGGGAAAGGCATTCGAAACCTATCTTGCCGAAGATCGAAAACTGCTCCGAGAGAGCGCCGAAATCTTGGGAGCTGCTGTTGAGGCAATCGAAAATGAGAAAGTGAGTTTCGTTCTGGTTCCGGGTGACCTGACGAAAGATGGGGAATTGGTTTGCCACGAGTTAGCCGTAACCTACTTGCGGCAGATTGAAGCCGGCGGCAAACAGGTATACGTGGTGCCAGGCAATCACGACATCAATAACGGCTACTCCGCCAGATTCACTGGTGATACTGCCGAACGGGTGCTCAATATAACGCCGGCGCAGTTTGTCGAGCTGTATGGCGATTTCGGATATAAAGAGGCGCTTTATCGGGATACCGCTTCGCTTAGCTATGTGGCCGAACCACAGCCAGGTCTCTGGTTACTGGCCCTCGACAGCTGCCGCTATGCAGAAAACATGGCGAACGAGAAGCCGGTTACAGATGGTAAGATCAGTCCGGCTACCCTGGCCTGGATTGAAGACATGCTGGGCAAAGCAGCATTAGAAAAAAAAGCCGTGATAGTAATGGTTCATCACGGCGTGGTGGAGCACTACGTCGGACAGGAAAAGAACTTCGGCGACTATTTGCTGGATGACTATCCTGAAGTGTCTAAGTTGTTTGCCACGTATAATGCCAGGCTTGTCTTCACCGGCCATTATCATGCGCAGGATATTACGGAGAGTCGGTGGGAAAATCCGGATAAATTTATCTTTGATATCGAGACGGGCTCACTGGTAACGTACTCTTCGCCCTGGAGAATAGTAAATATCGACGCTTATCAGGAAGCAGTGATAAGGACGCAGCACGTTGAGTCTATCCCCTCGCACCCGGACGATTTTCAGGAGTATGCCCGGACGTACGCGTTTTCAGGCATCCAGGGAATTGCCACGGAGGCCATAATGGGGTATAAGGTTAATCGGTCAGAGGCAGAAAAACTGGCCGGACAGGTTGCCCAGGCGTTTCTCGCGCATTATGCCGGGGATGAGATGCTTCCTGCCGGACAAGAGCCGCTTCAAAGCAGTGGATTAAGCCTGCCGGGATGGGTAGTCGTTAATTTCAGGAAAGACCTGGTGATAGGTTTGTGGCACGATTTACCGCCTTCGGACAATAACGTTACCATCGACCTGAGAACGGGGGCCTGGCAATAATAAAGCGGCGACCTAATTGTACGCAGTCACTGACCTGATGCAGCTCCGGTAGTTGATATTCCTGTTTTGAAGGCAATCAACTGTGCCCTTGGACCCAGTCCGACGGGGAATACTATGAAATCGCCGGCAACCGCAGGCCACCCGTTTATCCCTCCCGGCGCCTGATGTCTCCAGATTTCTTGTCCGGTTTTTTTGTCCAAGGCGTATATCATGCCGTCCAGGGTTGAAGTGAATACCAGGTCGTTGACTACAGTGGCTCCCCCTATAGGTATCGAGTCGAAGTTGTGGTGCCAGAGCGGGTTACCTGTAGATATTTCTAGGGCGACCAGTTCTCCGGTACCGGCACTTTCATCGTAGGTCGATTCAACGAACTCGGTTGGAGTGTAATCGCCGGCGTGATTTACTACCGCCGCGTAGAGAACGCCTTCGTGGTATGCCATCGGTGTTAAAATGCCGCCGTCAGGACCGGGAAGCACTGTAGTCGTACCGGACGGCAAATCGGTTAGCTCATCATTCTGGTGCTGACCTACCGGCGTTTCCCAATACATCTCGCCGCTGGCCCTATCAAAGGCGTAGACTTTGCCCAGCTTGCCCGAGCCGATTACGATTTCGGTCTCCTTACCATTAATGAGGGCTGTGGCCAGTATGGGCGAAGACTGAAAATCGAGATCGAACAAATCATGCGGCTTGACCTGTTTGTACCATAGCAGGTTACCGTTCCTTGAATTTAATGCCAGCATGCTCTCGGTGTAAAGGTTTGGTCCCGGGCGACTCGAACCGGCGGGATATTCAAGGGTTCCGGGTACCGGGCCGGGGTTGCCGGTACCCCAATAAGTGATTCCAGTATTTGTATCGATGGCAGGCGGGTACCAGCTCCCTCCACCACTGTTTACTTGTGGATTTCCCCAGATGTCGGGCGAATCAACCGTGCTAAATTTCCATACTAGGGCACCCGTTTTTTGATCCAGCGCTTGTATTACACCGTAGCCTCCGCCGGTAAGGAAATCTTCGTTGGTAGAACCAGGTACGGTAGACACATACACCTTGTTGTCATAAGCAAGCAACTGTATATCGACCCCTACATTAGAGGTGTCCGATATCTTTGTCGACCATAGCTCCCGGCCGTCGGTTAGATTTAATGCCGCGGCTTCGTAATGCCCCTTGGTCACGAACAGCTTATCCCAGCCGGCGGCCGGTCCGTTGGGGCCGAAGCTATCCAGGTTGTACTCCTTTTCCCAGAGCTGCTTACCAGTTGTTAAATCCAGGGCGAAAACGTTACTTTTCAAATCCTGGAAATATACCGTATTGTTGAATATAAGCGGATTAGTGGCAGCGGCTCCCCACTCACTGAAGCCGGTTAACGCGAATGCCCAGTTAGCATCTAAAGTTTGAATACTTTGCGAATCTATTGAGGAATTCGTAGTGGCTCGGCTATTGCTGTAATCTCTATTCGCCGCCGGCCACTGTTCGGAGTATTTGGTTAATTCCGGCGGAATCCTTTCGGGCAGGCAACCGACTACACAGAGAATCCCGAATAGAATTATCAACATAACAGGCAGAGCGCTACGACTAAATCTATGCCTGGTCATTTGGTTGTCTCATTTATAGACTTGTGAATATGTCTGTACATTTCATACCCCATATAACTAAATAATATCACATATTCCAGGGATACTAACCACAGGTTCTCGGAGTAGGGCACTGTGCGGTAAGCCGCGTAGCTAAGCATGATGGATATGGACCAAACGACAGGATAACGGTAGCCTGTAAACAGCGATATCAGCACCAGCGACGTGATATACCAGGGATGAACGGTGGTAGCCAGCAGATAATACGCAGTGAGACACATTAGCATGCTTTTAAATAGCGAAAGCCAGGTAACTTTTCTTTCTGTTACGGCGATAGCGATGATGATAAGAAATGTGAGCGAAGCCAGAATGATGCCCAGAATGGAAATCAGGTTGTAGCCGGTAAATTGATAGCCTATCCAGCGCAGTAGGTAGTAGAAGCTGGCATTAAATTCGAATCTCTGAAAGTACAATCGAAGACCGGAGAACAGGTTAGAGACAAGGTCAGCGCTATAGAAGGGGATGAAAAGTACTGCGATTGTGGCTCCTACTATGGCAAAGAAAATAATGCTTTTGGCTACCCCCAGGCGCTTGATTAGTAGCGGTAAAAAAATCAGCGGCAATAGCTTAGCACCGATGGCCAGACCAAAACTTAAGCCGGCATAGATTTGTTTGCCCGATACCAGTAGGTATATTGATAGGACTAGAAACAGCAGCATCACTGCCTCAAGATGCAGGTTGCCTGTGAGCTCCAGAATAACCAGGGGATTAAAAGCGTATATGGCGACGACGGTCGATGGCCAGGACAGTTTGGTGGCCAACCTGTGTAGAAAAATAAGTATTCCAAATTCGGCAAGCAGTACTACGAGCCTGATGATAATGGCGTTGCCGAGTATGTTGCCGCCCGCGATTTTAGCAGCTAAACCAAAAATGAACTGGCAAACCGGCGGATAGACCGTGTAGTAATTTGGCGAATTGAGTCCGGCATACAGGCTGCCTGTGATGCCGGGCATAGCCGGTGAGATCTGAATAAACTGGGAAGGGATTGAAAGATAAGGGTTATGGCCGTGGATAAATAAGAGCCCGTCCCAGATGAATCTGAAATAGTCATCAGTCAGATTAGGCGTCATGAATAGCAAGGAAACTCGCAATAGCATGGCCGCGCCTATAACCATCGGGATGCCAGCTTCAAAAGTCTTCTTATATAGAGCAATTACGTACAGTGCGGCAAGTAAGCCGAATAGCAAAAAAAGCTGTGGGAAACTGGTTCTATCGGTAAAGTATCCGACCCAGACATATAAGGGCAATGACAAAATGGTGAATGCTGCCAGCCGGATAGTACCTTGTTTAGCCATGAGCCGGTTTGGTGGTTATTGCTGCTTGAGCGACGGAGTAGTAGAAAATAGACCCAAAGCCTATAGTCAACATAATATAAAAGGGGAGGAGCCCGAAATTCCGGAAATATATGGACAGATAAATGCCTATGAAAAAGTACAGGCATAGCAGCCCTTCCAGGATTGTAATGCCGTTTATGTCATTGACGAGATATTTATTCGCCCGCCAGCTATCTTTGTTGCTGGTGATGTTAAATTTTGGCGTACGAATGAACGGTATCTTTTTACCGGCATAGCCTTCGCATAGAGCGATAGAGTTATGCAGCGAAAGCCCCATAGACACGGGTAGAAATAGAAAAAACCTGCCCAGAAATGAAGCCAACGATATGCCCGTTCTCTGACTGGCGGCGATCCAATAAAAATAGGTTAGCAGAAACAGGCTGAACGGCGAGAACAGCGCAAACAGAAATACCTGGGCATACTGAGGGTGGCTACTTTTTATAAACAGTAGCGGAATGCTGAAAACGGCTGCAAGAAAAATGCAGATAAAAACCGTACAGTTCATCAGGTGAAAGAGGGCATGAATTTTCGTCGCGGCGGATGTGTCCCTGGAATTAAGTACATGGGGCAGGTTCTTTTTCACACACTCGGCAGCTCCTTTTGTCCACCGGAACTGCTGTGTTTTCAGTGCATTCATAGTGACCGGCAGTTCTGCGGGGCTGCTCACGTTTTCCAGGTACAAAAACTTCCATCCCTTCAGTTGCGCCCTGTAACTCAGGTCAAGGTCCTCAGTAAGCGTGTCCGAGTGCCAGTTACCGGCGTCGATGATGCAGCTTCTTCTCCATATCCCGGCCGTGCCGTTAAAATTCATAAAGTGCCCGCCGGCATTTCGACCGCGCTGTTCGACTGTGAAGTGTGCATCGAGGCCGAAAGCTTGAAGCCTGGTCAATAACGAATAATTCTCGTTTACGTGCTCCCACTTTGTCTGGACCATGCCGACCTTTTCATCACGGAAATAGGGGATAGTTTTTTTGAGAAAATCCGGAGGAGGGATGAAGTCAGCGTCGAAGATAGCTATAAAATCTCCTCTGGCATATTGTAATCCGTAAGCCAGTGCGCCGGCTTTAAAACCATCTCGGGTTCCACGTCTAACATGGGCGGCGTTAAATCCTTTGGAGTTCAGCATCCTGACTCTTGATTCAGCAAGAGCGGCGGTTTCGTCGTTTGAGTCATCAAGCACCTGAATCTCAAATTTATGCTTCGGGTAATCGAAAGCAGCCACCGCATCGATAATACGTTCAACGACATATAACTCGTTATAGATAGGTAACTGGACAGTAACAAATGGATATTCTGCCGGCCCGTTTAACGGCGGGTAACTATTATTAAGGCGATTGTTCTGCCGTTTTGATTTTATGTACAGGTGGACCAAATGAGCCTGTGCCAGGCTGTACCCTAGAATAAATAAAAGTGACAGGCCGTATATCGCCAGGATACTAACGATTATTATATTGGAGACTATGTCCGTCATTAGCTAACCTATTCTTTATTATAGTGCTCAAGATAGCGAATCCGGCACATATCGTTCCTTTAAAGGTTCCCGATATTTTCGAATGGCCGATTCTGGTTCGATATGTCACTGGTACCTCGGTAACGCGGAGTTTTCTTTTAGAAGCTTTTACTTGCATCTCAGCTGTCCATCCGTATCTTTTTTCCCCCATGTGCAATTTGAGAAGTTTATCTAATTTTATGGCGCGGAAAGGGCCCAGGTCCGTATAGTGGACACTATATAACCAGTTGATCATGGCGACAGCAAGGCGATTTCCCAGTACCTGGTGCCAGGGCATGGCGCCACTGTGCCGCGAACCCAGGAACCGTGACCCCACTACCATATCATAATCGTCTTGCGTTATCGGTTGCACAAGACAGCGCATTTGTTCAGGGTAATCGGAATAGTCAGCGTCAAGAAAAACAATGATTTCTGCCCCCGATATACTTGACATAACATATTCAATTCCTTTTAGACAGGCAAAGCCGTAACCGATTTGGCTTTCATGAATGACCGTGGCACCGAAGCTTCTGGCAACTTCGGCTGTGCCGTCGGAGGAGTTATTGTCCACAACAACGACCTTGGTGACGAGATTTCTAGGAATATGGAGCAGCACTTCACCGATGGCCTTCTCCTCGTTCAAGGCGGGAATGATAACGGCTATTTTAAGCATTATCTATATCCAATTATATAATCACAATGCGTATAAAGCTAGAACGTATTTAAATGCTATAATTAAGAGGAATAGTCTCGTTTCCAGATACAATATGATACCGGCAGAACGGTCGAGCGCAGTAATTATATTCATGCGGGCCCCTTTTCAGGATAGCGTAAAGACTCGTCTGGCAAAGACAATTGGACAGCAAAAAGCATCCCAGTTTTATCATCTTTGTGTTGACACCATAATCAGTCAGATTAACGAATTACCTCCGAATATTGAAAAACATATTTTCTTTGCTGAGCCTGTCGAGGAAGCAGCAATCGATTACCTTAAAGATTTAGGGTTTAATATTGAAGTCCAGACAGGTGAAACTCTAGGAATCCGGCTGCGTAACGCGTTCTACAAGGTCTTTCAGAGCGGCACGAGCAAAGCGGTCATTGTAGCCAGCGATGTGCCTGACCTGACTGCGGGTATTGTTGAAGAGGCTATTAGCCGCCTTGACAGCAACGATGTAGTTATTGGGCCTTCGCATGATGGCGGCTATTATTTAATCGGCCTGCGCAAGATTAATGAATCACTTTTTAAGCGCATTTCCTGGGGAACAGGACAGGTCTGCCGGCAAACTTTAGATGCTGCCGACAAGGAAGAATTAACAGTTCGGCAACTACCCATCCTGATTGATATCGATACTGCAGTTGATCTGCGTCGGTGGACGGAGATTGAAGGACATAAGAATCAGGCTATTTTGGACTTCGCCAGGGCGCTGCGCCTATAATTATTTTGGAGCGGAGATTAATGACCACCCTATCGACAAAAAACAAGCCTTATGATTTCTATGACGCTCTGGCTAAACATAATCTAAATCTCACACCCATCTCCATCGAAACACTGTGGGTAAATATTACCCGGCGGTGCAACCAGGCTTGCCGTCACTGCCACGTAGATGCGTCTCCCGGAAGAACTGAGCAAATGAGCAGGGATGTACTCGACCGATGTCTCGCGTTATTAAAAAAATACGATCAGATAAAGAATTTGGATATTACCGGAGGCGCTCCTGAGCTTAATCCTAATTATGATTATTTGGTTAGTCAGGCCAGGAGGCTCGATAAACACGTAGTAAGCCGGCATAATCTGACAGTTATTTTTGACGGCAATCCTGGCGGCGACGAAAAAATGAAGTATCTGCCTGAGTTCTTTGCAGCTAATCAGGTTGAGATACTGGCATCGCTGCCTCACTACGAATCGCGCTATACCGACAGCGTTCGGGGTGCTGGGGTTTTTAAGAAAAGCATTGAAGGAATCCGCTTATTGAACGAGGCAGGCTATGGCAGGCCGGGCACCGGCCTGATACTGAACCTTGTTCACAACGCCGACGGACCGGTGTCGCCAAAGCGACACGCTGAATTTGAGACTGAATTCAAGCGCGGATTGATGCCATACGGAATAACCTTTAACAAGCTGTTTGTGGTGACCAATATGCCAATTAACCGTTACCTACTACAACTTGAGCACTCAGGAACATATTATGACTATATGAACAATCTTGTGGAAAACTTCGATTCAGAAGCCGCCAAGGAGGTGGCCTGTCGAACGCTGATAAGCGTGGATTATGATGGGCGCATCTATGACTGCGATTTCAACCAGATGCTGGGTCTGCAGATCGAAGATTCAAAAGCGGTAACAGTATTCGATTTCGATTACGATGCACTTATTGGCCGACGGATTCGTTTTGGACCACATTGTTTCGGCTGCACCGCGGGCGGAGGGTCCAGCTGATTTGGGGGACCGCTGCCTCGTGCAGGCAGCTGCCAGTCATCTACCTGATATGTAGTAGGCGACTATTTAGTATTACCTTCGTCCTGCAATATCCTGCGCAATACCTTGCCTACCATGCTCTTTGGCAGTTCGTTTCGAAATTCGATGAATCTGGGAATTTTGTAGCCTGTTAGCTTCTCACGGCAGAACTGCTGTAGTTCATCCACGGTGGCCCGGCGACCTGCCTTAAGAACCACCCAGGCCTTGACGGCTTCTACCTGTCTCGGGTCGGGGATCCCACCAACGCAAACCTCGGCCACTGCAGGGTGCATCATGAGTATTTCCTCGATTTCGCGAGGCCACACCTGGAAACCGCCGCACTTTATCAGGTCTTTTTTCCGGGATGTCAGGAATATATAGCCTTCTTCGTCCATATAGCCTACATCGCCGGTGTACAACCAGCCATTGCGCAATATCTCAGCGGTCTCCTCGGGTCGTCGCCAATAACCTTGCATCAACTGTGGCGCCTTGATAATTATTTCACCGATTTCTCCATATCCGAGTTTTTTAGTGCCGGTTTCCATATCCATTATGCGTATTTCTACATCAGGTGGAGGCACGCCTACAGAGCCCTGCTTCCATTTTCCTTTAACTGGGAAAGTGGCACCAATGATTCCTGACTCCGTTAATCCCAATCCCTCGACGATGGGCCCTTTGGTAAGTTTTTCGAACTGATGTTTGGTCTCGGCCATGAGCGGCGCTGCACCAGAACCTACACGTGTTACCGATCTTAAGTCATCAGGTTTTAGATCCGGATAGTTCAATATGGCTATCAGCGTAGTTGGCGTAACCGAAAACGCAGCTACCTTATTGTCACGAATAGTATCGACCAGCTTTTTAATGTCCCTGGGATTTTGTACCAGAACCTGAGTTGTATGACAAAGCAGAAACGAACCGAAGCTAACGTAGACGCCGAATGAATGGAATAGTGGTAGAGGAATCAGTGCTTTGTCCTGCCATTCGACTATGACCGATTTATACCATTCTCTATGCACCATTGCCGTGATGACCAGGGAATGATGACTGCACATTACCCCTTTGGGTATACCGGTGGTTCCACCGCTGAACAGTATCAGGGCCGTGTCCGAGGGCCTAACTTTGCGCCTTGGCCGAGAAGTGGTCATATAATTTTTGATGAGGTCGGTCCACCATAAGTCTCCTTTAACCAGTTTGACTGAACTACTTTCCTTTTCGATTGGAAACTTCAGATAGGTCTCCAGGTCCGTAGCAATTATAAGTTTCAGCGTGGTGCGGGGCTGGAACGATTTCACCGTTTGATAATAAGTCGAGCCCACGATGGCGACTTTTGCCTCGACATCATTAATAGAACGTTCCAGTTCAAAAGGCGTGTAAAACGGGTTGAGCGGCACTACTATGGCGCCGGCTTTCCAAATAGCGAAAAACGCAATATAGCTCTGCGGGCAGTTAAGCAGAAGGCAAATGACCCTGTCACCCTTCTTAACGCCATTGGCAATTAGTGCCTTAGCCAGCGCATTACTGTTTTCTTCAACTATTTGGTAAGAAACTTCTTTACCCTCGAAACTCACCATGGGAAAATCGGGCTTCTGCTTTAAACTATCGGCCAATATATCCAAGACCGTAATCTCGGGGAACGGCGCCAGCGAATACTGCACACCGAGCTCATAACTCTTGAACCATATATAGTCTTTCATACTAGTCCTCTCGATGTTGATTATTTTTAAACCCCCAAATATGCTTTTCTGACATCTGTGTTATTAATCAGGTCGGAGGTTTTGCCCTGTAATGTCAGTTGCCCATTTTCCAAAACGTAGCCGTATGTCGCCAGCATAAGGCCGAGTCGGGCATTCTGCTCCACTAGCAGGATAGTGGTGCCATCATCGTTAATCTCTTTTATCTTTTGCGCAAGCTGCTGGCGCAGCAACGGGCTTAGACCTAAAGAAGGCTCATCAAGCAAAAGCATTTCCGGTTCGGCCATGAGCCCACGGGCAATGGCCAGCATCTGCTGTTGTCCTCCGCTCAATTCCCGTCCCTTGGAATGGAGTTTGTTCTTAAGGTCCGGGAAAAAGTCGATTGCTTTTTCCATAGTGCTGTGAATCCGTCTATCATTTTTGCGAAGATATGCGCCCACCTGCAAATTTTCTCTAACCGTTAGCTGGGGAAAAATTCGTCTGCCTTCCGGTATCTGTATGATGCCCAACGATGCTATTCTAGCCGCTGTCATACCCGATATCTTCTTCCCATTAAAAGAGATATCGCCGCTTTGTCCCTCTTCGCCTATCTTCTTTCTGACTTTGATGATACCGCTAATTGCATTTAGAGTTGAGCTTTTACCAGCTCCATTAGATCCCAGAATGGTCACAAAGTCTCCCTTATTAACCGATAGAGATAAATTCCTCACAGCGATGTGTTTCTTATAGAAAACCGATACGTTCTTCAGTTCCAGCATTTTCTAAATAGTCTCCGTACCAAGGTAAGCATCGATTACTTCCGGCTTGCTCATCACTTCCTGAGGTTTACCTTCAGCTATTTTGTTGCCGAAGTTCAGCACAACAACCCGAGTAGCTATATTCAAAAGTACCTTCATATTGTGTTCGATCAGTATGACGGTGATACCCTGTTCACCAATTTTTTTAATATTTTCTACCACGAACATGGCTTCCTGGTGGTTCATGCCCGTGGTTGGTTCGTCAAGGAGAAGAACTTTAGGGTTAGCTATTAATGCCATGGCTATGCCCAGCATTCTCTGATAACCGTGAGACAGTCCGGCTGCCGGTAAAAATATGTCATTAAATATCTCAAATTGTTTCAGCAGTTCGATCACTTTGCCCACCACTCGTTCATGATCATCCTTGTAAGTTTTGGTTTCGAGGAAAGACTGCCAGTCCGTAGTTTTATATTGTAAGAAGGAGCCGATTAACATGCTTTCCAGTACCGTAGCACCTTCGAATAGCACGTTTGACTGAAAGGTCCTGACTATGCCACGTGAGGCTATCTGGTCAGGTCTAAGCCCGGATATTTTATCGCCATTGAAAAAAACCGTGCCGCTTGTCGGCCGGTAGTATCCGGAAATAACGTTGATTAGCGTAGTCTTTCCTGAACCGTTTGGGCCAACTATACCAACAACCTCACCTTCATCCACCGTCAAATCGATTTCTTCCAGGGCGGCCAGCTTGCCGAAGAATTTGGTAACGCCGTTCAATTCAAGCAGTGTCATATTTCATTTTTCCATAACTATTCGGTTGCCATTTCGGAGTCTTCGGGGATTTCATATTCTTCGGGTTCCCGAAACACTTTCCGCCAGAACTTTCCCCAGAGGTCGACCAGCCCTGTACCCTTGGGGAGAAAGAGCAGCACCAGCACGACGGCGGCTCCGAATAGCAGGTATTGAATATTGTATATTGGTAAGCGGGATAGATAGATGCTCAGAGTGTACAGTATGGTAGCACCGATGAGAGCACCGCTGACGATAGAACTGATACCGCCTACTATACTCATCATCATTATTTGTATTGACTGCCACAGCCCGAACATTTGGGGAGTAATTATCGAGAGGAAACTTGCATAGTAGGCCCCGGCATATCCCGCAAATATACCGGCCACGGTAAAAGCAATCACCCTGTATTTCATGAGATGAATGCCCTGATGTTCTGCCAGAATCTGATTAGCAGCCATGCTGGAAAATGTGCCGCCAATACGACTGTGTTCTAATCTCCAGAAGACGATGCCTGTTATGACCACTAGAATTATCATGAAGTAGTAGTAAGGTATGGCGCTCGTGGCAAAATTTATTTCCAAACCGCCGAGGGAGATGGTGGGAGGTAGAGGCGGTCGGAGACCCCGTACACCGTGGGTTACACTTTCCCACCGCTCGGCAATAATTCTTATTATTTCGGCCAGTGCCAGCGTAATGATTGAAAAATAGATGCCCCCCACCCTTAATACGACCAGGCCGATGAGTAGTGCAATAATTCCGGATACAATTCCAGCCAGTAGAAAGCCAGGCCAGAACGGTATGCCTGATTGCAGTGTGAATATTGCTGTCGCATAAGCCCCTAATGCCATAAACGCAGCCTGCCCCATGCTGAACTGCCCAGTTCTCAAAATCAGTGTAAAGCCCATAACGGCAATTGCCCAGACGCCGCTCGATATAAATATCGACAGAGTTATAGAATTCCTGGTGAATAAGGGAAGCAGGATGAGCAAGGCAGCCACAAACCAGGCTACTGATTTAGGGATGAAATTTTTATAATCGAAATAGGGCATTATTTTATAGGTGCTCCGAATAGTCCTTGTGGCCTAATTAAGAGTATGGCAACTACGAGCACGAAGAGTACAGCCTCAGAAAGATACGACACATGGTATGCGATTACACTGTTCAGAAAACCCAGAATTATGGCGCCTACAATAGCTCCAGTCAGGCTACCAAGACCGCCAATTACAATAGCCAGCAGGGAAAAAATCATTGGAACGCGTCCAATGAACGGATTAACATAGAGGACCGGTGCCATGATACTGCCGGCCATAGCCGCCAGGCCGCAGCCTATACCCATTACGATGAGTGATACCCTCTTGACGTTAATGCCGTACAGGCTGGCTGCAATCGGTTCCTGCGCTGCTGCCCTGATAGCGAGTCCCATCCTGGTACGATTAAGAACAATATACATGGTGATCATGATGACCAGCGTAAAAGCGATAACCGCGATTTTTTGATAGCTTATGCTGAATGAGCCCAGGTCGAGCACGCCCGGCAGCACCATGGCCAGTCCCTTATCGTCAAGACCAAAGGCCATGCCAGCCGCGCCTTCAAAGAAAAAAATCAAGGCGAGAGTGGCGGCGGTAACATATAACATGCCGTAGCCAGGTGCCGTCAGTCGTTCGATTACAAATTTCTCGACCATCATACCTAAGCCTGCTATAACGATGCCCGAAATTATTAGACTTATGGGAAATGGTATGCCCCACGACGAAACTGCATAGTAGACGACAAAGGCACCCAGCATGTAGAACTGGCCGTGTGTCCAATTCAGTATTCCAAGTATGCTGAACACCAGCACCATACCGAAGGCCATGGTCATGTAAATGCAGCTCTGGATCAGACCATCAATCCAAATTTCGGCGGGAGGCATACCAACTATCCTTATCGTGACTTCATACAGTTATGGGATAGGTTCCCAAGGGGATTCGGAAAGATATACCTCTTTATCGCCCTGTATTTCGGATAGTGCGTTCGGATTTCCGAAGACCACGGGAGAACCGTAAGTCTGTGTGCCCGACATGGTATAGGTGCCTATTGGAGTGTCAAACGTGCCACCGCGTATAGCCTGCATTATCGCATCGGAATCATCTACGGTGCCCGCTTTTTCCATTGCCTGAGCCAGTATCATGGCTTGGGTCGGGAGCCAGCCTATGCCGCCGGTGTAGACGTATGGCTTGCCTTGCTCCTGTGAGACCATATTGGAGGCGTCCTGGCACATGGTAATCCACTTGGGATTTACCTTGGTCTCCTTAAAGTCCCACGGGGCGTAGTAGGAGCCAATAAGTCCCTGGACGGCGTCACGGCCGCAGACCGCGATATAAACCGCCGGGTCCAGGATTGGACCGGAGTGACCGACTCGCATATCTGTGTAGCCTGCCTGCCAGCGCTGTTTGGCAAACAACATGGTGGAACCGACATCTCCAGCAGTGAAGACAACCCCGCATCCAGCTTCTGCCATGCGGGTAATGTATGGGGTAAAGTCGGTTGTTCCGGGTGTGTACCACTCGTGATGATATTTTACTGCGGCAGCGTCGAGTGCATTATCTACGTTGTCCCAGCCCGGTCCTTTGCCCTGAGTTGAGTCTAGTGCTCACTTGCATAAATCACTATAATTAACTTTTAAGATAGATGGGTGTAC
>CAZJQG010000037.1:0-20605 GCA_964548415.1 uncultured Dehalococcoidales bacterium | reverse complement strand
ATCGGGGTCATGGGTTCGAATCCCATTCCCTCCGCCAGCCTGCCAGTCTGGCAGTTTTTTTATTTATTAGATTAGGCAAATCTGAACAGGCCAAACCAACAGCCATTGGGAGGAAGCACATGCATCAGCCATTGGAAGGTATAAGAGTTCTGGAGCTTGGTATGTTTCATGCCGGACCTGCCGGTGCTGCAATTCTGGGTGACCTCGGTGCCGATGTCATAAAAATAGAACAGCCCGGTCTGGGTGACCCAATTCGAAGGCTGGCGTTCGTGGGACATGTTCATTTACAGCTTCCGGACGGAGGCAGCATATGGCATGAAGGCGCTAATCGCAGTAAGAAAAGCGTGACCATTGACTTAACCAAGGACACGGGAAGGCAGATAGTTTATCGTTTAGCAGCCAAATCAGATGTGTTTCTGACAAGCATACGCAGGTCAGCAGTCGATAAGCTGAAAATGAATTACGAATCAATATCAAAGGTCAATCCTAAAATTATCTACGCCTGGGTATCCGGGTATGGCCCTAAGGGACCTGATCGGGATATAGGAGCTTTTGACTATCAGGGCCAGGGCAGGTCGGGAATGATGTACCATATGGGCGAACCCGATATGACACCCCTTGTATCTCAGTTTGGAATTATTGACCAGGCTACATCAATCATGGCCAGCCACGAGATAATCACAGCCTTGCTGATGCGCGAACGCTTCGGAATCGGCCAGGAGGTACACGTCTCTATCCTTAGCACGGCAATGTATCTGCTATATTGCAATATTCTGATATCGCTAGTTGGCGGATTTGAAGCTCCCCGTCACCAGCGTTCTACCGAATACCCGCTTAGAAATTACTACAAATGCGCTGACGGACGCTGGTTCATACTCACTGCAGGTATTTTCGAAAAGTACTGGTCGCCTCTTTGCAAGGCAATCGGCCATCCGGAGCTTGAGAACGATGAGAGGTTTAATTCTAATGAAAAGTTACTTGCTAATTCTGCTCAACTGATTGTCACTTTTGACCAGATATTCGCTACCCGCCCCAGGGACGAATGGCTTAAAGTTCTAGCTGAAGTCGACCTGCCCGTAGCCCCTGTTAATAGACTATCCGAACTTACAGACGACAGGCAGATAATGGAAAACGACTATATCATGGATTTCGACCATCCCAGGCTGGGGAAGATAAAGATACCCGGCTATCCTATCCATTTCAGCAAGACCAATGCCAAGACTAGAATCGCGGCCCCTGATCTGGGGCAGCATACCGATTACGTCTTAAAGGAAATCTGTGGCTATTCAGACACAGACATTGCAAAGTTCAAGAATGAAGGCGTGATCTGAATCGAGCTCCGGCATATTGTTTTCAATTTGTCTCTTGGGGCATAGCTCTTCGTCCATAATCTAATTTTAATTGACACGATTTCCACCTTTGGGATAGCATATCTGAAATACGTTAATATCAGATCTTGACCCAATCGCCATAGGTAATAGTACATGCCCAGCTACTATATATGGACCATCGGCTGCCAGATGAACAAAGCCGAATCACAAAAAATTGCCGATTACCTCGAGCTTTTCGGTTATCAAGCCACTGATAAATTGCACCAGGCCGACATGGTAGTACTCAACACCTGTGTAGTCAGGCAAAGTGCTGAAAGCAAAGTCGAGGGAATGCTGGGCTACCTAAAAGGCATGAAGAACCGAAAGCCTGAACTATCGATTATCGTCACCGGTTGCTTTATTGATTCCGCCGGTAATGCCATTAAAGCTTTTCCTTACGTCGATCTGTTTTTTAAGCCTTCCGACTATTCTGTGTTGCTAAATTGGGCCGACACGCATATCGATAGCAGCTACAGAGATTTTCAGGCGTTGCCATCTAAAACAATAACAGAAGTGACGGCTTACGTGCCAATTATTCAAGGTTGTAACAATTTTTGTTCGTACTGCATCGTGCCATATAGGCGTGGACGGGAAAAGAGTCGACCCCGTGAAGACGTGGTCTGCGAAGTTACCAGATTAGTAGACAACGGAGTGAAGGAAGTGACCTTACTAGGTCAAAACGTGAATTCTTATGGTCAAGACTTGGTTTCAAAGGCTCTTCTGAGTGATTTGCTTGCTGACTTAAACGCAGTCGATGGTCTACGTAGAATTCGTTTCTTAACCAATCACCCCAAGGATATGAGCTGCGAACTTATTAAAACTATCGGTTCTTTGGATAAGGTCTGCCGGCATATAAACCTGCCTCTTCAGTCGGGAGACAACAACATTCTGGCAGCCATGAAAAGAGGATATACATCTGAGCGGTACCGCCAGCTTGTAGATATGATTCGAGAGGGTATTCGTGGAGTAGCCATGAGCACCGACGTTATAGTCGGATTTCCCAATGAAACCGATAAACAATTTAATCAAACGGTGCGCATGCTAGAGGAAATAGAGTTTGATACCGTTCATGTAGCCATGTATTCCCCTCGCTCCGGCACCTACGCTTCACGAGAATACGAGGACTATATTACTGCGGATGTTAAGAAAGAACGTCTTAACCGAGTAGAAGAAGTTCAAACCCGTATTGCCTCTAAAATCAATTCCGCACTTACAGGTAAAACACTGGATGTGTTGGTGGAAGGTAAGAAAAACGGCAAGTGGTTTGGCCGCACCCGTAGCAACAAACTTGTATTCTTTGAAAGCAATGCTAATTGCTTAGGGAGATTGCTTGATGTTACTATTGTTAAAACCAGCCCGTGGGCGCTGCAAGCTAAATCATCGGAGTTGAACTAGGAGATATAAATAATGACATACGATTACGTTATTATCGGCAGCGGGATTGCCGGGTTATACACTGCCCTGCTGGCCAAAGAGGCAGGCAGCGTTCTGATTTTGACTAAAGGCAGCATCGAAGACTGCAATACCAGGCATGCCCAGGGAGGCATCGCAGCGCCCATCGGTAAAAACGACTCCCCCGAGCTCCATTTTCAGGATACTATGAACGCCGGCGACGGTCTCTGCGACCCAGAGGCAGTCCGAATACTGGTCACGGAGGCGCCGGACCGGATTGCCGACCTGATAAAATTCGGCGTTCCTTTCGACACACTTGATGGTGAGATCGCCCTCACCAGAGAAGCGGCTCATACCGTACCCCGTATTCTTCACGCAGGTGGCGACGCCACTGGTGAACATATCGAGGTCACTCTAAGCCAGCGAGTCCGCACGTCGCCAATTAAGGTACTCGAATACTGTCTGGCTACTCAAATTCTGATTGATTCCGGAAAAGTGAAGGGTGTAAGAGCGTTAGATGCTCGTACAGGCTTGACCGAAGATTATGACTGTCAGTTCGTTATTATAGCTACGGGTGGTTCCGGTCGACTGTTCAAATATACTACGAACTCTGAAGTAGCTACGGGCGATGGCATAACTCTGACCTATCAAACCGGCGCCGAAATCACCGACATGGAATTTTTCCAATTTCATCCTACGGCAGTAAGACTACCTGGAGTACCACCGTTTCTCATCAGCGAAGCCGTGCGAGGAGAAGGCGGCCTGCTGCGAAATGTGGAGGGCTATCGTTTTATGCCCGATTACACGCCTGATGCCGAACTGGCGCCCAGAGATGTCGTAGCCAGAAGCATAATGCGTGAGATGCAGAAGACCGGCAGCGACCGGGTATTTCTTGATGTAACGCACATACCCGCCAGCAAGGTAACAACCCGTTTCCCAAATATCTATCGTTTTTGTCTCGATCACGGACTGGATATCTGTAAGGGTCTGATTCCGGTAGCACCGGCAGCCCATTACTTCATGGGAGGAGTTAAAGTAAATATATGGGGCGAGACCAACATTCCGGGACTTTTTGCTGCCGGCGAAACGGCCTGTACCGGAGTTCATGGCGCCAACCGACTAGCTTCCAATTCATTGCTGGAGGTGGTAGTCTTCAGCAAACGGATTATCGAAAGGACACGAGAGGCAACGGCAGCTGTCGCTTCATTCGTATCACCTGAAGCTGATTATTACCACCTGCCCCAACGGAAAAAGTCCAAGCCTGTACCAAAGCTCAATTTAACCAACTTGCAGTCATTAATGTGGGAGAAGGTAGGAATCATCCGTTCCGGAGATGGATTATTGAGAGCCGTCGACATTTTATCAACCTGGGAGCAGTCTCTATCCCAGGCTACAGACCGACCATCCTACGAGTTAAACAACATGGTGCTGAATGCTCGTCTCATGTCTGAGGCTGCCCTTCTCCGCGAAGAGAGTCGTGGTGCCCATTTCCGAACCGATTTTCCGAAGCCTTCCCCGGACTGGCAAAAACATATCGTTTTTAAGGTAGCATAAAACCTTAGTCCGTTCACCGACTCTGCGCGAGCAATCCATACGTCCGAGTTTTATTAGACGCACAAAAGGTTATGCTATAATTCGCCAGACGAAACACAATATTGAGGTAGCTGTCTGATTCGTGAGGTTAGCCGTCCTTCTTGCGGGAAAGGAGAGCCATATGACCACAAAAACCAGAGGTTGTAATGAACTTGTAAGCGAAGTTATTGAAACCGGACTTTGTACGTTATGTGGTGCCTGCACCGGCAGTTGCCCCTATTTAGCATATTACAAAGGTAGAATCGCCCGCCTTGATAACTGTAGCCGAACCGAAGAGGCACAGTGCTACGATTACTGCCCTCGTACCTACACGGACCTAAACGCAGTCAGCCAGAAAATATTCGGAACGCAATACACTGCCTCCGAGATAGGCGAAGTCAAAGACGTAGTCATGGTCAGGGCAACCGAACCGATCGTTAAGGATCATGCACAATATGGAGGCGCTGTCACTGCACTTCTGTCTCAGGCACTTTCAGACAGCATGATAGATGGTGCTGTGTTAACAAAGACTCTTGATGATGAGTCTCCCTCTGCATTTCTGGCCCATAACATCGATGAAGTGCTCCAGTGTGCGGGATCGAGTTATATGGCATGTCCGGTATTGAGCAGTTATAACCAGATTCCGAAAGACAGCAAAGACAGGCTGGCAATTGTGGGCACTCCATGCCAGGTTTTATCCATGGCCAAAATGAAGGCAATCCCGCCGGGAAACAGGGTTAACGTAGAAAACGTTAAGCTTGTGATCGGGCTGTTCTGCACCTGGGCATTATCACCAGACAAATTCCATCAGTTTCTGAAAGAGAATTGTGACTTGCCTAAGGTCAAGAAATTCGATATCCCGCCGCCACCGGCAAACAAGTTTGATGTTTATACTTCAGATGGCAAAACTTCGTTTCCCCTTGAACAAATAAGAAAATTTACCATGCCTGCCTGCGCCTTTTGCCTGGATATGACTTCGGAGTTTGCCGATATCTCGGTCGGCTCGGTAGAAGGTGCCGAGGGGTGGAACACGGTCATAGTACGGACGGATGCGGGAGCGCAGCTGCTCGAGCAGGCGAATAAGATAGGAAAACTCGAGGTCCGAAAGTTACCCGAGGCAAACCTGCAGCATCTCAAGGAAGCGGCATTGCTCAAGAAGAAACGAGCTCTGAAGGAGATAACAAAGAAGAGCGGCAGCAGCGTCAACTTGATTTATCTTGGGCTACCGTCCGAGTTGGCCAAGCTACTGTTGGACTAGCGGTTACAGCCATACGGAGGTAAAGGAAATGGCGAATATTGAAATAGATGCACCTGGCACCAGCCAGCTCTTCATTGGTAACGAAGCTATAGCCCGCGGAGCGCTTGAGGCCGGAATTGGATTTGCAGCCGCTTATCCTGGTACCCCATCATCAGAGATTCTTGGTAGCCTATCCATAATAGCTAAAAAGATGGGTATCTATGCGGAATGGTCTGTAAACGAGATGGTGGCCATGGAAGCTGCTGCAGGAGCTTCCTATGCCGGTATCAGAGCACTGGCGCCTATGAAACAGAATGGTGTAAATGTGGTTTCCGACTTTTTATCAAACCTGGTCATGACCGGTATCGGCAAAGCCGGCCTGGTACTGGTTAGCTGCGATGACCCGTCAGCCATATCCAGTTCAAACGAGCAGGACACTCGTCCCGTTGCCAAATGGTTGGATATCCCGCTGGCTGAACCCGGTGATTTTCAAGAAGCCAAGGATATGACGAAATGGCTCTTTGACCTGGCCGAAGAACTGGGCACTATCTGTATGCTCCGCAGTGTAACTCGTATTGCTCACGCGCGTGGAAATGTAAAACTCGGCGAGTTACCCACTAAACAACACAAAGCACGCTTCGAGCAAACGCACGACCTTAAGAACGTGATGCCGACTACCTTAATACCCGTGCCTAGCCCGTTCAGGCACTTTTTGCTACATATGAAACTGGACAAGGCTCGCGCTAAATTCGAATCCTCGCCCTTTAACAGATACGTAGGTCCCGATAAGCCTGAACTATTGATCATTACTTCTGGAAGCTGCTGGCTTTACTCACAGGATGCGATCGACGTGCTTAAATTGAGAAACAGGGTAGGTATACTGAAACTGGGTACGTTGTGGCCTTTACCGGAGAAGTTTGTTATGCAACATCTCAATAAGGCAGACAAAGTGCTATTTATCGAGGAAATCGACCCGTTCATCGAACGCGGCATTATGGAGTTGGCCGGCAATCTGCCGTCCGATGCGGTTCGTCCCATATTTTATGGCAAACGCTCCGGGCACATAAATGCCTTCGGCGAACTTAATCCGGACCTGGTCATAAAGGCGGTGTCCAATATTTTAGAGATAGAGTACCAGGCCCGCGACGCGGAATACAATAACAAAGCCGAAACCACCGTAAAATCAAGTGTTCCGGAACGGACAATGACCTTCTGCGCCGGCTGCCCACACCGAGCTACATTCTGGTCGATCAAGAACGCGTTAAAGTTAGACGGACGGGATGGGTTTGTAACTGGAGACATTGGATGCTACTCAATGGCAATCGGTCCGGCTGGCTTCTTCCAGGTAAGGACCATGCACTGCATGGGAGGAGGCGCGGGAGTGGCTAACGGACTGGGGAAACTGGGACAATTTGGCTTTGACCAGCCGGTCATAGCGGTGGTCGGTGATTCTACCTTCTATCACGCCTCTATCCCCGCTTTAATAAACGGCATTTATAACCGCTCTAAGTTTATTCTTGTTATCCTGGATAACAGCGCCACAGCCATGACTGGTTTTCAACCTCATCCGGGCACGGGGATAACTGCCATGGGCGAGCCCACACCGGTGGTAAGCATGGAAGCCTTGTGCCGCGCGCTGGGGGCACAGGTTGAGGTTTGCGACCCATTCGATATAAAAACTAGTACAGACACATTACTCAAAATGATGGCTGACGACGGCGGTGCCAAGGTGGTGATAATGAGGCGCAGCTGCGAGCTTGTCAGAGCTAAAAAAGACAAAGCTCCCTATAAAGTACGTGTCGATGCCAATAAATGCATAGGGGAAAGTTGTGGTTGCGACAGGTTGTGCACCAGAATTTTTCTCTGCCCCGGACTGGTCTGGGACAGAAAAGCAGGTAAATCAATGATCGACGACGTCGTATGTTCGGGGTGTGGCGTTTGTGCCGATATTTGCCCGCAGGGTGCTATAGTAACGGAGGCAGCATGACCAAAAAGCAACTGACGAAAGACCCGTTAAACCTGATAATTACCGGCGTCGGCGGCCAGGGCAATGTTATGATATCTCTCATTATCGGTAATGCTTTCGTGAGGGACGGTTTTCTGGTAACCGTCGGTGAGACATACGGCGCTTCCCAGCGAGGCGGTCCCGTAATGAGCCATTTGAGAATCTCCAAAAATACCCAGTACAGTCCTTTTATTCCCAACGGCTGTGCTGATATTATCCTCGGTATGGAGCCGGTCGAGACGCTGCGGATGCTCGGGAAGTACGGCAACCCTAAAGTTATTACCATAATCAATCCCCGGCCCATATACTCCATTGATGTTACCGGAGGCCAGGCTCAATACCCGGAACTGGAGGAGCTAATCCAAACAATAAAAGAGTTATCCTCTAAAACCTGGCTCATTAATGCTACCGAGGAAGCCCAGAAAATGGGAAGCCACATGTTCGCCAACGCCATCCTTATAGGGGCACTTATAGGCTCAGGGGTTTTGCCGCTGACCAGAAAATCTATAGAACCGGTACTGCGTGAAACTTTTCCCAAGGAGATAGAAACCAACCTGGCAGCTCTGGATAAAGGAATTAAGCTCGTAAAATCGTGATATTTACCAGCTTCTATCACCATCATCTAAGCTAAAAAGCCTTTACCATCCTGTCAATTCCACATCTCTCTCTATAATTCACATTTTTTCTATCAAAATGCCCCACAGGGTCTTGACAAGCGCCAAAAAGTCGTGTACACTTGTTTGTAGAACATTGGTTTGTAAAACATGTGTTTAGCGCATAAGGAAAATCTATGAGGAAACCGGGCCTTAGCGAAACCAGACAGCGAATATTCAAATATATTCGCGACTTTATTGATGATAGAGGTTATGCCCCTACTGTCAGGGATATATTGAAGGGCTGTAATATAAGCTCTACTGCCGTCGTTCAGCACCATTTAAACGTCCTTGAAAGAGAAGGCCATATACATCGTGACCCCGAGGTTTTCAGGAGCATTCAGTTAGTTGACCGCAAGGCCACTGTCAGAGTGCCCCTTCTGGGCTTCATAGCTGCAGGCGAACCCATTCCCGTACCCGGTTCGGATACATGGCAGAAAGAAGCCGCTGAGGCCTTAGAGTTGACTGAGGAATTAATACCAGGAAAAGAGGTCTATGCTTTACGGGTTAAGGGGCTCTCTATGATTGACGCTCTCATCGACGATGGTGATATCGTCTTGATGGAAGCGGCCGAAACCGCGGATGACGGTGATATGGTAGCAGTTTGGCTGAAAGATAAGCAGGAAGTCACACTCAAAAGGCTTTTCCGTGAAAAAGAGGCAATCCGCCTGCAACCGTCGAACGCCACTATGAAACCACTGTTTGTTAATCCCCAAAATGTTGAGGTTCAGGGCAAAGTCGTTGGCGTTATCAGGAAATTATAAGCCAATTCAGGTTTATTAAATAATTACGGAGGTTCGAAATGTCTAAACTTCTGGAGAGACCAGAGGAACTGAAAGTAACTTCTAACATCGAGGGCACACCGCTGACCGTCAGCAGAAACGGCAAACCTGAACGCGTAACCAGAATATATCAGCAGTGGCAAGTATCCGAAGAGGCGTCTCAACGGGAAAATCAAAAGAACTACTTTAGAGTAAAGACCAGCAAAGGTCTTTATGATATTTACCGGGAGTCGGTCTCTAATTCATGGTACCTTGGCCGGGTCTGCGAGTAAAGCCAAGCCGAAAACGTAAAAAAGACAAATATAATATCCTTGTTAGAGGTCGTTGACTACAGGAGGAGACTTGTTACAAATGATCCAGGTAAAGAAAGAAACAATCCAATGTTCCAGGTGTGGGTGTATTGCCCTGCCTGATGCTACCAAATGTCCTAAATGCGGTGCGTCGTATATTGTCAACGGGAAAAGAGGGGTATGTGACAGCGTAGGCTTTTTCCCGACACCGGTTATTTCCGAAGATACGAACATCAAAGTGGTGCGGGCTTATTATCAGCTCACCTGCAGCCGTCACGGCAGAATTCAAGTCAAAGCCTCCGTAATCGGCTCCACGGTAAAATGTCCTTTCTGTCAGTAGGCGCTATCGGTTTCAGTGCTTGTTGGGTAACTGATCCGGGCAATAACCAATTACCGAGATTAAAACAGTATCGGTATTAAGACAACGAAGTAAATAACCATTAGAGCCAGGCCAACCGGCAATCCTATTGTCGCCCATTCTTTCATGTTGATTTTCAGTCTGCCGGCAGCAACAATGTTTGGAATGTTGCCGGGGATTAGTATGCCGCCGGCAATTAGCAATGCCATAACTGCACTTACAATTTGCGGCAAAGCCATACTGGGGCCTATCTCAACTGCAGTCAGGGTTGCGTTATCCAGAACCGCCGAAAGTGAATTGAGCCAGAACAGTGCCCAGGCCGGGATCTTAGTAAAATACCAGACAACTAACGGTTTTAGGCCTTCGCCAAGAAGTATAAGGGCCGCCACAAACAGATACACTTTGACGGCACGCATAATCACCGTGGTTAAGGTTTCGTTGTACTCAGCTTGTATTTCATCCGCCTTGAAATTTATCTTTCGGCCTATCCCCAGGGCTGCAAAGATAGAGAGGGCAAGCACGCCCGGAACTATGTAAAGGCCAAGACTAGTTAGCGGGAACAGAAAACCCGCATAGTATGGAGGCCCGGTTAACTTCTGGACCAGGATGGTGGATAACGGTTCTCCCAGCGGGGTCAGACCAGCACCTAATCCCACCGCGAAACAGGTAATAACCACTATTCTTATCCTGTCCGGCCTGCTGAAAGGCAGAGCCGCCATAACTTCGGCCAAGATAAATGCCGTGACAATTACGGAAACGAGGCTAGAGAGAAGGCTCAAAGCTACTATAAGCAGAGCAACAAACCAGGCTGGTCCCACTTTGTTAGCCAGTGACAGTACACCCTCATAGAAAGGTTTATTGAGGTAATGAACGAGGAGGCCGAATACCAGTACAACCTGAAAGATACCGATGGGCATAGAGCCTATTACTAGCGGAGCTTTAAGCGACTCTTCAACCAGTTCCCAGTTCCAGAGACCGGATATGGATACCGCAATAATCCCCGCCACCAGAAAGAATGGCTCAAGGTTCTCTTCAATTTTCTTTAAAATAAAGGGTAAAACCAAGACGGCCAGAACTACGGCAGTTAAGCCGATAACCATGTATAAAACAGGTTCGCTCCGGATGGTTTCCATTCTTGAAGCGAAAATCTAACGGGTTCTAACGCCGGGGTTACATTTCGGGGGTCTGATTATTAAGATAGGAATCGAAGACGTGTGTAATATCCTTTCAGCCACACTGCCCCACACCCAGCGCGAAATTCCTGAACGACCATGGGTAGCCATAATCATTAGGTCAAACGTACTTTGATTAATATAGTCAACAAGACTGTCGGCAGCTTTTCCGGTCAATATTTTGGAATGAACCTTGAGGCCTTTATTTTTCAATTTGTCAACGGTCTCCCTCAGATAACTTTGTGCATCCCGTTTTACATGTGACTCGATCTGGTCCAAATCGTCTATGCTCAAAGCGATTCCGCCACGAGTGGGTAATTCAATTGGTTCAACAACATAAACCAGCTCGATGATTGCCCTGTTTAATTTAGCCATTGCCTCGACGTGCGGCATCACGCATTCAGCCAGTTTAGAGCCATCTAGCGGTACTAAAATCCTGCGATACATCCAGTTCCGCCTCGGAAGCTAATTAGTTTAGAAGCTTACCTATGGTCGGGGTGAGAGGATTTGAACCTCCGACCTCATGGTCCCAAACCATGCGCGCTAGCCGCTGCGCTACACCCCGCAGAAAAGAGTATAGTCAACTGGTTTGACGTAGTCAAGGAATCTGAAGGACTAACAGAGGATCATTTGCAGGTGGGGCAGATGTCGAAGAAATCGTCGGGCAGGTTCCACTTTTTTCTAATGTATTCCAATTGCCTTTCAGGCGCCCAGTAGTTGCCGCAGACTTTACACTTCTTCAGCTTGAACTCAACCTTCCAGTTATAAATGTATCTGGTATCGCCTTTATCTTCCATCTTTATGGCGTTCGTCGGGCAGATATAGAAACATGAGCCGCAGCCTATGCAATCTCTGGCAGATTCCAAAAAAGGCGACGCCGGCTCCTTGGTAATTCCGCGGTTGACTAGACTGATAGCGCTGGCACCGACAACCTGCTCGCACGCCCTGACGCACAACCCACAGACAATACAGTCTTCTTGCTCCAGAAACTCAGGCCTGATTAGCGGCTTTTCTATGCCCAGTTGGGAAGCCAGCTCATGTATAACTTTGTTCTTGGAACATCTGGCCAGCAGCAATTCCACCAGCATTTTTCGATTTTGTATCACTCTGGGTGAGTTTGTCTGGACTTTAAGCCCTTCTTCGACAGGATACAGGCAGGACGTCACTATTCGGTTTCTGCGCCCCTTCGTAATCTCCACGACGCACAACCTGCAGGCTCCGTAGGGTTCTATGGCTTCATGATGGCACAGGGTGGGTATATCGATCCCGTTTTCTCTGGCCACTTGAAGTATTGTCTGGCCTTCCTGAACCTGATATTCACGCCCGTCTATATTGATAGTAACCATGTTATCTTTTGCCTATAGCACCCATCTTGCAGACGTCACAGCAAATGCCACATTTAATGCATTTGGACTGGTCCATAACCACCGGTTTCTTCTTGCCCATAAAAGTTATAGCCTCTTGCGGGCATTCCCGGACACAGATTCCGCAGCCCGGGCATTTTTCCTGTATCACGTAATAGTGGGTCAAAGCCTTGCAGACACCTGCAGGGCACCTCTTCTCTTTTATGTGAGCCTCATATTCGTCTTTAAAGTATCGCAGCGTGGTTAATACGGGATTAGGCGCTGTTTGCCCCAGCCCGCACAGCGAGCTATCAATTAGCGTCGACGAAAGTTGCTCCAAAAACTCCAGGTCTGCCTCTGTGCCTCGCCCTTCGGTTATCTCATCAAATACCTGTCGCATTCTCTTTATACCTTCGCGGCACGGCAGACATTTACCGCACGACTCTTCCTCGAGGAAAGATAAGAAATATCTGGCGATGTCCACCATGCAGGTGGTCTCGTCCATCACAATCATGCCGCCGGAACCCATCATGGAACCGGCTTTAGACAATTCATCGAAATCTACCGGCAAATCCAGCAGGCTTTCAGGTAGGCAACCGCCCGAAGGCCCGCCGGTTTGGATAGCCTTAAACTTCTTTCCGTCCCTTATGCCACCGCCGATGTCATAGATAATTTCTCTGAGCGTTATACCCATGGGGACTTCAACCAGGCCGGTGTTGTTTATTTTGCCCACCAGAGAGAATATCTTTGTTCCCTTGCTGCCCTCCGTACCCAAGGTCCTGTACCAATCAGCGCCTTTATTGATTATCAGCGGTACATTGGCCCATGTCTCTACGTTGTTTAAGTCACTTGGTCGATTCCACAGGCCTTTCTCCACCGTGTGCACATATTTGGCCCTCGGCTCTCCCACCTTGCCCTCCAGCGATGCCATAAGAGCAGTCGACTCTCCACAGACAAAGGCTCCGCCCCCTCTGTTTATCCGCACATTAAAATTAAACCCCGAACCAAGGATATCGTCACCCAGAATGCCTAAACGCTCAGCCTGATCGATGGACGTGACCATATTAGCCAGCGCCAGCGGATATTCATTACGCACGTATACATAACCCTGATTCGCGCCAACGGCATAAGCACCTATTATGAGGCCTTCCAAAACGCTGTGCGGATTTCCGGAAAGCAGACCTTCATTAGCGTAGGCGCCGGGGTCACCCTCATCGGCATTTACTATCACGTACTTTATGTCGCCGGGTGCATGGCGGCACGATTCCCATTTTGCTCCGGTTGGGAAACCGGCACCACCCCTTCCCCTCAACCCGGAAGATTTTACTTCATCGATTATTTTCTCCGGGGTCATATCCAGCAACGCCTTTGCCAGCGCCGCGTAGCCTCCTATTGATATATAATCTTCGATTCTATTGAAATTAATTTCTACATTGTCACCCAGTATGTTTCTTTGCTGTTTTACGTAGAACGGAATTTCATTTCTATGGACGACCTTGAGTCCCGTGGCTGGATCGGCGTGCAGTAACCGGTCAACAACCTTACCCTTGGCTATGGTTTCGTTTAAAATCTCCGGAACATCCTCTGCTTTAACCTGCTGGTAGAAAATATCCCCTGGTTGAATTACCACGATGGGGCCCTTTTCGCATAATCCATGGCAACCCGTGATTCTAAGTTCCACCTTGTCCGTCAGTCCCTTCGCTGCCAGGCCTTGTTTGAATGCCTCTGTTAATTGAAGACAGCCGTAAGGACGACAAGCCGTACCATTGCACAGCGCAATAATCGGCCTATCGGTTTTTTTCTTCTGGACAAGCTCTTTTCGCAGGGCTTCCAAATCCCGTTTTGAACGAAGTTTATTCAATATTTTCGTAGTCATGGTTAATCAAATTTAGCCAACAAGCCATTAACTTTATCAGTGCTCATATGCCCATAGTAATCGCCATCAATTTTTACAGCCGGACCAACAGCACAGCAGCCCATGCAATTCACCGTTTCCAGCGTGAACTTGCCGTCTTTGGTGGTCTGACCGCGCTCGATAGCTAAACATCTCTCCATAGTTTCCAGCACTCTATGACCGCCGCGTACATGGCAGGCGGTTCCCAGGCAGACATCGATTACGTGTTTGCCTCTTGGCTTGAGGCTGAAGGCTTTAAAGAAAGTGGCTACATCATAGACACGGCTGGCCGGAATACCCATCGTCTCACTAACTTGCAGTAGGGCTTCCTCCGGAAGGTAGCGGTACTCGGCCTGAATGTCCTGCAGTATGGAGACCAGTTGCCCCCTGTCTGAACCGTACTTATTTATAATAGCTGTAACTTTATCGTTCATAGCTTAAAACTTATTACCCGCTGATCTGTCCTTTAGCTCTACGTACTTCTGAGTCACCCTTTGCTGAATTTGCGCAATTGTCTCCTTGGTAAGATGTCTGAATCTACCCTGAATCTTAAAGTAATCTTCTACCGGTCTTAACTTAGGAAAATCAAAATTTAGTGTGTATTTTCCCTGTTCTATTTCATAAAGAGGGAAGACTCCCGTCTGTACGGCCAGTCGGCCCGCTCTAATCGTCAAGTCAGGCGGCAGTCGCCAACCCGTAGGACATACCGATAACACATGAATGTATGATGGCCCTTCTACGGCCATAGCCTTGGTAATTTTAGTCATAAGGTCAAATGGATAGCTGTGGCTTGCGGTGGCTACGTAAGGTATGTCGTGGGCAGCAGCGATGGCGGGCAGGTTTTTCTTCCACGTCGTTTGTCCGATGCTGTGCTTACCCGCCGGTGATGTAGTTGTTGACGCACCGAACGGAGTGGCACTGGAACGCTGTATGCCAGTATTCATATAGGCTTCGTTATCAAAGCAGACATAGATAAAGTTGTGACCTCTTTCCAGAGCACCCGATAGTGCCTGGAATCCTATATCCGCGGTGCCTCCGTCTCCAGCCATAGCTACCACTTTTGTTTTTCTCGTATATTTTTCTTTACGGGTTAGAACTTTTATCCCCGCTTCTATTCCCGAAGCCACGGCAGCGGTGTTCTCGAATAAAGTATGAATCCACGGCACTTCCCACGAAGTTGCCGGAAGCTGCGATGAAACAATTTCCATACACCCCGTGGCATTGGCGATAATCACATTTCTGCCCAGCGCCTTACATACCAATCTTACGGCCAGAGCTTCACCACAGCCCATGCAGGCGCGGTGGCCGGGGGCGAAATATTCCTTCGTCGTGGTTAATCTAGGAACATATATGGCCAGATTTTCCACTACTCTCTGACTCCTATCATCTCGAATTCTTCAATCTTTCCGCCTCCCTTGGCTTTTTCAAGGCCACGCCGGATAAGCTCTTCAAAGCCCTCATCTGTAATCTCCCGACCTCCGAGAGTCCCAACATAACTCACAACCTTAGGCCTGTCCGCTACAGGATAAAGTGCCGCCTGAACTTCGGCCGCTACCGGTGGAATGCTGCCCGGCGACAGTGCGCGATCAAGTATGACAAGCAACTTGGCTTCACCGACGGCCTTGCGAAATTCGTCAAAGGGGAACGGTCGCCACAAGCGCGGCCTTATCAGTCCGACTTTCTGCCCCTCTTCCCGCATTTTGTCCACGGCCATCATGGCAGTCTCGACAAAACTACCCATCACCAGCAACACGACATCCGCCTCTTCCGTCCTGTAGCTCTCAATCAATGAGTAGTCTCGGCCCGAAATCTTGCCAAACTCTTTCATGACACGGAGGACCACTTCCTTGGAACTTTCCAGAGCAACCTCATGGGCTTTTCTGGCCTCGGTATAGATAAACGGTGGTCCAAAGGCCCCTATAGTTACAGGTTTGTCCGGATTCAGTTGATACGGGTAATGATATTCAGGAAGGAACCTGTCAACTACATCCTGAGGCAAGAATTGAACGGACTCAATAGTATGTGACACATAGAACCCGTCAATGTGCACCATTACGGGCAACAGGACTGTCGGGTCTTCAGCAATTCGGAAAGCGCATAATGTTAAATCAAAGGCCTGCTGCCCGTTTTCGGCAAACATCTGAATCCAGCCACAATCGCGCGCAGCCATTACGTCGGAATGGTCGGTCCATATACTTAGAGGCGCCGATAAAGATCTGTTGGCTACTGCCATGACTATCGGCAAACGAATACCGGCAGCTACAAATAATACCTCATGCATTAGCTCCAGCCCCTGACTAGCCGTAGCCGTAAAGGTCCTGGCACCGACCGCCGAAGTACCCAGACAGGCACTCATGGCCGAATGTTCTGATTCTACCGGTATGTATTCGGCATCCATATCACCGTTGGCCACGAATTCAGCCAGCTTCTCCACGATATGAGTTTGCGGCGTAATAGGATAAGCGGCTACCGCTTCCGTCCTGGCTAGTTTGACGGCTTCAGCCAGGGCGAAGGAACCTTCCATGCCGATACGCTTCGTCACCGCCATAGCTTATTCTTCCTCCACCATGTTTATAGCTCCCGTCCAACACTCCCGGGCACAAATACCACATCCTTTACAGTAATATAGATCGGCTCTGAAATAGCCGTTATCTTGTTCCCTGATGCATCCTTCCGGGCAAAATAAATAGCAAATGCCGCATTTGATGCATTTTTCATCGTTCCACACCGGATGCGCCGATTTCCAATCACCGGTGCGGTAAGTTTTGGCACTGCCCGGTTCCACAACCACACTGCCAGGCAGCAATTCACGCCACGAAGGCATAACTTCCGCTGGTATCGCCTGTCGCTTTACGGGAGTAGCCACTGGTTCTGCTATCTCAGTTTCTTCGAAAGCCCGCCGGCAGGCGTCCAGATTATTTTTGGCTCTTGCTCCAAACCTTTCTTTTATCGGCTCCTCGAGCGATTCCAACTTAATTACCCGGGTGGCCTTAATCACCGCCCCCAACATAGTGGTGTTTACAATGGCGACGCCCAGTACTTCCCTGGCTATGGCGGTGGCATCTACGGCAGCCAGTTTCCAGGGGCCGCCTATCTCTGACTTTATGTCAATCATTGCCTTGGGTGTGTTAATTACTAAGGTGCCACCCTTCTTGAGCCCGGCGGTCACGTCGGTAACATAAAGCAACCCTGGGTCAAGTACCACCACGACATCAGGATTCATCACGGCGAAACGAGCCCTTATAGGAGTTTTGTCGCTAACGCGATTGAAAACGAGGACAGGCGCTCCCCTTCTTTCAGGACCAAAGCTGGGAAAGGCCTGAGCAAATTTGCCTTCTTTTATAGCCGCCAGTGCCAGCAGTTCAGCCGAGGTTACAGCCCCCTGGCCGCCTCTGCCATGCCAACGAATTTCAATTGTCTTGCTACTGTCTTTCAAACCACGGATCCTTGGGAAGCGCCCCTGGAGGGACTTGAACCCTCGCACCCGGCTCCGGAGGCCGGCGCTCTATCCCCTGAGCTACAGGGGCGTCAAGTTATTTTATACATTTTTACCCGGGTTGGCAAACTCGTTTTGAGTGTAATTTTAACTATCTATTTCTCGGGTTCTAAAAATAGGCCTTTAGTACGTGTCTTCGAGAGAATCAATTTGTAGATTTCAGCGAGTATAAAGATGGTCGAAGCCGATAGTACGGCTACCGTCCAATCAAGTAAAGACAAAGGATAAGTATTAAATGGTCCTTGTAGCATAGGAAGATAAACAACTAGACCCAGCAAAATGCATTCCCAAAGTATAGCTAGCAGTAACCATCTATTGGCCAGTATACCAACCTTGAACAATGAATATTCCAGTGACCGGCAGTTGAAAGCATTGAAAAATTCAATCAATATTAGTGTAACGAAACACATACTCTGTGCTTCGAGAAAATTCTTCCCCGAGTCTACAGCCCAAAGAAATATTCCTAGAGTCACTATAGTTGTCCAGATTCCAGCACCCGTTAAATATCTAAGTACGGTTCCCGAAAAAATGGCCTGTTTGCGTGGACGCGGCTTTTGTTTCATGACATCGAAGTCTGGCGGGTCGACTGATAAAGCTATAGCCGGCAGACCGTCAGTAGCCAGATTGACATACAAAAGTTGAATCGCAACCAACGGTATAGTTCCGGCAGGTAAGCCGAAAAGCGGGCCAAACAGAATCACAATTGCCATAAGCAATATTTCACCAAGGTTGCAGGAAAGAAGATAGACGAGATACTTCTTAATATTGTTGAATATGCCTCTGCCTTCCTCAACTGCAGCTACTATTGAGGCGAAGTTATCATCGGTCAGCACCATATCCGCGGCTTCCTTGGTGACATCGGTGCCCGTAATACCCATGGCCACACCGATATCGGCCCTCTTTAGCGCAGGTGCATCGTTTACTCCATCCCCGGTCATGGCTACTACGTGGCCTTTCCTGGTCAAGGCCTCTACCACACGCAATTTGTGTGCCGGCGACACCCTGGCATAGACCTCAATTTTCTCCACCAGCTCTGTAAATTGCCCTTCGCTAAGCTTATCGATTTCTTCACCGCTCATGGCCAGGCCTTGTTTAAGAATGCCAAGCTCTTTGGCGATGGCCACAGCGGTGAGCTTGTGGTCTCCTGTTATCATCACAGTTTTTATACCCGCCTCGTCACACGTTTTCACGGCGTCTTTTACTTCCTCTCGCGGCGGATCGATCATGCCCACCAAACCTGCAAAGAGCATGTTTTCCTGTATCTCATCCTCCGATATAGGGCCACCATCGAGAGGTCGATATGCCAGCCCCAGGACACGTAGCGCATCCTCCGCCATCCGTTGTGCCTCAGCGATAATAACTTTCTTATCTTCGTCGCTTAGCGATTTCACCTGGCCCTTGCTGAATATCCGGTTACACGAGCCTAAAATTACCTCGGGAGCTCCTTTAGAATAGGCCACCTTCCCTTTCTCTGTTTGGTGAACTGTAGTCATCCTTTTTGTTTCTGAGGAAAAGGGGATTTCGCTGATTCGAGGATAGCTGACCTGAAGCTCATCCTGCCATAGACCGGCTTTAGCCGCCGCTACCACCAAAGCGCCCTCCGTAGGATCGCCTTTTACATTCCAGACACCGCCGTCGGAATTTAGACTGGTGTCATTACACAGGCTGCCTATTTGGAGCAGCTTACGTAAGGCTTCTTCACTTTCATGATTCAAGATCTTATCGTTCTCACGAAACTCGCCTTTAGGCTCATATCCGCTGCCACTGACCTCAATGACTCTTCCGTCTACATAGACACGGCGTATCGTCATCTGGTCCTGCGTCAGAGTTCCCGTTTTATCGGTGCAGATATAAGTGGTGGAACCCAGTGTTTCTACGGCCGGTAGCTTCCTGATAAGCGCATGTCGCCGCACCATTCTTTGAACCCCAATGGCCAGGGAGATGGTTACCACAGCCGGTAGGGCCTCCGGGACCGCGGCCACGGCGAGGCTTACCCCCCATATCAGCATCTCCAATATCGGGTGGCCACGCAGCACGCCTATGCCGGCCAGGATAAAACAGAGGGCCAAGGCCCCAATAGCTATCCATTTACCAAGCTGGTCCAAATTAATCTGTAGCGGCGTCCGTTCCTTTTCGACTTCCTGCAGCATGGTGGCTATCTTGCCGAACTCCGTAGACATACCGGTAGCAGTAACCACTGCCATACCTCTGCCGTAGACGGCTGCCGTCCCCGTAAAAACCATATTGTTCATGTCACCGATGCTGAGTTCTCCGGCCAGCGCCATGTTTGTTTTTTCCACGGGCGTTGATTCACCCGTCAATGAGGCCTCGTCGGTCGTTAAATTTACTGCCTCGATGAGCCTGGCATCGGCTGGCATTTTATCCCCTGTCCTGATAAAGATTACGTCTCCCGGAACCAGGTCTGTGGCCGAGACTTCGATCTCATTGCCGTCACGGAGAACAGATGCCGTGGGCGCAGCCATTCTCTTCAGAGCTTCCATAGCCTTTTCAGCTCTGTATTCCTGTATAAAGCTCAGACCGGCGGCGAAAATGACGATAACAAAGATAACGATGGCGTCGGCAACTTCTCCCAAAAAAGCCGACAGCGCCACGGCTACCAGAAGGATAATTATCAGGAAATTTTTGAATTGCTCCAGGAAAATGAGCCAGGGAGATATCTTTTTTCTTTCAGCTAATTCGTTTCGTCCGAACCGGACCAGGCGTTGATTCGCCTCGTCCTGGATTAATCCTTCACGTCTGGAATCCAGAGAAACGAAGACTTGGGGGATATCTAAATTGTGCCAGCTCTGATTTAATTTCATGTATACATTCTGTCCCGGAGTAAAGCAGAATCATAGCATAGCTAATTTTTGGTTGTAAATACTCCCTGGTTAAATACTGCTAATAATCAGACCTTTGCCTGCCGCCTCAGTCATTGTATAATGTAACGTCCGGAGAGGTGTCCGAGTGGTTGATGGAGCCGCTCTCGAAAAGCGGTGGGCGATGAGCCTCGTGGGTTCGAATCCCACCCTCTCCGCCAG
>CAZJQG010000036.1:0-22384 GCA_964548415.1 uncultured Dehalococcoidales bacterium | reverse complement strand
CAGGTTCCCGCCTGTATCCAGACAAGCGGAATTTCTTGAACGTTTGCCTTAGGCATTTTACCCCCTTTCAATTAAGAAGAACTGCTGGAATTGCCAGGAATTTCCCTGAACTGCCCAATCGCAAATTCTACACGTTTACAGCAATAAGTGCAAATACGCGGTCGCTTGTAAATCGACGAGTTGTACGGCGGCTGTTTTCGGGCTTGTCCCCACTATTTACTGGAGTCTATTTTGGTTGAAAAGTGACGGTAACCAGTGCCGTGTGGGTGGTCACTCCAACTCTGTTAGTGGCACTTAGTACGTAAACCGTGGTCTGGCCCGGTGACACCGTTCTGGTCCCCGAAGCCGGCACCGAACCTACGCCGGGAGTTATGATAACGGACGTGGCACCCGTAACCTGCCATTCCAGGGTTGATGAATCACCCAGACGAATTGAATCCGGGCTGGCAGAAAAAATGTTAATAAAAGGTTGACCAGTCACTGGGATTACGGTCAAAGTAACCGCAGCCGTGGTAGAGCCGGCGTTATTGCTAGCCGTCAGTGTATAGGTCCTGGTGGCGGCAGGAGACACCTTAAGGTCTCCGGACGCCTCCACGGGGCCCACGCCCTGGTCAATGGAAAGTGAGGTGGCCCCTCCTGCCTGCCATTGGAGTTCGGCCCAATCACCCGGTTGTATACTGGTAGGATATATGGATAATCGCAGGATAACGGGCATATTTGAGACGCCGACTATATTGATAGTAGCTGGGGCGCTGACCGAGCCGGCAGCGTTGGTGACCGTTAGAGTATAGGTGGTTGTGGTATTGGGCGATACCAGCTGCTGTCCTGATGTAGGAACTGCGCCGACTCCCTGGTCTATGGAAGCCGATGTGGCACCGCTTACGTTCCACTGAAGTACCGAGGAATGGCCTACATTAATGCTATCCGGGTTAGCGGTAAAATTGACTATGATCGGCAAGCCTCCGGTCGGATTTACAGTGACGGTAGTTGAGGCACTGATAAACCCCGAGCTATTTGTGGCCGTCACAGTATAGGTAGTCGTAGCCGCCGGGGATACCGTCTGATTACCTGATAGCGGCACCGAGCCAATGCCGTGGTCGATAGAAACCGATGTCGCCCCGGTTACGTTCCATACCAGCTTTGATGAAGACCCTTGGCCTACGGTGCTGGGGTCTCCGGTGAAAGTTAGAATAGCCGGTGCGCCGGGCGCCGGATTAACCACCGCCGTGGCCAAAGACGTAGCCGAGCCATATACGTTGGTGGCTGTAAGCGTATAAATGGTCGTGGCGGCGGGCGATATGGTCCAGGTACCCAAATTTGCTACGTCACCGATACCATGATCGATGAAAACGGTATCGGCATTACTGATATTCCACTGAACGGTGGTCGAACTACCGGCTGCAATTACCGGTGGATTGATATCAAAAAAATTGATCAGCGGCATAACACCGATGGATGATGACGGATAAGGCACCGAATATGGCGGAACATATGTCGGGGCTGGATTAACGCTCAAGGTGGCTGTTGAAGATACCGTATTGGTGGCGTTACTGGCGGTTAGAACGTAGCTCGTGCTATATGGCGGGGAAACAACCTGGCTTCCCGACAGAGGTACAGAGCCTACATTTGGTTCAATGAATACCGATGTGGCGCCGGTTACGTCCCATTGCAATGTTGCCGACGCGCCGTAAACTATAATGGTTGGACTGACTGTGAACGATTGCACTACCGGCACCTTAGTCGATGGGGTGACTACTTCGTTAGGATTTATTTCCGCTTTAGGGTTTACCGTAAGAAGGGCCGTTGCGGTTACCGAGCCCCCCGCGTTGGAAGCAATCAGAACATAAGTGGTATTTGTAGCAGGTGAAACAACAGTGCTCCCCTTCGCATACTGATTGCCCGAAAAAGGATCTATTTTTACGGTGCTGGCGTTGCTTATATCCCAGGTCAAAGTCGCCTCCTGGCCTTCAGTGATAACTGAAGGACTTACGCTGAAGTTAACGATAGTCGGCGGTGCAATTACACAGCCCGCAGCCAGCAGAGAAATTAACACACCGATAAACAGTATATTCTTCACCTTAACATCTCCTCGGTCACAATCATTCGCATAAGTATCGTTCCCATGTAAATAGTAGCAGTTCAGGCTTAAAAAGTCATCAATAGAAGCATAAGTTCATACAAAATGGTGACATATAGTACTGATTTCCAGTATAGCCGATAGTACCTAATCGCTACGGAAAAAATTACCTATAGCCTATTCACATGTAGCAGTGGTAGCCGATATACTGAGAGAAGTTCATCTCATGGCAATTTACGTAACCATTGATGAACTAAGGGGAAGTGATCAACATGGTTAAACAGAACAGGTCCAGAACCAGCAGGTCAGTCGAGCTGGCCGAGGCGTTTATGCGGTGTGCCGGCACTGGAATTTATATTATTCAGGAAGGAAAGTTTAAATACGTTAACCCTTTGTTTCAGGAGCTTACCGGTTATTCGAAGCCGGAGCTGATAGGTATGCCAGCTCTGAATCTGGTACATCCGGAAGACAGGCAACAAGTGAGGGACAAGGCAATAGAAAGCCTGAAGTCGGGTCGTTCCTTCCCGTATGAATATAGATTTGTCAGAAAGAACGGCGAGATTATATGGGCCCTGGAGAGGCTGTCCTCAACGGAATACAAGAGCAAGCGGTCAACGATAGGAAGCTTTATGGATATAACCGAAAGAAAGCAATCGGAGCAGGCTCTGGCAAAATCGGAACAGCGATACCGGACTATCATGGACGAGGCGCAAGACGACTACTTCGAGGTCGACCTGACAGGCAATTACACCTTTGTAAACGATTCCTTCTGTAGCGGCACGAAGTATGATGCGGAAGAGCTGATAGGTAAGTCATACAAACTCACCACCGCTAGTGAAGATGTTGATAGAATTTATGAAATCTTTCATCAGGTCTATCTTACCGGGCAACCAGTCAAAGCAGCTATCTTGAAGTTCCTGCGGAAAGATGGCAGTAGTGGAATGGGTGAACTTTCGGCTTTCCCTATGCGAAATGAGAAGGGCAATATAGTCGGTTTTCGTGGAGTCATCCATAACATTACGGAGCGGGTCCGTATGGAGGAAGCTTTAATAAGGTCGGAAGAGAGATACCGGACGATAATGGATGAGATGCATGATGACTATTACGAGGTTGATCTGGCGGGTAACTATACTTTTGTCAATGATGCCTGGTGCCACAGCATCGGCTATACAGCTGACGAACTGATTGGCATGAACTACAAGTTCACTACTATCAAAGATGAAATGGAAAGGATTTATCAGGCTTTCCATCAGATTTACCTGACTGGACAACCGAATAAATTCATGAAAATTAAGTATACAAAAAAGGATGGCAATACCGGGCTAGCTGAACTGTCGGCATTTCCGCTTCGAAATGAGAAGGGAGACATAATCGGCTTCAGGGGAATCAGCCACGATGTGACCGAACGTGTGCGGATGGAAGAGGCTTTAAAGCAATCAGAGGAGCGTTATCGCACGATACTGACGGAAATTGAAGAAGGCTATTATGAAGTCGACCTCGCCGGTAATATCAGATTTGTAAACAAAGCAGCCTGCCGCCAGTTCGGATACTCCCAGGAAGAATTGATAGGTTCCAACTATCGGGCTTATATTCCCAAGGAGGACGTAAAGACCGTTTTCAGAGCCTGGAACAAGGTGTATAGAACTGGGCAGCCGCTACAGCCGTATCCCTTCACCACGGTTAGAAAAGATGGCACCCAGATATTCGTGGAAAATTCCGTTTCTCCGGTACGGAATAAGGTGGGCACGATCATAGGCTTCAGGGCGGTTAGCCGTGATGTGACCCAGCGTAAGCAGTTTGAACAGAAACTGGCCGAAATGGCTACCCACGATCCATTAACCGGCCTGCCTAACAGGTCGCTTTTAAGCGACCGCCTGACCATGGGACTGGCGTTGACCAGGCGGAACGGCAGCAGGTTGTCACTGTTGATGCTTGACCTCGATAAATTTAAGGTCATTAATGATACCATGGGGCACGCTGTTGGTGACCAGTTGCTAAAGAGTGTGGCCGAGAGGCTGACTGATGTCACTAGAAAGAGCGATACCGTAGCCCGTGTCGGCGGCGATGAGTTTGTCCTGGTGCTGCCGCATATCAACAGCCCTGATGATGCTGCCAAACTAGCTCAAAGAATACTCGATGCATTCCAGGAGCCGTTTATATTCGATGGCCACCAGCTCAAAATAACGACCAGCATCGGTATCGCCATTTATCCCGACGACGGCAAGGAGATCGAGGCTTTATTGAAATGTGCTGACAGCGCGATGTACCAGGCCAAGGAACAAGGACGCGATATGTATAAATTTTGCGGCAATGAAGGTGCCGCGGCCGGTATCATGGAGCAGGAAAGCACGTAAGAATAATGGCGAAGGGGCATGTAGAAATAAGAAGCCGGGCAAACCAAAATTGCCCGGCTTCAATCGTTTTTAACGCAGAGTAGGTTTACCCCTGTCCTATTCGGAACATCTTTGTGCCGCACTTGGGGCAGGTTCCCTGCGTGGCCGGCTTGCCGTTCTTCATCTTGACTGCCCTCGGATTGGTCATTTCTTTCTTGGTGCGGCATTTAACACAGTACGCTTGCATTGTTGTCCCTCCTTCCTTAACTAGAAACGAAGAATTTCACTAAAGGTTTATGCGTAAATGAGCTTAATATTTTCCTTAATTTTTAGCCTGACCTGAGCTCGCATTGGATTTAGCCGATAAACTTGAGGTTATTTCGACGAAATAGGTACAAAGTACGATGACAGGTCTGGCGGCGAGCGTAGAATGAAAAACGATATTCTTATATATAACTCGTCAGCGAGTCTCATGTTAGTAAATTAGAGTGGTCACTTCCGCACTGGTCCGGGATTCAAAAGAAGGAGAGCAAATTATGTTTGGCAAGGGTAAGATCCAGATCGCAATTCAGGGAACCGACTACGCTCCGGGAGACATTATATCCGGCGAGGTCGCCCTCGCGCTTAAAAAGCCCGTGAAAGCCGATGGCATGAGCATTTCGCTGATCGGGGAACAGAAGATTACACGGAGCGGTAGCGTGGGAAGGGGTGGGCAGAGGTCCACGACTACGCAGAATATTCGCATCTATGACTTCAAGCAAAAGCTCGATACCGCCAGGGAGTATACGGAAGGACGAGAGTATAAATTCAAGATTAAGATCCCTAAGGACATATTAGCCGCGAAACCGCAGCTGCCGGAACTGGAAGATACGTTGGGACAGGGATTGAAAATAGCGCAAGCCGCCGCTGCCTTTATGGGGGCGATTTCGGTCCAGCAGACCAAATTTTATCTTCTGGCCAAGCTCGATATCCCCGGCGGGCTGGACATCGGTGAAAAGACAGACATAACCATCGGGTAAGCAGAGCCTGCTTTTTTAATTGGAGCAAGGCTCTGGTTTGTAAAAATTAAGTGGAGGCTGGGAACTGGCTCCTGTAATCGTGGTCACCTGGGAGCTAGGGAGCCAATGGTGAAACCGGCCACTATATTTATTTTTTAGTTAAGGTATGCAACGGGTCCAACTTCCGGGGGAAGTTTAAAAATAAATTAGGTAAGGAGTCAAAAAAATGTTTAAGAGAGCTCCAGTAGCGATCATGGTCATGTTGATAGTGGTGATGTGCTTGCTTCCTGCGTGCGCATCTGAGACCTCGGTGCCGGTCGGACTGCCGAGTATCACCTCTTTCACCGTAGCCAGCGAAAGTGTGTCCGCAGATGAATGTACCGTTTTCTACTTTGAGGTCTCCGATTGCTCGTATATATCCATTACACAGGACGGCGAAAAAGTTATGGAGGTCGAAGCCGCGGTTCCGGGCAGCCCGGCCACCTTATTGCCTGCCAAACAGGGTGTGGCATACGCTCTGCCCGAGAACCAGCCTGGCACGAAAAACCACTATTCTCCAGGCGTATTTCCGATAGGTTTTAAAGGTGCCAGCAACGGGAAGCCTTCCAAGACAATATGGAAGTTCGGGGAAACGGAGGAGAATGGCTCGGCTGAGATAGAGGTACATTCCTGGGACGGGCAAGTAACTAAGGCTCAGGTGAAGTACAGTATTGTGCCCGCCTCCGAGCGACCAAGCGACCGGTGGCCTGTTATCACTGCTCCGGACTGCGCTGCGCAGGATGCCTCCGCAACAATTAAGCCGGAGGTGAAATCATTCACTGTTAAAAACTCTCCGCTTATAGAAGACGATTCACCGCAATTCAACTTCGAGGTAAACAATGCGAACGTAGTGAAAATCAAGCAGGATGGTGAGGTTGTTTTTTGGGTCCAGGCTACCTCGCCGTCATCCCCGGTTGCCTTTCTGCCGCACCGGCGAGGAGTAGCCTATGCTTTACCGATGAACCAGCCCGGCATGGATGCCCCTTGTAGCCAGGGTGTATATCCCGTTATTTTTAAAGGAACTACCACTGGCCGGCCGGCCACCATAATCTGGAAATTCGACGAAACGGATATTGAAAACGCGGCTGATATAGAAGTCTGCTCCACGGGTGGAACCGAGGTAATTGCCAGGGTGCCGTATACGGTACTTGGATCAATGGAACCCAAAATTCTTAACTTCCGCGGGCCTGAAAACCCGGTGTCTCCGGGTAGCCCTATTTGGTACTGCATGGCAATAGCGAATGGCAAGACTGCAACTGTTAAGGGACCGGATGGTGCCACGACTCCAGTGGTGCTGCCTGCAATCGAAGAAATTAGTGGGAACAAGGAGGATGTTGCCTGGTGTACCTCGACACAGAAAACAGATAAAAACAGGAGCTTCTGGGTTACCTACGGCACTAATTCCGGGTGCAGTGCTTGTAAGGGTGTAAATTTTGACAGTTTCGATGCAGCGGGGGCAAGCTGTGTGCGTGAAGTAGAAGGAGAATCAGACCCCGCGCTTATGTCGGTGTGGGGTGGTCCAGGCGGTAGCGGCACATCGTGGGGAATAGTTGGTTTTACCTACGATTCAGCCCAAAATAGATGTTACTATAATAATGTTGGCAGATGGGATCCGGAATGTGGCAGAGGTGATATCCCCCATGACTGGCCGAAAGGCCTGGCCTATGTCTGCCAGCGGAGCTTTGCACCGGAAGTAGAGGGCCCCGGTAGCGTCACCCTGCTGGTTACCGGAATCGACGGGACAATCGTGGAAGATACTATCGACATTACCGTCGCCAGAGTCGACCTCCCCATTATTGACTGCAGCCTTTCATCATCAGCCATTCCATCAGGCGGTGGACAGGTTACAGTATACTGGGACAGTGATAAAGCTGATAAGGTGACGATGGCCATTGGTACCGGCGCGCCGAACCAGGTGCCTCAGGAAGGCAGCCTCAATGTTACGGTCGCACAGCCCACCTGTTTTAAATTTACTGCACAGAACGAGTACGGTAGTTCGAATACCGAGTGCTGCGTAGGTACTCAGGTACAATGGCAGGAAACACCAACGCCGCCGCAACCACCAAGCCCGCCGCAACCGCCGGCTCCGCCACCGGCATGGTCAGGAGATCAGAGATGAGACAATAGTCTCAGAACGAGTAATAGATAATGGGGGGCAAACCCGAAGGTTTGCCCCCGGCATTAAATCATGAGGTCGCTGCTTACCGGCGGCGAGTCGATTTGCGCTTTGTTTGTTGTGTTTTAGAGGTCGTCGAACTCTTTTTCCCGGCGGCAGGTTTCTTTGCCGATTTAATCGATCCGGCAGTTCCCCGTCCAGCCGGCAGCCGCTTAACCGCGGCTGGAGGCAATCTCCTGGCCGTCCGTCTACCGGCAGTAATTTTTGTCTCGTTGTCGACCACGCCTTGCACCTCAATAACTTCTTCCGGTAGCCTCCTGGCGGCTCCCCCTGGAAGCGTAGCCAGGCGCGCCGGCTTAACTGCAAAGCGATATATTGCCCAACCGCCGCCGCTGCCGACTACTATGACCAGAAGTAACATCAGAAATATCGGCAGCGCCACATTAGACTTGTAGTTTATCTGTACCTGCTGTGGGCCGGACATATGCTCGGTGCCGCTGGGATTTAAGGCCGTTTCCGTGCCTCCGAAGGCACCCATTATGCCTGCCATCTTTTGTTTTGGAGATGCCACCGACCAGTTAGCGTCGCTGCTGGCGAGATACCAGCTGGTCTCATTACCGTACTTGGATACCAGCGTGAGTGCGTAAAGAGTATTGTATCTAGCGGTGCAGCTTCCCTGTCCGGTTACAATGAAACTCAGGTCCGGACTAGTCGATGTTGTGCCATCGGGCAGAAGCCAGTCTTTGAATTCATAGCGTGTGCCCTTTTCACTGGAAGGCTCAACAATAGCCGGCGCGTTAGCGGTGAACGTTTTATTTTTAGCGTACCATTTGGAATCGCCGAGTGGAATAACGCCTGTAGGATTGCTATTTAGTGCGATGCGGTATTCAGAGGTGAAGACAAAATAGGCGCTGGGATTAACCTGACTCACTATTTGCTGTGCATTTTCTGCCGCGAATCTTATGTCCTCGTTCTGCGGGTCTGATACTGGAGTCGTACAGGTTACTACATGACTACTGCCGAGGCGCCCTTCGAACTTCTTGGACTGTCCTCCGGACATAACAGCCACGGGCGCGTTATCTATTGACACTTGCGTCGTTCCAACTTTCAGGCTGCTATCAATGCTGACCATAATATCGTATGTTCCGTAGGCCACGGTAAGGCTGCCTATTCCCTGGTAACCGGTGGTGGAGCAGCAAGTATCGGCCACAGTAACGGTAAATGAATAATTGCCACCACTACCAACCGTTGGCGTACCCGCTAAAACGCCGTTAGGGGATAAAGTCAACCCGGCGGGTAAACCCGTGGCAGTCCAGGTGTAGGGAGGCTGACCGCCGGAAACACCCAGCACTGAGTAGTAGGCCACACCTTCCTTCGCTGGAGGCAGATAGTTGGTAGTGAACGTAAGCGAGCAAGGATTAACAACTAGCTGGTAACTGTATGTTATTCCATCCGGGTCTGTGAATCCTATGTTGTACGGGCTACCGGCGCTGGTTCCATGTTGAGGAATGCCAGTAATCGTATACCATGTAGTAGTCGCATTTAAGGGACCGCAAGTCACATGCAGATTTTGTGGAAGGCCCGTTATAATGCCGCAGCTATTAGCACAAAGCGCTGAAGGTGATGTAGCAGTGAAAGTAAAACTATAATTCTCGCACTCCGTTGCCGGCGGCAGAGCGCCTGCAGCCGGAACGACCGAACAGGCCTGGGCATGTTTGGTTAGAAATATCGCGGTCCCTGCCAGGACCACTACGCTGCTTAGTACAAGGCAGAGGCACAACCTGAAAAAATTATTCGGCCATGAGTGTTTGAAATGACCATTGGCTCTCAATGTATTACCCCCTTAAATTATTTGCCGGCGCGCTTGTAGATATGCACGCCTGCGAAATTCTTTAAGGCAGTATGCCCGTGTTGACTAGGTTTGTCAACGGGTATTCTACGTACCTTGGTACTAATTTAGAGGGTTTCTTTGGCGAAGAGGTTCAGGGAGTAAACTGAGGTGATTGCTAGCAAATGCGGGGCAGCAGTTCACCGCTAAGCATATCCAGGATACGTGATGCTCCCAGTCGGGTCTTTAGGATGACCTTACCTTTGTGCTGGTCGGTTACTTCACCGATAATAGCCGCCTTTGTACCGTACTTGTTGCGCTTCATTTTAGCCAGGATTCCGGCGGCATCATCTGATGCGACAACAGCTACCAGCTTACCTTCATTAGCCACGTACAGGGGATCGAGGCCGAGGAGCTCGCAGGCGCCGCGAACGGCTTCATGAATGGGTATTCTGTTTTCTTCGATGGTAATACCGATCCCCGATTGTTCGGCGAATTCGTTGAGCGTGGTAGCCAGACCGCCGCGGGTCGGGTCGCGGAGGCTGTGAATCTGCCGCGATGCCTCCAGCATTTCCGCAACCAGCCTGTTTAACGGAGCACAATCGCTTTTAACCGGTACCGAGAACTTAATCCCTTCCCTCTGGCTCATTACAGCAATGCCGTGGTCTCCGACGGCGCCGCTGAGGATGATTTTGTCACCGACTCTGGCATTGGCGCCGGATATATCGACGCCTTCAGGAATAAGACCGATGCCGGAGGTATTGATGAAAATTTTATCGGCGCTGCCGCGGTTAACCACCTTGGTATCGCCTGTGACTATTTTTACTTCGGCTTCTTCAGCGGCCGCTTTTACCGACTCGAGCACCTTCTTCAATTCGCTAAGAGTCAGTCCCTCTTCTATTATAAATGACAGACTTAAGTATAGAGGTTTGGCTCCGCTCATAGATAAATCGTTAACGGTACCGCAGACAGCCAGCTTACCGATGTCGCCACCCGGAAAGAAAATGGGGCTGACTACATAGCTGTCGGTGGTGAAGGCCAGACGACCGGCCAGGTCGAAAACAGCGGAATCATCCAGCCTGGCTAGCAGCGGATTGGTCAATGGCGGTAGCAGGTATTTTTCAATCAGGTTGTGGCTGAGGCGGCTGCCACTGCCATGTGCCAGCAATATGGCTTCATCTTTCATCATTCGCTCCATACTGATGATAAGCCGCACAGGAACCTTCAGAAGAAACCATACACGGGCCGACCGGATGTTCCGGAGTGCAGGCCTTGTTGAAGAGCTTGCAATCCAGCGGCGTTTTCACGCCCCGCAATATATCGCCGCAGATACAGCCTTTAGGTTCTACTACCGGCTTCGTGGTAATCGAAAAGGCCTGCTCGGCATCGAAGCGGGCGAATTTTTTCCTTATCTTAAGTCCGCTGGCTGGTACCACGCCGATACCCCGCCAGTCTGCGCTGCCGACTTCGAAAACGCGGTCCATCAGTTCTAAAGCGATTTTATTCCCCGAGGGACTGACACTGCGGAGATAGGCTATTTCCACTCTGGGTTTGCCGGTTTCTATCTGGCTTACCAGCATTTCCACGGAGAGAAGTATATCCAAAGGCTCGAAGCCCGAGACGACACAAGCCACGCCGTACTCTCGAGGTATGAATTCGTAAGGGCGCGAGCCGATGATGACGCTCACGTGTCCCGGGCAGACGATGCCGTCGAGCTTGAGCTCACCAAGGTCGAGCAGAGCTTTCATTATGGGAGGACATAGTTTGGACAGGCACAGGACATAATAGTTCTTTATTCCTTCTGCCTCCGCCTGAAGAATAGAAGCGGCGATGGTCGGAGCCGTGGTCTCGAAACCTATGCCTATGAAGATAACCGATTGCGCCGGATTTTCCTTGGCGATTTGCAGTGTGTCCTGAGTGGAGTATACAACGCGTATGTCGGCTTCGGCAGCTCTGGCGTGCTGCAGGCTGGAATAGCTGCCCGGCACCCTCATCATGTCGCCGAACGAGGTAACTATTGTGTCGGGCAGGTTGGCCAGCGCAATCGCCCTATCGATATCGGCGTTGGCCGTAACACAGACAGGGCATCCGGGGCCCGAAAGCATCTCCACCGTTGGCGGCAGCAGCTGGCGAAGACCGCTTCTCATAATGGAAACTGTGTGGCCGCCGCAGAATTCCATTAGCCTGACGGGCCTGGTGGAAATCTTGCCTATTCTGTCGATAACCTTTTTAGCCAGCTCGACATCACGGAATTCATCAATGAACTTCATCTAAATCAGCCATTTGCTCCAAAATATTTAAGGTCTCCTGTGCTTCGGCTTCGTTGATGACGTTTATAGCATAGCCGGTGTGGAGCAGAACATAGTCGCCCACTCTGGCTTCCGGAGTCAGTACTATGCTGACGCGACGTTTGACGCCGCTGATTTCAACCTCCGCTTCGTTGCCTTCTATAGACACTACTTTTACGGGAACTGCTAGACACATGATTTACCTCTTAACTAAAATTAGCGATTACTGATTGACCCAGGGAAATACCCCCATCATTGCAGGGCACCTGCTTATGGACGAGTACCGAAAGGCCCGCCGATTCGAGCATCGGTACCACTTTTCTGAATAACATACGGTTTTGGAATACGCCGCCGCTCAGCGCCACCTGGTTAATTCCAGTCTTTCCGGCGATAAGGCGACACATTTCCAAGATCATTTTAGCCACGGTGTTATGAAACTTAGCAGCGATACAGGCCTTGGATATGCGGCCGGACAAATCTTTAACCACAGAAGCGAACAGCTCCTTTAGCTGGATTATATGTACTCCTTCAATTTCGATTATGCAGAACGGATAAGCTCTGTCGCCGACCTTGTCGACGGCGTCATAAGCCACCATTTCAAGCTCGACTGCCGCCTGTCCTTCGTAGTCTATTTCGGTGCGGACGCCTATCAGGGCTGAAACCGCGTCGAACAGGCGCCCCATGCTGGAGTTTAGCGGAGAATTAATACCGGCCCGTAGCTGTTGTTTGATGAGCTCGATTTCTATCGGGTCGATATGTTTTAAGAAAGAAAGTCCTGGAGTCAGGGAGCTTTCTCCCAGCAGTGTTACCAGATAGCCAACGGCAATTCGATACGGCCGTTTAATGGCGGCGGCTCCGCCGGGCAGGGGCAAATATTCCAGATGTCCCAGCCGTTCGAATCCTTTGTAGTCGGCAATCATAAACTCGCCGCCCCATATTCTCCCGTCACTGCCGTAGCCGGTACCATCAAGAGCCACGCCGATTACCGGCGCCTCGATTTTATTGTCCGCCATGCAGCTGGCGATGTGGGCGTGGTGGTGCTGTACCGGCACTAATTTAAGTTGGCCGGACCGGCTGCCCAGTTCGAGCGCATACTTGGTTGAAAGATATTCGGGATGGAGATCGTAAGCCACGATTTCGGGTTCGATGCGAAACAGCTTCTTATACAGTGACAGTGTATTTTCGAAGTGGTCCACCGTTTCCAGATTCTCCATATCGCCGATGTGCTGGCTGACAAAAGCATAGTTGTCCCTGGTTAAGCAAAACGTATTCTTTTCTTCGGCTCCGCAGCCCAGCACCTGCTTGGCGTTAAAGGTCAGGTGCACGGGAAACGGGGCATAGCCTCGGGCGCGCCTGGTGAGCTGCAAATCGCCTTTCTCAACGATGGTAACGCTGTCATCATATCTGGCATAAATATCGCGATTGTGGACCAGAAAATAGTCGGCAATCCCCGAAAGGCGTCTCACCGCTTCATCATTGTCTTTACAGATCGGCTCCTCGCTGATATTGCCGCTGGTCATCACTAGCGGCAGCCCGGATTCTCTGAGCAGCAGGTGATGCATCGGGGTGTACGGCAGCATCAAGCCCAGGTATTTTAGATTGGGGGCTACCTCGGAGCACAGTCCGGATTCCGGTTTCCAGGGCATTAAAACAATCGGGCTTTTCGGCGACGTTAAAAGTTTCTCCTCCTCATCTGATACGCTGCAGTACTTCCTGGCCTCGTCTAAATGAGACACCATTATGGCCAGAGGTTTAAAAGGCCGTCTCTTTCTGTGTCGCAGCAGTTGCACTGTCTTTTTATTGGTCGCATCGCAGGCCAGGAGAAAGCCGCCCAGACCTTTAATGGCTAGGATTTTACCTTCCTTGAGAAGCTTGCCGGCAGTGACGATAACATCCGCGGTTTCGATGTGATTGCCCTTGCCATCCAGTAATTCGAGTTGTGGGCCGCATTTGGGGCAGGCATTGGGCTGAGCATGAAAGCGGCGGTCAAGCGGGTTATCGTATTCCGCCTGGCAATCGGGGCACATGGTAAAAGAGCGCATGGTTGTTTTCGGTCGGTCGTAAGGTATGTCCTCAATTATGGTAAAGCGAGGTCCGCAGTTAGTGCAGTTGGTGAACGGATATCGATACCGCCTGTCTTGCGGGTCAAAGACCTCTTTGAGACAAGGCTGACAGGTGGCAATATCCGGCGATACCAGCTGATACTTGCCCTCTTCGGCCACGCTGTGCCGGATCTCAAACCAGGTGTACTCCGCCGGCGGATGGTAACTAACGGAAATGTTTTCTATGTGCGCCAGCGGGGGCGCATTATTCCGGAGTTCGGAAATAAAACGTTCCAGGTCGCGGCTGTCTCCCTGTACTTCAATCTTTACGTCTTCGGAAGTATTACAAACCCAGCCTTTGAGGTTGTGCTTGCTGGCTAACTGAAAAACGAAAGGTCTGAAGCCAACCCCCTGTACCACCCCACGTACGCTAATTCGCGCTAACTCTAACGTCTCAACTTTGGCCATTTATGTATGAATTTTACTTTAAATTTGTATCTGTAGCAAATATAAACGAAGCTATTTTGACGGTATCTGAAGCTAAATCATGATATGATTATAAGTAGTTGTCCATAGCTGTTTCTCGTTGACAGTGCTTATATCGCATGGTACGATACCCTAGTTATACGATGTATATTTGCTCGTTGCGGTTATAAGGCAAACCTTGAAATAGTACGGGTTCGCTACCGAGTGAATTGTTATGGATACTGCTATTATTGCTGACAGCATCTCCTGTATCCCGAAGGAGCAAAGGGACAGCTTTCACATTAAAATCGTTCCGGCTACCGTATATTTTAACGGCAACATCTACCGAGACCTGATCGACCTCAGCTCTGAAAAAGCCTACGAGATGCTTCAAAAAGCTCCCGAATTCTGGAAGACATCGGCGCCTTCACCCGAGGACTATCTGGAAGCTTATCGTGAACTGGTTAAGCGTTTTAACAACATACTAGTGGTGACTATTTCCTCCAAGTTAAGTATGTTTTATTCGAGTGCGCTGACGGCCAGGCAGATTCTTAATGATGAGTCACCCGGAACTAATATTGAGGTCATCGACAGTCAGACAGTGGCTGCTGCCGAAGGGCTGATTGTTCTAGCCGCTGCCAGAGCGGTGGCCTGGGGCAAGAAGTTTGATGAGGTTGTTGCTATTGCCAATCATATAAGAGAACGAGTAAAATTTATCGGACTTTTGGAAACTATACGTTTTGTATACAGGACGGGTAGGATACCTAAAGTAGCTTCTGAGCTCGGTTCCATGCTTTCCATAAAGCCGATTCTGACCGGCTCGAATGGTAGTATTCGTCTGGCAGCCGCCGCCAGAAATAAGCAGAATGGCGTAGTAAAAATGCTGCGAATGATGAGTAGTGAAGTCAGCCACACAGAGCCGGTGCATGTCGCTGTCATGCATGCTGACGCTCTGGAACAAGCTGAAAAACTCAAGGAAAAAATTGCCGTCGAGTTTAATTGCGCCGAAATTTTCGTTACAGATTTTAGCCCGATGATGGGTTATGCCACCGGTCCCGGCACTCTAGCCCTAGCTTATTACAAGGAAGATGGGCTTGATAACTGATATTGCGGCGGTTGTCCTCGGGTATTTATTAGGTTCTTTCCCCTCGGCTTTTATGGTTGCCCGCATCGTAGGGAAAATAGATATCCGGTCGGAGCCTGACGGCAGAATAAGCGCCTCATTGGTGCACAGGAAGCTGGGTATAATTCCGTTTTTGGTAGTTGTGGTTCTGGATGTGGGCATGGGCGTGCTGGCCGTGGTATTTGCTCGGCTGCTTACTGATTCTCTACTAATAGTCCTGGCTAGCGGGTTCATGGCGGTGGCCGGCCACAACTGGCCGGTCTTCCTGAAATTTAGAGGCGGCCTGGGTGCTACGACAACCTATGGGGTACTTGTAGCCATTGTGTGGTGGCAGACCTTAATCGCTGCGGCGGTAGGCGGGATAATTTATTTTACTGCCAAAAAATCGGGTCTAGGCACTATCATATTGGTTGCGGTTATAACTGGCATTCTGCTGGCCCAGTATCTGCTCCACACCGGACCACTTATATTGGTCTTTTACCCCTTGATTCTGATTCTGCTGATGGTTATAAAAAGTTTCCAAATCAAGGTGGCACCGATAAAACCTTGATGGCACATGTTTTACTGGCGCCATTACGCCTTCCAAAAAGTCGCCTACTATCTTTTAATAAGCCTGGGTATAAAGCTGCAGGACTTCGTTCGGGTCGTGGACCGGACGGCCGTTAAATAAAGTGGCTGTATCGGCAAGGGCGTGGAAAGCACATATAGGAAGGTTCTCTTGCGGTACGCCCATTTCGCGCAGTTTCATTGGGTGCCCCACCTTTTTCATTAGTGATTCTACCGCGTCCGCTGCTGCCAGAGCTGCGTCACGCTCCGTCATACCGGCGGTATTGACCCCCATAGTTTGCGCTATCTGAACCAGCTTATTCGTTGAATGGTCGACGTTGTACCTCATGACTTTAGGCAGGACAATGCCGCAGGCAGCACCGTGCGGAACATGGTGCAGCGCTCCCAGGGTATGTGCCATACTATGTGCCAGACCTACCTGAGCCACCGTAAAAGCCCATCCGGCCATGGTGGCTGCCAGTTGCATATTTAACCTGGCCTTCTCATTTTTCCTATCGGCCACAACCAAAGGCAAGTTTTCATTTATTAACCTTATAGCCTGCAGTGCCATACCGTCGCAGATGGTATTGGACATGGTGCTGGTCATAGCCTCGATAGCGTGTGTCATGGCGTCCATGGCTGTGCTTACGGTCATATCTTTTGGCAGGGATTCCGTGAATCGCGGGTCCAGGATAGCCACGTCAGGCACAATTCTTGGGTCTACAATGAATAGTTTACGCCCCGCGCTTTTACTGGTAAGAACTGCAATGCTGGTCACTTCACTGCCGGTTCCGGCAGTCGTCGGTATGGCGATGTGCGGAGTTTGCGGCTCAGTGAGAACCAGAAAGTTTAGATGGTCATTTGCTTTGCCGCCGTTCTTCAAGGTTACGCAGACTCCTTTACCGGTATCTATAACACTACCGCCGCCCACGCTGACTATGCAATCCGCCTTCAGTTCTCGGGCGATAGTAGTAGCGGCGTCTACCGTCTCCAGGTCCGGGTCGGAAGGGATGTTGTCATAGATTCCCACGAAGAAATCGGAGAGGGCATTTTTAACTAATTCGACAAGCCCCGCTTTTCTTACTCCAGGGTCAGTAAGAATCAAAGCCCGGCTGCAGTTAAGATCGGTGATAGCTTTACTAATCGCGGCCAGCGCTCCGTGGCCAGCCACTACGTTGGTCGGGCACTTATATGAGAAACCATCGATCTTCTTGTAGTCTGACATCAGTTGGAAGCTTATGTTCGACTTGTAATCAGTCATGCCCGAAGAATGTATTCTTTTTACCTGCGTATATTCGTGTAAACCGGCCATGCCCAGTTCGCGACCTACGCCTGATTGTTTATAGCCCCCGAACGGACAATAATCAGCGAAGACATGGTAATTGTTGATCCACACAGTTCCAGTGCGAACTCCCTTGGCTACTCGTTCAGCCCTGGCTGTGTTCGAAGAAAATACGCCTCCACCCAGACCGTACACGGAGTCGTTGGCAATGGCCACCGCTTCTTCGTCGCTATCATATTTGATAACGCATACAACAGGTCCGAATATTTCTTCCTGAGCGATACGCATCTTGTTATTCACATTGGCGAAGATGGTGGGCGCATAATAAAAGCCTCCATTGATCCCCGGCACTTCTACGCGCTTACCGCCGGTTATTAGCTCCGCACCCTCGTCTTTGCCTATCTTAACGTAGTTCTCTACCGTAGCCAATTGCTGCTTACTGACCAGCGGACCCATATGTGAAGTCGGGTCCATCTGGTATCCGATACGAAACGCCTCAGCCCGTTTTTTCATTTTGTCTATAAACTCGTCGTATATTTTTGATGCCACTAGCACACGGGTGCCTGATTCACAAATCTGACCCTGGTGGAAAAAGGTGCCGAAGCAAGCGCCTTCCACTGCCAGGTCCATATCGGCATCGTCAAGAATAATATTGGCCGACTTGCCACCGAGTTCTAGTGTGACCTTTTTAACAGTTCCGGAAGCCATGCGCATGATTTCGCGTCCGACCAATGTGCTGCCGGTGAAGGCTATTTTGTCTACGTTCGGGTGGGTACACAGGATTTCTCCCAGTTCTCCACCGGGGCCGGGGATGACGTTTATCACTCCGTTAGGGATGCCGGCGGCTTTAGCAGCTTCACCGATAATGAGCGCACTCAAGGGTGTTACCGACGCAGGTTTCAGAACGATGGTATTTCCCATAATGATGGCAGGCGAAATCTTCCAGAATGCCATAGTCATCGGGAAATTCCACGGAATTATTCCTACGCAAACCCCGATTGGCTCTCTGCGGATAAACTCGCGTCCCGGGGCGAAAGCATTGCCTGAAACTGGTATTTCCTCCTGCCAGGGAAATTTAGTAGTGGCTGCCATGCTGAGATTCCGCAATAGCGTGACGCCGAGCAGGGGTGCGAAGCTCGCCAGTCCCATGATCTGGCCTGAGTCCATGCATTCGGTTACAGCCAGGCGCAGGCCTTGCTGGGCAACCTGGTCGGCAAAATCCTGGACCTTTGCCATACGGGCTGACGGTGAAAGACCGCTCCAATCTCCTTTGTCAAAAGCCTTCCGCGCGGCAGCTATGGCTTTCTCCACGTCATCCTTTCCGGCTTGTGCCACGGTAGCTATGGGAGCCTCCGTGCCGGGGTCGATTGTCTCGAATGTCTTTCCGCTAGCAGCGTCTACAAATTCGCCATCGATGAATAGCTTGTACTGGTCCATCAGAAACCTCCTCCTGATTTAATAAACAACCACATAATTAAGTTTCGATCTGGGTGACCGTGAAACCATCCCATTCGCTAATAGGCTGGCTGGAGGTCAGCACAAATCCCTTCTGCCCGGGCCGGTCGATGTATGAAATGGTGACATCCCCGGTTATCGCATAAGTCTCAGGAGAAACAACGAATGTCAGCCCGTCAGATTCTGTGCTCAAATCGGAGTCCAGCAGCCAGTCAGTGCGTATACCCAAAGAGGCGTCGCAGCACCCGCTGTTTTTCAGTTCAACGCGTATAGTGGCACAGACATCCTTATCGGCTAAAAACGACTTGATGACCTGACTAACACCCGGCTCCAGCTTGACGACAGGAATTGCCTTTACCCCCTTACCAACCTGCTCTAATGTATTTATAGGGATGATTCGTGCTTTAAATTCAGTGCTCTTCGGATGCGTACTGGCCGTTTTTAATTGCCTCAACTATTCCCTGTTTGGCGGCGTGGTAGCACAGGTATATGGCGCTGGTAATAGCTTTGGCCCGGCTGCGACCGTGGGCTATGACGATATTACCTTCCAATCCAAGAAGGCAGGCTCCACCGTACTCCTTGTAGTCCAGATTTTTCACTGTCGCATATAGCTGTACGTACTGCGACAGCGCAGCCCCCGTGAGGTACCGATCGATTTTGGCTTTCTCCCCCATCTCCAGCAAGCTCTGGATGACCTGCGAATAGCCTTCTATAGTTTTGACCAGCACATTGCCTGTAAATCCGTCGCTAACTATGACGTCGGCTTTGCCCTGTAGGACATCGAAGCCTTCGATGTTGCCGATAAAGTTTAAGTTTGTCTTTTTAAGTAGCTGATAAGTTTCCTTGGCCAGGGTATTGCCTTTAAGTTCTTCTTCGCCTACATTCAATAAGCCGACGCGAGGCGATTCTATGCCGATAACCCTTTGGGCTAATATGGTAGCCAGTTGCGCGAACTGGACCAGAAATATGGGCTTGCAGTTGACGTTTACTCCACAATCGATAATGAGGCTGGGTTGGGGCTGGTTTAGGTAAGCCACGGCACACACCGCCAGTCGCTCAATGCCGGGTACCATCTTCAGATTGAGAAATGAAGCTACGACTACGGCACCGGTGCTGCCGGCGGAAACGAGGCCGTCGGCAATGCCATCTTTAACCAGCCGTACGCCTACATTTAATGACGCGTCCGGTTTATTCTGGACTCCCTGCACGGGGTCTTCATCCATCTCGACCACCTGACTGGCTTCGATAATTTGGATATTCAGCTTTTTTGAATAGCGGCGGAGCAGCATTTCAATTACCGGCTTATTGCCGACCACCGCAATTTCGACCGGAAATTCTTTGGCTGCGTCCACGGCCCCTTTGATGACTTCCCTGGGAGCGTAGTCGCCGCCCATAGCATCTACAGCAATTAACATCTATGACTCCGAGTCCTTCAAATTCGGCTGTAAATTATACTGCAAATTGTCAGCCGGGTGATTGGTTAGAGACTTTAGCTTCTCCGCCTTCGTTTGTCAAGGTGAGCTTATTTTTTGGAAAAAAACACGTAAAAAGCCTATAATTCATAGATTAAATTGAGTAATCCGCGAAGCTAATTCTTATGCACGAGCTATCTATAACACAGAGTATGATGGACATTGTCTTAGACCAGGCTAAAGCAGCCAATGCCAAGAAGGTTACCCGGATAAACGTGGTTATTGGAGAAATGTCGGGGGTTGTCAGCGACTGTATACAGTTTTACTTCGATTTTCTCAAGAAGGGAAACGCGGCCGAAGAAGCCATCCTCGATTTTAAACTGGTGCCCGTCGAATTAAAATGCCGCGAATGCCAGACTGTCTTTAATCCGAACGGGTCAGCCTGGGTCTGTCCTAATTGTCATTGTACCAATCTGGCAGTAATCAAGGGCCAGGAATCGTACGTAGAAAGCATCGAAGTAGAGTAGTAGATTCCACGCTCTATTTTCACCTCCAAAATATGAAGACGCCCGAAATAATTATCAGAGGTAGAGACAATGGTGAAGGTATGGTCATCCGGTATAAGACTTCGCGGAGGACTGAGGTCTTCGGGCTGGCCATACCAAATATATACACGAATACCGATTGGGACCTCGGGCCTACTTGGTGCTATCTGATTGCCGGGCGAACAATTACCCTAATCGATACCGGTCGGCTGGGAAACTTCGACCTGTTCTGCTCTCTGCTAAAGTCTACGGATAAAAAAATTACCGATATCGACCGCGTGGTCGTTACTCACAGCCACGAAGACCACGATGGCAATTTAGCCGAGATAATTTCCGCGTCAGGTGCCACGCTGGTAGCCCACGAGATTTACCAATCGATGATTTCATATCATCCCGAAATGAGAGATGATGTTCCGCATCCGGAATTCCCCGGCTCCTGTCGGTTTTGTCCTATGCCAGAACAGGTATACAGAGACTGCTTGCCGTACCACCGTAACAGAAACGGGGTGAAGGTTGATATCGCGGTCCAGGACGAACATAGTCTTGCCGAAGACGCTCTCAATTTTGTATTTACTCCGGGGCATGCACCTGATTCGATCTGTATTGTCTTGGAGAATGAAATAATTTTCACTGGTGATACAATACTTCCTCAGATCACATCTCAACAGACTCTAGCGATTACCTATAAGGTCAATCGGTCGCTTTTGCCGGAAAAGTATAGTCAATCAAACAGCGTCTACGGTCTGCTAAACTTTATAAAGTCTCTCAGTAAGATAGCTGGTATTCGGTCGCAACCCTTTGAAGCCACCTTCCCCGCCCATCGGCTTTACTATGATGGTCAGTTCAACTTGCTTGATGCCGGCCAGCGGGCCAGAGAAATGATCAGCTTCCATATAGAGCGCTGCCGGAATATTTTGGAAATTATCGGTGATAGGCCAGCAGGTATCGAGGAAATTGTGGTCAAGCATTTTCCGCCTTCTCGGCTGACCGGCATGGGCAAGACGCTGGCTGAGAACGAAATAAGGGCGCATCTGGAAGTTATGAAAGAAGCCGGCGATATCGTTTGGAAACGTGGCAGCAAGGACGTGGTTCAGCCGACAGGCTCCCGAAATTGTCTGGAAAAGATAACCTCATTCCTGGGTTCAACTTAAAGATAATAATTCTTGCTAGTTAAAAAGGGGGTGGCCTTTGGCATCCCCTTTTTGTTTGCGCTAACCAGAGGAGTTAGAGCCATCGCGTCCGTATTACAAGCAATAGAGTGACGATGAGAAGAATAAAGCCTACCACAATGACTACCCAGACCCAGATTGGAGTTGGAGCAACTGGTGGTTCCGTTACAGGTTTGGGTGGCGACGTTTCGGTTTGGAAGCTGAAGGTCGCCGACCAATCGGACGGGGTCGGTTCCTCGGACATCACGCGCCAGAAGTAGTTGGTTCCATAATCCAGCGTGCCATCGTACTCATAGGCGGTGGTAGTCACCTCGGCCTCCTTGACGACCTGGGTCATCTCGGAGTCTTTAGCCAGTACGAACTTGTACTTCGTGGTCTCCTTGTAAGGCGACCAGGAGAAGGATACTGGCCGAACGGGGCAGCCGAGGCAGCTGTTGTTCGGTGCCAGGAGTTGCGGGCCAAGGTAAGGGCTTACTACCGGTAAGCCGGCCTTGACGGTGAAGCTTCTGACCTCGGACCACGGGCTGCGGATAACCTGTGTAGTAGCGCAAGAGCGGGCCTTGACGCGCCAGTAATAGGTGTGGCCGCATTCAAGGTTGCCGAACGCAGCTATGGCTGAGCCAACGGTGGTTGATTCGCCGCCAGCCGGGAAGAAGACGCAAGGAG
>CAZJQG010000035.1:0-22645 GCA_964548415.1 uncultured Dehalococcoidales bacterium | reverse complement strand
CTGGTAGCGCCTGCCGATTCACCGAATATGGTAACCCGGCTTGGGTCGCCGCCGAAGGCAGCGATGTTTTTCTGAACCCACTGCAAAGCAGCGATCTGGTCAAGTAGCCCGTAGTTGCCGGAGGAATTGTGCGGGTCCTCCTTGGATAGCAGAGGGTGTGCCAGCCAGCCAAGCGGGCCGACCCTGTAGTTGAAGGTAACCAGGATCACCCCATGATTTGCCAGATTGGTGCCGTCGTACGTGGGATTCGAGCCTTCACCGAACCAAAACGCTCCGCCATAGATCCAGACCATTACCGGCAGCTTGTCATCGACCATCTTAGCCGGCGTCCAGACATTAAGATACAGGCAGTCCTCGCTGGGGGGATTGGAAAATGACGGAAAACTGGTACTGTAATAGCCCATCGGGGCCGGGCCAAACTTGGTACAATCCTTAACCCCCTGCCATGGTGCCACCGGTTGCGGTGGTTTCCAGCGCAAGTCGCCTACTGGCGGCGCGGCAAATGGAATACCTTTATAAATGTGGACATCCCCGGACGTCGCTCCTGATATTTGGCCCGCATCGATTTTTATCTGGTCCTGGATTGGGGTCGATGCCGGAGCACAGGAGACAGAGACAGCGATAATGGACAGGATAATAAGTGCGGTGAGAAGAAAGCTGGTGAACCTTTTCATTAACATACCTCCTAACTCAGCAAATTTTTAAAGGTCCCAGGCATTGTGCATAATTTATCGCTAACCAGTTTTTTTGTCAATGGGTTTTTACAGTGTTCTTCAAGGGCACGTTTAAAGGCCATCCGAATTCAACTGGCATCCTTATCGCCACGAGTGTGATGCTCATTGCCCAGCCACTTCCGCTTCTGCGCCAGCCTGGTTTCCTCATCCGTTACCCGGTACCGTCCCAGAAAGTCGCTTTTGAAGTCAGCGAAAGTCCCCTGCTCTATAGCAAGGTGTACCTGCTGCATCAGCCTGGTGATAAATCTCAGGTTGTGTATGGTGGCCAATCTGTAGGCCAGAAGCTCTTCGCATTTAAACAGGTGATGAACGTAAGCAGCGGAAAACGTGCGGCAGGTATAGCAGTTACAACCTACATCAATGGGCCCCTTCCTTATTTTGTAGGCAGCTTTTCTGATATTCTGCCTGCCTTCAGCTGTAAACAGGGCACCGTTCCTGGCTACCCTGGTCGGCAGAGCGCTGTCGAAGAGGTCTATGCCGCGACCGATACCTTCGATGATATCTTCAGGAGAGCCGACGCCCATCAGATAGCGGGGTTTGTCAGCGGGCAGAAGAGGCACGGTTTCATCGACTGTCTCCCAGGTCAGGTTCTTAGTTTCACCGAGGCTGAGACCGCCTATGGCATAGCCGGGAAAATCCAGGGAAGTGATGGCTTTGGCCGACTCACGCCTCAGTTGCAGTGATGTACCGCCCTGTACAATGCCGAACAGCATCTGGTTCCGGTCTTTGTGCCGCTTTCGGCATCGCTCCGCCCAAAAGGTAGTCCTTTCCACGGCCTCACGCACTGCGGACAGGCTGGCATCAGGCGGCGGACACTCGTCCAGAGTCATTATGATGTCGGCTCCCAGCTTCTCCTGAAACTCAATCACAGACTCCGGACTGAGGCGGTGCTCGCTGCCATCGATATGAGAACGGAAGGTGACACCACCATCGGTTACTTTCCGCAGCCGGGCAAGGCTGAAGACCTGATAACCACCGCTGTCGGTTAATATCGGCCCATCCCAGGCCATGAACTTGTGAAGACCTCCCAGCCTAACGACGGCTTCGATTCCGGGTCTGAGGTATAGATGATAGGTGTTGCTAAGAACAATAGAAACGTCCAGGTCTTTCAGTTCTTCGGGAATCAAAGTCTTAACTGTACCCTGGCTGGCCACCGGCATAAAAGCCGGTGTGGGCACGGTACCATGAGCGGTAATAAGTCTACCGATTCGGGCTCCGGTATCGGTGCTGCTTTTAATGACCGTGAAATACTCGTCTATCGTTGGCTTTCCTTTTCAGTAGGGATGATTCGTAGAGCCGTGAAACTATCTCCCGGCTCTGGCGCGGCAGTGGTCGATAAACTTGCGGACGGAGCGGGCTGCCTCTGCTACATTTGAGTACGTCGGAATTCGAGCCGCGGCGTACCTGGCCTGCATTCCCGCGAGTATCTTCCACCGTTCGCTGGATGGCACGTCTCCGGTGGCCGGCTCACTGTTAACCACAGCTACTACCGGCTTTCGTTTCTCATTGAACAGGCTTATGAATCTCTCGGCCTGGCCGGCGGCCAGCCCCTTCCATAATTCGGTTAAGAAGGGATTGTCGTCGCTGAATTCGCCCAGCAAAAAATCGAACTGTGGACTGGATACCATGAGTGCCGGTAAAGTTTTCATTATCACATCAAAACCCCCTGCCACGGCACCCATTATGGAGATATCGATCGGGTTTCCCACCCAGTCCCAGATTTCCGGCGCCTTAACCTTCAGTTCTTGCCTGATTTCCTCGGGCATAGGCGGAACCACAAGGCCGGCCTCCTCGCAGATATCAGCAGCCATCACCGACAGCCCACCGCCGGCGCTCATAATTCCAACTCGATATCCTGTAATTGGCGGCAGGAAGGAAAAAACGACCAGGAGGTCTACCAGTTCAGTCAAGTCTGCGGCTGGCACAACTCCCGCTTTTTTAAACGCCGTTTCCCATACGGACAACGAACCGGCAATAGCCGCCGTGTGTGAGGCAACGGCTCTGGAGCCGGATGAACCACGTCCACCCTTAATGGCAACTACTGGTTTACTCCGCGCCGCGTTGCTCAAAGCCTTCAGAAATTTCCGGCCGTTCTTTATGCCTTCAAAATAACCGGCAATTATCTCGGTCTCCACGTCCTGAGCCAGGTAATCAAGGAAATCGCTCTCGTCGATGTCGAGGGCATTGCCATAGCTGATGACCTTGCTGAATCGAAGACCGCGCAGTTCCCCGTAGCGGGCAAGCATGGTGGACGAACCGCCGCTTTGAAACACAGCGCCGATGTTGCCGCCCTCTCTGGGCAAATTGTAGCCGTTACCCAGCCCGCCGGCTGGGTAATAGATACCCATGCAGTTCGGGCCTATAAGCCGTATACCAAGACTTCTGGCTGCCTTAAGCATCTCGATTTCAAGCTCTTTGGCCTCCTTCCGTCCAGTCTCGCTGAGACGCGCCGTAACCAGATGAACGATCTTTACCCCTTTAGCCGGGCACTCGGCCAGCATGTCGAGGACCAGAGCTGCAGGCAGGCAGCAGATTACGTAGTCGACGTTTCCGGGTATGCCCGTTAGCGAGGGATAGGCTTTTACTCCAAGTATGGTTTCTTTATTTGGATTAATCGGGTAAATCTTGCCTGTGTAACCATAGTCCATGACGTGCCTGAAAAACTGGTGGCCAAAGGACAAGGGGTCTTCTGAAGCTCCAGCCACGGCAATAGATGCCGGGTGAAAAGCGGTGTCCAGTGCATGTTTAAGAGTCGAATCCATTATCAGATTAACCAGATATCAAGTGCCATGGCCAGGAAAATGATGCCGAGGTAGGGAAAAGCCGAAAGTTTATATACCTTCCAGGCCGCGCTGGAACTCATAGAAAATAATAACCTGGTATTGGCGTAAACCATTATGACCCCGAGAACAATGGCTGCAATTAGATACAGTTGATGCAATCCGAGATAGAAGTAAATTAGTATTGAAACGCCTAATAGCAATATGGATAATCCAAACAATATTTTCAGAACATTCTTTACCTGCCAGCTAAGCGGGAAATAGCGTAGTCCCGCGTTTAGATAGTCTTCACGGTTGGCAATCATCAGCGTCCAAACATGAATAGGGGTCCAGATAGCCACCAGAACGCACAACAACAATATTTGGATATCAAAGGCGGGATTTATCGCCAACCAGCCTATAAGCACCGGGCTGCATCCGGCGACTATACCCAGAAATGTGCACGAAATCGTCTTGCGCCATACTGAGGAGGCTACGACCCCGATTAGGCCCACTGCAAAGCAAAGCGGGTTCAATACCCAGGCTAAAGCCAGGCTGACGACAATCAGCGAAATGATAAGCGGTAAAGCTTTCTCTGCCGGATAAATACGACGGGAGGGTAAAGAGCGTCGGCAGGTCCTCGCCATTCGGGCATCGACATCGCGGTCAAGGTAATTAGTTAGGCCGTTGGAACCGGCGCTGCCCAAGAGCACTGCAACCAGAACCAATATAAAAACCAGCGTGGGTGGATAGCCTCGAGCCGCAATAACTGCCGATGTAATACCCAGAAAGGTAAGCAGGCCGGTCTCCGCGGGCTTCAGGACGTTAATATAGTCTAAGAACGAAGCCCGCTTGGCCAAGGCGATGGTCAAGGCCTAATCACCTCCTCCAGCACCTCCGTTACGTCGTCGCGCGGGACATCATTTCGTATAACTGCCTGGCCGATGTCCCTGAGCAACACCCATCGGATATGCTTTGCCCTAACTTTTTTATCCAGCTCCATAGCGGACATGACATCTTTCAGGGCCACACCCCGACAATCCAAAGGCAAGCCAAACTTCTCCAGTATAGCTTCCTGCCGTTCTACAACCTCTCCGGAAAGAAGTTTTAACCTGTGACTTAACCTGGCAGCGGCCATCATACCGATGGCGACCGCTTCGCCATGTAGAAATCGGCCGTAGCCGGTGGCAGCCTCAAGTCCATGGGCAACCGTATGCCCGTAGTTCAATATGGTCCGGATTCCTGTTTCTTTTTCATCTTCAGAGACAACATGGCATTTAAGAGCCGCGCTGCGAGCCACAACTTCCGTAGTAATGTCCGGTTTCAATTTAACTAACTCCTCGACATTGGCCTCAAGCATTTTTAGAAACTCGGCATCGAGGGCCAATCCGTGTTTAATAACTTCAGCCCATCCCGAAGTTAGCTCCCTTTCAGGTAATGTTATCAGGGTCTTGACATCAGCCAGTACGAGGCACGGCTGATAAAAAGCACCTATCAGGTTTTTGCCTCGAGGGTGGTCGACCGCCACTTTGCCGCCGATGCTGGCATCGGTCATGGCTATAAGGCTCGTGGGCACCGGCAGCCAGGGGAGCCCCCTTAAAAAAGTAGCGGCCACAAACCCGGCTAGGTCGCCAACCATGCCCCCACCCAAAGCTACAATTATGTCATTCCGCTCGATCCGGTGCTCAATAAGATAGTCGTAAATTTTAACAGCCTGAGAAATGTTCTTGGACGCCTCGCCTGCAGGAACGGTAATCGAATTGACTTTGAATCCAGCTTTTTCCAGCGATTCTCTGGCATCTGCGCCGTAAATAGAGAAGACCATATCATCACTGATTACATTGGCTGTGCCGGATAATCCGACGCGCTTCATCTTTTCCCCGAGTTGCTCCAGTATTCCCCATGAAACAAAGACGGGATATTTCGATGACGAAGTCTCAACATGACAGGCAACGCCGGCTTCCACCGGCTGTTGGCGACAGTGCCGGTTTACATATTGCCAGCCCCTGGACACTTCTTGAACCACCTCATCGACGGTCAGGTAATCGGTGTGGATGGTCCAGTCCGCAGCCGCATAGTAGGGCTGCCGCTTGGCCTTAAGCTGTTTTATGCGCTCCAAAGGGTCCCGACCCGCCAGCAGCGGCCGTACCACGGGATTAGTCGGATATCGGGCGTCATCCTGTAATCGCTGAAATATGGTTTTGGGTCTGGCTTCCAGACAGACGACCACGCTGGTCTGAAGAAGCATGTCGCGGTTTGCGGGGTCGACGACGGCGCCACCACCGCAGGCTATCACCACCCTGTCCTGTTCGGCGACTCTCTTTAATACCTTACGTTCGAGCTGCCTGAACTTTTCTTCGCCGTCTTGCTTGAAAATTTCGGGTATGGTCTTGCCGCTGAGTTTCACTATTTCATCATCGGAATCTATGTATTTCCAGTTCCACCATTCAGCTAATTTCCGGGCAACGACGGTTTTACCCGTAGCTGAAAACCCGACGATGGCGATTTTATTTTTTTCGTGTTGACTCCGCATAACGATTTTCTGCATTAATCGAGTTTAAATAGTTTTTATAGTTGGCAGTTGTTTCTTTTAAATTATCCCCGCCGAACTTTTCCAGCATGGCATTGGCCAAGACGAAGGCCAGCATGGCTTCCCCTATAACACCCGCTGCCGGGACAACACAGATATCGCTCCGCTCGTAATGCGCCTCAGCTCCTTTTCCGGTACGCAGGTCGATGGAGGGTAATGGTTTGCCCAGCGTAGCGACGGGCTTTACGGCTGCCCGGACTATGATCGGCTCTCCGTTGCTCATTCCACCCTCGATACCTCCGGCATTGTTCGTAGCCCTTCGCCAGGGCGTGGGGGCGCCTCTAGAGGCCGCTTGAATCACGTCCTGGGCCTTTGAACCTTTAGTGGCCGTTATATACCCCATACCTATCTCAACGCCTTTCACAGCTGGCACGCTGGCTACAGCCTGCGCGATTTGTCCGTTGAGGCGCCGGTCCCAGTGCGCATGGCTGCCTAATCCTATCGGAACACCCGTGGCAATCAGTTCGAAGATGCCACCCAGGGTGTCGCCCTCGGCCTTAGCCTCATCGATAGCCGCCATCATCAATTTTTCCGTGTCGGCGTCGGTGCAGCGAAGCGGCGACTTCTCCGCTTTTTGCCAGTCTATCGACTTTTCCGCCTTAACGCTGTGCTGCCCGATACTGACGGTATGACTGTGAATGAATATACCGAACTCATCAAGGAATCTCCTGGCCACCGCACCGATGGCTACTCTGGCCGCGGTCTCCCGGGCGCTGGCACGCTCCAGGATAAGCCTTATGTCCCCGACACCGTATTTCACTATGCCGGCGAGGTCGGCGTGTCCCGGCCGGGGAGTGGTTACCGGCTCAATTTTCTTCTTTGCCGGGCCGACACTCATTACATCCCGCCAATCCTCCCACACTTTATTCCAGATTAACAGGCTAATTGGGCTGCCAATGGTAACGCCTTGACGGACTCCCGACATAATTTCCGCTTTGTCATGCTCAATTTTCATGCGGGCACTTCGGCCGTAGCCCGCCTGCCGCCGCTGGAGGTCACGAGCGATATAATCCTCGCTAATCGGCAGGCCGGCAACTATGCCCTCTATGATGGCTACCAGGCCCTTGCCATGCGATTCGCCGGCAGTGAGAAAACGTAATTGACCCATTACTTCTGTTGCCTCCGGTTCGACTAACGATATTCCGGCTGCGGATAAGGATTAGTTAACGTGTCCAAAAGGATAATATCATGTGCACTCAGAGACATCGGTTGAATGAGATTCCTCAGTTTCTGTATACTTAACCCGAGCAGGTCGTTCAGCAGCGAGGGCGTCTCTCGTTTATAGTATTCTACCTCGGGTTCGGAAATACCGGCCAGGTTCGCCGCAGCGTCTATGGCGGTCTGCAGCCCGCCTAACTCATCAACCAGACCCATTTCCTTGGCCTGCGTTCCGGTGTACAGCTGCCCCGTGGCTAGAGCCCTCACCTTATCCTCGCTCAGGTTTCGGCCCTTGACTACAACCTGTACAAATTGAGCATAGAGCTGGTCGGTCATGGTCTGCTCAATAGCCCTTTCTTCGGGAGTCAGTTCTCTAAATCCGGCGTACATATCCTTATGCTCGCCGGCTGTAATGACCTGCATGTCTATGCCCAGCTTATCGAACAGTCCCTTGAGATTGGGCAATTCGGAAATAACTCCTATGCTGCCGGTAAGAGTTCCCGGCAGGGCCACAATTTTATCGGCCCCCGCCGATATATAATATCCACCCGAAGCTGCCAGGTCGCTCATGCTGATGACAACAGGTACTTTCACCTGCTCCAACAAATTGACGATTTCCTGCGAAGCGGCTACACTCCCTCCCGGGCTATTTATTTGAATCACGATCGCTTTCACGCGGCTGTCGTTTTTAGCTCGTTCTAACTCGGTTCGGACTAATTCCGGCGTAATGGCACCGCCGCCAAAGAATAAGCTCGTTGAGCTTTCGTACTGTATCGGCCCGCTAAGGGATATTACAGCTACTCTATTCTGAGCTAGAGCACACGACGTTCCCAAGGAAGACAAGACAATCAGAGCCACAAGACATATAATTGTCGTCAACTTGTTCATAACTCAGCCTCCCGAACCGGCCAGGGCTTTTTTAGCAGCGTCTAACATTATGTCAATTGGCGCTTCCCTGCCCGTCCACAGTTTGAATGAAGCAGCCCCCTGATAAACCAGCATAGGCAAACCACCTAAGATACCGGCTCCCGCTACCTCGGCTGCTGTCAACAGTGGCGTCTGTAATGGATTATACACTAAGTCGTAAACGAGAGCACCTTTGGGAATGGCATCCTTCGGCAGAGGTGATTTCCCTTCATCCGGCGAATACCTCATGCCCAAGATAGTACAGTTGACAATCAACTGACAGCCACTTGTTTCCTTTTCAATTTCCGGGCTCGGCAACGCTATAGACCTGATACCAAGCTTAACGTCGCTTGTCGCCGCCCATTGTCTGAGAGCCTTTGCCAGATTGTCAGCCTTGCCCAAGGAGCGATTAGCGATGATGATAGAGCCAACTTTCTCCGACACAAGCTTGAAGCTAACAGCTCTAGCGGCACCACCGGCACCTAAAATCATGACATCTTTATTTTTAGGCTCAAACCCGGCATCTTCGCGCAGGGCTTTCAGGAAACCGCAACCGTCGGTATTATGTCCTGCTAGCTTGCCATCCTTATTCAGCACTGTATTCACGGCGCCCACAATTCTGGCAAGCTCAGCCAACTCATCCATAAGGCCAATCAAGGTCTCCTTATAAGGAACGGTTACGTTCGCTCCTAGATTCCGAGGTTGCCGCAGGCGATTTATGACCGATGTCATATCTCCGGCTTTTACTTCCCAGGATTCGTAACGTATATCCAGCCCGTAGTAGTCTAACGCTGCCTGCTGGAACTCGGGAGATATCGAATGCTTGAGTGGATAACCGATAAGGCCGATATATTGCGTCACCGGTCGCCGACTTTCAGGCTGTCCAGATAACCCTGCAGGATATAAGCAGCCGCGGCGTCGTCACGCGGCGTCTTTCTAACCTTCTTATTTCCGGCCTGACTGAGCAAGCGCTGGGCGCCAACGGTCGACAGGCGCTCATCCCTTAACTGAATATCAGCACCGGTCTTCTGGGAAAGCTTATCAACAAACTCTTTAACCTTGCTTGCCTGTCTACCTGTAGTGCCATCTAGTGAATAAGGCATACCCACTATTATGAGTTTTATGTCGTGGTTATCGACCAGCCGCACAACGTCGTCAATAGCGGCGGAATCCTCATCTCTGGCTATTATTGCGTTGGGACTGGCGATAATTCCCTCGGGGTCGCTCATAGCGACTCCTATCCTTCGGTCCCCAACATCCAAGCCCAATATGCGCATAGCGATTTATGCTCCTTCGTTTTGCACCAATCGTTTGACGATTCCCAGAGCTTCATCAATCTTGGTTTTGTCCTTGCCGCCGGCCTGCGCCATGTCCATTTTGCCGCCACCACCACCACCAGTAACTGCAGCTACCTGTTTCACAATGTTGCCCGCGTTCAGCCCTACTTTTACCAGATCGGGAGTAACCATGGCTACAAAGGACGGCTTTCCATCCTGTACCGTCCCCAGCACGATGACGGCGCTCTTCAACCTGACTTTTAATGAATCTCCCATCTGCCTCAATGTCTCCAACGAAGCGGACGGCACCTTGGCCGACAATACAGTTATGTCATTGACCTTCTCGGCTTTATCCAGTAAAGATTCTACCGTATATTTCGCCAGTTCTTTTTCCAGAGAGCCGCAGCGTTTGCGCTCGCTCGCCAGTTCATCAATCAATCCTTTGATCTTTTGGCTGATATCTGTCGGCGAACTACGCAATTCATCGACCAGGGCCTTAATAGTTGATAACGAATCTTTTACCAGCTCCTCAGCTTTTCTTCCGGTAACGGCTTCGATACGCCGAAGACCCGTGCCAATGCTGCTTTCCGACGTTATCATAAAAAAGCCTATCTCGCCGGTGGCTTTAACATGCGTGCCACCGCAGAGTTCGGTACTTATCGGAGGTTCACCTATTTTCAGCACCCTAACTTTGTCTTTATATTTCTCGTCAAAAAGGGCAATGACTTTTCCGCTTTCAATATCTTTTTTAATCTCCTCATAGGAGACCTCTTCGCTTTCTACTCGCAGATTCTCTCTAATGCGCTCGTTAACGATGTGTTCTATTCTATCAAGTTCTTGTTTACTAACTGGGCTCAATTGAGAGAAATCAAACCTGAATCCATCGGCATGTACTAATGAACCCCTCTGCTGGACATGGCGTCCCAACACCTGGCGTAGGGCAGCTTGAAGTAAATGAGTTGCCGTATGATTCCGGGCAATGTCAAAGCGGCGCTCCATATCAACCGAAGCTTCAACGGGATCCATTTCCGAGATAGCCCCTTTAACAACATGACCCAGGTGAATTATTGCGCCTTCACCTAAATCGCCGTAAGGCGACCAGATGGTATTATCGATGTCGATCTGGCCGGAGCCTCCGACTATCTTGCCGGTATCGCCTACCTGCCCACCCATCTCACCGTAGAAGGGCGTCTCCTCAAGGTCAACTGCAACCTTCTGGTCTTTACTAGCAGACGAAATAATGTGCCCGGAATCTTGATCTAATATGCGACGCACCTTGGAACTACTTTTTAATCTTTCGTGTCCGACAAATTTAGTTGGCTCAGAAGTAAGTTTTTTCTGGACCTTATCCTTAATTGGAATCCTATCAGTGGGCGCAAGGCTAAATTTATGCCCGGCCCTGGCTCTTGCCCTTTGTTTTTCCATCTCAGTCTCAAATCCTTCGACGTCGGTATCTAATCCTTTCTCCCGGGCGATTTCGACAGTTAACTCAAGCGGAAAACCATAAGTGTCCCAGAACCTGAAGGCTTCCTCACCGCTAATGCTTTTTCTCTTATTTTTTAAAGCTTCATTCACCGCCTTTTCCACCAGACTAATTCCGGCATCCAGCGTGCTGGTAAATTTCTCTTCTTCCACCTTGACTACGTCGTGTATTAGATTCTTGTTCGCCGCCAGCTCGGGGTAAACATGTCCCATCCTATCAATGACGGCTTCCGCCATCTGGCTGAGGAACGGCTTATCCACACCCAATTTCCTGCCGAAGAAGCAGGCCTTCCTTAGGACCCGGCGAAGCACGTAGCCTCTCCCATCGTTGGAGGGAATAACGCCGTCCGCAATCAGGAAGGTTATACCCCGGCTATGTTCAGCGACTATTCTTATCGCCTGGTCGCTGTCCGGATTTTTCCCGTACGGTACACCCGTTAGTTTTGCTATCCTGTTTAGTAATGGAGCAAACAGGTCGGTGTCATAGACCGAGGATACTCCTTGCATTACGGCGGCCGTTCTTTCCAACCCCATGCCGGTATCGATATTGGGTTTCGGCAAGGGTGCGCGTTTGCCTTCCTTGTCCTGATTATACTGGGTAAATACCAGATTCCATATCTCTGAAAAACGGCCGCAGTCGCAGCCGGGTCCACATTCCGGTTTTCCGCAACCGACGTCAACGCCGAAATCATAGTGTATTTCACTGCAGGGGCCGCAGGGACCTGAATCGCCCGCTGGTCCCCAGAAATTATCCTCCTCGCCCAGCCGGACTATTTTGTCTTCAGGGAATCCGATCCGACGCCAATATTCAAAGGATTCATCGTCGTCCAGATAGACCGATACCCACAGTTTTTCCGGCTTGACCTTCAACCTCTCGGTAACGAATTCCCATGCCCAGGAAATAGCTTCTTTCTTGAAGTAGTCGCCCACACTGAAATTGCCCAGCATCTCGAAAAAGGTCAAGTGCCTGGCATCCCCGACCGAGTTAATGTCTGTGGTACGAAAGCATTTCTGACATGAGGCCAGGCGTTTACCTGGAGGCACAGCCAGGCCGAGAAAGTAAGGTTTGATCTGCACCATGCCGGCCGTAGTCAACAGCAGCGTCGGGTCCCCCTGCGGTACCAGAGAGGAACTGGGAATAACTATATGCTGTTTTTCCTCGAAATAAGTTAAAAACGCCGTTCTTATCTGGTCACTGTTCACGATTTATCCTCTGTGTGGATTTTAAAGAAGTATCTCGATAGTGTCAATGTGTCCATCCGAACAAATAATCACGCAGTTTCTCTGCTCAGCTCAATTATGCTAAAATTTGAGCGTATCCGGAGTTAAAAATGCCGCTGTATGAATATCGGTGCGAGCACTGCCATCGCAAAGTAACTCTATTCTCGCATACCTTTTCCGGCGATGCGCCTCCCTGTCCGATGTGCGGTAACGAAACCTTACGCCGGCTGCTGTCTACCTTCGCAGTGCGCAGCAAGACTCATAAGGACGTTTACGAAGATATCCTGTCCGATTCCAAGTTAACCCGTGGTATGATGGCCGATGACCCCAAGTCTCTAGCGGAGTGGAACCGTAGAATGAGCCAGGGTGAAGAGGTGGCGCCGGAATATGAGGATATGGTAGGCAGGATGAAAAAAGGAGAAATGCCTTCGCCAACGCCTGGTGATATACCGGACACAAGCGATTGAGGCTACGTACTATGCCTGTATATGAATTTTACTGTCCTACCTGCCGGAAAAAGAGCAGCTTTTTAGTTAGAACTAATTCCTCTTTCGAGCCGAAATGCTCGGTCTGCGGCAGCGCCGACGTTAAGCGTGTTATTTCCTCGTTTGCTTATCACAAATCGCTAAGCACCATATATGAAGAAAGCGGTGACCCCGGGAGTTCCGAAAATACGAACTACTATAAAGACCCCAGGAATATCGGCAGGTGGACTGAGAAAAAATTCAAAGACATGGGCATGGAGATGCCGAGCGAAATTAAACATAAAATCCAGGCTGCCAGGGAGGGCGAGCTGCCAGAACCGGTAAAGGACCTGCAAAGTGCCTCTCCAGATTCTTCGTATCATTGATGCCAACTGCAATCGCATAGGCGAGGGACTGCGCTTCCTAGAAGACGTCTCCCGCTTTCTATTGAACGATGCCTCACTTAGCAGGCAACTGAAGCAGATTCGGCATAATGTGATCACCAAACTAAATCAATTCGGACCCGGCCTTATTTCACCCAGAAGCGCAGATACCGATGTCGGTGTCGGAACGAGTATCAGTCATCAGCAGGACATATCGTCACTGGTCACAGCCAATGCTAGAAGAGTCGAGGAAGGACTACGAGTAGTCGAAGAGCTCAGCAAGCTGCCCGAATTAAGTGTTAAGCTGCGCTCCAAAGACTTCGAGGCCATGCGGTTCAATATCTATACGCTACATCGCGAACTTATCTCCAGGGTGACGCGACGTCAGAAAATAGAACGATTGACCGGGCTCTACGTCATCATCGATACTCAGACACTGGGTCCCGGTAACGCAGTGGAAGCCGCCCAAAAAGCTATAAGAGGCGGAGCCAAGGTTGTTCAGCTGCGCGGCAAGGAGCGCAGCAGAGCCGGGCTTCTGAATATGGCCAAACAACTCGCTGAACACTGTCGAAAGTCTGGCGTGCTTTTCATAGTCAACGACTATCTGGACATCGCCATCGCTTCGGAAGCGGACGGTATACACGTCGGGCAGGATGACCTTCCGTTGAAAATGATACGCCAGGAATTACCGGTTGACAGCATTATCGGCTTATCCGTGACGACTGCAGCCCAGGCGCAAAAAGCCGAAAAGGAAGGCGCAGATTATGTAGCGGTTAGCGCCGTATTCCCATCGCCGACTAAACCGGAAGCTAAAGCCGTGGGATTGGAGGGATTGGAGCGGGTTAAAAGAACCGTGTCCATTCCCGTAGTTGCCATTGGTGGCATAAACAGGCAAAATATCGGCGAAGTTCTATCCTGCGGTACCGACTCGGTGGCATGCATTAGCGCCGTGTTTGGCGAAAAAGATATTGAGGCTGCAGTTAGCCAGTTAGTGAAAGAAATTGAAAAACGAACAAAAAATAGCCAAAAATCTTGAAAAGCTAGCCGAGAAAATTCGCCTTAATTTCTCAGCTAAAGACGCTGCCAGAGAAAAAGCGCTACACATAAGCCGTGAGGTAATACGTTACTGTGCTAACTCGATCCGCGCCACCCATCGCCACGAGCCAGACAATGCCAACCAACTTTTAGCTTCAGCGCAAAATCTACTTAAAGAGCTTTCGCACAATGTGTTGCATCAGAACAGCGAACTTGCCTACGTAGGTTTTGTACACGATGCTCAAAAGGAATTTGCTGAAGCCAGCTGCACCATAGCCATTGTATCGGGTAAGCCTCTGGCGCAGCCGGAAGCGCTGGGGGTCAGCTATGCGGCTTACCTGAACGGTCTTGGTGAAGCGGTAGGCGAACTTCGCCGCTATATTCTCGACAGCTTGAGGCGGAACGACCTATCGAGGTGCGAGGAACTCCTGGCTATAATGAACGACATATACGCGACGCTAATGACGATGGACTATCCCGACGGTATCACCTACGGATTGAGGCGGACCGGCGATTCTGTCCGCGGTATTCTGGAGCGGACGCGAGGCGATCTGACTCTGGCCCTCAGACAGCAGGCACTGGAAGAAAAACTGGACCGTACAACCAGAATCAAAAAGTAAACGAATAACACGTCTGTACCAAAGTACAATCATATTTACACCAAAAAACATTGACTCTCAATATTAAAGAAGATAGAATTTCGAACTTGGTGGTCGAGTACAAATCAGCTTACCCAAATCATATTTTTATTAGGAGGTGATATGCCTGGTATTTTTTGGCTAGTTCCCATTGCTGCATTAATCACGTTGGTCTTTGCCATAATGCTGGCAAGGAATGTGCTGCGCTCTGATTCCGGTACGCCAAAAATGAAAGAAATCGGTGACATGATTTTTGAAGGCGCCTGGGCGTTCCTGAAGCGGCAGTACAGTACCATTGGTATTCTATCACTGGTGATCGCGGTTATTATCGGAGTTCTGGTTGCTGTGCTGGGGGGGAATAAAGGTATCGAAGGAATGACTCCCCTCGGTATCGGCTGGCGAACCGCAGTAGCCTTTTTAGTCGGGGCCCTGTGTTCCGGCGTGTCGGGCTTCGTGGGTATGTATATTGCGGTTAAATCTAATGTTCGTTGTGCCGCAGGTGCTCAAAAAAGCCTTACCAAGGCTGTTAACATTGCCCTAAGGGGTGGCGCCGTTTCCGGATTTTTAATCACTACTCTCAGTCTTATTGGTGTTACCGCTATCTTCTTCGCCTTTGGTGGCGCTACTAAACCTCAAATTGCCCCACATCTAATAGTTGGCTTTGGTTTTGGCGCCAGTTTCGTTGCCCTCTTCGCGCAGCTGGGTGGCGGTATTTACACCAAAGCTGCCGATATGGGCGCTGACCTGGTGGGCAAAGTCGAAGCCGGTATTCCCGAAGACGACCCGCGCAATGCTGCAGTCATCGCCGACCTGGTTGGCGATAACGTGGGCGACTGCGCCGGCCGCGGTGCTGACTTATTCGAGTCGACCGCTGCTGAAAACATCGGCGCCATGATACTCGGCATTGTGGCCTACGTCGCTACTGGAAATATAGCCTGGATTCTTTTCCCGCTGGTGGTTCGTGCCTTCGGTCTCATCGCCAGCATGATAGGCATATTTGTAGTCCGCGCTAAAGAAAATGAAAACGCCATGAACGCGCTGAACCGCGGGTACTTCGTGGCCATTGCCTTATCGATTGTTGGCATGGCCGCAACCATATACTTTATGTTGGACAACTGGTGGCTCTTCGCCGCCGGTGTAGTCGGTATTCTGACCAGCGTGGCTATCATATACATTACTCAGTACTACACCGAATCGCGATACAAGCCGGTAAAAGACATTGCCGAAGCGTCTAAGACCGGTCCGGCCACCAATATCGTAATTGGTATGGCAGTAGGATTCGAGACGACGCTGGCGACTGCTGTAATAATCGGAGTAGCTCTATTGCTAGCCTACTGGTTCGGCAGCTTGAGCGGTATTCCCGGTGCCGGTGCCTTCGGTACCGCCGTAGCCACCATGGGCATGCTTATGACCTGCCCTTATGTGTTATCAATGGATACATTCGGTCCTATTACCGACAACGCTAACGGCATCAATGAAATGGCTGGTGCCGGTAAAGAAGTGCGCAAAATTACCGACCGCCTTGATGCCGTCGGCAATACCACCAAAGCCTTGACCAAAGGATACGCCATGGTTTCCGCCGGCTTGGCGGCTTTCTTGCTATTCCAGGCTTATCTGGACAGGGTTTCCTTCCTGAAGTTCGGCGTTGAAGGTCAATTCAACGTTGTGGATATAGCCAAGATCGACGTCTTCGTCGGAGCCTTACTGGCCGTAATGCTGGTTTACTTGTTTAGCTCCATGGCAATTCGAGCCGTCGGTAAAACTGCGGGCAAGATAATCCAAGAAGTACGGCGTCAGTTTAAGGCCGACCCCGGTATAATGAAAGGGACCTCGAGACCCGACTATGCAACAGCTGTTGATATCACTGCTCGCGCCGGTCTGCGCGAGATGATCGCCCCAGGACTTCTACCCGTTCTAGCCCCAGTGGTCATCGGTCTCGTCTTTAAGTGGCTAGGTTTTGATGGAGCTATGGTAGTAGCAGCACTCCTCATGGTAGGCACCATCGGAGGCATTATGCTGGCCTCCTTCATGAATAACGGAGGCGGTGCCTGGGACAACGCCAAGAAGATGATCGAAGACGGTCAGCTCAAGGATGAGAAGGGAGTTGTAATAGGTAAAGGTTCCTTCACTCATGCCGCGGCCGTAGTCGGCGACACCGTTGGCGACCCGCTTAAAGATACTGCAGGACCTTCACTACACGTACTGGTGAAACTGTTGGCCACCATTACCTTGGTGATGTGTCCGCTGTTTATCTAACGGATCGAAGATAAGTCTGCAGACAGCAGAAAATTAAATAAAAGGGGCAATCATAAAAATGGATTGCCCCTTTTTTCTTCTCCGATTGTGGTGGCCGGACCGTGTCCCGGGTAGACTATCGTCTCATCCGGCAAAACAAAAAGCTTATTTTTAATGCTGTTCATAATTTGTTCGAAGCTGCTTCCCGGGAAATCCGTCCTGCCTATGCCATAGTTAAATAACGTGTCCCCGCTGAAGAGGACCCCCTGCCCGTAAAGACTGATACCGCCCGGACTGTGTCCCGGTGTATATAAAACTTTAAACTTTAAATTGCCTACATCGATGCTATCGCCGTCCTTAAGCAATCTTTCCGGTTTGGGCGGTGGACTGAAAGAACCCCCGGTCATGCTAGAAAACATCCTGGAAAACATCCCCATGCCACCCTTGGCTTCATTCTCGTGAATGGCGTAATCGGCTCCCGTAGCTTCCTTAACTTGCGACAAAGCACCGATGTGGTCGATATGGGCGTGGGTAATAACGATAAGAAAAATCTTTAGTCTGGAATCGTTTACGGCAGTCAATATCTGCCTGGCATCGGCTCCGGGGTCGATGATCAGTCCCGGCCCGCCCGTTTCGGAGCCAACAACATAGCAATTAGTGCCAAAAGGACCGACGACCAGAGTTTTCAGAATCATTTTCGGGCTCTTTAGAGAACGGGAGTTAAAATTGACTCAAGCGCTATGGCCTCAGGTGGCTCTTATTTCCTCGCGCATAAACTTGATGTAAGAGCCGGCAAAACACAGGGCTGTCAATCCTATTAAAGTTATGATCTGCGGCCAGGCTATTAGAAGGCTCTGGTTTAATGGCAAAGGATTCGGCTCGAGCCCTGTATAGTATAGACTTACGACAAACATTACCGGATGACTGGGTATGAGAATCGCTTGTATGCTTTGCCCATACAATGCTATGGGAGATATCAAACTAACATAGCTAGCAATTTGGTCATTGTTGGTGATAGAAGCCGCGATTGAACCAATTAGCGGCACAAAAATTAAGACAAATATCCAAACGCCTATTGAGGCTAGAGCAGATGTAGCAACCCGACCAAAAAGCACAGAAAAAAGAATCGCCAATGCCAGCCAAAAAGCTCCATATACTACGGTGATAAATATAAAAGTGAAAAGTCTCAGTATCTCCTCCGCCCCCGGAGGCACCCCGATCATTCTCAACCCGATACCACTGATGAGCCCGACCAGACTTATCACCAGTATAGCGATTGTCATCAGCCCTGCCAGAAATTTGCCGTTAATTACTGTGTCCCTGTAAATAGGCTGCGATGATAGCCTGCTAAGATTGCCGCTGGTGCGTTCACTGTTAATAGCATCAAACCCAAGTACAATTCCGAGTATAGGTATGAAGAAAGACATAAAAAATGGGAACGATAATAATTGGCTGTCTCCCATCACGGTAAACAATCTGAGAAAGATGTACTGAGTAGTTTCAGTTACTCCGGCCCTTATATTTTGTGCCGCCACGAATATTGTTAGTAACACCCCGCCCCCAAACATGATGAGAGCCAGGATGATAAATCGCATACTATTGAAATTATCAGCTAGCTCTTTCCTGAATACTGCCATTAAACCTTTCATGGCTGCGGCTCACTAAAATATTTCATATAGATTTCATCCAGGCCGAATTCCTCCATTTTCATCTGAACTATCAAACTATCACAGTCAGCAGCCGCTCGAGCGATTTGACGTCTTAAGTCGTTCTCACAGCTTATAAGCAGAATGTCGCCGTTTCTTTCCACCCCGGTCACACCTTCGACCTTCTCAATCAATTTAACAAGCTTGCTGGATGGTTCGGCTAGCTGTACTTCAATTCTCACTTTGCCGCCCGCGATTTTCTCTCTGCCGAGTTGGTCTACAGACCCCTGGGCTACCAGGCGCCCTTTGGCAAGTATACCGACCTGAGTACAGATTTTCTGTACGTGATGCAGCTGGTGCGAAGACAACATAACAGTTACGTTTCGTTTGGCCATGTTTTTAATGAGGGCCAGAACCTGTTCAATTCCCTCAGGGTCTATCCCTGCCGTCGGCTCATCGAAGAAAGCCACTTTAGGGTCCTTTATCATGACATCAGCAATGCCCAGTCGCTGTTTCATGCCATGGGAAAAGGTGCCGACTTTCGCCTCGGCCTTGTCTGATAAGCCAACTATATCTAAGAGTTCGTCTATCTTCTTTGAGGCCATCTTCCGTGTCAGGCCGTTTAATGCCGCTATATAATCTAAGTTCTCTATCGCAGTCAAATCATCATAGAAACCGACCTTCTCCGGCAAATAGCCGGCCAGTTGCTTGACTTTCACGGGCTCTTTCGTGGAATTATAACCGCAAATGGTGGCCGTGCCGGATGTCGGGTCGGTAAGGCCGAGCAGCATTAACAGCGTCGTTGTCTTTCCGGCTCCGTTAGGACCAAGAAAGCCGAATACCTCACCTTCGGTAACTGACAGATTCAACTTGTCTACGGCAACGAATTTACCGTAGTTCTTAACCAGGTCCCTGGTTTCTATAATGACTTTGTCATTCATAACGTTATTAACGTCTACCCAGGCGAATAAACATATATCCCAGGCCAGCTACAATTAGAACTACAAACGCAATACCTATCCAACCCCAGAGCGGAGAGGTTAAAACGGTAACTCTAAGGTCGAAGCTACCGAACGCATTTTTAGCCTCGGGCTGTGCGGAAATAGTAACCAGATAGTCCCCCGATATCGATTTCGGAGCTGGCTTTATGTCTACTTGAACCTCCCGACTGTCGCCTGCCGGCAACAAATCTATCTCGCTCGGCTCGAAAGTGACGCTCCAGCCTGTGGGGCTGCTCGTCTTCGAACTAAATTGAATTTTTTCCAGGTCAGCGGTACCGGTATTATTAACCGAAATGTTCAGGTAATTGTCTTTTCCTGAAGTAGCGTTAGTATTGAGTAACCCCGTAGAGCTTTTGATTTCCAGGTCGTATTTGGCATTTACCACGGCGGTAAGGTCGATGCTGTCTTTGATGTCTCCCGAACTGGCGGCCACTGAGATCTGGTACTCCCCTGGTGCAGGCGGTCGATACGAAATAGGCGTTACCATCACCGATAGAGTATCCGGGTACGTTTTAGTAGGGTCGAGCATGATAGCTGAGATTTGCGAACTACTGCCATAGCTGGGCGTGATGGAGTAAGTAAAACCATCGGGTACCTTAGCTTGAAGGTCAAAGCGACGAGACTCCTTGCCTCCTGTGTACTGTATATCGACTGTGTAAGAGAAAGATGCACCGGCATAATTGCTTATCGAAGGATATTGGCAACTAAGCGTGACTTTTTCGGTTCCGGATGACGCCTGGTTTGGTATTAAGGCAACTGCCTGTTGGCTAACCTCCGGTAGTGCCTGTGTCACTGAACTTATTACGAGCCCACCGAGAAGAGCCGACACCACAGCTATACAGGCTACCAAGTAAGTCCATTTGAATCGTCTCATATCGAACCTCCCTCAAAATAAAAGCCCGTCAATAGACAGGCAACGAAGAAAACGATCTCAATTATCAGTAGATAACTTTACCTAAAAGAAGATTTAACTGTCAAGTAAGGCAAGGCCAGGACTATTTTATGGCCATATACTCCCCAAAAAACCTGATACGTTATGGTTATTATATATTTTTAGTGGCAATTATATGACTTTTTTATACGCATTTTGCCATAGTTTATAAGAGAGGTTAATTAATTTGACTGTTTCATAAGTTCGTCCGGCTTGTGAAAAGCCGCCTGATGATTGAGTACTCAACAAAAGGATATAATATGCGACCTTTTCTGCCAAATAAATTGAAATTCCTCGGTTACACGATAAGTAATTTGATCATGAGGCATTACGAACTGGGCCATTTCAAACGGTATTTAAAGCTAAATAACATAGATTTTAGAAATAAGAGAGTACTGGACGTTGGTTCTGATTTAGGTTATATTCCCGCAATCATAATAGATGAGTTTCGCCCGAGCGAACTCTTCGCCCTTAACACGTTACTGGAAGAGAATGAGCTAGCCAGTCAAATCAAAATGCAACGAAGGCTATTCGGGGGAAGTATTGCTCACCTCTTCTTGCCTTCTAATAAATTTGATGCGGTTTTCGCATTTGACATGCTCGGCCACGTTACGGAACGTGACAGAGCTCTAAGGGAAATAAACAGGGTATTAAAGACCGGGGTCACACTGCTGTTGCATGAGCCAATGGCAAAACAAAGAAACAACGGCAACGATGATGCGCACATCAGCACTTCGGGAAAGCCTGGGTTGGGCTGGCCGGTACTGCATAAAGAACTATCCGACTCCGGTTTCCGCGCGATTGAAAAAAGACGGCTTTATCTGGGGACTTTACAGAGCTGCTTGTGCCAAAAAAGCAGTATGCCTGTTAAGTCGCTGTGCTAAATTGGGCAGAGTTTTAACCGCGCTGAAGTTCGTTTCTGGTGTTAATAAAGTTAATGAGGTTATCTCGGGCAACCATGCCAACCACCCTACCTTCCCATATCACAGGTACCTGGTTAATATCATTTTCAGTAAGAATCTGAAGAATATTCCCCAGGTCTTCGTTAGGTGAAACGGTTTTCATTTGACTGAGCGGTATCATCGCCTCTCTGACCAGTGTAGTGTTTCGCGCATCACGGTGGATGGCTCTCACATTACCCAGAGTCATCAGACCCTCTGTATGCCCGTCTGAAACAACGGGAAAGCAGCGACGTCCTGAACTTAGTATGTGCTCGTTGACCAAACGTTCAACCGTAATGTCCGGGGGTACAGTTGCGCAGTCCCGGGTCATGACCTCGCTGGCCGTGTGTCCTTTAAGCATATCCTGGAGCAACATCTGCCGGTAGCTGGAGCTGGCCGCGGTCTCCAGGAACCAGCCGATAAGTACCAGCCATATACCGTTGAAAATGTTGCCGGTGAAAGCCAGAAATACTCCGCCGATAATGAATAGAAATCCTATCCCCCGTCCTATGTTCGAGGCGATTCTAGTAGCGCTCTGCATGTTTTTGTTTCGCCACCAGATTATTGACCTGAGCACACGCCCACCGTCCAGGGGGAATCCGGGTATCAGATTAAAGACGCCGAGCAGAATATTAATTAATCCTAGGTAGTAAGAAATGGCGGCCACGAACTGGGCAGGCAGGCTGCTGAAACTGTGTAAGGCATAGAAAATACCGAGAAATATTCCACCGAGTACCAGGCTGCTGAACGGTCCGGCGGCGGCCATACGGAACTCGTCTCCCGCCGTCTTGGGCTCTCCGCTCATTTGAGACACCCCGCCAAGAAAGAAAAGGGTGATGGCCTGAATTTTAATGCCTTCTCGCAAAGCCACTATGCTGTGCATAAGCTCGTGGACCAGGACTGAGGCGAAAAATAAGAAGCTGGTTATTACTCCGGCGGTAATTTTCAACGTCAGGCTCCAGCTAGGATAGGTTTCCGGGAAATACAACGCCGCTAACGCCCAGGTCACCAGCAAGAAAATTAAAAACCAGGAATAGTGCAGTCTGAGTGAAATGCCGAATGCCTTCCCTATCGGTATACCGCCTCTGAACACTTATACGCTCCTTTTTAAGTCTACTTAATCAAGGCCTGTTGATATAGCTATTCTAGCGCGTATCAATGGCAAAGTCATAAAATCAAGGTAGCAAACGTTTGGACTGCACCCCTATGATTGGACAGAAAGGGTTAGGAGAGATTGGCGGGGT
>CAZJQG010000034.1:0-23434 GCA_964548415.1 uncultured Dehalococcoidales bacterium | reverse complement strand
CTAATAGCAATTTATTCGGCTTGCTTCGTAAGAAGGGAACGGTTCTTGTCCTTATAACAAATATGACGAGTGTTTGGGTAAACAATGATTCTACGAACCATGCTGTCTGGAACAACGGAGCGGTGGCCCTGAAGACATATAGCATAACAAAAAAAGTGGCAAAATCAAAGATGGAGCTTACCGGTCCAAATACCAGCATAAAATTACGGATAAAAGAGGTTTGCATTCGTTGCGGGTGTTGGACATAGGTCTGGTCAACATTGTCGGCTGGCAGAGCAAGCTGGGCAAAAGAATAAAGAAGATTGTTCAAGAGTATCTGTATAGGCAACATGGGCAAGAAAGGCAAAAACAGTGAGGCACCGGCGGCACTGAACATGTTGCCGAAATTAGAGCTGATAGCCATCTGGATATATTTCATAGTATTACCAAAGGTCTTTCGCCCTTCGACCACGCCGTCGGCAATCACCTTCAAATCGTTGCTCAGCAGTATAATATCCGCGGACTCTTTGGCGATATCCACAGCATTGGTAACCGAAATTCCGACATCGGCAATCTTCATGGACGGGGTGTCATTGATACCATCTCCAAGATAACCGACTACGTGTCCATTAGCCCTCATCGCATTAATAATGCGGTTCTTCTGCCCTGGAGTTACCCGCGTGAAGATATCTGCCCTTTCTACAATCCTGGCTAGGGCATCGTCATCGACATTTTGAATTTCGTTGCCTTGTACAATATTGATCGGTTCAACTTCAATAGTGCGCTTCAGCGATCCACTAACTTCATCATATTCCCTGCCACGGCGAAATTGGTAAACCTGAAAACCAAGCTGGTCGCAAACCTTGCCAGATACAATTTCGTTATCGCCGGTTAGTATCTTGAGCTTGACGCCAGCATTCCGTAATAATTCCAGAGACTCACCGGCGGTCTCCTTAATTGGGTCGGTGAAAGCTATAAAACCTAAGAAAATCATATCAATCTCATCAGGAATAGAGTACGAGGGTTTGCTCTCCACCTCCTTATAGGCAACACTCAATACCCGGAACCCGCGTGAACTTAAATCTTGGTATATTTGTTCAATGTGCTTCCTGGCAACGCTGGTCAGTTCGCGGACTTCTTCATCAAGTTCATAATGCGAAATGGCTTTCGCTATTTCCTCTGGAGCCCCCTTTGAGATGAGTAGATTTTGCTGGTTATGCGTGACCACTATAGAAAGCCGCTTCCGAATGAAATCGAATGGAATTTCGTCGATCCTGCGGTATGGTTCGATATTAATTTCTTTATGAGCGAGTACAGCCACATCCAGAGGGCTACGCAGCCCTGTCTGATAGCGGCTGTTTATAAAGGAGTACAAAAATACTTTTTCTGAGTCCTTGTCTAAAATGTCTACATAACGTATGACAGTAACCTTGTTCTCAGTTAAAGTACCGGTTTTATCGGAACATAAGATGTCCATGCTGCCGAAGTTTTGTATTGCTGCCAAACGCTTTACGATGACGCCTCTCTTAGACATTGAAGTCGCACCCCTGGACAGGTTTATAGAAAGAATTACCGGCAATAATCCCGGCGTCAATCCTACCGCCAGGGCTACAGAAAAAAGCAGTGAATCGATAATATTACGCTTGTGTAAAGCGTTGACAAAGAAAACTGCAATGATGAGCACGAAAGTTACCTGCATGATAAGATAGCCGAATCTCCTCAGCCCACTTTCAAATTCGGTATCAGGTTTGGTCTCAGCGCTCTTTGTAGCAATATCACCATATTTAGTAGAACTGCCAGTATTACATACGACCACAGTAGCTGTGCCTGCGGTGACTGAGGTACCCATAAACAGATAATTACTCCATTGATTGTAATCCATGACGGCTGAACTTTGGATGGGTTCCGCAGTTTTTTCTACTGGAAATGACTCTCCCGTTAGAGCAGATTGATCTACAAAGAAATCTTTAGCATCGATTATCCTGGCATCCGCAGGAACTATATCTCCAGCTGAAAGTAAGACCACATCTCCCGGAACCAACTCCGAAATCTCAACCTCTTGCCTGACGTCATCTCTAAAAACAGTGGCCTGAGTCGCCACTCTCTTTCTCAATGCTTCAGCAGCTCTCCCCGCACGGTATTCCTGGGTAAAATCAAGGGTCACGCTCACCAGAACAATCAGTATGATAATTCCAGCATCCAGCGGCTCACCTAAAAACCCGGATATGATAGCGGCCACTAATAATATGATAGTTACCGGACTCCTGAAATGAGAAAGGAAGTCGACGATAACAGACCTACTTTTCATTTTGGCAACAGAATTATAACCATAGGTCTCCAAACGTCTTTCTGCGTCTTCAGAAGTAAGCCCGGCCAGAGATGTGCGAAGTCGATTTAATAGTTTGTTTGTTGGCAGGAATAAAATGTCTTCAGTGCCCGTAGGATCAGCACGGCCAGCTAGTCTTTTTCTATCTCTTTTATCCGGCAATTGAATACCGGCCTGCCTTTGCCGCATCGCTGTAGTTTACTCCCTTGCTTTTACTGAAGCAACCAGTTCATCAATAAATGCTGTAGACGAAAATCGATTGTTTCTTTTTCACCATGTTGACCATCATCAATAGCTTATGATTGGATTCCAACTTAACCAGAATCGGGAGATTGCAAGTAGGTTATAAGAAGGCGCTGAATTGCAGGAAAAAGTCCCTTCTTCGCAAATACGCAGCGGAATACGTCATGATTGTCTTGACCTGCTCCCCGAAACTAGCCTGTGCTCATACAACTATTTCTCCTTGACAGTTGGATGGTAAACCTCATTAAATCACTTAACAACCATGCAGTCCAAGGTGTCGTTGCAGTATCAGATCGTGAGCAACGCGAAAGAATTAAAACCCATGCGTTGGGTCTCAAAGAACTGAAGGATAAACTCAAATATTGGGATTACGAGGAGGTTATTAAAGTTCATGAAGGCTTGTCTTTTGTGTATGAGTGTATTAATAATTTACAACTCGTTTCACCCAGTTTTTGACATCATGAACTTGCTCTCGTCTTTGAATATAGACAAAAACATATAGACTGTGGAGTGATAGAGCAATGTCACGGAGTGATGGATTGTAGAGCACTCGGGCACGCTGCACATTACGGCACATTGTGTACTCGGAAAATTCAGGATATCGTAATTAACGCTGGTCCACCTGCAGCAGTTCGAACCTGGCCTTCTTGTCGGGCAGGCGGGTGGCCGAGGTACCGAGTATCTCGATGATAACGGCTTCGCCTACCAGCCAGGTGGTGACGCCGGGCCTCAGACAGCCGGTGGTGGCCTTGCCGGCGCGGCCAAGCGAGGCGTGAATGTGCAGCGTCGGTTTGCCGTTTTTATCCGGGGCGATAAGACCCACACCCACCGTCTCATGTGCTCCATCGACAGGGACAAGCAGCGGCTCAGGCGGCATCTCGTTGGTGCGGCGGGGGCCGACCACTACTTCACCGCTACCTATATCGCCAATTAAAATCACCTGGCCCACTGATATCTTCTTTTCCTCGGCAAAACGCTCGATGATAGAGGGAACCTTGTCACCGTCTTCCAGACGAACTATGAAAACGCGACCCAGTTTGCCTTCGGATGCCTTCATGACAGCTCTCCTTTACGCCGGTGGGCGTGACTTTTCAAATTCTTGTTTTCCTTCCTTATATTGTTTGGCGTATTCGGCTATCAGGTCCCGGATGGGTAAGTCGTATGGGCATCTGGTCTCGCACTCGCCGCACTCCGTGCAGTTTTCTGCCTTTTCCATTATTGCGCCCCATATGCCGGAGAAGAGGTGTTCGGGCGGCAGCCGCCGCGCTAGGCTGGGATACGACATGACATTGGATATCATGATGCCTTCGGTGCAGGGCTGGCAGTAGTCGCAGCGGTGACAGAACCTGGTGCCCAGCTGCTTCCTCAGTTTTTGCATCTGTTTCTTTTCGGCGGCGGAAATTGTTTTGGGCCCCTCCAGTATCTGAACGATCTCCTCAATCTCGGCAACCTTTTCTATGCCGGGAATGGTAACGATATCAGGAAACTGGAATAAATACTTGAAGGCGATTTTAGCGTTGTCTATCATGCCTCCGGCGAGCGGCTTCATGACGATAAAACCGACATCGTGTTTTCTGGCCAGCGGTATCAGCTCGTCGGCGGCTTCGGCGGTCACAAAATTGAACGGGAACATGATGGTCTCGAACCGACCGCTGGCAACAGCTTCTTTGGCCACGTCTATCTGATGTGAGGTGATGCCGATGTGCCTTATCAGCCCATCTTTCCTGGCCTTCTCGACAACAGCCATCGGTCCGTCCGGCGCCAGTATCATGTCCAGCGATGCCTTATCGCTAATGCCGTGGAACTGGTAAAGGTCGATGTATTTGACGTTCAACCGCTGAAGGCTGAGGTTGAGGTGTTTTTCCACGCCCTCACGTTTTCGCGACAGCGACTTGGTGGCAATCACCAGCTCTTCCCGCCTATCGGCTATGGCTTTACCGATGCGCTCCTCGCTGGTGGTATAAGCATTAGCGGTATCAAGGAAGGTTATGCCCAGGTCGAGGCATCTTTTAACGACGGCAATAGCATCGGCCTCGCTAAGCCTCTGAATCGGTATGCCGCCGAAGCCCAGGCGTGACACCTGCAGATTGGTTTTGCCGAGCCTTATTTTTTCCATGGTTACAGCCGAGACTAATACGCTGCCATTAATGGTGCCGTTTGTTGAGATTAAGTATGCCGTTTAGTATCATATCTATATTATGGGAAAAAGGCAAAGCATCGTATTGATTTTCATTGCCATTGTTGCCCTTTGTATATTTGTCGCGAACTGTATCCAGAAGCCTGGCGAGCCTTCACTTACAGAGCCTGTCGTTATTAAGGTGGGACTGCCGACGCCTCTTAGCAACCCGGACATTCCATGGGGCCGGGAAAATGTGGCGCCTTATGCAGTATGGATTGATTTGTTCAATAAGAAGGGGTTCGAGGTTAACGGAACGACCTATAACTTCAAGCTGTTCACGGCCGATGATGGCGATTCTCCTGAGGGTGGCACCGCTGCTGCCAAACAGCTCGTATTTGAAGACGGCTGCAAGTTTCTGGCGGGGCACTGGAGCTGGAGCTATGATACCATATCGGCCATTACCAATCCGGCTAAAGTTATTTTCGTGACCAGAAACGGCGGCGGCATTCTATACGATCCTGTGACCCAGCCTTATAATGTTTTCGGCACACCGGCCAAGGAGGAATGGGTCAATCAGGTACTGGCCGCGCACGACAAATACCCCGATGTAAAATTCGGCCTTCTGGAACCAGACTCCGGTCTCACGCAGTCCGATATGGAGAAGATAAACAGGCAGTCTTTCGACCCGGCGGGACTGCGCTATCAGTGGGAGATTTTCCCGAGTGGGACAACGGATTTTTCTACCTACATAAACAAGTTCGCCGATGCCGGGTGCGGACTGGTTTACATGGATACGGGCATCGATTCGACCCTGCCCTTCGTAAAGCAGCGCTATGATGCCGGTTACGGCTGGCCGGTGGCCCAGGCGGGTGGCCTGGCGGAAACCAGCGTATACATAGACGCCTGCGGCTATGACGCGATCCAGGGCTTGATAGGAGGCTATTTCGGCATCTGGGACTTCAAGAAGACCCAAGTGAATCCTGAATATGTCTCCATGTGTCAGCAAGTAATGCAAACTCTGTCGGAAGAGCAGGGCAGTCCGTATACGTACACCGACTGGATAGGCTGGCTGCCTTCCCACCTGTTGATTCTGTCGCAAGCCATGCAGCAGGCGGGGACCGTCGATGATACGGATGCCGTCATGGAGGCTATCCGTGGAGGTACCTTCGATACCACAGCGGGAAAGTTCACCATGTCGGGCGAAAAGACGTACGGCTCAGCGGTCGTTTTCGGATGCCCCTGTGCTATCTCTATTATAGAGGGTGATAAAGCGGTATACCTTTCCGAACATCCGCTGAAATCAATCCCATAATGAAATAAACATTTTTTGGAGGTGAATATGGCAAAGCATATTTTCAAGGTACTTGCCGTGATTCTGGTAGCGGTATTTTTGACTTTTCTCACCGCGGCCCCTGTTCTGGCGGCCGACCTTCGTAGCGGCGACCATATCACGGTAGCCAGCGGTGAAGTTATCGATGACGACCTTTACGTGGCCGGCAGCGATATCATTATCGACGGCACGGTCAATGGCGACCTGTTGGCTTTTGGCAACACAATAACGGTAAACGGTACGGTCAATGGGAATCTGCTGGCTGCAGGTCAGACAATCAGTCTGAATGGCAATGTCAGCCATAGCGCACGATTGGCCGGGCAAACGATTAATATCAACGGCAAAGTGGACGGCGACCTTGTAGTTTTTAGTAGCGAGCTAGGTATCAGCAGCCAGGCTGAAGTCGGCCGCGATTTTCTCTTCGGCGCCGGCAACGTGCGCGCGGACGGTGTAATCGGTAGAAATATCAAGGGGGGTGGTGGTCAGGTTACCCTTTCCGATAGGGTGGCTGGAGACGTCAACCTGACGGCTGACCGGCTAACGCTGACGCCAACAGCGAATATTGAAGGTAATTTAACCTACATTAGCCAGAATGAAGCCGATATTCAGTCGGGCGCTCAGATAGGCGGTGAGACTACGCATAATATACCGGAAGCCAAGAAGCCGTCCCCTTTGAGCGGAGTAGGCGGTAAGATTATAGGTTTCCTTATGACCCTGATGACGGGAATCGTGATCATATTGATTGCTCCCAGAAGGTCGGCCTCTGCCGCCGACACCATAAGAAACAGACCGCTGGCAAGTTTAGGCTGGGGCGCCGTTATTCTGTTCGCCACGCCGGTGGCTGCCATAATCGCGTGCTTTACCGTTATCGGGATTCCCGTAGCGTTGATTGCACTGGTACTGTACGCCATAGCAATTTATATCAGTCAGATAGTCGTCAGCCTGTTCATAGGTCGATGGATTATCGGGCGCTTCAGAGAGACGGATTCTAAAGGCATTATGATAGGGGCTCTGGCCGCAGGATTGGCAATTCTTTCATTGCTCAAATTGATACCGTACCTGGGTTTCTGGATTGGACTCGCCGTAGCGCTCTTCGGTCTGGGTGCTATACTGCTTTCTGAAACTAAGATACGGAACGAATCGCGAGCAGGTTAAACTTATCGAATGGCCTAAGGCGAAGTCCTAACTGCCTGAGCTGCTATTTTCGGCTATTCTGCGTTTGAGCAAATTGTAGAACTCGTCGGGGTCTTTGCCGATAGACAGCAGCTCCATGGGGCACATCTTGTCTTCCGGGGTCTGTATACAGGGGACTGTGCGGCTGAAGTGGTACTTGATACCGCGCTTTCCAAAGACGCCGATGGCGAGCTGGCTGCCCAGCGGGCTCCAGACCTCCTGGCAGTTGGCTTTGATACAGAGCAAGGCCGCGGCGCGACCCAGGATTTTATCGAAGATGACTACCTTCCGGTGGCGGCTACCGAATTCATTCAGATAGTCTATCAATGGCAGCAGCCTGTCTTTATCCGAAGAGAAGACAAGCTTGCTGCCTTTGTAAACCCGCAGCGTATTATCGCTGTTGGAGAACTGATCGAATAGGGATTTATACACTATAAGCCGATCGCGTCATTCCGAGGTAGCGTTAAATCGACGTTCACTCATGTGAACTTCCCGCCGAAGAATGACAGCTAATGGGAATTATTTCTTTTGTCCGGTGATTTTAAATTTCTCTGCCAGCCAGACCGATACCGGTATCAAGGCCAGCTGAATGGCTATACCCGGCCAGCCCTGCCGAACGGTTGCCCAGAAGGAACTCAGCGGATTTGCTTCCATCCCGAGGGGGCTGTAGCTTTGGCCGGCAAACAGGTAGATTACGGCCATTGCCGATAGCAGCGCCAGGCGGCCGCCGACGATGGCTCCGAGTAGCGACCATACCGGTCGAAGGTTATATTTTTCGCGCAGCCAGCCGGCGATGAAACCGTATGCCGAGACTTCGATGACTACCTGCGGCAGTATGTTAACCACCGGCAGGCCGGACACGAAATAGCTGGTTACAGGCGTAAACAGGCCGACAAGCAAGCCGGCCCTCCAGCCGAATAGCAGACCGGCCAGCAACACGAAAATGTGCATGGGCAGAAAGGTGGGGCCGGCCAGGTGCACCTGGTGGAAGCCCCAGGGTACAAATACCGCCAGCATAACGAACGCGGCAGTAAGCAAGTAGCTGCGAAGGTCTTTATATCTTAGTACCGTTAATAAAGATTGCGGTCTGGTAAAAGCTATTCTGTTAATCATGGTTTATGTCTCCTCTCAGCCGGTGCTATCAATAATATCATTTATCTCTGTTTTAGTAATGTGTCGCTTACCTGCCTGGCGAAAGCTTCGCTCTCCGGGTCGCCGGTGACCAGTTGAATTTCGTCCGGCGCATTCACTCCCAGGCCGAGCTCAACTGCACGGGCTATCTGGTCCTGCTCGAAGATGCGCCCACGGCTCACTTCCGGCGTGGTACCAAACAAGCGCAGTATAGCTACCCCCACGGCATCGATGGCCACGCGATCGTTACCGGCTATGATAACGTTGGTTTTTACGTGTGTTCCCTGGGCGGGTCCGCCTTTGGTGAACGCATCCACGCCGTCGAGGACGACCAGGTCCGGGGAGTAAGCGGAGTTTATTTCGGCTATCATCTGCCGCATGTGCGGGGAGGTGTGCAATTCCTGCATATAAGGATAGCCCTTGCCGGCCACCAGTCCTACCGAGCACTTTAAGGAAAGGGTGAAGTGCCCGCCGAAGGCATGTGCTTTCAGGCAGCAGGTCTGAACGATAGATTCCGCCTCGGCATAGATTCGGGGAAAAAGAAAGCCGTCTCTCCAGTGGCCGTCTTTGGGATGGAAATGGGCCCAGCCGTTTGGCTTAAGGTCCTCCAGGTTAACGATGTCGAAGCCGAGCTCTTTAGCCAGCTCGAAGATACCTTTGGCTTTCATCACCCTTTCCGTGGGGTCCATCGGCCCGCAGCGCTCGGCGAGAGTAATACTTTTAGCTCCCATGTCTTTCAGAGTTAACACCAGAGCGCGAAGCGTATCGTTATGGGTCGAGCCCGGCGTGGGGTCTGCGGTATTGAAGTTTGGTTTGAGCACCACGGCTTTGCCTTTTACCGGATTAGACTTAAGCAATGCGACGGCTGCGGGCACGCCTTTGAGGCGGTCCGCGGTGCGGACCAGGCTTATGGTGGCTAATTGTTTTTCGTGAGAATGCTGTTCGAATTTATTGTGGTCTGCCATCTTCCCCTCCTCACAGGCTGCTATCTTCATTTTAGCTGACGCCTTATAAGGAAAGCAAAAACTAAAACAATGAAGATTGAGAAAATTACCAGAGATGAGGCGAAATTTACTCGTTCAATCGTCTTGACACGAGGGGCAAGAAGCGAATAGGATTTGATTACGGGGGTGACATCATGCGAAAACTCGTGGCTTTATCAATTGTACTGGTGTTATCGGCAGGTGTTGTGGGCTGTGCGCAAACGCCACCGGCAGAGGAAGCAGCGCCGCCGGAAAATGACGGCACGCCCTTTACTATAACCAGTAGTGCCTTTACCGACGGTACAACAATTCCCGTTGAGTATACCTGTAACGGACAGAGCAAGTCGCCGCCGCTGAGCTGGGCAGGGCTACCGGCGGGAACGGTCTCACTGGCGCTGATTATGGAAGACCCGGATGCACCCGTGAAGAATTTCACCCACTGGGTTATTTTCAATTTACCGCGGGAGACCTCAGGATTGCAGGAAGCCGTACCGAGGGACGGCACTCTGGCCGACGGAGCGGTGCAGGGTAAGAACGGTGGACGCGGCATCGGCTACATCGGTCCCTGTCCGCCAAAAGGGCCGGCGCATCATTATGTTTTCACTGTGTATGCCCTCGATAAGTCCCTTGATTTAGCTGCCGGTGCCACCAAGGACGAGGTCAGACAGGCTATGGAAGGGCATATACTCGGGCAGGCTACACTGATAGGTATTTACCAGAACCCCCTGACAGATTAGCTTATTCAACTTCCAGAAATATTGACAGGTGAGTACATCGTATGGCAAAGTACTCATACTTACCTCGAGGATATTTGCCGTGCGAAAAGTAGCTGTGGTGGCTGATAGTACCTGTTCTTTACCTCCGGAAATAGTTAAAAAATACGATATTTACGTGGTGCCCATGATTATAATTCACGAGGGCAAGAGCTATCGCGACGGCATAGACATCACACCGAACGAGATTTACAAAATCATGCGTAAACGGGAAAACTTGCCTACCACGTCAACCGCCTCGGTCGGTGACTTTTTGACTGCCTACCATGAGCTAAGTCAGAAAGCGGAAAGCATACTTTGCATCACCTTAACCGGCCTGCAGAGCAAGGTGTATGAGGCAGCCCTGGCGGCCAGAGGCATGGCTGCTGAGGAGATACCTGAAACCCGTATCGAGGTATATGACAGCCGCTCGGTGGCTGCCGCCTTGGGATTCATTGTCCGCGAGGCAGCGCGAGTAGCCAGCCAGGGCGCGGAATTGTCTGAGGTCTTAGAGGCGGCGCAAAAAATGAGGGACCAGGTAAATTTTCTGGCGGTGCTGGATACGCTTTATTACCTCGCCCGGCTGGGACGCATTGCCAAAGCTGCTGCCTGGGCCGGGTCGCTGCTGGATATGAAGCCTATATTGGAACATAACCCGGCCGTCGGTGAGACGATGCCGGTAGCCCGTCCCAGAACCAGGAAAATGGCTGTGGAACGGATGCTTCAGATAATGGCGCAGAGGGTGGGAATTTCCAGGGTCCATGCCATGGTGCAGCATGCGGACGAGCTGGCAGAGGCAAAAGCTCTGGCTGCCGAGATCGAGTCCAGATTCAACTGCGCCGAGATGATGATAACGGAGTTCGCTCCGGCGATGGGAGTGCATACCGGCCCCGGCCTGCTTGCCATCGGTTTTTACGCCGAATAACCCTTTAAAGTAACAGAACATTGACTAAGGCCGCTGGTTCAATTAGTATGAAAAAAGGAGGGAAGTGAAATGGGACTAATCACGCCAGAGGAATATAAAAAAAGTTTGAAAGACGGCCGGGTTGTTTACTATGAAGGCGAGAAAGTCGAGGATATTACCACGCATCCGGCGTTAAAGGTGTGCGTGGAAACTGCCGCCCTCGATTATCAAATGGCGGAGACGCCGGAGTATAAAGATCTGGCTACCGTTAAGCTCCCAAAAACCGGAGAGCAGATTAGCCGCTACTATTACACGCCGCAGAACGCTGAAGACCTGCTGAAAAGGCACGAACTGATGGTGACGGCTACGAGACTCGGCGGCAGCGTCATCCCCTTTATTCACGATATCGGCGCTGATACTCTTAATGCGGTAAACATCACTGCCAAGATGATGGGCAAGAAGGAATATACCGAGCGTGCTGAAAACTATCGTTATTACCTGCAAAAGAACGATTTGAGCGCGGCGTCTGCCGTGACCGATGTGAAAGGCGACAGAATGGAGCGGCCTTCCTCGCCCAAGCAGGCCCACCCGGATTATTATGTCAGGGTGGTGGATAAAGATGACAAGGGGATTACGGTCAGGGGCGCCAAGGCACATATCACGGCGTCGGCTTATACTAAAGAGCTGTTTGTCATTCCCTGCCGGAACATGACCGAGGAGGACAAGGACTACGCGGTGGCTTTTGCCATACCGGTAAATACCAAGGGGATTAAACAGATATGTCACCCCATCACCTGGAAGCTGGGCGCGCTTGAGTTCCCCGTTGATTTGCCCATCCGAAATCATACCGACTCGATGATTATCTTCGACGATGTCTTCGTGCCCTGGGACAGGGTGTTCCTGTGCGGAGAATATCAGTACGCCATAGCGCTGGTATACCACTTTGCCTATCTGCACCGGCACACCGCGGCCAGTTACAGGATACCGTTCTCCGAAGCTATGCTGGGCGCGGCGCAAGCCATGGCCGAATACAACGGCATCGATAAAATACCGCACATACGTGAGAAGATAACCAATCTTATAATCTACGTCGATACTCTGAAATCGCTGGCCCGGGCTTCCTGTATGGACTATGTCGTTCACGAAGGTATACCCATACCAAATCCGGTGATTTCAAACATTGCCAAGTATCACTTTGCGCAGAACGTGCATGACTGCATCAAGGCCATCGAAGATATCTCCGGCGGTTTGCTGATAACCGTGCCTACTTACAAGGACTATCAGAACCCGGACACCAAAGAATACATGGAGAAATACCTTGGCGGCAAGAAAGGTATATCAACCGAAGCCCGGCTGAGGATGCTGCAGCTAATCCGGAGGCGGCTGGCTACATTCGAGACCGAAGTCCTGGCTCTGCACGCCGAGGGCTCGCTGCAGGCCCAGCGGATGACGATATACGCCGAGCGCATGGCCGAGGTCCAGAAGTACAAGGGGTGGGTGGAGCAGGCGGCGGGTATTAAGAACATTAAGAAGTAACAGCACTGATGGAGGGAGCCGCCGTATGAAAACAAGTGATTTCATTCTGAATATGCTTGACCGGATACAAAATGCACAAATGACGGCAGTTGACGGCTTGAGTCACGAAGAGTTGGCCTGGCGCCCTGGAGCTGAAGCTAACTCGATAGGCTTCATTCTCTGGCATCAAACACGTGTCGAGGACATACTTGTTCAGGGCATGATTCAGCGGAAGCCTCAAGTTTGGGTTACAGACAAGTGGGCTGAGAAGCTGAATCTGTCCGAAAAGCTTCAGGACACGGGTTATGGCTACACCGCCGAGCAAGTTTCCGCCTTTCCGGTTCCGCAGTTGGATGACCTCTTGGGTTATGCCAGGGCCACCCGTGCCAAAACTGTCGAATATCTGAAAGCTGTAGCTCCCGATGAAATGGACAAGGTAATCAAGACGCCGGTATTCGGCGATATTCCCATAGCTCAGGTCTTTATCATACTGCTGGGTGATACTATCCAGCATACCGGACAGATAGCCTACCTTCGGGGTTTACAGAGAGGCTTGAATAAATAGTTTTGCTGACAGCATTAGAAGGAGACTGATATGTTTAAAAAGATACTCGTGTGTATGGACGGTTCGGACCTGGCAGAGCAAATATTGCCATATGTAAAAGCGCAGGCCAGGTCTTTTAAGAGTTCGGTTGCGTTACTTCATGTGACTGCTGAACGGATAATAGCCACACCCGGACTTCCGGGAGCGCCGGGTTATCCCATACAAACCCGGTCAATGTTAAAAGACATGGAACAGGAGATGTTTCGTGCGGATGAATACCTGGATAAACTAGCCCGCGGTTTTAAAAGAGCCGGAATACGGACCAAATGTGAAGTGCTCGAGGGTGCTGTAGGCGAAACGATTGTGCGTTATGCGAAAGACAATAAGATAAACCTGATCGCCATGGCCAGTCACGGCAGAAGCGGTATCGATCGCGCCATAATGGGCAGCGTCGCTGACTATGTACTTCGAGCAGCGGGCTTACCGATACTTATTATCAGGCCTCAGCAAAAGATGTCACGGGATGAGGATAGTAAACTAAAGTAATCTACTTCAAACTAATACCTGCGTGCGCGGCTTAAAGAGGGCTTGAATTTTAGTCATTTTCATCTCTGAACCATTTCGCTAACCATTTGATTTTCTTGATATTAAATCCGATACCATATAAATTCGGATTTAGAGTTAACCATGATAATCGCGAAGCCCGTTTCTTACTCGTCTTGCCTTTTGGCCGCGTTCTACGAGTGATATTGCTTGAAATTCCTCGTTGTGCCGTTGATGTTTTTGTTAATATGTGCCTAACCTCGGCTTGTTTGGTGGCATCCAGACTTCGTTGATAAATTGAAGTTCCTATATCGTATTCTTTAGCCAAGATTATCAGAGCAGCTTCTGATGAAATTGCCAAATCTCTGGCCTTTCGATATACCATACGGTTTATTAAGGTAGTGTCTTTAGTACCAATCCTCGTCGCAATCTTGGATTTTATTTTTGTATCAAGATAAGGAGGCCGACCCATATTATTTCCTTCTTTTTGGAGTTAATAGTGTTCTGATACTTTGAAGTGGCGCACCAGTAATTTTCGATATATCTATAGCGTCAAGTCCCATGCTCTTAAAATATCTCGCCAACTCACCTATTCCCTGTTTACGTTTGTCATTAATTGTGAACTCTTTATCTTCAAGTAATTGGCGAAGAGAAAGAGCGATTAAAACGTTGAGCTTTTTTGAAATTTCCTCGAGTATTTTCTCATTCATCTGCTTACTTTTTCACTTTTTTAAGAAATTTGCATATCCGGTTTATTCGGTGGATGTCAACGCCCACTATTTCTTGTATGTCATTTTGGGGGACGCCGACTAATCCAAGTTGAATAATCATCATATCACGCAATAATTCGTTAGTAGTGTCTTCCTTTGAATACTTGATTTTTGCCATGTAATTATTCCTTTCCTTTCCGGCTCTTCCTAAGTCCCGATATTTCTTTATTTACGTAGGTGTTGCTTCGACCGAGTATTTCAGCGATTTCCATCGGTTTCAAACCAAAATCATTCAATATTTCAATCTGCTGGCGCAAAGTAAAAGTCTCTGGATCCCTACGCTTTATAAGCAATGCGACTATTACCCGTAATAGCCTATTTGTTGATTCTATAGTCTCTAAACCCATATAATTACTCCTAAAAATAGCTTATATAAATGAGCTAATAATATACCAAAGTAATAGCAATGTCAAATATGAACGTAATAAGGCGCAAAAATGTATTACTAAAATAGTAATATTATTTACTGAGAGGTCATGAATGACTACAATATTATCTGACACGGCCCCGTGCCAGCGAGGCGAAGATGCCGCCGAAGCACAGAATGGCAAAGATGGTGAAGATCACGTTCACGCTGCTGACAAATGCCGGGTAATATTCGGGCGTTATCTGAACGTGGCCGATATAAATGCCGAAAATAAGCATAACCAGCCCCATGCTGAAGGTCATTCCGATTTGCCTCATGGTAGCCAGGGTTGCCGACGCCACACCGTAGCATCTCCTGTCTACGGAGCTCATAACCGCGTTGGTATTGGGTGAGGAAAAGAAGGCGAAGCCGAAACCGATAATCAGCAGCCCGGCTACGATATACCACAGGTTGGTGGCACTGCTCAAGAAAATGAAAAATATGAGGCCGATTGCTGTAAGGCCCATGCCGGCTGAGGCAACGATTCGCGGTTCCACTTTATCGGAAAGCCTGCCGGCAACCGGAGAAAAAATAGCCTGCATTACCGGTGCCGAAATCAATACCAGCCCGGCGTGCTCCGGATCGAGCCCCTTAATGTACTGGAGATACAAGCTGAGAAGAAAAGTGACAGCGAAGGTGGCACTGTAATTAATCAGGGCTGCCAGGTTCGATAAGGCGAATACCACGTTGTGGCGGAACAGGCCTATGTCGAGTACCGGACTTTTAATCCTTGTTTCCCACAAGATAAAGCCGACAAGTCCGCCGGCGCCCGCCAGAATCAAAACTACACCGACAATATCCGGCAACAGGGTGAAACCATACATTATGGCTATTATCATGAAGCTGTAGATGATCGAGCCGGTAACGTCGAATTTTTCTCCCCTGGCTTCAGCCCATTCACCCTTCAGTTTCCAGAAGAGGAGAGCGATTATCAGCAGACATAGCGCTACGTTTAACCAGAATATACTTCTCCAGCCGAAATACTGGGTTAGTAGTCCACCTAGAAAAGGCCCCAGCGATAGGCCAATATAGACAGCGGCGACGTTTATTCCCAGTACCCGGCCTCTCTCGCTGGCGGGGAATACCGAGGTGACTATGGCAACAGCCGTGCCGAAAATCATGGCGGCGCCGATACCCCCTAGCACCTGGGCGGATATAAGCATGGCAGCCGAGTTGGACATGGCGGCAAGCACGGAAGCCATGGCAAAGATGAATACCCCGACAGTAAAAATTTTTTTACGGCCGTAGATATCGGCGATTCTGCCCAGCGGCACCAGGAACATAGCCGCTGCCAGTAGATAGGCTGTGGACACCCAGCCCAGCAGAATGGCGTTCATTTGTAGCTCATTACCTATCGATGGTAGGGCTATGGCGATGCTTGAGCCTAAGAATGGTGTCAGGAATGAGCCTACGGTGGTTACCAGCAGGGCAGCCGCCCGGTTAGGCGAGCCGCTGGATGTGGCCATGGCTTTTTGATTCTGCATAAATTAATAGATTTTACCATGTAACAAATGCGATTTGAAAGATATTCGCCCTCACCCTAGCCCTCTCCCATCAAGGGCGAGGCAATGTTTAGGCGTCGCCTGCCCACGGACGACCCTGATGCTTTTTGGAAAAGACGCGGTCACCCGTAAGCGGGCAACACGTAGTGCAGGGCCGCTACGGCCTCTGAGATAATTGGTAAAATCAAAGTCATTTGTTGTATTCTATACAGGACTTTGAAGGAAGGCGGCAGCATAAATCATGAGACCATCGGCTGATGCCTACCTGGATATTGAGACCACGGGCTTATCAGCATTTTTCGACTACATCACCGTAATCGGCATTCTCCGCTGCGATAACGGTAATGATGAGCTCGTACAGCTGGTCGGCAAAGACGTAACCAGGGGCAATCTGATAACAGCTCTTCGAAACGTAAGAAACATCTATACCTACAATGGCGCCAGGTTCGACCTGCGCTTTATTTCCAATGCCTTGGGCATTGACCTTTCGGCACACTATTCTCATCGTGACCTGATGTACGACTGCTGGGAATGCAATCTGTACGGCGGCTTCAAAGCCGTAGAGCGGCAACTGGGCATACGCCGTCGGCTGGTCGGCGTCAGCGGTTACGAGGCCGTGAAGCTATGGTGGAGCTATACAAAAAACGGCAACGAGAGAGCCCTGGCTACGCTTCTGGAATACAACAAGGAAGACGTGGTCAACCTCAAGGCGCTTAAGGAAAAGCTGGGCTCCACGGGGCAGCTGACCAACATTCCTGCCAGATATTCAATATAACCTATCTATAGTTTAGCTGTGAGCTAACACAAGTGATGGCGAGGCCGTGCCTCGCCGGCCCAGTTTTTACAGGACATATTCAAAGGAAAGGCTGCTACATCTTGGTAATAGCGACTAAAGAGAAAGGCTTTTACGGGTGGTGGCTGCTGTTTTTCCTGTGGATCGTCTATACCATCCCCATCGGATTTGCCTATTACAGCCCGGCGGTTATATATCCATTCATGATTGATGATCTGGGATGGTCGCGCGGCGAGATAATGGTAGGCACCATGACGTTTATCCTCCTTTTCGGACTGAGTGCACCGCTAAACGCCTGGATGATACGCCGATTCGGTGCCCGCAAGACGCTGGCGACTGGGGGCATCATTGTGGTGGTAGCCAGCACTTTGATGGGCTTTTTCGGACACATCTATTCCATGTTTATTGTTTTATCCCTGTTTATCGGCCTGGGAGTGGCTTTCGCCTCCATGATTCCGTGCCAGACGGTAATCATTTCCTGGTTTAATAAGCGACGCGCCATGGCTATGGGGTTGGTACTGGGAGGCGGTGGCGTTGGCGGATTTCTGGCGCCGCAGCTTATCAATACTGTAATTGAAGGCGCGAATGGAAACTGGCGTATCGGCTGGTTCATAATAGCACTGGCCTGTGTGGCCGCCATAATAACGGCGCTGGTAACGGTGCGCAACAGTCCATCCGAGGTCGGTCAGTATACCGATGGGCTGGCTCCGTGTGAAGAGGAGACGGCTTTAAACCATAGCAGCCGGAAATCAAGGACCCATCGCGCTGAGGTGGAATGGACGGTGCGCGAGGCTGTCAGGACACGCTCCCTATGGCTGTTAGTTATTGGAGTGGTATTCAGCGGACTGGTCTGGGGGGTGATTGTTACCCAGGCTCCTCTCCACTTGCTGGACCGGGGATTCGACCCGGCACTGGCGGCCTTCTTTTACAGCCTGGCTCTGGGGCTTAGTATCGTAGGTCGTTTTACCATAGCCGCTCTGGGCGACATAATAGAGCCTCGTTATCTGTTTGCCGGAGGCATTGTCTTCATGCTGCTGGGAGGCGTATTGTTCTGGTTTGTGTCGCCGGCGGAAATGTGGATGGCCTATCTGTATCCTGTGCTGGCGGGATTCGGTTTTGGTCTGACCTATATCTGCATTCCAACCATGATCGGCAACTACTGGGGGACCAGCGCTTTCGCGGGAATCCGGGCAATCGATTCTCCAATCGAGCTGGTTTTCGGAGCGTTGATAGCGCCCGTAGCTGGATTTTTATTTGACCTGCAGGGCAGCTATCTTACCATACTGGTTGTCTCGCTTATACTGGGAGTCATCGGACTGGTCGCTATATTGATGTGCACTCCTCCCAGACATAAATCCATGAGCCAGACAGAAGCGGCCTAATAGGAGGCGAAGCCAGCCTATTACAGCCCCTTTTTCTTATAGTCTCCAGCCAGTTGAATATAGGAAGCGGCGCCAAGATTCAATTCCGCCTGCTGCTCTTCGGTTAGCTGGCTTTTGACATGCCCAGGCACACCGATAACCACCGAGCGCTCGGATATTTTGGTATTGGGCGGAATAAGGCAGCCGGCTCCGATGATGCAATAGTCGCTGATTTCAGCGCCGTCCAGTACCGTGGCATTGTTGCCGATCAGTACGTTGTTGCCTACACGACGACAGTGGACCACGGCGCCGTGGCCGATGACGTTATTGTTGCCTATGGTAAGGTCGCCGCCGCAATGAATAACCGTGTTATCTTCGACGCTGGTGTTGTTGCCGATGGTTATTTTGCCGAAGTCAGCTCTGATAACGGCGCCCGGCCAGACGCTGGAGTTGTCTCCGATTTCAACATCGCCCACCACGTAGGCAGCTTCGCTGACGAATGCTGAAGCTGCAATTTTTGGGCTCTTGTCCTTGAAGTCTCTGATCATCTCCCTTTCCTCCCCGTTTTAATCAGTTCCAGGTTACTGCCGTGCCTTGCCGTAGTGCAGCGGCAGGTTGGCGGTTCCAGTGCGATGGGCCGTGTTCGTCAAGATTCTTTCTTATACTAATTATACCTTTTTAAGCGTGTTACCCGTCTGTAAATACGAATAGTGCACTTGCGGGCGGCCTTTTTTAAAAAGCGGCAGGGTCATCTGACAACAGGCGACCCTGGCGGCTTAAGTTATGTCCCTTGGGGAGGCGAATTCTACTTATGCGGTTTTATCGCTTGTACCTTAATGCTCTTTATGGAGCGCCCTAGCGTCTTCAAATCCGACTTGGCCATTCCGAAATCGTTGATCAGAGATTCCACTATCGGGTCGGTGACTCCCGTGGAACTGGCGAAGGATGACTCGTCGACAACAGATACATCCTTAAAACCGGCGGCTTTGATTAATTCCAGATAGTCATTCTTCTTAGAAGCTCCGGCCACGCAGCCGATGTAAGCACCGACGGAATTCTTGACGGAGTCGGGGAGCTCTTTGAGCAAAACTATATCGGAGACCATCAGTCTGCCACCGGGTTTCAACACCCGGAAAGCATCGCGGAAAACCCTGTCTTTTTCAGGTGACAGATTGACTACACAGTTGGAGATAATAACGTCGACGTGGTTGTCCGGCACCGGCAGTGTCTCGATTTCCCCCAGCCTGAACTCCACGTTCTTATAGCCGCCCTTTCGGGCGTTTTCCCGTGCCTTCTCGATCATCTCCGGCGTCATATCCACGCCGATTACCCGGCCGTTTTTACCGACTGCGTTAGCGGCCAGAAAACAGTCGAAGCCGGCGCCGGAGCCTAGGTCTAGAACGGCCTCGCCTTCCTTAAGCGAAGCCAGGGCTATAGGGTTGCCGCAGCCCAGACCGAGGTTGGCACCCTGGGGTACCGATTCAATTTCCTGGTCGCTGTAGCCTACCCTCTTACTGATGTCCGTGGCCACATTAGATGAACAGCAGCAGGAGCTTTGAGGCGCGCAGCAAGAGCTGCCGCTCTTAGCGACCTGAGCATATCCCTGTCTAACAGTTTTTTTAATTTCGTCTTTTTTCATTTAAACCCTCCAATTATGTAAATATGGAAAATGCTATCTTTTGGTGAGCTGCCCGGACCGGGCAGCGATTCTAGCCTCCTCAGCCTCTAGGGCCACAAGAGCCGCTGGTGTCAGGGGGACATGGTGGGGCTACCGGAACGTCGAATACCGGAGCCGGCGGTTCTTTAACCTTAAACTCTCCCGTCAGGCTGCCCAGGGCGACCTGGTAGGTGCCCGGCAAACCCTTGGAAATCTTGAAGCACAGCGGGCAGTTCTGACCGGGGGATACGGTCAGTTTATCTGCCTGATTGGTGACGCCGTCTATCTTAAGTTCGACCGTATAGCTGCCCCGATTGCCGCCGGCATTGGTTAAAATGGCGGTGATGGTCACGCTCTCGCAGACGTCGACTTCGTCGGGCAGTATCTGTAAGTTGGAAAGACGAAAATCGGCCGGTGAAGGCTGGTGCACAGTAAGGGTAGATTCGCGGCTGCCGACCGAAATTTTGTAGACACCGGGGCGGCTTCTGGTAAGCTGGAACGTCACCAGCTCCGTTTGCCCCGGAGCCAGTCTAACGCTTTGCCTGTTATCAGCGACGCCGTCGACCATCAGGGGCACGTTGAACGTGTCCGTTTCCGAATTAACATTTTTTATCTCAGCCTGAACGGTCACCTTCTCTCCGGTGGCCACGTTTGTGGGCGACATATTTAAGGCCACCACCTGGTAACTCGGATGGGCTTCAGCGCAGGCCAGAAGAGAGCCGGGAATTACCAGTAAGGCCAGAGTTAGTAGTATGCCTGCCGTTTTCTTATTCATAAACTGTTAATCGAGTTTGGTATCGATTTTTCAAATCATACGTGGACCGGCGGCTTGAAGAATTCGGCCAGCGAGTCCAGCGTTTCGGGATCGACCCAGCATTCGACGGTCTGCCCGCGCCTCTTCATTTTTATGAGGCCGGCACGGTGCAGTTCTTTTATGTGATGCGAAATTGTAGATGGAGACAGGTCCAGATTTTCACCAACCGTACCCACGCATTCACGTATAGCCTTGTCGGCATCGTAGGCTGTCCCGGGGGCGCAGCAAGATGCCAGGCGCACGAATATGCTCAACCGGTGAGGATTGGACAGTGCCTTGAAAGCGTGAGACAGCTTCTCGGCATCGAACATTCGAGAATTCGACATGTGTCGAATTATAGATTAGTCGAAATCTTTTGTCAATAGGGTGGACGGTCGAATTTGAAGAAAAATGCTTTACTTTTTACGTTCGGCGGACGATGAGCCCAGAAAAAATTTCCGCTGGAAGTACAGGGCCACATTTACCAGGCCTATCAGTGCCGGCACTTCCACCAGCGGGCCGATTACGGCGGCGAAGGCCTGCCCGGAGCCAATGCCGAATACGGCTACGGCTACCGCGATGGCCAGTTCGAAGTTGTTGCTGGCGGCGGTGAAGGCGATGGTGGTTGTCTTGGAATAGTCGGCGCCTATCCTCTTGCCCATATAAAAGGAGACCAGGAACATTACGACGAAATAGATGAGCAGCGGTATGGCGATGCGGATAACGTCCAGCGGGAGCTGCACGATGATTTCGCCTTTTAGAGAGAACATGACCACGATGGTGAAAAGCAGAGCCGCCAGCGTCACCGGGCTTATCTTGGGTATGAATGTCGTCTCGTACCACTGTCGGCCTCGGGCTCTGATAAGTACAAACCGGGTAATCATGCCTCCGAAGAACGGGATCCCCAGGTAAATAAAGACGCTCTGAGCTATCTCCCCGATGGTTATGTTTACAGCGGCGCCCTTAAGGCCGAACCAGCCGGGCAGCACCGTGATGAAAATATACGCGTAGACCGAGTAGAACAGGATCTGAAAAATAGAGTTGAACGCGACCAGGCCGGCGGCATAGTCGGTATCGCCTTTGGCCAGCTCGTTCCAGACAATGACCATGGCGATGCACCTGGCCAGGCCTATCATGATCAGTCCTTCCATATAAGCTGGATAGGCATGGAGGAATAGAATAGCCAGCAGGAACATCAATATCGGGCCGATCAGCCAGTTTTGAATCAATGACAGGCCCAGCACCTTCCAGTTGCGGAATACGAGGGGAAGGTCCTCATATTTTACTTTTGCCAGCGGCGGATACATCATCAGAATGAGTCCGATGGCGATGGGTATGGAAGTGGTATTAACCTGGAACAGCGAAATAAAACCGGACACGGATGGCACGAAATAACCGAGCCCGACCCCGATGCCCATAGCCAGGAATATCCACAGCGTCAAAAAGCGGTCCAGGAGCGAGAGTTTACCTGTGGTCGTTTCCGGTGGTTTTTCTTGAGGCATTTAGCTTCGGTCTTTTTATTACGATCCGTTCAGATAGATGGGAATCCTGTTGTTTATGAGTCTATCGAGCGCGTCTTCATCATCTTTAACCAGTGTAAGTTCCGGCAAGGCGATAATTTGTTCCTTGTCGCCCCTAACTAAATTGACGAATAGTGACTGAGAGGTAGCTCCGTACCTCGCGGCCATAGTAGTGTTGTCTGTTGCCAGATCAATGGCCTGGTAGGTCAATTTGCCGCTGGCCAAATCTCCGCCGAGGTTAATAAACAGGTCGCTCTGGATGCGTTCACCTGGAGCTATCTGACACAGGCAGATCTTGCTGTCGTAGAAGTAAACTACATCCACCCGGTCGGGCGGCGTTGGTATGGCCTGAGAGACCGGCGCCACCTCCGTATTGCTGCAGCCCGCCACGATGCTAAGTAGCATTAGGGAAACGAAAATTATTTGGCTCCTGCGGCCTCTGGTAAGTATTTTTATATTAAGCTTTCCCATAAGAACTATTGTCTGGCTTACTCATGTATACTCACATTGAAAATGTCATAAACATCGTGGCCAACGTAGGCATTCCATTCTTCGTCGGTTAAATTAAATTCCACCACTTTAGCGCGGTTAATATTAAGTTCCACCTGATTCCACGTCACACTGCCGGTCTGGCGTAATATACCTTTTTCAAACATATCGACTTTATACTGATAGTCGACTCTTGTTGATGGGGTCGGGCTTAGTCCAACCATTAGAACGCGACCGCACGATTCGCAGGCGTAAATCCGGACTACCGTAGCTATCGAAGTTGAATTTGTGGCATTTGTTACAATCTTGTCCTTAAGGCTGGACAGCGGTTCAACCCCGACAAAGGCCGCACCTATAACTGCGGCAACTGCCACAATACAAACCGCTATTACAGTAATAATAACGACCCGGTTAGTAGAACGCTCTGTTCTTTTTTTCGCTACCAATATGCCTTCTCCCAGGTGTAAAGTTGCCGAATTCTATCACTGATATCTGAAGTTAACAATCTTTAGGATTTAGAGCGCTTATGAGACCGAATGTACGGTACGCATTATTCCTATGGATTTACTCCGCCCCGAGGTACTGTGTAAGGATATCCTTT
>CAZJQG010000033.1:0-23971 GCA_964548415.1 uncultured Dehalococcoidales bacterium | reverse complement strand
TTTGCCTGGCTTGTGCTACTCACAATCTCCCCGGAAAAGCACCCATGGAAGTGGTGATATATAACACTCGGGGAGAAGTGCTATACACGCTGAGCCGCAATACATTACAGCGTCACTAAGCGGAAAGCCCAAACCTGTTAAATCATCGTGCGCCTGGAGTAAACAACCGCATCATGGCTAGACAGCGTACTGCCTCATTATCTCATCTATTTTAGTCATAAGCGCATCAGTGTCGAACGGTTTCTCGATAAACCGCACTCCTGTCTTGTGAAGGAAAGTTCTGGTTGATTTCCCCAGGATATCTCCAGTCATAACCAGCATTCGGTTATCTACTGATTTGTCCAGTTGCCGCAATTGCTTATAGAGCTCGATGCCGTTAACATCCGGCATTAGTATATCCATCAAGATCAGATCGTACCTTCTTTTTTTAAAGACTTTTTGAGCATCATTGGCGTTATCTACAGCGTCCACAGTGTGTCCTTTGGTAATCAGGAATTCCTCTAAAAATTTTAATAATGATGGATCATCATCGATTACCAGTATTTTCCCTGGACGAATACTTGCCACCGGTTGCTCCTTGTCCGCATCACCGGCAATTTGGGCTGAACCTTCCGACACAATTGGTAGTTCCACAACAAAGGTAGCCCCTTTGCCGGGCTTGCTTACAGCGTATATCCGGCCACTGTGCTCTGTAATAATGCCATGACAGACACTCAAGCCTAGGCCGGTGCCCTCACCTATCTTTCTGGTCGTAAAGAAGGGGTCGAAAATACTGTTAAGGTTCTCTTCGGCTATGCCGGGACCGTCATCTTTAAACGATACCCTGATAGCATTGTCGATGCGTTCCGTTTTAACCAGAAGTGCCCCCTGACCATGTGCTAATTTCATTTCTGTCTCAGCATTCAATATTATATTTAAAAATACTTGCTGTAGCTGTCCCGAATCGGCAAGAGTGTAGGGTAACGCAGGTGTGAATTCGGTTACAACTTTTATATTGGCTATCCGCAGTTGGTATTCACGCAGTTTAAGCGTCCCGCTTACGATGTAATTTATGTCGACCATCGTTCTAGTAGCTCTCATAGTACGTGCGAAGGCAAGGAGTTGTTTAACGATATCGGCTACCCGGCGTCCCGCCTCGCGAATATAGCCCAGTGCTTGCTTTATATCCTGAGGTACATCCTTTTTGGTCAATAAATCCGAATAACCTATTATTGTGGTTAGCGGGTTATTGATTTCGTGACAAATACCGGCAGCCATCTGCCCTACAGTAGATAGTCGACTAGCCAGATGAGCTTTTCTTTCTATATCACGTCTCTCGTCCTCAACTTTTTTACGCTCGGTGATATCGCGGCCGATTCCCCTGAACCCGATAATATTCCCCTCCTCGTTTTTTATGGGAAAAGCCGTGGCCTCGATAAATCGTATGTCCCCATCTCTACAAATTGCTTTAAATGATAAATCCTTGATAGCTTTATCTGTTCGGTAGGCCTCCTCAAATCTCTTGTAGAGATGGTCAACATCCTCTTCATGTGTGACTGCTCGGTAGTTCATTCCTGCTAGTTCTTCTCTGGAATATCCTAAAGTATTGCAGAAGGTATCATTAAAAAATGTCCAGTTGCCGGCAAGGTTTAGTTCATAATAACCCTCTTCTATCTGTTCCAGAACGGTTCGATATTTCTCTTCAGATTGTCTAAGCGCCTCCTCTGCTTGCCTGCGTTCACAGCGCATCTGGTATTCTTGAAGTTCGCGTTCCACTGCAGGAGCTAGACGAGTCAATTTATCCTTCATTACGTAGTCTTTGGCGCCAGCCTTCATTATCTGCACAGCAGTTTCTTCACCGATAGCGCCGGATACCACAATTACCGGTATGTCCTGTCCACTTTCTTTTACTAAATCTAGGGCTTTGAAAGAATCCATCTCAGGCAGACGATGATCAACGATGATTACATCCCAGGTCTGCTTCTTGAGGGCTGTCTTCATTTGCCTGGCATCTTCTACCCGCTCATATGATATCCGGTGGCCTGCTCGCTCCAAAGCTCGAATGTCGAGCGCGGCATCACTCTCAGAGTCTTCTACGATCAGGACTGCTAGCTTCTTCTTCATTGTTTCCTATCGGGGAACTGGTGGAGGCTCATTCAGCACCAGCCAATACGAACAAACGGTTAGGATGACCTCAGCAAACTTGCCGGAATCTACCGGTTTCTGGACGTAGCTATTGGCGCCAAGGTCATAGCTCGCCGTTACATCCTGCTCTTCTTTTGAAGATGTTAGGATTACCACCGGAAGAGTCCTTGTCTTCTTGTTTGCTCGTATGCATTCTAATACCTGTAGCCCGTCTACCTTGGGTAACTTGAGGTCTAATAAGACCAATGTAGGCAATTCACGGGCCTCAGGCACGTCGTGTTCTTTACTACTGAAGAGGTAGTCCAGGCTTCTTTGCCATCCTCGGCTACAAGTAATTTATTAGCAACATGGCCTTTTCCCAAAGCCCTTTTTATTAGGAGAACATCACTGCTATTATCCTCAACTAAGAGAATGGGCTTGTGATTCATACGGCCCCCGTAAGTGTAAAATAAAAAGTCGCGCCTTCGTCTACCTTAGCGTTGGCCCACAGGCGACCCCCGTGGCGGCGGACAATGCGTTGTACAGTGGCCAGGCCGATTCCTGTACCGGGAAAATCAGATGGTTTGTGCAAACGTTGGAATGCGCCGAACAACTTGTCTGAATAGGCCATATCAAAACCCACCCCGTTGTCACGCACGAAAAAGGCTTGGTCACCTTCGTTGTTAGTTTCGCCGAATTCTATTCTCGTATGTGTGCACCTGCTGCTGAATTTCCAGGCATTTTCCAACAGGTTATGCAATGCGATATCTAATAAGCTGGCATCACCCTGTGCCATAAGTTTAGGTTGGATAATAAATTCTACCGGACGGTCTGGCTGAGAATCCCGTAAACGAGAGACGATGGTTTGCGCCATGGCCGTCAAATCCACCAACTTCAGTTCTAGTGAAGCACGAGATACCCGGGATAGTTGCAACAGTGCATTGATCAAATCGTCCATGCGCTGCGTCTCTGTACGGATACGACCGAGGTATTGGCAGCCTTGCTGGTCTATCTTGTCTTGGTAGTCTTCTAAAAGTGCCAGACTCCAACCATCTATACCACGCAGCGGGGCCCGCAAATCGTGTGAGACGCTGTGCACGAATGCCTCCAACTCTTTGTTAGCACTCTGTAGTTCCGCTGTGCTTAGCGTCAACTCTTGCTCCCTCTTTCTAAGCTGTTCTTGCAAGAACTCCTTCTCCATGGTTACAGCTACTTGATGCATAACAGTCTGAACCAGGTTAATATCTTCCAGTGTATACCTGCTTGATTGTTTGTTTTCCAGCATTAATATGCCAACCAGGTTGCCTCTGTTGATTATAGGGAAAAAGCCTCCTATATTTAATGCTTTTAACCACATTCCCTCCTGGGCGAGCATACCCCGAAATTCAGGCATTATATCTAGCTTATCGCAACTCAGATATTTATTTTCCCGTTTTAGCCAATCAACGACAGGACTGTCCTGACCCATTCTCAATACAGACTTGGAGTCAGGTTCGGGCTCAGTAAATTCTACAACAAAATCACCAATTGACTTTTCCGGGAGCATCACATACGCGTGCGGGCAACCCAGGCTCCCGATTATAAGAGGCAACAATTTACCGCTCAAGTCTTTAAGGTTTGAGACTCCACGTATTCTATTACGCGCAAAATCTTCCAGCTTCTGGCGATAGTCGTAGCGTTCTCTGTAAAAAAGTCGATCAACAAGACGAGTGAATACGTACCTTAGCTGATAGATAGATAGACCTATTATCAACGCTGCTATAGTGGCTAAGGCCGTTACAAGGGCTCGCTGCTGCACATGGGTCGCCATACCGACTACCGCATATAAGAATAAATACCCGATAATAGCCACGATTACTATCGCGGCCCATGATAGCCCGCGGCGTGCGACACTCCGTACATCCACAAGTTGATGTTGCACCGTGGCATAAGTCCAAACACAAGCCGCCGCGAGGTTGCCGAAATGGTCGATAGGAAGCCTTCTCAAAAAATCAACGCTATTACTGAGTGAAAAAAACGCCATCAAACACACACCTATTAATATGTAGGTGACACGTGTGCGCTGCACCTGGTCAGTCAGAGCCCGTAGTTTTCGCACCAACGCCTGTACATTATCAACCACGAGGTAGATGAGTGGTACGAAAAGCACTGGAAACCAGGGCCCGATTGAAAGTTGGACACCATTACTCACCGACACACTTTCCGGTACGTAGCCCAGCGCAGCCAGGGCAATTGAGATTGTCAGAAGGGTATAACCGATTGCTAATCCAGCGACGTAATTTCCGTAGCCATAATGGCGCGAGAACACGTAAAGTTGTACAGCCATCCATGTGAATGCGACGGTCATCAGTCTGGCTAAAAGCATCTTGTGCTCCGGCAGGAAAGAGCTATGGAGCAAGAAAGAGGTTGAACTCCAGGCTATAGCACTGGCTAGATATAAGATAAACAGCAGGTGCCGCCTGTGAAACGGACGGCTTGAGATTACAATGATGAATAGGGGTATATAAGATATTGCCGCAATTAATGGAATATAAGAATACCCAGTCATTTGAATAAAAGCTCCATCACCCTATGAGAACTGTTCAAGGCCCGTAGGTAGAATATTGATGGTTTAGAGAACAGGTTACTCTAACTCCTCACTTCTATTACTGCTTTTCTTAATGCCTAGTAAAGAAAGCGTCTTATCCGAGGGATTGATATGAGGGGGCTTTATATGTGCCAGGTCCGCACCCTCAGCTTGGCGTTCCCCAATGTAAGCCTTAAAAGCACCTCGCGGGAGAAGACTAACCTGGAGCGGCTTCACACCCAATATAGATTCCAGATCAGCATAATCCCTGTCCAGTCTCTTAAGTTGTTCATGCAGCTTCGATGCAACTCTCTTCTTACTTGCATCATAACCATCTTTGACTTCAACATAGAAGTGCAATATCGGCCTGTCCGCGATAATCTCTTTACGCGCTGCCCAATCTTCATACGGGATGCGGCTGTTCTCGACCGCCTGCCAGATCACTCTCTCAGTCAACCTTGTGAAACCAGCAATATCAATAAGATCATCAGCCCGCCTCTCGAAAATCATCTGGGGGATATTAATACCTAATTTGTCATTTGTAAGTGCGATAATCCTGATCATGTCGCCGACTCGATACCTTACCATAGCGCCACCATGAAAATTGGTGATGACTATCTCGTAACTCTTGTCAACTTGTAGCTCGTCTATAAGTACAGTATTCGGTTTGTAAGAATTATCCAACCGCCATTTGAAGTGCTCACTTTCGGGAATAAATTCGAGGAAGTTGAGATTAGGTATGAAAGTGAGGCCACTATAGTCCCAGGTCTGAGATGCTATTAGACTACCTTCGGCACAAGCGTAGGTTTCTAAGGGATATCTTCCCCACAAGTTGCGTAGCCTTTCCCTGAGAGCAGTGCTATCAGCGCCACCGCTCATGATTCCGCTTATAGACCAAAGGTCTTTGGGCAGCATAGACCTGTGTTCAATTTTGCTCCTGATTAGCCCCCTGAGCAACCGAAACAGCGCTGATGGTTGAGATAGCAAAGGCATAACCGACAATCCCCTTGACCGTGCGCCGAACTGTTCGCCAACAACAATTAGCACGGTAGACAAGCCAAAGAAGTAGTCAAATCCTTTGGACAAGGCAAGACGAAAACCTTCTCTGGTTCTCTGCTCGAAGGTCATGTTTTCAGCTTTATCTAATGGAGGTAAATACTTTGCATCAACCTCTTGCTGCATAATTTGAACAAAGACACCAGAGGCATAGGGTGCCGGGGCTACGGCATAGACGATTTTTGCGTGCTCCTTAGCCTTAGATACGTCCCCTCTGCCATTACAGCTTGCAAAAATTCCGGTACCGTACATTAGTATCGCTAGCTCATGGGCGAATTTTTCGCTGTAAGGGACCCACTTAAAGGGATATTCGCCTGACTTGCCTGAAGTGTGCAGCCAATGGGCAGGTTTTGCAGGAAGTACATCTTCTTGTCGCTCCTGAAGCTCGGGGCAGTAATCTGAATATGTTGTCAGTGGAACATCCTTACGGAATTGTTCCAAGCTGGTTGGCATGGCACCACGCATAACCTTGCTTCCAAGTTCACAATTTCTCAACAGCTCTAATTGGTCAAGCAATAATCGCCTCTGGATGACCATGAACTGCTTCATGTTAAGGTCAATATAGCCGCAGCACATCTGCCAGAGCTCTTCACTGCTCCCCTGCCGTAATAGCTTTGGAATGCTAGCCAAAGAATATCTCCTCCATTATGATTAATTAACACATAGTTTAAGCTTATTTCGCATAATATGAATGACCAATTAGTACTTTAGTACACCAGGACTTTAGTCATAATAGCTGCTGTTAGAATTAATTAAACTAACAAAATGCTAATGTGGTGATCATCTGGAGCACGAGGATGTGACATAGCCATGCCAAGGCTCAATCAGCGTTTTCTTAAATTAGGTACATATCCTCGGCTTCGCGTAAGAGGTCGTCTCTGAACTTGGGATGGGCGATGCTGATGATATCCAGAGCCCGTTCTCGAGTAGACTTGCCCTTGAGATTGATTACGCCGTGCTCGGTGACCAGATATTGTGCATCCATCCGGGGGGTTGTCACCACAGTGCCGGCTTCGAATCGCGGTACCACACGGGAGATGGCTCCCTTCTTAGCCGTCGAATGAAAGGCCAGAATTGACTTACCGCCCCTGGAGTCAAACGCGCCGCGTACGAAATCAAGCTGGCCTCCAGTACCGCTGAACTGGTAGCCGCCCATAAACTCAGCATTGCACTGGCCCAGAAGGTCAACTTCGATTATAGAGTTTATGGAGATCATGTTGTCGTTCTGGGCTATGACGGCGGGGTCGTTTATGTAGGATACCGGGTAGCTTTCCATGGTTGGGTTATTATCCATGAACTCGTACATCTTTCTGGTGCCGCGGGCGAAGGTGAACAGGTTTTTCCTGGGGTGCAGGGTCTTCCTGCTGCCGGTAACTACGCCTTTTTCTATCAGGTCTACCATGCTGGGGCAGATAAGCTCGGTGTGAATTCCTAGGTCTTTATGGTCCATTAAGTAATGTGCTGCAGCATTAGGTACATTGCCGGCTCCCAGCTGTATGGTGGCTCCGTCCGGTACCATTTCGGCGATGCGCTTACCGATGATTTCGTCTTCAGCTTCCGGCGCCTGCGGTATGGTCTCACATAGTTCAACGTTGTTCTCTACTATGGCGTCCACTTCGGAAACATGAATCAATGAATCTCCGAAGACGCGAGGCATATGCTCGTTTACTTCTACAATCAGCTTTTTGCAGTGTCTGGCTGCTGTGGAGGTGTAGTCATTAGCGGTGCCAAAGGTGAAATACCCCGCTTTGTCCATTGGAGAGACCGTGGCTATTGTAAAATCAATCTTCATAAAATCGGTGATCAGGCGCGGTATCTGATGAAAATAGTTAGGTATAAAATAATTTAGCCCGACCCTGACTCTGCCTCTATCGGCTACCCCTACAAACCAGGAATAGACCTGGATGCAATCACACAGGTCAGGGGCAAGTATGGTGGTAGCCGCACCCTCCGCCGGATGCAGCAAATAGAAGTTTATGTTTTCCAAATCTCCCTGTCTGGCTCTATCTGCAATGGCCGCCAAAAGGGCTGGCGCTTCACCACAGCCCATGCCGGGTATGATAGTAGCGCCGTTTTTTATACTTGCTGCTACCTTTTCCGGCGTGGTCAGCTTTTTCTTATATTCTCTGGCATAGCTATTCATACCTGTTGCTCCTTGGCGGTCAGTTTTCTTCTCATTATCAGCCGGTTGCCCTTTACAGATTCGAAATTGTAGCTGACATCGTCCATCAGCTTTTTCATCAAATATATGCCGAGCCCGCCGACCTTCCGGTGGTCCAGATCAGCAGCTAAGTCCGGCTGGGGAACCGACAGCGGGTCAAAAGGTTTTCCATAGTCACTTATGGTTATTATCAGCTCATCCTTCTGCCGTTCGCAGATAATGGCGATGATGCCGGCTTTCCCGGCATAGGCATACTTAATTATGTTGGTGCAGGCTTCGTCCACTGCTAGCTCGATCTCCTGCTTACCGGCTTCTATCCCCAGTCGGTTCAGGGAGGCGGAAATAAAATCGGCGATTACCGGCAGGTTTTCCAGCCTGGCATCGATTCTCAGCTCAAACTTCTTTGGCGTCGCTAGTCTCCTCTATGTCGCTTTAAGTAGCACCAAGGTGAAATCGTCAAATTGAGGCTGCCCTTGGGCAAAGGCAAACACCGTATCCTTCACTCTGGTAATCAAATCCTTGACCGCCAGGTCTGCATTCTGGCTTATCGTCTCGATAAGCCTTTGCTCACCGAATTGTTCGTTTTTGGCGTTTATGGCCTCGGTGATGCCATCGGTGTAAAAGACGACCACGTCGTTCGGGTCCAGTAGAATTTCCTTCTCTTCCAGAACGGCGTCATCCATAACGCCCATAGCGATGCCGTTGGCGCGCAGCAGGGTAACGTCGCCCGAACTCCTTTTGATCACAAAGGGAGGATTGTGGCCCGCATTAACATACTGCAACTTTTTATTCTCGGGCGCCAGCACGGCGTAAAATAGCGTCACGAACATTCCCATTTTGGCTTCCTGAGAAATAGTGTAGTTTGCCTTCTCGATTGCCTGAGAAGGTGTAATGTTGTCGGACACGTTGGCACGCACCAGCGTTTTTGATAATGCCATAAACAAAGCTGCCGGTACACCTTTCCCGGACACGTCGGCTATCACAATTCCCCATTTACCATCGGAGACAGGTATAAAATCATAGAAATCCCCGCCCACCTGCCTCGCGGGCAAGTTCAAAGCGGCCAGTTCAAATCCGTCTATCTTTGGCGGAGACTCGGGCAAAAAGCTTTGCTGGATACCTCTGGCCGTCTCCATCTCAAATTCTGTTCGCTCGAGTTCACGACGGTATCCTTCTCTTTCCGCAGCCGTCCTTTTCTCGGTAATCAGGTTGCGGATTATGAAGGCGAAGATGGCCACCCCGATGGCGTTGGCAGTGGTCATCGGTAGAATTACCTGCTGGACCACGCCCATTGCCTCCTCGTAGGGTTTGGCTATCAATAGCGTTAGTCCCATGTGCAGAAGTTCCATGAAGATAGCAAAGAGCGCCGCCTGCCACACAAGTACGAACTCTCTTTTGTTTATCAGGTATATTAGACCGCCAAAGAGGCCGGCCAGCACGGTGGATAGAGAGCAGGGCACGCAGACAAATCCCCCCATATAATAGCGCTGCACGCCGCCTATCAAGCCGGCGCCTAGCCCCACCACCGGGCCGGCCACCAGACCAGCGACCATCGGTCCGAGGTCTCGGATATTGGCTATGGCGCCGGAGGGCAGGCTCAGTCCGCCGTAGGTGCCGAATATGGAGAGCGCGCCGAAAAGCACGATCATAATGACCTGGTTTACCACGGTGAACTTTTTATCAAGTATCTGATTAAAAAATCCGGCGCGGGTGACCACGTAGGCGAAGGCCACCACCACGCACGCGGTTTTTATCAGGTCTACCAGTAAATCGGCTATCGACGTGCTCACAATTATTTATCCTCTGGCCTTAAGCACATATTCCAGCAGTTCCTTGCCGAAATCGGTCGCTACCTGAATACTATCGGGATTGAAATAGACGTTATTCAGGTATTGCAGCCGGAGCGCATCCCCGTCGGACAGCTCGGGGATCACACCGGCGAAGGAAAACCCCAGCATTTCAAGTGAGGCACAGAACTTCGGAGTCAACGGGTCAGATAACGGCATGTCGATGTAGATGCAGTCGATTTTTCTAAGACAAAGCTCGCGCAACCGGAATTTAACCAGCGCTTCCAGGTCTGTGCCATATTGCTTTATTAATAAGAATGCCCGGTTGGCATCGGTCTGTACCTGCACATCTACCATGGAAGGCACCGAGACATCAACGGCTTTCTTGGTATGCGTTGCATCGGCGACGTTACGACGGAGCTGGTTTATTTCGTAGATGCGACTGATTATAGTCCGATGGTGATACGGTGGATAGACATCCCGCTGGGGTTCTTGGTTAAGCCTGGTATATAAAAGCAGCGCTGCCTGACGCTGTTCCCGTTCCTCTTGTATTTTCTTGAACAACATGGTTGCTGGAGTGAACGCCAGCAACACACCTGTCTCATGAGCCCCCATAGAAAGAGCCGCCTTCTGACTGTACGTATGTACTGTCACCGCTTCGCCGTAGGTCCCGTACATTCCCCTTTTCGTCACGTGCTCCACCACCGTCTTTATTAACTTATTAAGCAGTCCGTGGCCCCTGTACCGTGGGTCAACCACTGCCTGGCCACGTTCCCCGATTGGGGCGTCGGCATATTCCTTGCGTACCGATACGTGACCGATCACCTCACCGTCCGGATTCAAGGCAATGAAGGATATAAGCAAGCCGCTTTCCAGTAATTCTTTAACGCGGTCGGGAAAATAAACATCGGGATTGGCATAGGTGTAGCCGTAGCAGCGGTACACACACCTGGCCAGGTCAATCGAATCTTTCGGCCTCATCGGGCGTATGGTTATCGAGATATCCTCAGGTACCGGAGGCAGAGATACGGCACGGTTCTTCTCCTCCTCAGAAATATAGGCGTCCACGTCTTTATAAGGAAGATTTTTAACAAGTTCGACTCGTTTGCCACCCCTGCCCAAATTAAGAAAATAGACCTCGCTGGCAAAGGCCTTCATTAAAATTACGCCGAGCCCCGATTCCTGTGCCGTGTCGAACTTTCTGAAGTCGAAAGGAAGGCCCCGGTCCTCTACTGCCACTACTATTTTTCCAGGCTTCCGCAGTATGGCGACGTCAAAATAGCCCTGTTCTCCCGGGTCGAAAGCGTGTTCGATCACGTTCATGCAGGCCTCTTCTGTTACCAGCTCAAGCTGTGCCAGGTCATTGCCCGTTAAACCAAGCTTGCCGGCAATCTCGCGCAGGAAGCTGGAAACAGCAGGCAAAAACTCCACCTTGGCCGTCAGTGAAATACGGGCTATTGGTTGGTCTTCAGGCACGGTATCCATTGAATTAATCGGTATTTATTAGCCGGTGAGCCGTACTACTTTTGTTGAGTAGGGGCAGGCTACGTCTGGCTGAAACCGCTGACCGCGGCGTCCTGCGTATCGAATATACTGAACAGCTGGCTGAATCCAGCGATATCGAACACCTCTTTTATAAAAGGTTTCATACAGGCGAGCTTGACGTCGCCCTGCGCTTTCTTGGCTTTCTTGAGCGCAGCCAGAAATACCCTGAGTCCCGAGCTGCTTATGTACTCCAGATTCTCCAGGTTGATTACTAGCCGGTTTTGACCCGACTCGATGAGCGAATCAAGCTTCTTCTCAACCTCGGTGGCAGAGTATGCGTCAAGTCTGCCTGATAAAGACAGCACGTTCACGCTATCGAGTTTCTTGTCTACCATGTCCATAGCCTTCGCCTCCTGGTTTTTCAGATTTGGTGTAATCCGACGCTGAAGCAGATATAGTTAAACCTGTTAACGGCCTAAAGTATAGCACACGTGCCATTTCACGTCTTTCGGTTTGGCTAAAGGAATTATAGCAGTGAGGAGAAGCAGATAGTAGAGGACTTTTGAATTCGATATTTTAGGGCATGGGATGCGATTTAAAGAACTGCCAGATTACCTCGCTGGCATTGAAATCCCTCGATGTCCGGCCAATTACGGCTTCAGACGAATATTGCAGGCCGTCCGGCCAGGTATGGCCTCCGCTGAGAACGGCGTAAAGAACGACCTCTACGTCGTCCTGGCAGCCGCCGTAGGTCTCGGTCGTCACCGTGGTTCCATCATGCGGATCTGTATCCGGCAGCGGGGCCTCCACCGGCGCCGCGGTACAGCCGTCTTTGGTTACCCAGAACTTCACCGTATCGGCAACGGATAACACCTGACCCAGCTTCAGCGGCCCCAGGTGGACCTCACCGCCTGCCCACGGCACCAGCGGGTCGTCGGTCCCGTTGATTAATAAGACTGAAACCGGCCGTGACGGCGAGCAAATAGGTTCCATATTTACCGGTAAGTTGCCGGCAACGGGTGCAATCGCGGCTATCTTCTCGGACAGCTGACAGCCAAGGCGATGCGACATCATGGCGCCATTCGATATTCCCGTTACATAGACTCTTTCAGCATCAATGTTGAACTGGTCGGCAAGGTGGTCTATTAGCGCTGATATGAAACCGACGTCGTCGACGTTCTGGGCCTGAGCGCTGTATCTTTGCACTCCTCTACCGTCGTTCCAGTGATTTTCGAAGCCATCCGGATAGACAACGATAAAATTTTCCCGGTCGGCGACGGTATTGAACTGGGTAAGCGCGTTCATGCCCTGTCCGCTGCCGCCGCCTCCATGCAAGACGATGACCTGAGGTGTAGGCTTTGTCTCATCGTAGATGCTGCTGACGTGGACGAGATAAGTCCGCTGAAGACCTCCGCTGAATATCGACGACGAGAAATCGGTTGTTGATTCTACCGGCGTTTGAACTGCATGGCGCAGGCTGCGCAGACAGCCGGAATTAACCATGCCAGCCAGTAGTGCCAAGGCTAAAACGGTCGAACAAATTAGCCGTTTCTTATCCACGCTATTATTATTATCCTATTACCTTTTCCGGCTGCAGATACATTTGTTGAGTATATTCCTTGACCATACGCCGGGCGCTGAACATGGGGGCGTTGGACCGTATTGTCTCTTTAACTACCTGTAACCAGCCGTGAGGTATACCGCTCATATCGCGGTCGTAGTAGAGAGGAATTATGCTTTGTTCCAGCAGTTGATATAGCTCTTCGGCGTCAGCCTTGTCCTGCTCCGCGGGGCTGATTTCGGAATTACTGTGAATCGCCCAGCCGTTCTTTCCGTTATAGCCTTCGCGCCACCAGCCGTCGAGTACGCTCAAGTGCGGCACTCCGTTGAGCGCCGCTTTCTGGCCGCTGGTACCGCTGGCCTCGTGATGCAGTTGCGGTGTATTAAGCCAGACGTCGGCCCCGTGGACGAGATAACGCGCCATGTGCATGTCGTAGTCTTCGACGAAGGCTATTCTGCCACCGAACTCGGGATTTTTAGCAGCATTGAATATTTCCTGGATAAACTGTTTGCCGCGCTCGTCGTTAGGGTGCGCCTTGCCGGCGAAAATTATCTGCGCCGGTCGATATTCATTGCGCAACAGTCGTTTCAAACGGCTGATATCGGTCAAAATTAGCGAGGCTCGTTTGTAGGCCGTGAACCGCCGGCAGAAAGCAATGGTGAGCACATCGGTATCCAGCAAGGCTCCCATGGCTAATGCCTGCTCCGGGGCTATGTGGCCCTCAGCCCACCGCCCCCGGGCGCGCTCCTTTATGGTGCTGATAAGCTTGGTTTTCAACCACCGCCGCATGGCCCAAATTTCCTGGTCTGGAATATCAGCCACCTTTTCCCACAGCAGCGCATCATCGTGCCGGTTTAGCCAATCGGCTGCCAGATATTGCTCGTACAAGCCGGCTGCCTGTGGCGATACCCAGGTAGGCACGTGGATGCCGTTGGTCACTGAATTTATAGGTATGTCTTGCTGTTCGACTTCAGGCCATATGTAGCTGCAGGCCCGGCGGCACAAGCTGCCGTGGAGCTGACTGACGCCGTTGCGATAGTTGGCTGTCCTCACGCCAAACGCCGTCATGTTGAAGCCCGAATTATCTCCGGCCTGTGCGCCGAGACTGAGGAAGACCTCGCTATCGATGCCCAGGGAATCCCAGTATTCACGAAAATATTTTTCAATAAACTCATGGGAATAGGTATCGCCGACGCCGGCCACCGTGGTGTGTATGGTAAAAACCGTGGTGCTGCGGACCTTATCCAGTGCTTCGTCAAAGCCCATACCTTTTTCCATGAACTCCCGGATTCGTTCTAAAACCGTGAATGCGGTGTAGCCTTCGTTGAGGTGCCAGATAACCGGGTCGATATTAAGCGCTCTGAGCACTCGTACGCCTCCGATGCCGATAACAATCTGCTGCTCAAGCCGAACTTCCTGGTCGCCGGCATAAAGGCGTGCTGATAGTTCGCGGTCGGAATTCGAATTTCCCTCGACGTTAGTATCCAGCAGGTAAAGCTTGACCCGGCCCGCATTTACCTGCCACACAGCTATGCGGATTGATCTTGTGTCTAATCGCACGTCCACCGTTAGCGGGTTCCCGTGGGCGTCCAGCACCTGTGTTATGGGAGCTTCACTGAAATTCAGCTGCTCGTATATCTCCTGCTGCCAGCCGTCGGCGGAGATATGCTGGTGGAAGTAACCCTGGGGATACATGAATCCCACGGCCACCCACGGCAGGCCCAGGTCGCTCGACTCCTTACAAAAATCGCCGGCCAGTACACCCAGTCCGCCTGCGTACAGCGGCAGCGAATTATGTATGGCGAACTCGAGCGAAAAGTAGGCTGTCACCTGCTGTTTGAACTCCGGATACTGCTTGTTGAACCAGGTATCGGTTCCTGTAATAGCATCCTTGAAATCCGCCATAACGGCATCGTATTTTTTCAGAAACGATGGGTCCTGGCTGGCGGCAACCAGGCGGTGCGTGGCTATCTGTTGCAGCAGCTTAACCGGATTATGGCCGGTGGCCTTCCACAACGGCGTATCCAGAGCTTTGAATAGCTGGCGGGCTGATATGCTCCAGCTCCACCACAGATTGTAGGCCAGCTCGCTCAGGCCTTCTATGCGCCGTGGTAAATTAGAAGACGGTACGTTGTGCATTTGAGATTAAGCCGTTATTATAGCTTTTGTCCTGCAGGCAAGTAAACCGTAGGCTTATTATAAGTAAGTGCCTGAACTAGCCTATGATTATCTCATCCAGCGTGCGCTTGGGCACGTGGTGAATGCCCTCGCTGTCCCGCCAGTATTTAACATTGCCGTCTGGCCCTATATCATCGATAACTACCTTCTCTTTAGGTTTGCCCAGGGCTATAACCAGGACTATCTCGAACCGTTCTCCCATGTTCAGCAGTTTACCGAGTTCCTTCCTGTTAACCGTAGCGATCATGCAACCGCCCAGGCCCTTTTCCACAGCTCCGAGGAGTATGCTCTGGGCTGCTATACCGTGGTCGCAGCCGGCCGATACGCTTATACCCGAATCTAGCAGAACTATGATATATGCCGAAGGCCTTTCTCCTTCTTCGGGTCCTTTCCAGTCTTTCAGATAAGCCGCCCAGCCCAGGGTGGAGAAAATCTGTGCGTTTTTCTTTGGGTCGAACGACAGCACATATTTAAGCGGCTGCAAATTGAGCGCGGAGGCGGAAAGCCTGCCCAGGTCTACCAGCTCTCGCAAAGTTTCTAATGTTATCGATACATTCTGATGGAACCGTCGGTAGCTTCTGTTTTTTGTAACCAACTCATCTAGCATTCTTCTACTCCTTCAGCTTATTTTAAATGCTGGAAAATTAAAAGTAAGTCTCCCCCTTCCTCTAACTCCCTCCCTCCAGGGGAGGGAGAACTATTTTTGAATCTCCCCTTATTAATCGAGCCAGTATTATTTTAAATTCCCCTCTCCCTTGACGGGAGGGGGTCAGGGTGAGGGTAAAACAATATTATAACATTGGCAGAAAGTGCAAGCCCCAGACGCCGATGTATGCAAAAAATATATTCTTGGGTATCCTGCCCGCAGCACCGAGCAGTAAAAACTTCCATATCGGAAAGCGTAACAGGCCGGCAGCCGCGCCGGCCACGTCGAACAGAGGATTTGGAATGAGCGCCAGGACGAATATAGTAACGTTGCCCCATCGCTTCATCCATCGCACCATTCTCTCATAGATGGCCACGTTGTCTATCGCCAGGCGGCCACCGTAGCCGAGAAAATAGCCGGTCATCTCGCCGATGGTACCTCCGATGCCGGAAACTACACCCACCAGTATCGGATTCAGTATGGCGCCCATAGCAGCCACCAGAATCCAGGAGGGAACGGGTATAATAATAGTGGCCGCCGATATTATCGAAATTATGAAGATACCGAGATAGCCGTAACCGGCGAATCTGGCTACCACTGTCCTATTTAAAACTAAAAAAACCGACAGCGCCACCACGAAGACCAGCGCCAGGATTTGGAGATAGCGCTCCTTCGTCCAGAAAGGTTTCTTTACCTTTTTCTCTTCAGGTTCCATATTTGTTTAGTTCTATTTGACTTCGGCCTTAATAGGTATTATCGCTGCCGTTCCGAATATGAAGCACACAATACATACCACCAGCATAATCGAATAGCCCAGATTTGCCTGCCGGCCGTTGAAGAAGTCGATTACCGGCCCCATGAGCCGGGCCAGGGCTCCGGCGCCGGCCGTAGCTATATTGGTCAGGCCTAGGTAGCGGGCCTCCTCTCCTGTGGGAACCAGGTCGGTGGCCAGTGCCCAGTTGGTGCTGAGGAAAGCGCCGGTCGATAGTCCCATTAGCGCTCCACAGACAAGTATACCCGTATAGCTCTTGGTAAAAAGCAGCACCAGTATGCCGGCTACGCCGACGAAACCGGAAAAGTAGATAACCGGTTTACGACCGAACCTGTCAGAAAGCTGCCCCGCCGGATAAACGGAAGCAACCAGAAAAACGCCCACTGTTATCAATAGGTTGGCCGCCACGCCAGCCGGGTTCGATTGATGGAGTACGTCTGAAATATAATAAAGGGCGAAGGTCTGCAGTATCACACCGCCCATGAGCACCAGCAGCCGGGACACCAGATACCAGATGAAACCACGATTGGCTTTCGTGTCGATTCTAAAAGCCCATGCAATTGTCTTCAGTGGTGACAGTTCGGAAGAAGTCGATGGTGACTCCTTCACGGTAACCATCGTCACTATCATGGCTACCAGCAGCATGGTCCCGGGGAAGCTTAAGGCTCCCCACAGCCAGGCGCTGTTGCCGCTATTGGTGAAGTTGTCCATGAAATAGGCCACCAGCCGCAGGAAGACGACCGCTCCCAGTATCTCGGCGAGGCTTTTAGCGCTGGAGGCTACACCGCGGTGGCCGTGTGGTACCAGGTCGGGGATGAACGCCTGGAAGGGGCCCTGGGCAATATTGCTGGCTATCTGAAGCAAGCAGTAGCCGACAAGCAGAAATACGAAGCTGCTGGCCAGCCCGATGCTGGGTAGGATGAGCAAGGCCAGGATTGTGCCGGCGAAGATAAAAGGCCGCCTTCTACCCCACCTCGAACCGAATCGGTCGCTAACGGCGCCGGCCAGAGGCTGCACGAACAGTGCGATAAGTGAACCGGCAAAGGTCAGCAGGCCGAGATAGGTGTTTTTCTGGGCTTCCGGTATGAAATCCAGAATACGGAGAGGAATAATCAGGCTGTGAAGGCTTGGCCAGAGTATGGAAAGAGCACCTGCGAAGATACTTATCTTGACATAATCAGCAGGCCGGAAAATCTTATCTGAGGGCACTACAGTCATCCGTATTAAGGACGGTGGGTATCTTTTCAGTTAGTATATCACAGCGGGGTTCATTTTTTACTTAATTGCTCCCTATCCCTATGAGGGAGAGAGTAAGGGGAGATGGTGACAATGACAATGACTCTCTTCAGTTAGGGGGAGTACAAGAGGGGCGCAGCCCCTCTTGAGAAACCTTAATCCCCTCTCCCTTGATGGGAGAGGGTCAGGGAGAGGGTGAATTAATGCTATAATGCCATAAATATGGTCTTGACCATACTCGAATTCATAACCGGCCTGATCGCCTCCTGGGGGTACGCCGGCATTTTCGTCACCATGACGTTGGAATCGGCGCTGATTCCTATTCCCAGCGAGGCTGTTATACCGTTCGCCGGCTTTCTGGCTTACATGGGGGAGATGAACATCTGGATAATCGTGCTGGTCAGCACGCTGGCTAACCTGACTGGTTCGATAATAGCCTACTATATCGGTAAATATCTGGGCCGTCCATTCGTCGAGAAATACGGTAAATACGTGCTGTTAAACACGGGCCACCTGCAGCTGGTGGAAAACTGGTTTAACAAATACGGCAACCTCACGGTCCTGTTTTCCAGGATGCTGCCTCTGATCCGTACTTACAACGCGCTGCCGGCAGGCATGGGTGAGATGAATTTTTCCAGGTTCTGCTTGTACACCGTCCTCGGCTCGATACCGTGGAACCTGGCGCTCGTACTTCTGGGCTGGGTGTTAAAAGAGAACTGGACAATACTGGAAAAATATTCTCTATATGTCGATATACTGGCGGTGTTCATAGTAGCCGGCGTTATATACTATATCGTCAGGCGCGTCGGAGCTGCTGCCAAGTCCGGATAACCGTAATACCGAAAAGGCTTCTACGATTCGTCCGTTTTTGACATATCAACATATATATGTTACCTTTATATACGGGAATCAAAAATATGGCTACGAATTTGAAAAGAACCACTATTTTTCTGACAGAAGAGCAGCATGAAAAATTGCGCCGGCTGGCCTTCGAACAAAGGACTTCAATGGCCAAGTTGATCCGCGACGCCGCGCTGGAAATATTTGAAGACGAGGAAGATATCCGCGAAGGACAGGAAGCCCTGGCTGATAAGAAGGGCACCGTCACTTGGGAAACATATCAACGTCGCAGAAAAGTGCGCTAGCCACGACGTGGAATACCGAATCGAACTCAGGCACGCCGCTCAAAAACAATTGGACGAGCTGTCACAACAGGCTTATAAAGTTATTGCCGGAACTATTTCTTCTCTGGCAGTAGAGCCACGGCCTCCCAAGGTCAAGAAACTGGCTGATAGCGGCCTGTGGCGTGTTCGTATCAGAAACTACAGGGTAGTGTATGCCATAGACGACACGGCACGGCTGATAACTATGGTACGAATAGCTAGACGCGGAGAGGATACTTATAAAAACCTGTAAGGAAAGGTAATACCGGATTTGACCTTAAAAGAGGCTGCCGATAGCTACATGAATCAGGTTCCGGAGGTCAGCGACTACATAAAGCGCTGCCTGCGGACCGAAAGATGGGACGGCCACGTAGTCCTCATGGTCGTCGATGCGGCCTTTACCTCCATCGGCCTGAATTACTTCCGGTCTGTGGTGCCCAGGGTGGAGCAATTTCGCCAGGAATTCGTCGAGACCGGAAGAGTTTGCCGCCTCCAAGATTTAGCCCGGATTAACGAAAGAACAGTGGAGCACGTCTGGAAAAACAAACGCTCCTGGCATATGGCCAAATCTGTTGCCGCTTACTTGGCCAGCTTAAAAACGAAGAAGGGGCTCGATGACCGGCAGGCCTTTATCTACTGGGCCAAAAACGCCAGCCTGGACAACTGGGATGAAGACCCGGTGGGCAGGATTAACGGAGTAGGCATTAACAGCTATCAGTACCTGAGGATGATGGGTGGAGTCGATACGGTGATGCCGGACAAGATCGTTAAGCGAGTCATCGCCGAGATGCTGGCTAAGGCCGATGTGAAGATGCCGGCAACGGATATCGATTTCGTTAAGTTGGTGGAGCGCATGGCTCCCGCAGTCGGATACAGGGCTATCGCGCTGTGCTGGATGACCTGGATGGTCCAGTCGGAAGCTGGCATGAGCCGCATGGAGAAGTACGCATCTCTGCTGCCCAGAATTTAATTTTTAGATTCCACAGATTAGTTGAAGATTACGGAGATAGTCTGGTTTCTTGTAAGAGAAGGTTCCGCTCGTGGTGAGCCTGTCGAACCATAGCGGAACCACAAATGTACGAGCGGACTTTTAAGTCCGCCCGTAAAGCACGACGCCAACTGTGCGTGGAGCAGATGCTCCACGCTACCCCTGCGAAAAGCACCCTTCGCCTGGCTCACGGTGAGCGGTCTTTTTGTATCATTGCTGGACCCCGCTACAATCGGACGCGGCAATCTTAGCCCCACCACCGAGATTCTGAGTCCTTCCGCGGAAGGACTCAGAATGACACGCTACATAAGTCTATCATTTTGAATTTATTTAGGATTTAGATATTAGTGTTTAGAATTTTATATTTCTTGCTTTATTCTTGTGTGACATGGTGGTAAAATTAGGGCTGAGTATTTAACATGTCCGGTCATTCTAAGTGGTCACAGATAAAACGGCAAAAGGGCGTAGCCGACCAACGCAGAGGGCAGGTATTTACCAAGATTGCCCGTGAAATTATCGTGGCCGTCAAGGAAGGCGGTCCTGATCCTGCTAATAACTTCCGCCTGCGACTGACTATTCAAAAAGCCAAAGATAACAACATGCCCACCGATAACATCGAGCGCGCCATAAAAAAAGCCAGCGGTGAGGCGGGAGGCGCAGCTCTAGTCGAGATAACATTCGAAGGCTACGGCCCTCATGGCGTGGCCGTCCTGGTGGATGCGGTGACGGATAACCGCAACCGCACTGTCCAGGAAGTGCGCAGCCTGTTTACCCGCCACGGCGGCAGCCTGGCCACCACCGGTTCCGTTTCCTGGCAGTTCGATACCAGAGGCGTGATTGTCGTTGAAGCAGATGGCGCTCAAGCGGAAGAACTGGCACTGGCGGCCATAGATGCCGGCGCCGATGATGTTAAAGACGAGAAGGGCTATCTGGAGATTCTTACCACGCCGCAAAACCTGGAGGCGGTGCGAAAAGCCGTCGAAAAGATAAAACCCCCGGTATCGGCTCAAGTTATGCGCGTGCCTAAGAAGACGGTACAACTGGAAGAAAAAGAGGCCATTCAAACGCTTAAACTACTCGACCATCTGGAAGAGTTGGAAGACGTCCAGAGTGTCTGCGCCAACCTCGATTACGACGAATCTGTCCTGGAGAAGCTGCAAACTCAGGCATAAGTTATGCGTGTTCTGGGCATCGATCCGGGCACTTTAAATCTGGGCTACGGTGTGGTGGATGAGGACGCGGGCGAAATGGCCTTTGTCACCTGCGGAGTACTCAGCCTGCCATCAAAAGTCCCCGTAGAAAAACGGCTTTCCTCTTTATATAAAAAGCTGGTTGAAATCGTAGCCGGCCAGCGACCCGACGAAGTTGCTATAGAAGAGCCGTTCGTAGCCGATAACGCGCGCACGGCTCTGGCCGTGGGGCGCGCGCAAGCCATCGCCATACTCGCCGCCGCCAATAAAAATATCCCGGTGTTTCGCTATCTACCCACACAGGTCAAGCAGCAGGTGACCAACTACGGCGGCAGCGGCAAGGAGCAGGTGCAGGAAATGGTGAGGTTACAGCTTGGGCTGGCCGAATGTCCCACGCCGTCGGACGCCGCTGATGCACTGGCCGTGGCTATCTGCCACCTGCACCAGAAGCAGATCGAAGTAATAATTGCCAGAGGCAAATAAAGTAAAACGTTAAAGGTTAGAAGTCAAAAGTTCATGTCAAAAGTCGAAAAGTATTTTTATCTTTTAACCAGAAACATTTGATGTTTGATATTTGCCCTTTGATTTTCGTTCCCCTCTCCCTTGATCCTTCCGCGGAAGGACTCGCAATGACAATAGAGGGTACCGCGGAGCATCCGCTCCGCGGATTGTGACTAGGCGACCCGCCCGAAAGAATAAGAGGAATGTAAATTATGATCGTAACGCTGGATGGCATCCTCGAAAGCCGCGGCGTCGATTCGGTAGTGGTCAAGGTCGGCCCGCTCAGCCTGTTGATATCTGTTCCCGGCTCCACCCTGGGCCGGCTGGGCACGGTTGGCAGTGAAGTACACCTGCATACCCATCTCTACGTCAGAGAAGACGTTATCGCCATGTACGGCTTCGCCTCCGCCGATGAGCTGGCGCTGTTTCAGAACCTCATCACCGTTTCCGGCATCGGCCCCAAAGCGGCGCTGTCGTTTTTGTCCACGCTAAATGTAGAGCAGCTGGCATCGGCCATCGTCGGCGGGAATGAAGACCTGCTGACGCAGGTGCCCGGCATCGGCAAGAAGATGGCCGGCCGCGTGGTGCTGGAGCTAAAAGGCAAGCTGGAGAAGGGCTGGGCCGGCGCCATAACCCCGGCGCTTACGCCCGACGATGCCGACGTGGTAGCGGCTTTGACCGCGCTCGGCTACTCGCTCAAAGAAGCCACCCAGGCCGTTTCCAACCTGTCCGGCTCCGCCGACCTTGACCTCGAAGCCAAGGTCAGACTAGCCCTGCAGCAACTGGCAGCAAGATAGGGGAGCTAGTCCCTTTTAATAAACTGTTTCAATTTAAAAAGCTGGGAGTTTAACAGGGGTGCAGCCCCTTTTAGAAGCTGTTACCTTTTAGCAAGCGGGGAGTTCTGAGAGGGGTGCAACCCCTCTCAGTATAAAAAACAAATACCCTCTCCCTTGAGGGAGAGGGCAGGGGTGAGGGTGAAATGAATTTAATTCAAAAAGGTGTAAACAAATTCGGCAAGCTGGGAGTCGCCTCCTTCTTCCTCATGGGCATCGGCCTTATCGCTTTTTTGCTGACGCCGCTTCTATATACTCGATGGAACATAGATTCAGACCTGCCGGGAATGCTCCTTGTAATTCTGGGACTGGTGCTTTTCATAGTAGGCTGGATAATCAATAGAAAACCACGTAAGGGTGTGAAAATAACCTTAATCGTGATCGCTTCGTTTCTCAGCATACCCCTATTGATGTTGATTGTGACCACGATTATCTTTCTTATAACCGGCGAACCCTTAGGATAAAACCCCCTCACCGCCGAGATTCTTCGGTCATCCTTCCTATTGGGAAGGACTCCCTCAGAATGACATTATAAGAAACCGCTCACCCTGAGCCTGTCGAAGGGAGCGGACTACCTGCTGGGTTCCGCCATGGTTCGACAGGCTCACCACGAGCGGAACCCGGTCACCACGAGCGGAGCCCGTAACCCCAACACGGAATGACAATATAAGAAACCGTTCACCCTGAGCTTGTCGAAGGGTTACCCTTTCCGCTCCTATCCACATTGGTTGTATAATTAGGCTATATTTTTGCATTTTAATATGTCATTTTGAGTTTTGGTGTTTAATCTTTGATTTATAAAACATGTCACAATTTAAAATAAGCTCCGACTTCAGACTGACCGGTGACCAGCCGCAGGCGGTCGACAAGCTCGTCGCAGGGCTTAACCTCAACTACAAAAACCAGACGCTCCTCGGCGTCACCGGCTCCGGCAAGACCTTCACCATGGCCAACGTGGTGGAAAGGGTCCAGAAGCCCACGCTGGTCATGTGCCACAACAAGACCCTGGCCGCCCAGCTGGCCACCGAGTTCAAGGAGTACTTCCCCGATAACTCCGTCGAATACTTCGTCTCCTACTACGACTATTACCAGCCGGAAGCCTATATCCCCAGCACCGATACCTACATCGAAAAGGACATGGACATCAACGAAGAAATAGACAAACTGCGCCATGCTGCCACCCGCGCCCTGTTCGACCGCCGCGATGTGCTCATCGTGGCCTCGGTATCCTGCATCTACTCGCTGGGCGAGCCTGAGGAATACCGCTCATTCGTCGCCAATATAAAGAAGGGCGAGAAGCTGAACCGCGGCAAGTTCGTCCGCCGCCTGGTGGACATGCAGTACGAGCGGAACGACTTCGACTTCACCCGCGGCCGCTTCCATATCCGGGGCGACACGCTGGAAGTACAGCCGGCTTATGAAGAAATCGCCATCCGCATCGAGTTCTTCGGCGACGAGGTCGAGCGCATCGTTGAAGTAGACCCGCTAACCGGCGAGCTGCTGGCGGAGAAAGACACGGTTGATATCTACCCCGCCAAGCACTTCGTCACCTCGCATGACAAGCTTACGGCGGCCATAGATGACATAGGGGTTGAGCTGGAGCAGCGGCTCAAGGAGCTAAAAGACCAGAACAAGCTGGTGGAAGCCCAGAGGCTCGAGGCGCGGACCAACTACGACCTGGAAATGCTGCGCGAGGTCGGCTACTGCCACGCCGTGGAGAACTATTCGCGGCACCTGCAGCGCCG
>CAZJQG010000032.1:0-28304 GCA_964548415.1 uncultured Dehalococcoidales bacterium | reverse complement strand
CCCGGCCCCCTCCCTGATAGGGAGAGGAAGCATTAGATATGTTCAGCAAGTATACGGTGGGCGAAGAAATCTCAGTTTGTGAAGGTATTGACAGTTGATATTCATTATTATATTATCTCGAAGGCTAATAGACTCGCAGCCGGCTTATATTTGAGATGTGTCCGCATGGTTAAAGTATGGAAATGTATCGGGCTGTCATTAATAGCAATGCTGGCTGTGGGCATGGCACTGGTCACCATTCCTGATAGCGTTCAAGCTGACGCTCCTACCGATAATGTCACCGGCCCGGCAACTCAGACTATCTGCAACAACAACAATACCGGCGGCGTATTGGAGGTCACCGGTGAATATATCCTGATAGATGTCGACTGCTGGCACAGCGGGCATTGCGTCGTATGCGGCGTAGATTCTGATTACAGTTGCAGCCCCGACGAATACTGCTGGATCTCGCCCTGTCCATTTGCCAACCCCGTGCCGCCTGGCAGTATCATAACGAAAATAGACGCTGAGGTCAGGGGCGTACCATGCAGCGGCTCAGATCCTGAGTCTGCTTTCATCAATGTATACGTCAATGATATGTTGGTCGGCGGGGGAATTGAGACCGGGAATTGCCTTTGTGATGAGTGCTGGCCGCTGGTAGTATCCGGTGAGGCATATGCGTCGGGCTTCCCGGGTTACGTGTACGGCGGTAAGAACGACCTCGGGCTGGAAATAGAAGGAAGCTCCTGTATCTCCGACGTACATGTCAAGCTGTACTACGAGAAACCTAAGGCAGCAGGGCTGAATGTATCGCCGTCAATATCACGGCCGTTTAATCCTGCTCTGATGTCAGTACAGTACCTGAGCGTCAGTCCGAGCCAGACCTCTGCCGGTCAGCCGGTAACCATAACTACCAATGTGGTAAACACTGGAGACCAGGCAGGCAACCTCAACGTTGCCCTCAAGATAAACGGGCAGGTGGACCAGAGCAAGGTGGTCAGCGTCGGCCCGCAGGCGACACAGCCGGTTAAGTTCACCGTAACCAGGATGCAGCCCGGAAGTTATGCCGTCGATATCGCTGACCAGACGAGCGGCTTTACTATAGTCGGCGAAACCGACAATGCCCCCACGGTGCCGAACAGTACCTTGATTGTTCTAGCGGCTATGGGGATTGTGGCCACCATCCTGGCCGTCATGATAATACTCAGCTACCGTCGTAAAGCCTATTAATTATCTTTTACTCTCACCCCTACCCTCTCCTATATCCCAAAGGGAATAAATCCTCATTGGACGCCTGTCCAACCTGCCTCTCCCGCCTAATATCTGACAGTGCCGGCACCCACTTGTCGTCCACAGATTCTCAGCGTAGAATGAGTACCGGTCTGCACGGCTACAGGAGAGGAGAGAAAGGGTCATGAAGATTTTAGGCATTGTGTCGAGCTACAGACGGCTGGGCAATACGGAGATACTGGTCAAGGAAGCCTTGATGGGCGCTGAAGAACAGGGAGCTGAAGTGGATATCCTGCGGTTGACCGACTACAAAATTCTTCCCTGCGAAGGCGATGCCACCTGCATGTTCATGGGGAGAGGCTGCAAAAATGAAGGCAAGGATGACTTCGATTACCTGCTGAAAAAAATATACCAATTCGACGGCGTTATTTTTGGCGCCCCGTGCTATATCCTGGAGGTTGCTGCCGTGGTCAAGCAGTTCATAGACCGCCTGTTTATTCTGTCGAGCCAGCCAAGCCAAATGTGGGGCAAGCCGGCCGGCATTATCATACCCTACGCCACGCGGGGATGGACACAGTACGCTTATCTGCAGCCGACCATACTGCTCAGGTTTTTAGGAATGGAAATTGTCGACCAGGTACAGGTCCACATTCAGGCCATGGCCGAGGCAGCAAACGACCAGAGAGCACTGGACAAAGCATGTAAAATCGGTGTTGAAGTGGCCACAGCGATTAAAACCGGCAACAATAAATTCCTCGGAGAACCCGGAGTATGCCCTGTCTGTCATGACCGTATCCTCCGCATTTTCAAAGATAATGAGGCGGTGGAATGCCCTACCTGCGGCATACGCGGCCAGCTCAGCATCCAGAACGGCAAAATCAAGGTCAGTTTTCCGGAGGAACAGCTTAAATGGGACCGTTTTGCCGCAGAAACTTCATACCGTCATGTTACCTACGAAATCAAACCTTCCAAGGACTTCTTCGTGAGAACGTGGCCGGAGGTAAAGGAAAAACGGAGGAAGTATAAAGACTATCTTAAGATCGAACGGGAGCAGTTAACGACGGAGGAGAGGAGTTAGTGCTATGGAAGAAATCATGGGTAAACTCAGATGGCTCCCCCTCGGTCCTACTTGCGGCCCCTCGGTGCCAATTACAAAAAACGACCTGGACAAAATAGCCGGTAAGTTCGGCGTGGATATCTCCATGGAAGAAGTGAAAGGCAAGAACATGAAAATGGGTGGGGAGACGATCAGGGAAGACACCATGGAAAGCACACTTGAGGAAATCACACAGACGGTGGTTACGGTATCGGCCGGGGACGAAGGAGCATTCCGGAACGCGGTGCAGGAACTGATAAAGAAATACTATGCCCCACGCACCACACAGTCTTTCTGGGGCAGCACGAATAAGGGCAAATTGATTATTACCGAGCTTCTCGATGAATACGACGGCTGGACTTAATACCATTCCACGACAAACAGCCCCGATTGCAGTAAAGGAGGTGCATCATGAGCAGCGCCGCTCAGCAATTCCAGTTGAGGTCAATCGACCAGATAAGCTATGCCGTGAAGGATATCGATAAGACTATCGAGCGCTGGTCACGGCTGTACGGCATCGGGCCGTGGACTTTTCGTCAGATGAGCGGGTTAGACGCCAAAGGTCGTCCGTGGAAAGCCAGGCTGGCATTCGCACGCGTCGGTTCCCTGGACATAGAGCTCGTCCAGTGCCTCGAAGGGCGCATATTTCAGTCGCGGTTCCTGGATACCTGGGGAGAGGGACTGCATCACATCGGATTTTTCGTCGACGACGTCGAGGCTGAGGTCAAGAGACTGGTGGCCCAGGGCGTTAAAGTATTTGTCCATGACCCGGGACGCTTCGCTTACCTCGATGCGGGCGGGGTCGGCGGAGCCATCTTCGAGCTGATGCAGAAGACCACGGTAGCCTGAAGTTGCACGGGAAATTACCGCGACCCCAGCGTGCTCCGTTACAACTAATAAATATTAATCAAGAGGTGACTGCATGATTAGAACGGTGGAACAGTATCTTGAAAGCCTGAATGACGGACGGGTCGTATACTGTCTGGGCGAACGCGTAAAAGATGTAAGGACTCACCCGACATTAAGAACAATCATCCGCTTTGCCGCCATGGACTACGCCTTGCCCAACGACCCCAAGCATAGAAATCTCTTCGTGGCAAAAAACGATGAAGGTGAAGACGTCAATTTCCTGTTCACGGTCCCGAGGACGTCCGAAGACCTCCTTCGAAGGCGTGAATGTTTCGTTACTGGAATCCGCTCCGGTGGCGGCATACTGCTGCACTGCATGGGTATCGATGCTCTGGCAGCAGCTACAATCGCCGCCAGCAAAATGGATAAAGCGCTTGACACCAATTACGTAGAACGTGTTGAAGCCTATCGCAAGTATCTGCAAAAAAACGATTTGGGTCTGACGGGCGCCATGACAGATGTAAAGGGAGATAGAAGCCTGCGTCCTTCGAAACAGGTCCAGCACAAGGATTTCTATGTTCGCGTTGCCGATAGACAAAAGGACGGCATCATCGTGACGGGAGCCAAGATGCACATCAGCGCCACTCCCTGTGCTAACGAGGCCATTGTCCTTCCCTGCCGTGCCCACGGAGAGGAAGACAAAGACTATGCCCTGGCCTTCGCCACACCTCTTAACGCCAAGGGTATCAAGCTGCTCGCCGTCGAACCGGTCACCAGAACCTACGGCGAGGAAGCGACGTGGGACTACCCGCACGCATCGGCATTGCAACCAACAGAGTGTCTGATTGTTTTCGACAACGTTTTCGTACCGTGGGAAAGAGTTTTCATGTGCGGCGAGTGGAAGTTCTCCAGGGATATTACCTATGGCTTCGCCAGCTTTCACCGGCTTTTCGGGGCCTCTAAAATGGTAGCCGAGCTCGAAACACTGGCCGGCATAGCCAGGTTGATAGCCGAATACAACGGACTCGAGAAATCCGAGCATATAAGGAACAAGCTTGCCTGGCTGGCCATGCTCACGGCGACTGTGACCTCTCTCGGCAAAATGGCCTGTATAGAATGCAACAAAGATCCTGACTCCGGCATGATGGTGCCCGACCTTATGTTAACCAATTCCGCCAAATTTACCTTTGCCGACAATTACCATGAGGCCTGTAAGACTGTGCAGGATATCTGCGGAGGCATTGCCACCACAGTACCGACCTATCGAGACTGGAAGAATCCTGAAATTCATGATTATATCGAGAAATATCTTGCAGCCAAGGCGGGCGTGCCTACCGCAGACAGAGTTAAAGCTAGCCGGCTTATAAAGGATATGACCCAGAATTACTACCAGATTGACCATATACACGGTGAAGGTTCCAGGGCCGCCCAACAAATATTCCTTTACATGAGTGCCGATTGGAACAGGTATATGGCGGCTGCCAAGAGGGCTGCACATATCGATGGCTGGCAGGAAGACCCGACGTATGGGCCTCTACTTGACCCTGAAAAAGTCGTAGAGCCGAAAATGCCACCGATAGATACTTCGTATAAGCTATAAGGAGAATTTCACCCTCACCCTGCCCCTCTCCCTCAAGGGAGAGGGGACAAACATTAAAGATCAAAGATTAAATATCAAAAGTTCAGGTTAAAGATTAAAAATACTTTTAACATTTGACGTGAATGTTTTACTTTTGACGTTTGATTTTTGACTTAAGTTTGCAATCCTCCTATAACTCCCGCTTGGCCACTTGTGTCATTGCGAGGTCCCGATGGAGTCGGGGCCGTGGCAATCTCGTCCCACCAGACGCCACCGAGATCCTTCATCGTCGTTCTAGAGAAAAACTCCTCAGGATAACAAAAAGGAATGAGTGACCTCGACCTTAAAAGATCAAGGCTACACTTGAGCTGATACAGAAGACCGTGTTAGCCTAAAGCTTGCGGGCTAAATCGGCGGCCTGTTCCACAGCCGCCATTATCTTCCCCGGTTTGGCGGCGTCTCCGATGACGTAAACCTCCGTCACCATGTCCTTCACTTTTAGTTCCAGCTCGTTAACGGACTCGGCCCCTGTGGCCATCACCACGGTATCAACCGGGCCCAGAAGCTGACCGGCTTCGCCTGATTTCACCTTAACGCCGCTATCGGTAATCTCTTCGACAGTGGTGGAAGTCATAATCTTGATGCCCTTTTCAGCCATTCGCCGGCGCAGAAAATATCTGGCCGCGGGTCCTATATCGCGGGCGGTATGGCGCAGCATCTCCACGATAGTCACCTCTTTGCCCTGCTGGGCCAGGTAGTCCGCCGTTTCGCAGCCCACCAGGCCACCGCCGACAACCATGACCTTATCCCCCACCTTCGCCCCTTTAAGCGCTTCAGCCGCGGTAATGATATTTTTCCGGTCGATGCCGGGAATCTTCGGCACCAGCGGCTTCGACCCGGTAGCTATAATTAAAACGTCCGGGGCAATCTGCTTAACCATCTCGGAAGTGAGTTCTTTACCGGCATGTACCTCAACCCCCAGGTCCTTCACAGCTCTGACACGCGATAGAATTACCTCTTTATAGATATCTTTCTTGGGGGGTATGTCCGCAATATTTATCTGGCCGCCGAGAGCTTTATCTTTTTCATAGAGAATTACTTCGTGCCCCCATAGGGCTGCCGTCCTGGCTGCTTCCAGGCCCGCCGGCCCGCCGCCGGCAACGAGCACTTTCTTGCGTTTGGCAGTGTGTGGCGAGGCGTATTCAGCTTCTTTACCCAGCGCCAGGTTCTGGACGCAGGTGATCATTGGCCGCATCCAGATAGCCAGGCCTTCGATGCAGCCTTCATTGCAGGAAATGCATTTAACGATGTCCGCCTTCCGGCCTCCGGCTATTTTATTCGGCCACTCGGGGTCGGTCAGCGACTGCCGGCCGATGGCTACCAGGTCGGCTTTGCCGGACTTTACGATTTCCTCGGCGATTTCCGGTTCGTTGATACGGCCGACGGCAATAATGGGCACCGATAGCGCCTTTTTAAACGCGGCGGTCATACCGGCATTAAATCCCTGCTCCATATCTGGAGGCGCGCTGGTTACGGCGCTGGACTCCATGACGCCGATGGAGACGTCTATGACATCGACTCCCTCCCGGACAAGCCTTTTAGCCATTTCGACGCTTTCGGTTACCGACCTGCCCGTAGGTACCAGTTCGTCGCCGCTGATGCGGAAGAATACTGGAAAGTCCGGGCCGACCAGCTGCCTTATCCTGCGGACGATTTCCACAGGGAACTTCATAAATCCTTCAAAATTGCCGCCGTACTCGTCGGTCCGTTTGTTGGCATAGCCCGACATAAATTGGCAGATGAGATAGCCGTGGGCCCCGTGCAACTCAACGCTATCGAATCCGGCTTCCTTAGCCCGCCTGGCTCCCTGGGCGAAGCATTCCACCAGCCGTTCGATATCCTCAAGGGTCAGCTCCCGCGTCTCCTGACGCCAGATAGGGTCTGGAACAGCCGAAGGGCCAACGGGTTTCAGTCCGCCGATATAAACGGGAATTGTTACCCTGCCCGGATGATACAGCTGGACGCCCAATTTAGCGCCGGCCTTATGCACCCGGTCTACGAGTTGTTTGAATCCGGGAATAAAGCGGTCGTCGAATATGCTTAGCTGGTGACCACTCCCCTTGCCTTCTTTGCCGTCTACCGCCGTGACCTCCAGGGTAATCAGAGAGAAACCGCCCCTGGCCCTGGCCTCGTGGTATGTAATCAGGCGCTCGGTTACGCCGCCGTCCTCCGCGGCAAAGCCGGATCCCATCGGCGGCACAACCAGCCTGTTTTTGAGTTTAAGGCCCTTTATTTCTATCGGTTGGAACAATGCAGAATAATGTTTGCTCATCTCAAATGCCTCCTATAGAATGGTAGATACCGGACGATCCGGCCTGGTCGTTAAAATTATAGCTGATTTTAGATTATTGCGCAGCGCCCTGAATAACTTATGTCTCTGCCTTTTTGATTACATTACACTTCGATGATAGAATGCTCATCGATGCTGGTTTATCACATCTACGTGTGTGAAATGTACGAAATATTGATTTCCCGCTGAAGCATGAACTGCGGTATATAAGGAAAAACTTACCGTTTTCGATGGAAGAACAGAAACAAACAGTTTACTGGCCGCAATCACGGACTGGAAGCCGGTTGCCAAACTTACGAGTAATATCTACGGAGACCGCTCCCCGTGTAAATACGAAAATTTACCAGCTCTAGCTCTAGAGACCAGCCTTTTTCAGGTGCTTTTCTATTGCAGCCAATAAGTTTTGTGGGCTTACCGGCTTTTCAATATAATCGTCAGCCTCCAGCGAATAACCACTGCCACGGGGAATTTCTGTACCGCTTCCCTTGGTAGAGTAGCTGGTGAGCATCAGCAATGGAATCTTAGCCAGATTTGGGTCCTTCTTAAGCTGCTCGGCGGCAGTGAACCCATCCTTTACCGGCATGATTATGTCAAGGAGAATTAAATCAGGCTTCTCCTCTGCCGCCTTGCGTAGAGCCTCGTTACCGTTGACGGCAACGATTACCTCGTACGGTTTGCTTTCCAAGACAATTCTTGTCGACTCCACAAAATCGGCATCATCATCAACAATCAGAATTTTGGCATTCCTTTTCACGTAGAGCTGCCTCCTTTATTAATTAGATTAGCCGGCTATTCTCAGGATTTTTTCTTATCCATGAGTGTTCGTACTCTCTTCAGCAGTACATCGGGAGACATTGGCTTCTCGAGATAGTCATCCACATCAAGTTCGAGTCCCGTTTCCAATTCATAGCGCCTACGGCTGGCATCCTCTCTTACCGAGGTCAGGATCAAAATCGGAATATCCTTGTGTTTGTACCACTTAGGGTCTTGAAGCTCTTTACACACGGCAAACCCGTCCATCTTGGGCATCAACAGGTCAAGAATCATCAGGTCAGGTTGTTCGGATTTAAGCGTGGCCAGGCCTTCTATGCCGTCGCGGGCGGTAACCACCTCATAGCCCTGTGACTCGAGTATCATGGCTACAGCATCAAGAATATCAGGATCATCGTCAACGACAAGTATTTTGCTTGCCACTTTTGCCCCCGAAATATTCTACTATAGTTTCCGCGCTTTTGCCATATAATCGAAGTAATTATGGAATCAGTACAGTTTCGTTCAATTCAGGCCTTTAAAGTTTTGCTTATCTTGGGCAGCGTAAAACTAAATTTACTACCGCTGTTGGTCTCCGCGCAGGGGCTTTCAGCCCATATACTGCCTCCATGAGCCTCAATAATCCTGCGACTTATGGATAACCCCCAGACCCGTTCCTTTGGATTCCGTGTTACTTGCCCGGTAGAAGTCTTCAAATAATCGTGATATATCATCGGGAGGAATGCCAATACCGGTATCGATAACCTCGACCAGCACATCGGCGTCACGTTCGCGTGCACTGATAGTGATTCTGCCGCTTGGCGTGTAGTTAATGGCGTTATCTACCAGATTGGTTACCACCTGTTGCAGGCGTGGGGCTGAACCCATTATCGTAGGCATCTCTTTAGAAATCTCAACTTTAAGTTCAATCCCCTTGGCCTCGGCCAGATTACGCTGACCGTCGCTGGAATTAGAAATTACCTGGTACAGTGAGACTTCCTTCATCTCCTGGACAATTTGCCCCGCCTCGATGCGCGGAATATCAAGTAAATCGCTGATTAGTCGCAGCAGCTCGTTAATACGATAAGTGCTGCGCTCCAGTATGTTTTTCTGCTTTTCTGAGATTGCCCCTGTAAATCCACCCATCATCACCCACAGGAAGCCCTGGATAGCAGTAAGCGGCGCTTTCAGGTCATGAGCCGCAACGCCTATAAAGTATAAAAACTTATCCCTCTCCTCTCTCAGTTTCCCTATCTCACCGAAGGCAGCTTCCAGTTCGTCTATTTTTTCGGCAAGCAACTGCCCGCGGAGTACTACTTCTCGCTGTCTCCTCCTCATCTCTCTAACAATAGCCGTGGACATGTAAGCCGTGCCGTAAAGAAGAACGGCCAGCACCACCAGTTGAGCGGTAATACGGCCTGTATCCTGATATCTTATCGGTATAACGAAGCCCTCAAGATTGACGTGAGGAATTATTCCGGCTGCTTCCGAAAAGTACAGTGACGCTACCATTATCAAGGCAACTGTGCACAGTAAATAAACCGCCCGATAGTTAAGACCGATACTAGCCAGTACAATGTGAAAGGCAAAGAGGTAGACGAACGGATTTTCCATTCCCCCGGTGAAATGCAGCAACACAGTGAGGGCAACCATATCGAGAATAATGTGAAAGTAGCCTAACCGCCGGGCATGAGATATCATCTGGTCGCCCGATAATTTGTTAAGTCCCTTGAGCTGTCTTGTCAACAGCAGGTTGTACAGGACCATGAACGCGCAGACGATATATACGGGTATGGTTGGAAAACCGATGTTAAAGAGGTATTTAGCTGTCAGGGTGACTACGATAACCCCACCGATGGCCACCCACCTCATTTTGATGAATATGCCGAGGCGCATGACCAGAGTTTCTTCTTCAGGCGTATGCCCGGTTTCCTGTCTGGTCAGAATCTTTCTGGTGTTATTGTTCTCGGCAGCCATTTAACTCTTTTTTCGGGCGCGCGAATGCGAGGACAAATTATTTGGAAAACACAGGGTGGATATATCGGCGGTATCGGCGGGGGCTACTTCTAGAGCGGTCATTCTTTCACACCCGATCAGCTAGATATTACTTCAGTATCAGGATAACGTCAACCTTTAGCTTATAGCCGGGAGTAATTACTCCTGATTTTTATTTTTTATATGTTCAGCTCACGATGAGCCCGTCGAATCATAGCATAACTGAATTTAGATTTCGTACTCTTGCTCTTAACCTAATATGTTATAATCGATAGTCAGATACTACATTCATTGACGACCCGGGTTAGATCATGCGCGTGAAAAGGGGAGGTGGCGGCGATCAGCTGACCTGTTCTGCAGCTTCCGAATTTTAGCCGGCCTGTGTGCGGCTGTTAGCAAATTAATCACGGGAGGTAAGGTATCATGGTGGAATCATATAGATTTGCGGGTTTTCCGTCCGCGGTTGTCTACGATAAGCCTCCGGGCGGCAATAACGACAAGCCCAAACCGATTCAGCACCTGTTGTGGGGCGATTGGATCAACCTTACAGGCCCCGAGGGCGGCGACTGGGTGAAGGTCCACGCTCGAAACGCGGACGGCTACATGCATAAGGACTCAATCCTGAAAGACCGTATACTGGAAATTATCTTCGTGGATATCAGCCAGGGGGACGGATGTTTGATCGTGACGCCCGATGATAAGCAAATTGTTGTGGATGCCGGCCAGTCCGATAATATGTTCCGGTTTCTGAACTGGCGGTTCGGACAGTTCAAAAAGGAATTCACCTTCGAATCGGCCATAATCAGCCATCCGGACGCTGACCACTACGCCGGATTTAAGCAGCTCTTCGAGCAGCCCAACGTCAAGTTCCATACTATCTTCCACAACGGCATAGTTGGTGCCGATGAGGACACCAAACCCGGTTCGAAGAAAACCGGAAACGTTAAGTATTTATCCGGCATTGTGGCCGACAGGATATCATTGGCCAACCTGGACAGCCATACCGGATACGCCATAATGCTTAAGAACGCATTGGTCTCCGGACGCGTCAACGATATCCGGATGCTGTCAGCAGCCGCTGAATATTTACCCGGTTACGGGCCGGATAAAAAGCTGAGCATCAAGGTGCTCGGCCCGGTAGCGGAGCCTGATGCAGATGGCAATCTGCGCCTGCGCTGGTTCGGTAACCTGGGCAAGACCAAAAACGGACACTCGATAATACTCAAGTTAAAATACGATAAAGTTAGCGTGTTTCTGGGCGGAGATTTGAACACCGTGGCGGAGTACTTTCTGCTGGGACACTATGCCGGCATAGCGAATCCGGAGACTACCGGGAATGAGACAAGATTAATCGAGCTTGCCAGAACGGCTTTTGAATCTGACATAGCCAAGTCATGCCATCACGGCAGCAGAGACTTCACCGATGTGTTTCTCCAAGCCGTTAACCCTATCGCCACAGTCATCTCCAGCGGTGATAACGAGCCGTACTCCCATCCCAGGTCAGATACGTTGGGCGCGATAGGACGGTTCAGCCGATGCAACAGGCCGCTGATTTTCAGTACGGAACTGGCCCGCTCGGCCAAGGAGAACATTAAGAACCCGCAGGAACTGCATAAAAAGCTGGTGAAAGCACAGGAAAAGATAGACAAGGCCGAGAACGATGAGGCCAAACAAAAAGCTAAGGACGAATTTAAGAAACTGGTCAGCTCCATTGAGCGCAGCATCGCCGTCTACGGCGCCATCAACCTGCGCACCGACGGCACCAATGCAATCATCGCCCAGAAAATCGAGTCGCCTCGCCGCAAGGACAACGAATGGGATATTTACGTGCTTAAGCGCGGTGACGGCGGCCTACAGTTCATATCCAAGAGCGAATAGCGGAACGGCTGATAATTTAATCAAACAGGTCGCATATTTTCCAGTAATTTGTCGAGCCGGTCATAGGACTCGCTCTTCTATGCCAAAAGGCAGGCTGGTCGTTCAGCCTGCCTTCTTATATATAAGAGTATCCTAACCCGCTGCTATCTATTTAATGCTTATATCTATGGCGCCGCCGGTGTCGTGCTTGGATTGACCACAAACCAGACGCCGCCTATGCCCTGTCCCCTGGTATCGCCGGGTGCGGTGTCCGGAGCATAGTAGTAAAGCGGCCATCCCTTATAAGTCGTCTGTGCTTTGCCATCATCTCTGGTGATGGTGCCGAAGTCGGCTGCGTTCAGATCCTCAGAAACCTTGAGGTCGGACTTGTAGAATATGGGCCAGACAAGGATAATGGCTTCGCCAGCCGTGCTCTTCTCCGCCGAATCCTTGGTGAAATAGTAGAGCGTCCGGCCGCTGCCATCGACCAGATAGGTACCTAGAGCCGTATTGCTCGCAGTCATGACAGTATATTCGGATTCGGTTGTCGGGCTAGCAGTTGGCGCCGGTGAACAGCCCAGTGCTCCGAGCAACATCATGGTGAATAGGCCTGTTGCCAGGAGAAAATAGCGCATAAATTTGTGTTCCATGGGTTTTCCCTCCAAAGTAAATATGTCCACCAATTTGCGATAATAACGCTTCAATCGCGTTTTCATGGCACCCCCTCCCAATTCCATTATCAGATACCCGGTATTAAATAGTCATAAAATTAGCTTTGGAGACGTTTCAAATTCGTGACATTTTCTATGCTGGCTTTTTTGCCGCTAAATTTTAAACCAGCTCCGTTTATTCTTTTCCTTATAATCTTTCAAGGGCTTGTAATTCCTGATAATTTCTTTGATAGCTTCCGCGTTGCTCTTTTTGTTGTGTTCCAGCCGATAAATCTGAACGACCTTATCCTCGTCTTTTGATAATTCAACCTGGACTATTTCTTTCATTTATGTACCTCCCCCTGGTTAATATTAAAAATGATAGCAGTGTCACGATAAAAAAGTCATATAATCCAGTCAGGATATATAAAATACTTATGAATTTTGTTGCTCGCTTTGAGTCAAACTAGTAAACTATCCAGAAAATGAAAATCCTGTCTACAGTAAAAATAATCGGCGCTGTAGGTCAAAACGGCTCCGGAAAAGACGAGGTGCTGAAATACCTTCGAACCAAATACGATGTACCTTTCCTATCCACCGGGGATATCGTCAGGGAGATCGCCGGCAAAGAAGGATTAGAGCCGACCCGGGAGAACCTCGGAAACATCTCCGATAAGTATTTTCGTGAATTCGGTAAAGGCTATTTCGTAAAACTGCTGGCGGATAAGATACGTAATTCCGGCTGGGAAATTGCCGGTATCAGTGGCATACGTTCCTTGAACGACGTCTCGGTTTTAAAAGAAATATTCGGCAAGGCCTTTATCCTGATAGATGTAACGATTACCGACCCTCGGGTGCGGTTCCTACGAATGACCAAGCGGGGCGAAGGTAGAGACCCGCACAGTTATGAGCAATTCCTTAAGCAGGACGAGGACGAGGAAAAGCTGTTCTCGTTGAAGGAAGCCGAGAGTCTGGCCGACTTCACCATAAGCAACGACGGCACTCTGGAAGATTTGCATCGTGAGATTGACCAACTGGTCAGCAATAAACATCTATTGACCGTCTAAATATCCCACCCTGCCAATCCGATAACACGACTTTGAAATAATCAGAGCCAAGAGTATACTTTATTTGATTAATTCGGCGTTGGCTGATAAGGAGCAGAATTATGTCATACGTTTACACCTTACAGGATAGCTGTGAAGACAAAGCGACTCTGGGCAACAAGGGAGCAAACCTGGTAACTATGACCAGGTTGGGACTTCCGGTACCGCCCGGATTTATCCTGTCGGTTGAAGCCTACGCCGAATATAAAAAAAGCGGCAAGTTGCCGGAGACGGAAATTAGGCAGGCTCTCAGCGACCTTGAGAAACGTATGGACAAAAAGCTGGGTAAGAACCTCCAGGTCTCGGTTCGCTCATCCGCGCCAGTCTCCATGCCAGGCATGATGGACACCGTGCTGAATGTAAATGACGCCGCCGATATGAAAATAGCTGCCAAACGTGTCTTCGACTCCTGGGACAACCTGCGCGCAGTGGAATACCGCCGTCTGAACAATATACCCGCCGATCTCGGTACGGCAGTAATAATTCAGGCGATGGTCTTCGGCAATAACGATGATAATTCCGGCACCGGCGTTGTATTCAGCCGTGACCCGAGTACGGGAGAGAAAATACTATCCGGTGAATACCTCAGTAAGGCACAGGGCGAGGAACTGGTATCGGGAGCCAGAACGCCAGGCTCGATCAACGACCTCAAAACGAGCCTGCCGCTAGCCTATTCGCATTTACGCGAAATGTCCGAGCTTCTGGAGAACTATTATCACGACATGCAGGACATCGAGTTCACCATTGAGTCCAAAAAGCTCTACATGCTTCAGACCAGGTCGGCCAAGAGAAGCGGCCGGGCCGCCGTGAAAATCGCCGTCGATATGGTCCATGAAGGACTGATTACCAGAGAAGAGGCGATTATACGAATAACGGCCGACGATATAAGAACGCTGCTGCATAAGCAAATCTCATCTGCCGAGTCGCATCGTCCTCTGGCCAGAGGACTGGCCGCAGCTCCTGGAGCCGTATCCGGCCAGGTGGTGTTTGAGCCAAGCGAGGCCATGCACCTATCCAAGAGAAGCGTACCTGTAATATTGGTCCGGCCGGAAACAAGCCCGGATGATATCCAGGGCATAGCCGCCGCAGATGGAATATTGACTTCTAAAGGCGGCCTGACTTCACATGCCGCTATCGTCACCCGCGCCATGGGCAAACCTTGCGTCTGCGGGACAGAGGAGATTGAAATAGACCTCACCCTGAAACAATTCCGGGTTGGGGAACAGGTGGTACGTGAAGGCCACGAGATCACCATAGACGGGACCACCGGCGCCGTCTATCTCGGCACATTGCCGCTGCAAGAAGGCCAGATGATAGATGAACTGGGAGAGCTATTGACCTGGGCAGATGGGTTTAAGCGGCTTGGTGTGAAAGCCAATGCGGACAGGCCGGAAATGGTATCTCAGGCGATTAAGCTGGGTGCTGAAGGCATCGGGTTGTGCCGCACGGAACGCCAGTTCAGCGGACCGGAACGCCTCTCGGCCATTAGAGAATTTATACTGGCGGAAACAAAGGCTAAAAAAGCAACGGCGCTGGAGCGTCTGGCTGCGCTGCAGAAAGAGGACTTTGTGGCTCTTTTCAAGGAACTGAAAGGGTTACCTATTGTTATCAGGTTGCTGGATTTACCGCTCCATGAGTTCCTACCGTCGGAATCGGAAACCTCGAATCCACGAATAAGACAGCGTATAGCCGAGCTCAAGGAAATAAATCCGATGCTGGGACATCGGGGTGTCAGACTTGCTGTAACGTCTCCCGATATCTACAAAATGCAGGTCAAAGCCATCGAAGCGGCCAGGGTCGAGGTACCAGCCAACGTCTCGGTGCTGATACCCCAGGCCATTACTTTGCAGGAGCTACTGCTTATTAAAGAGAAATGCCTGGAAGGGTCCGGACTGAAAGTCGGCTGCATGATGGAGACGGTACGTGCCTGCATGAGAGCCGGCAGGCTGGCCGAAGTAGCCGATTTCTTTTCATTCGGTACCAATGACCTGACTCAAGCCGTCTTTTCGTTCAGCAGAGAAGATGTCGAGAAGAAGTTCCTGTCCACGTACCTTCAAATCGGCATCCTGGAGGATAATCCTTTCGAGGTCATCGATGTCAAAGGAGTGGGCAGGTTAATGGAGACGGCCATCTTCTGGGCGCGACGGGCACGTAAGGCCATTGAAATCGGGGTCTGCGGAGAGCAAGCCGGGGAACCCAGGTCTATACAATTTTTTAACGCCATCAATGTCGACTACGTTAGCTGCAGCCCGTTCAGGGTACCCATTGCCAAGCTCACTGCAGCCCAGGCGGCAATTCGCGAAAAAGACGTGGCCGAGGTGGAATTTACCGCGCCGCTGCCTTCGTAACTACAATTATAGCTGGATAGGATAAAAGCCCTCATATTTGTTATGAGGGCTTTGTAGCTGTCCGGAGCAATTATTATTTATTTTGCGTCGATAGGAAGACCTGTATGCCCATCTGGGAAATCTGGTCCTGAACCTCTTCGATGCCGTCGATGTGCCTATCCTCGTCGTTAAGTATGGACTCCAGAATTTCACGGGTGGCGAAATCTTTGGCCTCGCCGCACACCGCTATGCCCTCGTTATAGCTCTTTATGGCCGTTTCCTCTAGCGCATGGTCGCTACCAAACATCTTGGGCACATCGGCGCCAATCGTCATCTTTCTCAGATTACTGACGATGGGTACGCCTTCGAGAAATAGAATGCGGCCTATTAGCTTCTCAGCGTGCTTCATCTCCTCAATGGCGCGCTTCTGGATGGTTTCGCCGAGCTTATCGTAGCCCCAGTTCTCGCACATCTCGGCGTGAACCATGTACTGGTTGATGGCGGTCAGTTCATCGGCCAGTAACGAGTTCAGTATTTCAATGACCTTCGGATTCCCTTTCATTTCTGCCTCCTGCTCATGTTAATATGAAACGCTCTTACTCTTAAGTTCATTATAACAGATAATATGGTAGTGTAAAGCAGGTTAAGGACGAATGATACGAAGCCAAATTGAAGCAGGGATGGTGAATACCATCCCTGCTTTTCTGTGCAAATAGCCGACCGTGTCACATAACCAACATCATTTAAGCACGTCGGATTTAGCTGCTGACAGCTTCATAGTCTGCCTGTCGGCTTTAGTTATCCAGTCATCCTTCCATAGCTCCTGCGTACTCTCGTTAAATTTGTCTACGTAGCCATCGTGGCTGCCGTAAAGGGTTTCGAGAGTCGTATGGCTAAAGGGTGTTATAGTACCCATAATCGAACACCAGAATGAGCAACTGGCACATATATTCGGGGGATTGCTGGCACATAAACTCGAATAGTTGGGACAAGTGGGGCAGCCAAGGCTATATGGATAATAACGTTTTATGGGCACGTCGACATAGGGGGTTCGGACACCACCCATGGCATTGCCGTAAGCGTCCCTGATTACAGTGTTGACAGCAGTGGTCGATATGCGATCAGCTTTTGGTGGAAGTGTCCCGTCCCTGACCCAGGTTTCAATATTTAGTAGAATGCCGTTGTAAATATAATAAGACGGAAAATCGCTGGGAGTACCATTGCAACACCACGGGCACACATACCACATAGTTTTACACTTATCCTCGTTAGACGGACCCACAGAACCCACCGTCATATGGCAAGCACCGGGTATTTCGTAACGTCGGAACAGATCTGGATAGGTATCGCTATCAGCGCGTCGGGTCACAATAGCGTTCAGGTCCTCAGTTGGCAGAGCAATCTCGGTCTCCGTCAGTGTATGTATCACCGGCACGCCACACGGCTGTATTACCCGGCGTGGATCGGTTGACGGATAAGGCCCAAACGACATAGCGGGAAGACAAAGGTCCATGCCGTCATCATTAATCCAGATGGGACCGGCAGCAGAGCTGGCGAGATAGCCATCGTAGATGAAGCTATCGCCTATTTTGGCATCTTTGTGGAAAAAGTTTATGTATGTAATCAGATAGCCCCCTGTCTGGGAATAGCCATGCCCGATGAGTTTCACATTAGCCAGATCAAAACCAGCAGCAACCAGCGGGTTTGACGGGTTGCTGCTCTTGAGCAGGGCGCCCAGCTGGGTGAAGATGTCCCAGGCTTGCGCTCGGTCCTTTGTAAACGACAACGCTGCATACCGGGCGGGATTAAAAACCTTAAGCCCCTGAGGAAATCCTGAACACGTTGAATAAACGATAGTCTTCTTGCAGGTGACGCCTACCCAGACATCGCCATTGCGCATTATCTGGTTCCAATAGCACGCCCATGCAGTAGCAATATCATAACCACCGCTGGGATTCATAAACTCTACAACCACATTGCCGCTGAATTGGCTGGAATCGGCCGGGCGACGGACCAGAATTCTGGTTGTATACGGCAGACCGGTCGTCCTCACCTGGACAGCAAAACTGCCTGTATTGGCAGGGTCGGCCAGTTCATACTCATTTGTCGTACCGCTAATGAAATATTCTTCCTGAACATAACCCAGGGACTGGTAACTGGTGCCTGCTGCAGGATCGAAGGCACGATTATTCGCCGTTTCTAGGATCGGACCGTTTACGCTCGGTAGCGGGACAGAATCGGCTCTTACGTCGTGCGTAGCCATTGGCAGACTAATAAAAAAGAGCGCCGCAATCAGTACACATGATAAACTAATGCCTATTATTTTGAATTTCTCCACTTCATACCTCCTAAGTTATTGTTTTCCTAAGCGTCATTCCTTTAGTACTTTCCATGAACTTTTTCCTATACTATCACCCCCCCATCCGTTTAGAGTCACACCTATGACTGATTCACGGACTCACATGGAATCTGGTACAAAATAAAAACCGACCAACTACGTGGTCGGTTTCACTATTGGCTCACCAACGTCCAAGTGACCTCATTACAGACGTTGTTTCATTGCGCCCACTGACCTTAGCTGCTAGCGTTTCTATTTAGCGTAATTGTGCAGTACCCACACCTCCATCTTCACGAAATCCATCCAAATGATATTATTTGGCTAACAGTTTGACAGGTGAACAGTTTGTTACGATATCACCATATGACCTAATTGTCAATACATATTATATGAGACTGCAATTTGGTCATTCCCAGTCGAACTTTATGCCGCCGTTACGGGACATCCTGTAGCAGGCATCAGTGACCTCAGGGTCGTACAGCAGGCCGCTGTTCATCTCGATTTCGGCCAGCGCTTTGTGGAGGCCGGGAGCCGGGCGGTAAGGCCGGTCCGAGGACATGGACTCAATAACGTCGGCCACACATAAGATTCTGGCTTCTAATATTATATCGTGACCGATTAGTTGATTGGGGTATCCTGAACCGTCTACACGCTCGTGATGCTGCAGCACCGTTTGCGCCACCGGCCATGGAAAATCGAGATTCTTCAGAATATCGTAAGCCAACCGGGGATGCGTCTTAACAATATTGAACTCGTCCTCGCTTAATTCACCAGGTTTGCTCAATATTTCGTCCGGCAAAGCCATTTTCCCGATATCGTGAACCATTCCGATTACTCGGAGTCCATAAATCTGTTCTTCAGATAGCCCTAGCTTTTTCCCGATTTCACAGGCTAGCCTGGCTACTCGGAGCTGGTGACGGGCGGTATGGGGGTCTATATTCCGGGAGATGGATGCCAGGATTTCAACGGTACCGTTAAGCATCCTCCGCAGTTCTTCAGGTTCCTGCTCAAACAATACGGTTTCCTCTCGAATCTGGTACTCAAATGTAAGCACGTTTAAGTTGCGCAACATGTTTAACGCGGAAAACCGGGAAAAGGTTTAGTCGTTACGGACTACTCGAGGCTATTTAGAACGGTAATAAGCTCCTGCTCTACTGCGGCGGGTAGCTGATCTTCCGGTATTGCCTTACCGTTTACGGACTCGCCCGCGGTAACCAAGCATAGTCTGGCCCTGGCTCTTACCTCTTCTTTGTTACCACAGGCGCGTGGGCAGCCACACAAAATCACCACTAAGTCGATATCTTTCTCAGTTAGAGGCACAAGCTCGAAACCGCCATTTTTCGCAGCCAGGCTCTTCAAATGGCTGGCTATCCGGCTCAAGTCCACACGGGGATTGCAGGAGCCACAATATTTCAGCGCTACCTTATACGGTCGATGCTTCTTTGCCACTTATATTAACAGACGAGCATGGGTTGTTCGCCGATTTTGGCCAGTTTTTCGGCCAGTCTCTTTTTGCGCTCAAGATTGGCCTGCCGCTCGATCATTATTCGCTGGGCTTGAGGCGACCCAGCTCCGTGCATGGATTCCACCAGAGCGGTGCCGCAAGTCATACCTTCGATAAGGCGCAGCAGCCTCAGCCTGGTCTCGGTGGGTATCTCTTCGACGCCTTTCAAATATTTCTCCACGTACTTGCCAACCTTCGGGTCTTTCCAGTCCATCTCCGAAGGCGCCGTGGCCAGTATACCGCCGGCAATGTCCTGAGCCAGGCGTGCGATTTCATAAACGTGGCGAGTAACGTTTAATTTGGTTACGTTTGCCAGCAGCGGGTCGGCCATGTAGGAACCCGCCGGCATGGCATATCCCTGGCAGGAGCAGGCTATCGAGCAACAGTAAAGGGTCTCGGTCAGGTGCGCCATCTCGACCAGCTTGTCTCTGATGTGCGAAGCGCGGTCCGTTCCCTGTGCCTGTGCCAGTGCATACGTGGCGCCGATAAGTACGTCGGCCAGCCCCGTCTTACAGCCGCCGTAATTCTGGCGGTGGGCGGTGGCGAACCTTTCTACCAATTCATAAGCAAATTCAAATTCACCACACATGAATACGTGCTCCCAGGGGATGAACACGTTGTCAAAGATGATGAGTGCCTCTCCACCAACAATGCCATAGTCCACGTTTCCCTGGTCCATGCAGCAGTTACATTTGCGTGTATCATTGGTCTGTCGGCCAAAGATATGCACCACACCGGGGGCATCAACAGGTACATAGAACGACACAGCATAGTCGGCGTCTTCCGCCTTCATAGCGGCAGTGGGCATGACGAGATGGCCGTGTGAGTTAACGCCACCCGTAATGTGCGCCTTGGCGCCCCTGACCACGATGCCGTCCTTCTTTTTCTCAGTGACGTGAACGTACAGGTCGGGGTCCTTTTGCTGGCTGGGCGACAGCCGGCGGTTGCCTTTTACATCCGTCATTGCTCCGGAAACCATCAGGTCTTTCGACTGTATCTCCTTCAACACATTGACTAGATGTTTGTGGTATTCGGTCCCCATCTTCTGGTCTATATCGTAGGTAATGGAGTACACCGAATTAAGGCCGTCGAAGCCCACGCATCTCTGAAAGCAGCTTCCTGTCTGTTGCCCCAGGGCGCGCAGCATCTTCACCTTTTTCACCAGGTCGTCATGACCCTGGTGAATATGAGTGAACCGGTTTATTTTTTGTCCGGTCAGGTGCGAAGTGGCCGTCAGGAGTTCCTCGAATTCAGGCGCCTGGGCCATATCATAGGTCAGCGCCGCGGCATTTACATGGGGCAAAAAAGCAGGATGGCCGGCCACGTTTTCTATCTTCTCCCCCATATAATAAATTTCAGGCTTTAGCTTCCTAAGGCTTTCCCGATACTCTTTTCCTGTCATCATGGTAGTTTACCTCCAAAAAGTTTATGTTATTTAGGCCTGGCCATATAAATATCAGCCTCGATCATCTTATTATCCTTGTAAAAATGATGAGTAAAATACAGGTTACCCTGACTATCCAGGCTTGGTTCGCCGGCAAATTGAGATATTATTAGCTCCGGTTGGCTCCATTGCCCGCTAACTTTCTGAGACCGGAAAATGGCTGGTGAACCCATGTAAAACCTGGTAAACCAGAGCTGATTTTCATCCTGCGTGATAAAAGGCCAGCCTTCGGTGTCAGGCGTATTGACCGCCTCCACGTTTTCCGGTGGCTGCCATTCGCCATTTACCTCTTTGGTAACCCAGATGTCATAACCACCTTTTCCACCCGGTCCGCCTGAGTGGAAATACATCTCGCTGCTGTCGGCGGTGATATGCATTTCTCCGATATCGTAGTCCACATTGAGCTTCCTTCCGGCGTTTTGCCATTTTGTCCACTTCCCGTCCCTAAATTCAGCAGTCCACATGTCCATATCACCGAAGTTGCCCTGGCGCGCCGAGCAAAACCACATGGTATTTCCCTGTACAAATTCGCAGCCGTCGAGCGACAATTGACCGGTATCTTGCAACCATACCCTCTGTGCCTGGCCCCACTCGCCGTTTTGTTTTTTAACCGCGTAGATGCCGGTAACCCCGTCCAATAACTGCTTTTGGGGTGGAATGTCAGAGTCGGGTGTGAACCAGAAATAAAGCGTGTTTCCGTCAGGGATTACAAAGGCAGAATCTTCAGCACCAGCCGTATTAATATTGCTGTTAAGCGGGGCCGGTACTTCGTACTCATCTGAATGCAGTTGCGGCGGCAACGAATCCGTGTCCGGCGTCATCTTTACGGCTGTTGTGGGTATGCTCTGCTCCCGTGTCAACTGAGGCTTTGGTGCCGGAGATGACTGAGTCGGAGCCGAAGTAGCCTGCAGCGGTATCGATGGGCTGGCGCAAGCACCAATAAATATCGCTCCCAGTAACACTGCAGCCACGAGACTAATATAGAAGATGGTTCCAGGTTTTCCCATAAATTTCTCCCGAGCAAACTAATTTCTTAATATCATACTATATATAGACCCACAGACCAAAACGGACCGCCAGCCTCTTGTCACATTCAACACAATCCCATACAATGTGATTGAAAAAGGTAAAGAATGCCTGAAGTTTATCGCGACTCCAACAAACCGGTAGATGCCAGGGTCGAAGACCTTATTTCCAGGATGACGCTGGATGAGAAGATAGCACAGATCGGCGGTGTCTGGACTTATGAGCTGATCACAGACGGAAAATTCTCCGAGCCCAATGCAGAGCTGGCCATCAAAGATGGCATCGGGCAGATATGCCGGCCTGGAATATCCACCGCACTACTGCCCAAAGCGATGGCCGAACTATTGAATGATATCCAGAAGTTCCTGGCGGAAAAGACAAGGCTCGGTATACCGGCTTTAATTCACGAGGAATGTCTCAACGGCTTCATGGCCAAAAAGGCCACGGTCTTTCCTCAAATCATCGGCATGGCCAGCACCTGGGAGCCGGAACTTATAAAAAAGATGACCGATGTAGCCCGGGAGAACATGCTGGCAGTGGGTGTGCGCCAGGGTCTATCACCGGTCCTGGATGTGGCCAGGGACCCGCGGTGGGGAAGGATAGAAGAGACCTTCGGCGAAGACCCTTATTTGATAGCTTCGATGGGCATAGCCTACGTCCAAGGACTCCAGGGCGACGATTTGAAAAAAGGTATTGCAGCCACCCTGAAACATTTCGCCGGTTACGGATTGTCTGAAGGTGGGCTCAACTGGGCCCCGGCCAATATACCTGCCAGGTTACTCCATGACGTCTATTTATATCCTTTTAAAGAAGTCATCAAGACTACACATCCTATGTCTGTCATGAATGCCTATCAGGAAATAGACGGCATACCCTGCGCGGCTTCCACAGAGTTTCTCACCGATATACTGCGTAAAGAGTGGGGATTCGATGGGGTTGTTGTTTCCGACTACTTCGCCGTTGATAATTTGCAGAGCTATCATCATGTTGCGGCGGATAAGGCCGATGCCGCCAGACTGGCGCTTACTGCCGGCATCGACAGCGAACTGCCCAGGCTCGACTGCTACGCCCAGCCTCTGAAAGAGCAAATAGAAAAGGGTAAGGTGTCGGAGCAATCGCTGGATAAAGCCGTAGCCAGGATACTGAGGCTAAAGTTAAAGCTGGGTGTATTCGAAAATCGTTGTGTCGACGCGGGAAGGGCAGCCCAGGGTTACGACCTGCCGGCACATCGAGAACTCGCTCTCCAGGCGGCTCGAAAATCGATTGTTCTACTAAAAAACGAAGGTAATTTCCTGCCGCTGGACAAGAACGTAAAAAAGACCATCGCCGTTATCGGTCCGAATGTGGATTCCAGAAGGAATCTCTTGGGCGACTATACTTACCCGGCCCATCTCGAGGTTATGATGAAGACGGTTGAGGATATGGGCATGCAGGTATCTTTACCGGATGAGCCGCCGGACCATGTCACCACACACGTGGTCACCATTTTGGAAGGCATGAAGGCCGTCGTCGGTAAGAATACCAAAATACTATACGCGCGCGGCTGCGACTGCAATAGCGCTTCCAGGGATGGTTTTCCTGAAGCCCTCAAAGCGGCTAAAGCAGCCGATGCAGCTATCGTGGTGGTCGGTGGGAAATCGGGCCTGACTCCGGATTGTACCAGCGGAGAAATGCGGGACCGCGTGGAGCTCAGCCTTCCCGGCGTTCAGGAAGACCTGGTAAAGGCGATTTGCGACACAGGAACTCCCGTGGTCATCGTCTTGGTAGACGGCAGGCCGCTGGCGCTGGATTGGATGGCAGAGAAGATACCGGCCATAATCGAAGCCTGGCTGCCAGGCGAAGAGGGCGGCAAGGCGGTCGCCGAAGTTCTGTTCGGCGACTACAACCCCGGTGGTAAACTACCGGTTACTTTCCCGAGAAATTCGGGGCAGATACCAGTCTACTACGCCCATAAACCATCAGGCGCCCGGTCGCAACTGTGGGGAGACTACGTGGATTGTAGCACTACCCCAGCCTTCGACTTCGGCCACGGTCTCAGTTACACCACTTTCAAACTGAGCAATTTAAAAATAGAACCAAAACGCGTTCCCCTTGGCGGTAAAATATCCGTAAAGGTCGATATCGAAAACACGGGAGCCAGAAGCGGCGAAGAGGTGGTTCAACTTTATGTCAACGACGTAGTTGCTAGCATTACGCGTCCGGTCAAAGAGTTGAAAGGCTTCAAGCGCATTGGTTTAAAACCCGCCGAAAAGAAAACCGTGGAATTCGAGTTGAAGGTGAATAAACTCGGCTTTCACGACCTAGACCTCAAGTATACGATCGAGCCGGGTATGTTTAAGATAATGGTTGGAAACTCCTCCAGAGATATCGCACTGGAGGACCAGTTCGAAGTCACCAACTAACCCGGCCCTATCCCCAGGCAGGTACCAGGCTGCCATCAGGATTTTGATGCTGCGGTACCCAGACGAGGGTAACCAGGCGCACACCAATATCTTTCTTAGCCGGCCTGACCACTACTTTCTCCAGTTCTTCTATCATCGGGTCGGTTTTCGCAGCCAGTTCGCCGGCTTCGGCCTTCAGGTCGGCCTCAAGCTCTTGCATTCTCTGCTGATAAGTGGCTACCGTCTCCTGTGCCCGCTTAACATCCTGCGACTCCTTCATAATTCTACTGGCGCCGCGTACCGCGGTCGTGGCTCTGCCAAGTGACGAAGCGCTGACAATCTTTCTGCCCACAAAAGCACTGAGTAGCGTGGCCCCAACCGATACTGCAGTCTGCATTTTCTGTTGTTTAGCCTGCTCCGCCTCGCGGTCGACCGCCTGCTGCGCCCGCCGGACCTGATCTTCCAGTGTCTGCACCTTGGCCGCATATTTCTGTCTCAGCTTTTCCGTAGCATCATCCCGCTGCTCGCGCGCGTTCTGCTGCAGTCTGACACGAAAATCGCGTTCCGTCTCCCCCGGATTCGAATACTGCTTTAGCGACGGGCTCATGAGTAATTCTAGCTGCCGGGTACGGTAAAGCCAGTCGGCAAAATCCCTGCTCCATACGGTATAACCCTTGGCACCGCTGGCAACAGACGGCAGTGAAGCAAATTGCGCCGGCTCGCTGGGTGATTTATCCAAATCCGATATATTAAAGTTGGCTTCCGAAGAGTTATCCCAGTTCACCGCAATGGGGTCATCCGTAATCTGGGTGATATATGAAGTGTCCTGGACCAGATTGACACCTGTTTTAAGGTCGGTAAAACGCACCTGTGCCGAACCTAGTAGTAGTGGACTGTACACCAGCGACTGTCCCGCAGCTTGGCTGCCGCGCACAGGTACGAAATACTGCTGTACTTCCGGGGGTAGCATTGGTCGGTCAGACTTTTTAGCAGCCGCCGCCGTTGATGACTGAAAACTTGCCGCCGTAGCCGCAACTGGAGCCCCGGCCGCTGCAGCCGGTTTGCTCACGAAGCTTGACCTCCGCGGATCCATAAGTATTTTTATCTGGTTGCGGGTTAGCGGCCCTCTGAGGTATGACATGCACCATCGTGTTTCCAGAATCTCCGGAGCATCCTCGTGTACATCATTCATCAAGAAAATACGGTTGCCGAGTCCGGCTAGTGTTTCCTCCATGCGCTTCCGGTCGAATTTCGCATTGGCGCTTGCTGCCGCACCCTCCAGGCCCTCCAGCACCCGCATTTTGTCGCGCTCGGTCTGCAATCGACCTATCAACCAGGTGCCCGTATTGGACAGCCCTTTATAGTCGAGGTCTACCGGATTCTGTGTAGCCAGCAGAATGCCGACTCCGAAGGCTCGCGCCTGCTTAAGCAAGGTAAGCAGAGGCATCTTTGAAGGAGGATTAGCTACCGGAGGGAAGAAACCAAATATCTCATCCATATAGACTATTGCCCGGAGGCTGGTCGTTCCGGACTGCATGCGCGTCCAGCCCAGTATCTGGTTCAGCAGCAGCGAAACAAAGAACATGCGCTCGGCATCGCTAAGATGGGCTATGGAGAATATAGAAATTCGCGGTTTTCCGGCCGGAGTATACAATATAGAATTAATATCAAGAGGCTCCCCTTCCAGCCAGGCGCTGAAGCCAGGCGCCGCTAGCAGGTTGTTCAGTGACAGTGCCAGCTCAAACCGTTCCTTGGAAGGATAGAACGACTCCACATCCATAACCCCTATTTTGGTTACAGGAGGAGTCTGTATCTGCTGAATGAGTGAAGACAGGTCGAGGTCCTTACTCTGTTTCCAGGCCGAATCCAGAATGGTGGATATCAAGATGTGCTCCCGGCTTCGGATGGGGTCGGCCTGAATTCCCATGAGACCAAGCAGGCTGGTGGCTGTCGTGCTTATTCTCTCCCCCAGCAGCTCGGTATCCTCTAGAATGGCTGCGGGTGGAGTGGCAAAAGACTTCAATATAGAAACGGGGATTCCGGCACTGCTGCCTGGCGTATAAATCACAAAGTCCGCGGACTGGCGGAGGCGACTGATTCGTTCGCCGGTTTCCCCCCAGCCTGCCAGCCCATTTTTCCACAAATCCGCCTGCTGTTTAGCATATTCTTCTGAACTCAGGCCTTTTTTACGGGCGTCGTCCTCGTTTATCCACGGAGCAAAATCTCCTGGCCGTAATTCCGGAAAGGTAAGCAGCAGGTTGGGCAGGTCGCCCTTAGGGTCGATGGCGATTGCCGGTATGCCATCGAGAGCGGCTTCCTCAAGTACGGCAATACAAAGACCGGTCTTGCCGCTTCCCGTCATTCCCACGCATACACCGTGGGTGACCATGTCTTTAGAATCATAGAGAATCAGGCCCTCTTTCTTAGTTTTTTTAGCCAGGTCGTAAGGCCGCCCAAGATAAAAAACTCCCAATTTTTCATAATCTTCCATGCTGCCTTCTCCTTAATTTATTTTTGCCCGAAGAATTATCCGTAGAGGTGAATCTAAGGAACACATTAATTTAAACCGAATTAACCTAATTGTCAATACAAAAATTTGGTTAAGTTAACTCTTTGCATCTATACGTACACCCCGTATTGCACTTAAACTCGGCTGAGACTGTTTTTGTCTACGTCTTGCTAGATTACGCATACTAACCCTGCGGCTAGCCTTTGCTCTTTGCCTCGCTGTTTGTGGAGCATGTATGGGCTTCGGCTCTAGTAATAGTGTGACATTAGATTGCTTATAATTAGCGTGGCGTACAATATCACCCCAATCCGTGAACGGCATATCTATCTTCATGTGCTCTACTGGCGATTCATTACCCAGTGATTCATGCTCTTTGAAGAAGTTGTAGTGAACCAAAAAGCCTTCGGTTAATAGCCTTGCAGTATCTAGGTCTTTGAAGTGATGAATGACGTTGATACGTTGTTTCAAGGTTCCATGAAATCGTTCTATGATATTGGTGCTGTCTTTATCAGTAAACGGCTTGCTTCTGATATGTGCTACTCGCCCACCTGTTGCTAAGTCTATGCCGTCTATGTAGGCTCTTAACTTATCCGTTATTATCACATCGGGCATTTTGCCAGCCCGCCGGATAGCCTTCTCAATAAGTATCTGTGCATCTTCTGTTAGTCTAACCGTTGATACATGAGAAGCCAGCAAGTAGCGGGTCTTAGCGTCTATGATGTCCCATATCCAAACATTACGGTTTCCTACATTCAATCCAGTCTCATCAGCGAGCCACCTGTTGCCCACTGATGGCTTAAAATCACGCTCCCTAGCAATAGCTTCTTTGGTGAAGCGGATTATCCACTTGTAGATAGCCGCTTCCGATAGATAGTGACCGTACTGCTGGCTCAAAAAGCTTTGAATGGCATCTATTGGCGACCCTCCATAATACATATTCATAGCCGCCGCTATCTCTTCAATAGGCGTCTTCATTTTTGGTAGCGAATCCATCTCAGAGAATCGGTGCTTACAATCCTTGCAATAATAATATTGTGTACAGTTATAAGTACCAGAACGGATTACGTTTGCGGAGTTACAGTGCTTACAGATAATCATGGTTGAACCGACACTCCGCATGACTTAGAAATAGTACCTATAACAATACCCATAAATATTATGAGCAGACCAATTACCACCTGCAAATAAAACTCATCTCTATCCTTTGTTGTGAATGAAGCAACTAAAAGAGCATCACTTTTGATGTTCTGCTTATTAATGGCTCTTATAAATAACTGGTATGACCCTACCCCATTTTATAGTCCAGCATAGATTAGAGTTTTCTCGGTTCTGTT
>CAZJQG010000031.1:0-29064 GCA_964548415.1 uncultured Dehalococcoidales bacterium | reverse complement strand
GATTTGAACTCCTACGGGCTTACGCCCACCACCCCCTCAAGATGGCGTGTCTACCGGATTCCACCACCTCGGCATCATCTGCCTATAGAATGGCAAAGAATAGAATAGCATCTCGTGTGAAATCGGTCAATGGGAACGAAGATTAAAAACCAAAAACAAAAGAACAAAGATGATTAACACCGTTGAACTTGGCCATCTCCACTTCCCTGTGATGCAAACAGAATAACCGAAGCGTAATAAAGGAAAGCCTGCAGCTTTGGCGGATTAGCTCAGGTCTTTCTTGAGTTGCTCAAACTCTTTCTTGCTTATTTCACCTTTGGCGTAGCGCTTCTTGGCGATTTCCAGCGGTGTTTCGGTGCTCGATTTACTGCCGGAACGTACCGCCTTGACACTAACCCAGACAATAAGTGCAATAATCCCCGCCCAAATGATAAGCATAATGAGAACTCCCAGACCCATGCCCCACCAGCCGGAATTGTACCATGGCCATCCCATCATAATCTCATACCTCCAAACCAGTTATATTTTCATTGTATCAATGCCTAAGAACGTTTGCTACAGAACTGTACCACCAATGAAATAATGATTTGTTGCTTGTTCAACATTTTCAGGTTAAGATTATAGTTGGAGGGTTTTAATTATGCCCCGAGATTCATCGGATTTCTTTCTTAAATTTCTGGACTCAGCGGTATCGGCGGAGGCCGAGGCTAAACCGCTGCCCGAGGTAGAAGCGGGAGCCGAACTGCTGGATGCCTATTCCCAGGCGGTAACCAATGTGGTCAGCTCGGTAGGTCCGGCCATAGTAAACATCCGCGTTAAGAAGAAGGTGCAGGCCCGCCGTCGCGGGGTGCCGCCCCAGGAAATGGAAGCCACCGGCTCCGGCGTCATAATTACTCCCGACGGCTATATTATTACCAACAGCCACGTTGTGGAAGGAGCCAGGACCATTGAAGTTGGCCTGCCTGACGGCAACACCTATGCCGCGAAGCTGGTGGGACAGGACGCGGCGACGGACCTGGCCACAGTCGTCGTGCCGGCTTCCGGGCTGCCCATTGCCCGCCTGGGCGATTCGGACAAGCTGCGGGTGGGCCAACTGGTCATCGCCATAGGCAACCCGCTCGGGTTCCAGAGCACGGTGACCACCGGCGTAGTCAGCGCACTGGGACGTTCCCTGCGCAGCCAGACCGGCCGACTCATCGAGAACGTCATACAGACCGATGCCGCCCTAAATCCTGGTAACAGCGGCGGTCCGCTGGTAGACTCGCGCGGAGCCATAGTCGGTATTAACACCGCTATTATTCAGTTCGCCCAGGGCATCTGTTTTGCTATACCGGTTAATACGGCGCGCTGGGTGGTCAGCCTGCTCATCAGGGAAGGTAAGGTCACCCGGGGCTATTTAGGCATTTCAGGTCAGACGGTGCCGCTGCCTGCCAGAGTAGTCAGGTTCTTTAGCCTGGAGCACGCTACGGGTGTTCACGTTATGGGTGTAGCGCCCGGAAGCCCGGCCGAGGTAGGCGGTTTGAAGGAAGGTGACATAATCATATCGGTGGGCCAGGACGGCGTTTCGAGTGTGGACGATATACATCGCATCCTGACCAAGGATGTAATAGGGAAAAACCTGAACGTTATCTTATTGAGGGGATGGACGACCAGGCTCGAGAAGTCGGTAATGCCCGCGGGGGTCCCCGAATAGACGCGAGGATAACCAGGTAATTATTTTGGAGGTGAAATATGGTGGAAGTCAAGCTGAAAATAGGTGACACGGCGCCGGATTTTGTGCTGCGGGACCATGAAGGCAAGGAGTTTAAGCTATCTGATTTTAAGGGCAAGAAAGTGCTGCTTTCTTTCCATCCGGCGGCCTTTACAGGTGTTTGCAGCGAGCAGATGAAATCACTGGAAGATAATCAAAAGACCTTCCAGTCATTGAATACGGTAGCGGTTGGCATAAGTGTTGACACCATACCGTCAAAGAAGGCCTGGGCCAAAGAGCTGGGCATCACTAATACCCGGCTGCTGGCCGATTTCTGGCCGCACGGGGCGGTGGCCAAAATCTACGGCTTGTTCAGGGAAAAATCAGGCGTCTCGGAGAGAGCCAACGTTGTAATTGATGAAAACGGCAAAATTGCGTTCATCAAGGTATATAAGATAAGCCAGCTGCCTGATATCCAGGAAATCATCAGTTTTTTAAAGCAACATTAGTATTTGAGCCAGCACTCGAATTCCAATATGGGTTTTTAAGCTCTATGGCTGTCAAGGTCGATTTTCTCAGAGAAACCGAATACTTTTCGGGCCTTAGCCCTGCGGCTCTCAATGCTATCGTTAAACTCGTTTTTGAAAAAAGAGTCGATAGGGGAGAGATATTCGTGCTTGAGGAAGGGACCGATGATGTGCTCTATATCATCGCTTCCGGAGCGGCCAAGGTGTTCAAGACCTCCGCTGAAGGAAAAGAGCAGATATTGAGCATTGCCCGGCCGGGTGATTCCATTAATGATGTTGCCGTTTTCGACGGAGGCCCCAATCTGGTGGCAGCACAGGCCATGAGCCCGGTAGTACTTTATGGCCTGAGCCGAAGCAATCTGGAAATAATGCTTCGTGACTATCCTCAGGTAGCCAACAATGTTATAAGGGTGCTGGCGAAGAGGGTACGTTACCTTGTATCGCTGGTTGAGGACCTGTCTTTTAAGCATGTTATCGGCAGGATCGCCAAGATACTGCTCCAGTATGCCGGCTCCGGGGCGGATGGTGGGCAACGGCTAACCCAGCAGGACATGGCAGCCATGGCGGGCACCGTACGTGAGGTGGTGGGTAGGTCGCTAAAAGTCCTGGAAGAGGAAAAGGCTATCAAGCTGGACCACCATCGTATTATAATTACGGACGAAGAAGCCTTAAAAAGGATAATAGAAGAGCCTTCGTGAGATAAATGTCACATACAATAGCCGGCCGCGGATAATATTATGATAGCGATTGATAATGATTGACGTACCGGTGATAGACCCGGAAAAGTGCAACGGGTGCGGGCTATGCGTGGAAGTATGCCAGCACGATGTTCTGCTACTTGTCGGAGAAATAGTAACTGTTAATACCGCAAATGACTGTGACTGGTGTACCAACTGCGAGATCGTCTGCGCTGAAGGCGCTCTGACCTGCCCCTTCGAAATCGTTATCAGCTAGAATAAAAGAACTCACCCTTTCTCCCACCGTTTTCCCTTAAATCAAGTGAGATAAAAGTCGCATACAATTATGTCTTGTCCAGGGTATACTTAATTTATTATTACTCGGAGGTAGGTTTCAATGAGTAAAGGACAAAAAATTGCCGCCATAGTTGGCGGTGTTTTACTTATGTTTCTCGTAGCTATTCCGCTGATTTGGGCAGGTTTCTCAGGCTGGCGGACCGGAGGCTGGGGGATGATGGGACCCGGTTGGGGCTATATGGGCCCCGGTATGATGGGTGGTTTCGGCTGGGGATGGATGCCGCTGATGATGATTGTTTTTTGGGGGCTTGTTATATTCGGCATCGTGGCAGCAGTTCGGTACTCCAGAAGTGACAGTGGGAAGGCCTCGTCTTCCGAATCAGCCCTGGACGTGCTCAAGGTTCGCTATGCCAGGGGTGAGATAACGAAGAAGGAATATGAAGAGAAAAAACGGGAACTCGTCTAGTTCCTTTTAAGTGGGTATGAACGGCATCGTCATTAATATAAACCCGATAATCGCTCAAATCGGAAGCTTTGAGCTTGGCTGGCATGGAGTGGCCATAGCAGTGGCGGTGGTTGCCGCGGTGATTATCGGAGCCTGGCGGGCCAAAAAGAAGGGCATTTCCCCGGACGAAATTTACTATATGGCACCCTGGGTGCTTTTGGGCGGAATCGTAGGCGCCCGCCTGTTCCATGTGGTGGACGATTTTAGTTACTATGTAGCCAACCCGCTTCAAATTATCCAGATCCAGCTCGGTGGGCTGGCCATCTGGGGTGGCCTGTTTGGGGGCGCCGCAGCCGGCGCCATCTTCGCTCGGGCCAGGCATATCTCTCTACCGCGTCTGGTTGATGCGCTGGTGCCGGCACTGCTGGTGGCACAGATTATAGGCAGGTTTGGCTGCGCCATAAACGGGGACGCTTACGGAGGCGTGGCGCATTTACCGTGGGCGTTTATTTATACCAATCCCAACGCGTCGATTCCGGCCAACCTTCTGGGCGTGCCGACTCATCCCTATCCGGTGTATGAAATAATCTGGAACGCAATATCGCTGGCGGTGGTCTTACGGCTGGAACGGTATTTTAAGAGGGACGGCCTGCTGTTTCTGTCTTACCTTTCACTGTACTCGGTGGGAAGATTTGTACTCACCTTTGTAAGGCAGGAGAAGGTCTGGCTCTGGGGATTACAGGAAGCGCAGATAATATCCGTGGCTGTCCTGGCGGTGTCACTGGCCCTATTCTCTTATCTCTGGAAACGGTCCAGAAACAAGGTTGCCCCGCAGCCGGTAGCTTGAGTTAGTCTGGTCAAGCGCAAAGCATCCTGGGGAAATATCCATTCCGACTTGCGCCAACAATTTTACATCAGATGCGATAAAAGTCGCATACACTATTTACCGGGAAGTATAGAATGATAACGTTCAAAAAATGAACAAAATTAAGTATTAGGAGACATAAAATGAGAGAAAAAATTGAAGAGGTTTTGAATCAAATAAGGCCGAGCCTGGTCAGGGACGGCGGTAACATAACACTGATAGATGCCACCGATGGCATCGTTAAAGTGAAATTAACCGGTGCTTGCGGCGGTTGCCCCATGGCCACCATGACCCTGAAGCAGGGAGTGGAACGGGTACTCAAAGAGAAGGTCCCGGAGGTCAAAGAGGTGGTGGCTGTCTAATAAAGCCACCGGGAAGTGAACAATGGTTTTAAAAAGCACAAATGATATAGAGAAACTCCTATCTGAAGAAGAGCTGTTCATACTGGAAGAGGAACTGGAAGACGAGGAGAACGAAGGCGATGGGCACGAGTTGCCCGAGTCCAAACGCATTCAGGCGACGGGCGAACCGGAGCCTTTTGGCGATGCCATGGATTTGTATCTACTCGAGTGTAGGAAGACGCGTCTTCTGAGCGGTGATGAGGAGAAGGTCCTGGGCAGCGCTATTGAAAACGGGAGATACCTGTCGGAGATTGAAGAACAGCTGTCGCATGGAAACGGCGGTGCATCGGAAGTGTACGTGACACTCGAACTGCTGCATCGTTTAATAAAGCTCAATCCGGTTCTGAGGATAGTAGCCAGGCGTTTGAAGTTGGAGCCGACACAGCGCCTGATAGATACGGTGTTGGACCCCAGACTGCGTCAGGCTATTGACGGCCAGATAGACCCTGAGCTGCTTGCCGGCGTAGCTCACAGCGCTCGGACAACTGAAGCTCAGGCCATGAAAAAACTGGTTGAGCTGTCGCTGGTCACCAGGCTGATACCCTGGAAGGCGATCCAGGATGTGAGGCATACATCCTCAATGGATAGGTTGGCGCGTGCCGTGGACTGGCCCAGCTTCCACAGTGAACTGGAGGCGCTGCGCTCCAGGATACGGCGCCAGTTTGAGCAAATAAGGCAAAGGTCGGAAGAAGCAACCAAGCAACTGACCCAGTCCAACTTGCGGCTGGTGGTGAGTGTGGCCAAAAAGTACAGAGGTTATGGAATGCCTCTGGGCGACCTGGTGCAGGAAGGCAACATCGGGCTAATGCGGGCCGTAGAGAAATTCGACCACCGGAGAGGCTACAAGTTCAGCACCTATGCACACTGGTGGATCAGGCAGGCAGTAGGGCGGGCAATTTCCGACCAGGTGCGCACGGTGCGATTGCCGATACACATGGCTGACAACATGACCAGGCTGGTGCAGAGCCGGCAGAGATTGTACCAGAAGTTCGGTCGGCAGCCTACCAATAAGGAAATGGCCGCCGAAATGCACGTTTCGCCGGAGAAGCTGGAATGGCTGCAGACGGTGAACGCCAGCAGGCCGGTTTCACTGGAAACGCCCATAGGGGACGAAGGGACCCAGCTGAGCGATTTCGTAGAAGACCATACCGTTCCCAAGCCCGCGGAGGAAGCAACCACGGGATTGCTGCGGGACCAGTTGGTGAAGACGCTTGAGTTTCTTCCGGCGCGTGAGCGCCGAATTATAGAGTTGAGATTCGGCCTCGAAGACGGCTATTGCCGTACCCTGGAGGAGGTCGGCGTAGAACTGGGCCTCACCAGGGAACGCATAAGACAGCTGGAGAAGGAAGCGCTGGCCAAATTGCGCCATCCGAAACTCAGCCGCCAGTTCGTTGATTACCTTAGCTAATCGTACGGTTTCAATTTAATCCGGCTTTCGAGATAGGGCTTAAGAACCTTTGATCGGAAGCCGGATTTTTTATATATAGCTCTAAGGATGCGCTGGCTTCTCTGTGCCCAATTGCCGATAAATTTCACGAATATTTAACACTTCATGGGTTTTCTTTATTACTATTACATTTGAGCTTGTTACAATATTATCGAATGGGTTGACATCTTGCTTTTCTGGCAGAGGAAAAAAGTTTGAGGAGAGAATTATGAAGACGGCTTATAAGATAACATTTTTTACGGTCATACTGGTGGTACTTCTGGGGGCCTTAATAAGTTGTGTACCCCAAAGAAATCTGCAGAATCCTGCGTATCCTAATCTGCCTCAGGGTGGAGTAGGTCCCGGTTGGATAATGGGGCCGGGGGGTATGATGAGGTATGGCGGTATGATGGGCCTCGGTCAACCTTATCAGACCGGAGGCAATAGGATTACCATGGATCAGGCCACGACCATAGTTGACAACTACCTGAAGCAAATCGGCGATACCGACCTCAAAGTAGATGAGATTATGGAGTTTCAATACAACTATTACGTCCAGTTTTCGGAAAAAAGTACAGGCATTAACGCTTTTGAGGCGCTCATAGACCCTTATACGGGAGATTTATATCCCGAACCCGGCCCTAACATGATGTGGAACGCCAAGTACGGCATGATGTCCGGCGTAATGTGGGGCACTCCCGGGATTACAGCCCCAATGTCCGTTACTGCTGAACAGGCCGAACAATATGGCCAGACGTTTGTCGACGGTTATCTGCCCGGCGCAAAAGTCGGAGAACCGGAACGCTTCTACGGGTATTATACCTTGCATGTTTTGAAGGACGGTCCGATATACGGAATGCTCAGCGTTAACGGTTATACGGGCCAGGTGTGGTATCACTCGTGGCACGGTCAATTTCTGGCAGAGAAGGAATTTGACTAGGACTCATACGTAGCATATTCTGATTATGTAGGCGGCAAATAACTGTACAGAAAATGCACATTATTTGTTGTATAAAGCAGGTCCCGGATACAGCTCAGGTGAAAATTGATCCGGATACGAACACCCTGGTTCGTTCCGGCGTGGAATCCATCTGCAACCCATACGATCTGGTAGCCCTCGAGGCGGCCGTGCAACTTACCGAGAAGTACGGCGGCAAGGTCACCGTTATCACCATGGGCCCTCCTCAGGCGGAATCCGCGCTGCGTGAATGCCTGTCACTCGGCGCTCACGAAGCCATCCTACTTTCCGATAGGGCATTTGCCGGCTCCGACACTCTGGCTACCGGCTATACCCTTTCTAGGGCGATATCCAGGTTAGGCGCCACTGAACCGGTTGAGCTTATCATGTGCGGTAAACAGGCTATCGATGGTGATACGGGCCAGACCGGCCCGGGTGTAGCCACCAGACTGGGGTGCACGCTGTTCACCTACGTTTCAGAGATATCAGACATAAATCTTGCCTCCGGGGAGATAACGGTGAGGCGGGAAATCGAGGGTGGCAGCCAGATTATCAAGGGGAAAATGCCGGCGCTGCTGACGGTTGAGCTGCAGCTGGCTACGCCGCGCTATGCCTCTCTCCCGGAACTGGTTCGGTCATTGCGGGCCGATGTGGCGGTATGGGACGCCAAAGAAATCGAGGCGCTGCCCGAACGCCTGGGAGTAAAGGGTTCTCCCACCGTGGTCAGACGGATATCAGCTCCGGAACCAAGAAAGGGAGGTCTGACTTTCAACGCGGAGCAGGACGAAAAAGCGATAGACAGTTTCCTGACTCAGCTATTCGATAAGGAATCGGTCTTGCTTTCGGAGATACTGGAGAAGAAGGGTAGGAATGCCTAAGAACAGCCGCGGCAGAAACGTAGCTGAGATCATTCCAGACAGGTGCATCGGCTGCCAGCTGTGTGTCGGTGAATGTCCTGTGGAGGCCATTCACATGGAGGCGGACGTAGCTAAAATCGATCCGGAAATCTGCATCGGTTGCGGCCGTTGTTTTAATGTCTGTCCGGTGGACGCCGTAATTTTCGAAAAACAGAAAAAGATACCGGCGCCGGCAGCGAGTCCGATGCAACAGCCTGTAGAGAATTACCGGGGCGTAGCGGTATTTGTGGAGGTTAAAGACGGGGTAGCCTCTCCAGTGTCGTGGGAACTTGTGGGCAAGGCCAGGGAACTCGCTGATAAACTGGGCGTTCCGGTGCAGGGCTTTGTCGTGGGCGCGGATGTAAATCCGCCCGCTGTAGAGGCTGTCAGTTACGGCTGCGACACGGTCTATGCCGTAGAAAACCCGATCTTGAAAACCTATTCATCACGAGCGTATGGGAAGGCACTTGTCCAGCTCTGTAATCAGGTGAAGCCGGAGGTTTTTCTGATTGGCGCCACTCCGCTTGGCAGAGACTTATCCGGCGTGGTGGCCACGCAGCTTGAGACCGGGCTGACCGCGGATTGTACCGGCCTCGACATAGACCCGCAGGAACGGCTGCTGCTGATGACCAGGCCGGCGTTCGGCGGCAACATCATGGCTACTATCGTCTGCCGTGATCATCGCCCTCAGATGAGTACGGTGAGGCCCGGTGTCATGAAAATGCCGCAAAAAGACCAGGCCCGCCAAGGCGAAATAAGCGTTTCCGACATTAAGATTATCGAAGCTGAACTTCCAGTCATCGTCGATTTTATTCCTACACCGGAAGATCTGACCGGAGTAGACATAACCAGGGCCCCGGTGCTGGTGGTGGTAGGGAAGGGTGCCTGTGACAGCCGCTACCTGCCCATGCTGGAAGAGCTGTCGCAAATACTTGGAGGCACTATCGCCTGTTCCAGGCCGGTGGTCCAGCTTGGCCTGCTGCCTTATATCAGGCAGGTAGGCCAGACAGGCAGGACGGTAGCGCCTAAACTGTACGTCGGTGTCGGTGTATCGGGCGCTGTGCAGCATTTAGTGGGCATGCAAGCGGCGGAGAAGATAGTTGCTATAAATATCGACCCGCATGCTCCGCTGATGCAAATGGCAGACTATGCGATTGTCGGTGATTATCATAAAGTCGTGCCCAGGCTAATCAAAGGTTTGAAGGATAGAAGCCAGGGTGCCGGAGCCAAGAGGGGTAGTCATGAAAGAAATCTTTGATGTGGCTATTGTCGGAGCCGGGCCGGCGGGAATATCGGCAGCGTATGTACTGGCCGGTGCGGGTAAAAAGGTTATCGTTCTGGAGAGGGGTGAACACCCGGGTTCAAAGAGCGTATCCGGCGGTGTGCTTTACGGCCACGACCTGGCTCGGATAATACCCGATTACTTCGATAAGGGCTGTCCTATCGAAAGGAATATCGTGGAGTCGCGAATATGGTACCTGTCCAAAGAGGCCGGCCTTAGCCTGGGCTATCGCGACCGCATCTTCGATTCGGAACGGCGATACAATGCTTTTACCATCAGCAGGTCTAAATTCGACCGCTGGTACGCCGACCAGGCGCGGCGTAAAGGTGCGTTGATTGTGCCATCGACGGTGGTGACAGATTTACTGCGCAATGGCAATGGGGCCGTAACCGGGGTTGTTACTCAGAGAGAAGACGGAGAGGTTAGAGCCAGGGTGACGCTGCTGGCTGACGGTATCAACTCCCCGCTGGCGGCACGCGCGGGATTTAGACCGGAACCGAAGCCGGAACAGGTAGCGCTGGCGGTCAAGGAAGTTATAAATCTGCCTCCGGAGGTTATCAATGAGCGCTTTGCTATCTCGGAGGGAGAAGGCATCACTATAGAGATACTCGGGAAGGTAACCGAGGGCATGGATGGTGTCGCCTTTATTTATACCAATCACAGCTCGATATCATTGGGAATAGGAGGTAACCTGGCCGACTTCGCCACACTAAAGCTCAAGCCTTATGAACTGATCGAGAACTTCAAGCAGCACCCGATGGTAGCGCCCTTGATTTCGGGGGGTAAGTCCATGGAGTACATCGCTCACTGGCTGGCCGAGGGCGGATACGATGCTGTTCCGAAACTTTGTGGTGACGGCTATCTTATTGTGGGAGACTCGGCGATGCTTTTCAATACGCTGCATAGGGAAGGAAATAATCTGGCTATGGCTTCGGGGAAAATGGCAGCCGAGGCCATACTGGAAGCTTTTAAATCGGGTGATTTTTCTGAGAACGGGCTGGGCGGATACAGGGAAAGGCTGGATGCTTCGTTCGTTATGCAAGATTTAAAGAAGTATAGAAGGCTCGGAAGCTTTCTGTATAACCGGAAAGAAGTATTCACGCAGCTTCCGGAGCTGGTATCTTTCGGCGCCAGGGAAATAATAACGGTTAACGGTGTCACAAAAAAGGCCAAGGAAAGGGTGATACTGGATAAAATCCGTCAGGTTATGTCTATACCTGGACTGATTAGATTGATGTGGCAGGCATGGAGGGCAACGAGATGAACGTCAATGTGCAGGATAAATTGTTTCTGGACCGTTTCAAGGTGGATGAAGTAAGCCATTTGAGAATTATAGACAATAAAAAGTGTATAAAAGAATGCAAAGACCAGGCATGCTTATACTTATGTCCCGCGAATGTTTATCGGGTGGAAAAAGATTACATCGCTGTTAACTACGAGGGATGCCTGGAATGCGGCTCCTGCCGGATCGGCTGTGCCAAACTGAATATCGAGTGGCGATTTCCCAAGGGTGGCTATGGCGTTAGCCATAAATTCGGGTAGTGATTATAATTAGGAGAAATATGTTGGTCCGAGAAATCCGGGAAGTCAGAATAGACAAGGTTTTGCCTAATCGACGGCTTATCTTTGAAGATGAAGTTATACTTCGCCTCTGCGATGACATCCGCTGCAACGGATTGAACGAACCGATTATTGTGGAAGAATCCGGATTCTATTTTCTTATTGTAGATGGGGAGAAGCGGTGGCGGGCCTGTAAAAAAATCGGCATGCTAAAAATTAAGGCAGAAATTATCCTGCCCCTATAGGTGGCGAACTTCCGCTACCAGGTCTTCATTTAACTTCAGCTAAATTAGCCAGCGCCTGCTGTACCAGTTCGGAAAGAGCGGGATGGATGTGCATACTGGACATGATGTTGCTGACGGTGCCGCCCGATTCTATGGTATCGACCACTTCCTGTATTAGCTCGGGCGCGTTCGGCCCGATTATGTGAAAGCCCAATATTTTATCCGTCTCATTGTCTACAATTGCCTTGGCGAAGCTGTCAGTTTCCATCATGGCTTCCCCTTTAGCTATCTCGGCATATTTTGCGATGCCCACCAATATGCTATGGTCCTTTTTGGCCGTCTCCTCGGTCATTCCCACGGACGCAATTTGGGGATGCGAATACACAGCATGGGGGGCCGCGGAGTAACTCATTTTTTCTCTGACGTCGTGTAATATATTGTTGGCGGCTACACCTGCTTCCCGGTTGGCCACGTGTGTAAACATCTGCTGGCCGTTGGCATCGCCTACCGCGTAGATGTTTTTCCTGGTTGTTTCCATATACTCATCTACTTTTATGTAGCCGCGGGAATCGGTTTCTACACCGGTGTTAGCTACTTGTAAGAGGTCGGCGTTCGATTGTCTACCCACCGCCACCAGTACCTTTTCTGCGGTATACTCGTTGAGAGCGCCACTGCCGGCGTCTTTAGCCACCACAACGCAATTGCCCTTTTGTTTCTTCACCTCCTGGACCAGGGAACCGGTGTGGACGGCCATGCGCCGGCTTAACTGTTTCTTGAGCAACTCGGATGTTACAGGTTCCTCGCTCAGTATCAGGCGGTCGGCCATTTCCAAGATAGTAACCCTGGTGCCCATGGCTGCGAAGAAATGGCTGTATTCGACGGCAACATAGCCTCCCCCTATGATTATAATGCTTTGGGGCTTTTCCGTTAGTTGAAGCAATGTCTCGTTCGTTAAATAATCTACGTTGTTGATGCCTTTTATGGGAGGTATGGAGACTCTTGAGCCAGAAGCTATGCAGATTTTGTTAGCGGAAATGGTTTTGCCGTTTACCTCGAGAGTATAGTCCTTAGTTAAGCGCGCTTCTCCTTCATAGAATGCCAGACCATCGACTTCCTTAAGGCCCTGGGCCATTCTGTCCCTGTAGCTGGCAATATTTTTTCTCATGCGTTCCATGATGAATTTGAAGTCGATATTTTTTATCTCAGCAGTTACGCCAAGTTTTTTTGATTCCTGTGCCTCCATTATTCTATCGGCGGCAAGTATCAGCATTTTCGAGGGTATGCATCCGTTATTGAGGCACGTGCCGCCGGTAGGGCCTTTATCCACAAGTGCCACTTTCAGCCCGTGTGCCAATGCCTCTTCGACAACCACCATGCCCGAGCCAGTACCGACAACTATCGCATCATATTTTTCTGCCACTACAAGTTACCTCCACCTTCTTTGGCAATTGAGCGACTGCTTAGTTCAACCGCGCTCACGCTGCTCGGCGATTCTTCTATGATCTGTACTACTTTTGAGTACTCTTCCAGATTCTTGAACAGATAGTCAGGATTCCTGCTCCGGAGCTCTTTTTCGGAATGAAATCCTGTGGCCACGGCAATAGTCAATGCGTTCAGTTGTCTTCCGCAATCTACATCGCGCACGGAGTCACCGATAATAACGACGTCTTTACCTACGAATTTATTCCCGGTCAACTCTTCAGCTTTGGCTATCGCCATTTCAGCCAGTTCGACGCGGCTATTAGCTTCAGTCCCGTGTACCGAAAATTTGAAGTATTTATTCAGGCCGGTGACTTTTAACACGCGCTCGGTAACGCCGGGCGAGTCACCCGTATATAGAACGACCAGATTGTCAGTTTTTGACAGCTCCTGGAGAAGCGGTATTACACCGGGAAGGATATAGTTTGCAGCTGTAGGTGGGAGCTTCGCCTCGAAAATTTTATTGTAACTTTGTAGTAGAGATTTGCTTTTCTGAACGAACTCGTTTTCAGCTACACCTTTTAACCTGGCCAGTTCAGCTAAATTTTCAGTCAGGCTTTTACCCGCAAAATCTATCTCATTAAGGCTGACATGCACATTAAAAAAGGTCCTGAATAATTCCTGCGCCGTAGCATCATGCACTGATATCAGGTCGACCAGAGTTTGATCCAGGTCAAAAATAACAAGTTTCATCAGGAGATGGATCCTCAGGATAATACGGTCAGTGCACCGGCCAGTATAAGACGCAGAAGCCGGGGGCCTTTATTTAAGCCGGCCTTCCGCCACAGCCCAGTTCAGATTCTTTATAACTGCTTCGATGTAATCCGCACGCTTCAGCCCGTAGTCCGTCATGAAGGCGTGCTCGAAGACATCCAGAATCAAAATGGGTATGCAGCCCGCCGGATGGCCGACGTCATGTTCGTTTATCCACTGGTTAAAGAGCTTGCCGCTGACGTTGTCCTGATACAGGATCGCCCAGCCGATGCCGCGCATGGCCGCCGTGCCCTTGAAATCCTGAAGCCAGGTCTCGTAGCTGCCGAAATCTGCTGCCAGTTTCTTGGCCAGTTTACCTGACATATCCAGCGCTTTTTTACCGCCTAGGTTCTCGAAGTAATATTCATGTAACCTCATACCGTTAAATTCCCAACCCAGGCGCCGATGAAGTTCGGCATATTCGGGCGTGCCCGCCTTGCCGTCTTTCAACATGGCTGCCAGCGTTTCCATGACCTTGTTGGTGTTGGTCACGTAGCCCTTGTAGAGCGTGAAATGATTATTCAATAGTATATCGCTGAAACCCTCCATGCCCAACAATTTGCTGTAGTCCTTTGCCTCATAAGCCATTTTTTAACCTCCGTTTTATTTATATTTATAGAAAGATAATCATATATATACTATACAGTAAGCCGCTGCAAATATCGATTTGCCTGCAAAGCTGCCTTGGCTCCCTCGCCGGCGGCAATAACTACCTGTTTTTCCGGAATGTTGGTGACGTCGCCAGCAGCAAAGACACCGGGTACACTGGTGGCGCCCAGACAGTCCACTTCTATTTCCCCTTTCTGATTTAATGTAAGTACATCTTTAATGAAATCTGAGCTCGGGATCAGTCCCATCTCGATAATAACGCCGCCGACCTCTAGTTCCCTTTCCTGATTTTGGGCGGCATCCATTATTTTTATGGCATCGACGAACTTATCGCCCTTAATTTCCCGCACTTCGTGCTGCTGCAATATGGTAACTTTTCCAGCCTTCTTCAACCTATCCAGAATAATTTGGTCGCCGGCCGGAACTCCGGGCGTGATGAGATAGACGTGTTCGGCTACCTTGACCATGTCGTCGGCCGCTTCCAACGCCGAATTGTCGCCCCCGATGACAGCCACCCTCATACCCGCAAATAACGGGCCGTCGCAGGCTACGCAATAGGTGACGCCGAGGCCGATAAATTTTTCTTCGCCAGGGACATTAAGCTGTCTGGGACGCTTGCCGGCAGCAATGACCACCGCCCTGGAACCGTAGATCGAACCCCGGTCGGTCTTAACTTCGAAAGCCCCATTTTTCTGTGACAGGCTGGTTACTCGTTCGCCGGTTTTTTGCTCAATCGGAAACCGCTTCACCTGCTCTTCAAATTTCCGTATCAGTTCGCTGCCATCCAGTATCTGATAGCTAACGTATTTTTCGGAACCCAGTGCTATATTGATTTGTCCGCCGATATCTTCACTGAGCAGTAACGTACTCAGTTTCTTTCTGGCTGCATAGACAGCAGCCGTCATGCCCGCAGGTCCGCCACCTATTATCATCAGGTCGTACATGGTGTTTTCTTAGCTCCTCATGGCTTTCGACGAATTATCGGAAATTATTTGAGCATCCTCTGCGTTGACATATTACTATTTTCAAGCTGCATCTCTGGGGGCAGGACACCGGGTCATTTAGACTTCGACCTGGCTTTGACAGCAACTTTCTTCGGTTTGGCTTCCGGTACCTTGGATAAGGTTACCTCGAGTATGCCATCATCGTAATTGGCGTCTATGTGTTCGGCCTGTACTTTTTCCGGCAAGGAAACCGAGCGCGAGAACCTGCCGTATGTCATCTCGCTTCGATAGTAATCCTCCTCTTTAACTTCAGTCTCGGATTTCCTTTCGCCCTTAATAGTCAGCATGCTGTCACTGATGGAGACATCGATATCCTCGGGTTTAACGCCCGGTATCTCGGCGCGAACTACAATCTTGTCCTTCTTATCGAACATCTCGATAGCAGGTAACATACCTTCCGATGGTGTCCACCACATTAGTGGCCGGCGCCATAGTGTGAGCGGGTGACTCATCGCATCTTCCATGCGTCTTTCCATTTCCGTTAAGGAACCCCACGGGTCCCATCTCTGGATTGCCATTTTTTGTTTACCTCCTTCCCTTATTTATCGAGCCCCGCCCCCGCAACAGGTAAAATCAGGCGATTATATAATTACGTTAATTTAATCATTTGGGCGTTTGACTTAACCAGTGAACCGGCTTCCTGAAGCCTGGCTTCAGATTTATCTTTATGGTTGAGGGCGCTGTAATCGGGTATCGTTGTTCCTCTACCGACTACGGTTATACTTTTCTGTTTCCGCAGGGGATCATCTCTGAATCCAACGTAGCAGAATTGCCCGAGTTGTACGTCCTCGTCCAAAATGGCATGGTCAACGGTGGTGTAGCTATCTATAGCAGTATTGCTCATCACAATGGAGTTTCTCACGGTAGCATGCCTTCGAATTGTCACATTTGGAAATAGAATGGAATTCTCAATATGTCCCTCAATTGTGCAACCTTCGCCGATTAAGCTGTTCCTTATATTTGGGTTGTTAATCAGCTTCGGAGGCCGCACGTCGAAGTCGTTGGTCAGAATCGGCCAGTTACCGTTCAGGCTTATATTAGGTAACTTATGTATAAGCTCCATGTTGGCTCCGTAGTAGGCTTCTACGGTGCCTATATCCTGCCAGTATTCCTGGAATCTGTAAGCGAATACCTTGTGTTTTTTTACCATTGACGGAATAATAGTGCGCCCGAAATCATGGTCAGATTGAGAGTTGCCGCTGTCTTCTATGAGACGGTCAATCAGAGATTGCGTATTAAATAAATAAATACCCATGGAGGCCAGATTGCTCGTGGCCTTTTGCGGCTTCTCTACGAAATCGATGATTCTACCCTCGTCGTCGATCTTAACAATGCCGAAGCGGTGTGCCTGTTTGAGCGGTATCGAGACGACTCCAATGGTAATGTCAGCGCCGGCTCGTTCATGGAAGGCGAGCATATTCCGGTAGTCCATGCGATATACATGGTCACCGGCGAGGATTAAAGTTGTTTCCGGCGAATCGGCCAGCAAGGAACCGATGTTTTGGTAAATGGCATCTGCTGTCCCATTATACGAACCTGTAGCCGGCTCCAGAATTTCTATATTAGTACCGCCGGAATTGACGCGACGCCATTCGGATACATAATCCGACATGGCACGACGGTGGTGGTCCACCAGGACGGCTATTTCACTAATTCCCGAATGCACGCAGTTACTAAGCGTGAAATCGATAATGCTAAACCGGCAGGCAAACGGCAAGATAGGTTTCGGCCTCGCCTGACAAAGAATTCCCATTCTTTGCCCCAAACCTCCTGCCAGAATAAGAGCGCGTAACCTTGTCATCGTTTTACACACCTGGTTCGATTAAGTAGCCAGATAATTATTTCCTTAATCGGGTAATTTCTTCGTACCTTTCCACTTACGAAAACGGTCGATTTCTTTGTCTAAAGCGCGCGTTACCTGACTATTATGAGAAACAGCCAACAAACGATACATTTCAATGGCCGGTCCAGCCAACTTGTCCTGGGCCCGCAGAATGAACACCGGTTCATTCTCATCTATGCGTGGAATAGACACTTTTCCGTATTTACCTGAGATAGCCATGGTGAACTCCTTTGTATTGTTTCAAACTCCGACAGCACTGGGAATAGGCGAGTATTCGTCCCGTCCGATGAAAAGACGTAAATCATTAATCGGTTCAACCGAGTCGAGGGCTTGCTCTATGTCCCTGACCAGTTCATTCCGTTGCCCGGCTTCGAGCACCAACATCAGGTTAAGTGTCCCCTCCAGTACGTCTGCCGCTATTATGCCTGGCCGGTTCAGAAGTTCGAGGATTTTTTCTTGAGTGACGCCAGTTTTTGTCTGCAGCAATAAGTAAGCTCTTATGCACATGCTTGCCCTTTTTCCCGAACGTGCCCATCCAAAATGGAGCACGAGCTATACCCAAACATGATACCGTGCCGCTAGTTACAAAGTCATAAAACTGCCACCCTAAAAATTAAAAAAATATAACATTAAGGGCAACAGCTAACGGATTGGTGACGGACCGGATCAGATGTAAGATTGGCAGGAATCTACAGGTTATTCCTGAAGTCAGGCTGGCTTAAGAATATAGCCTACTCGCGGCATGGTTACGATGAGTTTAGGCTCGTCCCGGGCATCTTCGAGTTTGGACCTGAGACGGCTGACCCACGTCCTGAGAAGCTGCACATCATTGCGGTATTCCGGGCCCCATACACGGGAAAGGAGCTCTTCGTAAAGCATAACCCGGCCTGAGTTTTGTGCCAGTTCGCTCAGCAAAAGCCATTCGATTCGAGTTAGGTACTCCACCTTACCTTTGACAGATACGGAATGCGTCTTAAAGTCCATAACAACATCACCGAATGATATGCTTTCGCTGGTTTTGCGCCTTTCCACCGGCTCCATGCGGCGTTTTACCGCTTCTATCCTGGCAAGGAGTTCATCGGGATTGAAGGGCTTGGGCAAATAGTCATCGGCTCCGAGATGGAGCCCCTTTATCTTATCGACATCCGCCCTTTTAGCGCTAAGTATAATGACCGGCACTGAGGAGAAGCTCCGGAGTTCCTTCAAGACTTCGAAGCCGTCCATCTTTGGCATTACCAGGTCAAGCACTACCAGGTCCGGCTGATGTGTTTTGAACTGCTCAAGGGCTTCGGCGCCGTTGGTGGCTACCAGTACATCGTAGCCCGATAGCTTAAATTTGGCCTTGAGAAAGTTAATTATCCTTTCTTCGTCGTCAACCAATAAGATTGAGAACTTATCCATCGAAAGCCCTATTACATTATAACACAGTACGCTACAATCTGAATGTCAATGCGTTTAACTCAGGCTGGCACACTAAGCGTGGATTCGTTCTTGACCCAGTCCAGGGTTAAACTTAAAATAATACTAGGAGCTTCTTGTAACATATACTATCGTCTGACAGCGAGCGGGCATTGTGGTTGTTGAACTGAGAGAAACAGGCAGTAAAGTAGTTGGCAATGTGCCCTGGGGCACCCATTTTTGCCAGTTCTATCAAACCAGGCAGGACTTAGTGGATATCCTGGTGCCGTATTTCAGAACGGGTTTGGAGGGCAATGAATTTTGCATGTGGATCACCGCCGAACCTTTAAGCGCTGCCGAAGCAAAAACAGCCATAGAAAAAGCCATGCCCGACTTCGCACAATATTTAAAGAAAGGGCAAATAGAGATAATACCTCACGAGAAGTGGTATCTTCAAAGTGGTGTTTTCGAGTCGGGGAGAGTGCTTGACGGCTGGATTGAAAAGGTGAACCAGGCTCTGGATAAAGGGTTCGCCGGATTACGCCTCTCGGGAAACACGTTCTGGCTCGAGCGGAAAGATTGGGAAAGCTTCACAGATTACGAAGCCTCCGTGAATGATGTTATAAGTAAGTACAAGATGCTAGCGCTATGTACATACTCTGTGGATAAATGCTCTGGTGCTGACGTGCTGGACGTTGTTAGAAATCATGAATTCGCCCTGGTAAAAAGAGAAGGGGAATGGGAACGTCTGGAAAAATCAGGATATAAAATTACCAAAAGTGCTCTACTGGAAAGTCAGGAACGATTCCAACTGGCATCTGCAGTCTCTCACACTATGGTCTACGATTTATTCGTGGATACAGGCAAGGTAATTGCGGTAAGCGGTTTTGAAGAGCTTATTGGCTATAAGCAGGACGAGATTCCGTTATCGCGCCGCTGGTGGTACAGCCAGATGCATCCCGAGGATTCAGTATCTATTAGAAAGAAACTGTCAGAACTCATGGGTACTGCTCAAGACTATCGTATTCAATATCAGATACGTCACAAAAACGGACAATATATTTATGTTGAAGATACAGCCAAAATTGTACGCGATGAAAAAGGCCGAGCTATACACATCGTTGGCGCCATTGCGGATATTACTCAGCGCAAACTGGCAGAGGATGCTCTCCAGTACCAGGCGAATATATTAAACAATGTCTCGGATGCAGTTATAGCTACCGACCTCGACTGGAATATTCAATCGTGGAACAGGGCTGCCGAGCAAGCATACGGTTGGACACGGGAAGAGGTTGTAGGAAAGCCATTACCGGAAATACTAAAGGGAACGTTTGTTGGCACAAACAGAGAACTCACGCGAGCAGAGATCTATGAAAAGGGATTCTGGAGCGGCGAAGTAATTCATACCAGAAAAGACGGTGGTCTGGCTAATATGTTCGTAGCGGCTGCTGCGCTGAAAGATAGTGCCGGCAACAGGGTGGGCCTGGTGATGGTGAACCGCGATATCACCAGACAGAAACAAACTGAAAAAACACTTCGCGAGACCAGCGATTATTTAAATAATCTGCTGGAGTATGCCAACGCCCCGATCATAGTTTGGGACCCTTCCTTTAATGTAACCAGGTTCAATCATGCTTTCGAAAACCTGACCGGACATAAGGCCCACGAAGTCGTCGGCCGAAAACTAGACATACTATTCCCGCAGGAAAGCAAACGTTCCTCCTTAAGAAATATTCGGCGTACATTAAGCGGAGAGCACTGGGTAACGGTTGAAATACCTATTACGGGCGCTAATGGCGAAGTACGCACAGTTCTGTGGAATTCGGCTAATATATATGCAGCCGATGGAAAGACAATAATAGCCACTATAGCCCAGGGCCAGGATATTACGGAACGTAAACAAGCGGAAGAAGCACTGTTAAGAGAAAAAGAAACCTTACAAGTAGCCATAGAATATACCAACACGCATCTGGCCTATCTTGACCCGCAGTTCAATTTTGTTAGAGTAAACTCAGCGTACGCCAAAGGTTCAGGATATACGGTCCAGGAGTTGCTAGGTAAAAATCACTTCGCGCTATTTCCCGACAAGGAGAACCAGGCTATCTTCGAACGTGTCAGGGATACCGGAAAGCCGGTGGAATACAAGGATAAACCGTTTTCTTTTTTCGGACAGCCCGAAAGAAGTGTTACCTACTGGGACTGGACACTGACACCAGTAAAAGGTGCTACGGGGAAGGTCGAAGGTCTGGTGTTATCTTTGATAGATACCACAGCTAGGAAGCAGCTGGACGAGTTGAAGGACGAATTTATCGGCCTGGTGTCACATGAAATGCGTACACCGCTTACGGTAATTATTGGGGGACTACACACGATATTGACTGAAGAAGCCCGCTTATCTGCAGATGAAAAGAACCAGCTATTACGCGACGCGGCATGGGAAGCGGAATCCCTATCTCATCTGTTATCGAACCTGCTGGAACTTTCGCGAGCCCAATCCGAGCGTTTGCTTTTGCACAGGGAACTGGTTAGCGTTGAAGACCAAGTACAGGACGCCGTTAATAAGATAAAACAGCAAGCACCGGTCCGCAACTTCATTATAGAGGTCTTGAGTAGATTGCCTGAAGTTTATGTCGATCCGGTGAGATTGCAGCACGTACTATATAATCTACTGGAAAACGCAGTAAAATATTCGCCCGATGGCAGCACTATAACCGTTTCTGCTGGTTGCGTTGATCAGAATCTTATACTGGCTGTCAAGGATGAAGGAGCCGGTATCTCGCTTCACGACCAGGATAAGCTGTTTAAACCCTTCGAGAGGCTGGAATTAGGTCAGACTACGACAATCAAAGGCATAGGCCTGGGCCTTCTGGTCTGTAAGAGGCTGGTAGAAGCCCATGGAGGCCGCATCTGGGTGGAATCGGAGCCCGGAAGCGGGGCTACCTTCCTTTTTACTCTACCGCTGGAACACCGCCGTACCAAGCGGAATACGAATCGGCGCCCTCAATAGATCAATCAGCGCTCGTTGAGTCACTGTACGAATTTCACAACTTTTTAACTTTTATATCTCTTATTTTATGACTTTGCAATTTTAACTTGGTAGTATTTTTAGAGTACACATAGTGCTATAAATAAAACTAGGAGGGGTAATAATATGAAGGGATACCTAGGCAAATATTTCCTAGTTTTGATTTCGGGTCTGGCTATACCTTTGCTGATTGGTTGCGCATCGTCGTCTTCTTCTACACCAGTACAAGACAGTAAGGCACCGCCGTCTTCAGGAGCACAGGCTGTGACTATTAGTATCAGCGCTAAAAACATCGCCTTTGATACTAAGAATATCACTGTGCCCGCCGGTGCCGATGTCACCGTCATTTTTGACAATCAGGACAGCGGTATTCCGCACAATTTCGCGGTTTATACCACTCCCGCGGCAACCAGCCTTATTTTTCGAGGTGACGTGGTCACCGGCCCGAAGACTATACCTTATAATTTTATGGCTCCGACTACTCCCGGGACCTACTTTTTTCGATGTGATATCCATCCGACGATAATGACCGGTACCTTTACCGTTACCGGCCCTTAATGAAATAAAAAATGCGCTTTAAGGTAAGCACGCGCACACAGGAGATGATGGAATGAGGATAAGAAAAAGGCTGACAATTTCATTATTTGCACTAGCGTTGGCCGTTATTATTGTTGTGGCCGGCAGCTGCTCAGTGACCGTCGTCCAGACGCCGGCGGCAGGTCAGGCTCAGGTGCAACCCGCAAAATTTGTAACGGGACAGTCCATTAGTGCCTCCTGGGTGCCCCCGTGGAGCGATGGGATAGCTTCCAACTTGCCCGTGCTGACAATCCCGGATATCGTTAAGAAGATAACACCCAGTGTGGTGGCTGTACACACACAAATAACCACTTACGATATTTTTCTGCAACCGATACCCACTCAGGGCGTCGGTACCGGAATAGTCATTGACGGCAACGGCTACATTGTTACCAATAATCACGTTATAAGTGGAGCTCAGACGGTCACGGTTATAACGAATGACGGTAAAAGTTACGATGCCGTCAAAGTAAATGGAGATGCTTTCACCGATCTGGCGGTGGTCCAGATCAACGCTAAGAATTTGCCCGTTGCAGAAATTGGAAGCTCAGATACACTTCAGGTGGGGGAAGGCGTTGTGGCCATTGGCAATGCACTGGCATTGGAAGGGGGACCTACGGTTACATCCGGCATCGTTAGCTATATCGGTCGGTCAATACAGGAACCTAACGGCAATATACTCAATGACCTGATTCAAACGGATGCGGCCATCAATCCCGGAAACAGCGGGGGACCGCTGTTGAACATGAAAGGCGAGGTAATCGGAATCAATACAGCTGTGGCTTCTCAAGCGGAAAATATCGGTTTTGCTATTGCCATAACGCCGGCTTTGCCGGTCATTCAACAGCTGGTGCAGCAGGGGCATGTTGTGAGGCCTTATCTCGGAGTGGGAGTTATGCCCAGCAACAACGGCGTGGTAATAACTACTATTGATGCCGGCAGCCCAGCTGCTCAGGCTGGGCTTCAGGTAGGAGATATAATTACCAAGTTTAACGGTGAACAGATAACGAGTGCCGGAGAGTTAAGGCAAGCGATTGTGTCAGCGCATATAGGGGACAGGGTAGAGATAGACTACACGAGGAATGGGCAGCAGAACAAGACCTTATCTACGCTTATTGCCAGCCCTTCATAATAAGATTTAATTCACTGCAGTAGACGTCAGTCCCGGTAATACTTTATTTCGCCTTCTGCGGCCCACCAATTTTTTTATTTCAAAGAAGAACACGGTAATAAGTGGCGTGGTGAACGCTGCCACCCAGCCAATGGCGCTCAGAGAAGTCAGTTTTAAAGGCGTTTGTAAAATTGGCACGTTAGTGACCAGGATTAGAAACGCCAGGGCGGCAGCCGCCCACACTAGCAAGGCTTTATTTGAAAAAAGTCCTATCTTCCATATAGACTCCCGATGGGACCGCATGGTGACTGCCAGGAACACGTGTCCCACTAACCAGGTGGCAAACGCGAGCGTCTGTGCTTCTGCGGCTCCCCAGCCCAGATACCAAGCAGATAGATAGTTTATAAGAACGGCTGCAGCCAGACAGAGGCTTCCTGTAGACATATTCTCCAACATAGTCCGGTTAATGAACCTTTCCTTTGGTGAGCGGGGTGGCCTCTGCATGGTTCCTGGTTCCATTGGCTCCACTACAAAAGTAGTCGATGCGGCCAGGTCCATGAAAAGTTCCAGCAGAATTATCTGGATAGGTGAAAAGGGGAAAGGTAAATCGAGGATGAGAGGAATCAAAAAGGTGAGTACGAGTGCAATTTTGACGCTCAGGTAGTAAGTAACACCTTTTTTAAGATTATCGAAGATCTTTCTACCTTCTCTGACTCCGGCAGTAATAGAACTGAAACTATCATCGGCCAGTACCATGCCGGCTGCCTCTCGGGCAACTTCAGTGCCCGTTTCTCCCATGGCGATACCTACGTTAGCACTCTTTAGGGCTGGAGCGTCGTTGATGCCATCGCCGGTTACGGCAACAATCTGTCCGGACTCCTGAAGCAAACGCACTATACGGAGTTTTTGTTCTGGAGTAGTTCGAGCATAAAGTGAAACCTGGCTCAGGTTTTTCTTAAGCTCATTGTCATCTATACGATCAAGTTCAGCGCCCGTGATAGCGGGGCTGCCGGCATCTATTCCTACTTCTGATGCTACCTTTTGTACCGTTAGAGGATAATCGCCTGAGACAATAACCGTCCTTATGCCTGCTTCCTTGGTTGTTTCGAATGCGTCTATAACTCCTGACCGCAGGGGGTCAACAAGCCCAACCAGGCCCACGAATATCAGATTATCTTCAGAAGCGTCCTGGCTGATATTAACTTCCGATCCAATATCTTTGTAGGCGAAGGCGATAACTCTCATTGCCTGACCGGCCATTTTTTCAATGACATTTCCAATGGCTATGTCATCTTTAGCCGTTTTCTTTATCTCCGATTGCTCGTGTAGCAGGTGTGAGCTCTTATTCAAAATGACCTCGGGGGCCCCCTTGGCGTAAACAACCGATTCGCCGTTGTGGCGGAAAACAGCGGACATCATTTTTCGCTCGTTATCGAAGCTAAACTCTGTTTGCAAAGCGTATTTAGTCAGCACGTCTTCAGGAACAAGGCCTGCGGCTTCAGCTGACTCAATAATCGCGGCTTCCATCGGGTCATTGGAGGAGCATCCGCTTCCAGTGATCCGAGTACAGGAGGTCAACAATCCGATGCGGAGCAGGCGCAACTCAGCCTCAGTGAACCGGTTTTCTGAAAATGATTTTGCGGTGCCGTCAGACCAGATGGAGTCGAGAGCCATCTTGTTTTCGGTAATTGTCCCGGTTTTGTCAGTGACAATCGTAGTTATGTCCCCGAGCGTTTCCGCCGTACTCAACCGCCGAATTAGCACATTTTTTTTGGAAAGGGTGAGGGCGCCAAGCCCGAGTACCATGGTGATAATGATGGGTAATTCTTCAGGTATGGTAGCGAATGACAGGGAAAGGCCGGTAAGAATCATGTCCTTTAACTGCTTATGTTGTAAAAATCCGATAACCGGGATGATGGCGCTGAAAGAAACAGCAACCCATACTAATAGCCCGGCTAGCTGCTTCATGGCCTGCTGTAGCCCAGTGCGGGGTTCTTTGGCCTCGATAACAAGGCCGGTTATTCTGCCTAGTTCGGTTTCCATGCCGGTTGCGGTTACCAAGCCCACGGCGCGACCGCGGGTAATGGTTGTTCCCGCAAAAACCATGTTATTTCTTTCGGCCAGGATTGTAGTGCTCGATAGCTTCTTCTCGTATTTAGGAACCGGCGTCGACTCACCGGTAAGAGCCGACTCATTAGCCTGGAGTCCGAATGAATTGATTATTCTAATATCGGCAGGAATGATTTCGCCTACTTCCAGTATGGCTATATCGCCTTTAACTATCTCCGGGGTTGGCACACTTTGATACCGGCCGTCGCGCAGTAGAGTAACGGTGGGCTGAGAGAATTTTCTAAGAGCGGCCACTCCCTTCTTAGCTCGATATTCGGTAAATATCTCCACAAAAACCAGCGCTATGATTATGACGAAGATAGTTATAGCGTCACTGGCTTTCCCCCAGATGCTGTAGATAATGCCGACGACAAGCAACAGCAGTATCATCGGCTCTGTAATTTCTTCCCGGAATACACCCCAGAAGCTGACCTTTCTTTCTATGGTCAGCCGGTTGGGGCCTGATTGCTTGAGCCTGTTATCGGCTTCAGTTTGGCTGAGTCCGGTACTGGCGTCTGTATTTAGAGACTGTAATAAGCTCTCTGTATCTACAGCCCACGGTTGGTTCATAGCCAACGTATTCTATCAGATAATTCCAAAGATTTCGTCTGACAGCTCGTCAGCAACTGGTATTTATTTCCTGGATGTCTTTTCCGTAGACCTCGCGGTAGTAAATAATGTCTAAAGCCACCGGCGTAACGTCGGCCGGAGTTCCCATAACCTTTTGCTGGTAAGTAGCTACTAGATTATCCATCATTTTATGAATCGTCTCGCTGCCGCCCGCTTTAGCTGCTTTCTTCATCCTCTCTGTGGTGAGATTATCCGGATTACCGTGGTCGTCGTCCGGTAACATACAACCGCAATTCCAGCACATACTTACCTCCTTAACATAGTTCTAATAGTAGTTTAAAGCATATCTGATGAAATTAAGCTTCGATGTCCTAAAGTATCTTTTCCAGGTATGTTTTCAAGGCCACAGCATTGTTATGGCTTTCGTTTTTAGCACTGTATAAAAGGGTAACATTACCTTGTCGCGCAGCTTCCAGTATCGGTTTCCAGAGTTCAGGCTTTTCGTCCAGCTCCGAGAAATAGCGGCGCTTGAATTCCTCCCATTTCTCAGGGTCATGATGATACCAATTGCGCAGGCTATCACTGGGTGCGACCTCTTTAAGCCAGACATCGAAACGCAGTGCTTCCTTTTTTATTCCTCGAGGCCAGAGCCTGTCTACTAAAAAGCTCTTGCCTTCACGTTGCGTCGATGATTGATAAACACGTTGTACTCTTATCATTGTTACTACCGTACATCATTCTCCGATATTAACCACGACGGATCATGCATATGATAAAGGAATCCAATATACTCCAGTATTTCCTATGGAGGAACTATGGTGCTGACGGCTGTCCCTTCGGTTTTTATTCCCAAGCTTCTATCGAAAGCCACATAATTTTTAATGGGGTCGGCTACTTCAGTGGTGTCATAATAGTACCAGGCGGCATCTTTGTTGACATCGCCTTTAACCATAATATTATAATAGCCTGCCTCCCCCTTCCACGGGCAATGATATCTGGTATCACTGTTTTTCAGATATTCCTTTTTGACGGAATCTGGTGGGAAATACAGGTTGCCTTCCACGAGAATGGCCCTGTCTGTTTGGGCGATTATCTCCCCTTTCCAGGACGCTGTAGATGTCCTGGCTGCCGCAGTTGTCTTTGCCATCTCTGTCTCCTTTCCTGGCCTGGTAATTGCTTGTCAGTAGAGCCAATTTTAGTTACTGGTGGCGGTGAGCAATTGCATCACGGTGGCGATGCTGTCGGCCGATGAAATCGCCTGTACGGTTAGTTTGGCCAGCCTTCTTCGTTCAGGGGCTTCCACGACCATGATAACCTGTGGAGAGTCTTCAATCCGGTCTACAGATACGACTCCAGGTTTTTTTCTGAGTGTTCTAACCATGTTAGCGGTTTTTTCGGCGGGACTATCCATAATCACGTATGCCTTGAAACTCATATGGCCTCCTTCGGGTTCCTCTTTCTTTTTCTTTACAGTTGCCGCCATGATTTACTATATATACGATAGCTCATTGATTATTAAAAAGTCATAAATAAGGGCACAGAAAAGTTAAGAAAACGTTACATTTTTTGGGACAAGTTCTACCACATATTCAAGCATTCAGGTCACATAGATATAACGTGATAGCATGGCGCTGCGAGCGGTGAGCACAAATGTTATGACTTTTTAACTTTTACCCCCGTGTTTTTATGACTTTGTTATTATCCGCCTGATACTATTTTGACTGTAATTAAGCCAATGGGAAGGTGGAGAAATGAACAAAACAATCAGAAACCTAAGCATTCTAATTTTTGTATTGGGAGCCATTGCTTTGGTTATGGGTGTCGTCTTTATGTACGAGGGTGCTTCGAAGTATGTCTGGCTTTCCGATACCATGAAGCAGGAAAACGTTAGATTATCGGACCTTGGCGTCACCGGAAACATGGCCAATGAGATCATAGATAACGCAACAACGGCTCAGATAGCCGGTGACACGGTAAGAGGGCACAGGCATACCATAGCGCCGACATATTCAGCCCTGCTCGCGGGCAGCAAATTCAACCCAACTAATCCGCAGGATGTAACCTATGCTCAGGCCTTAAACCTGGAAAACTATCTATATCTGGCGGTACTTAGCTTTGGCGTGACCGATATAGCCATGGCTACGGGCGGGTTCATGGTCGTACTGGCCTTAGCCCTGGGCGCTATAGGCTACGTATTACTTAATGTAGCGCTGAAGACAAAATAAATCTCAGGCATTAGCCGCTGAACATCAGTTCTTCGGAGGTGATTGGTGAGAGTGAAGGTTGATAGAGATTTATGCATCGGTGTGGGAAACTGCGTCGCTGCGGCGCCTACGGTGTTTGAACTCGACAAAAGTAACAAAGCTGTAGTGCTGAAACCCAATTCCGTCGATGAAGATACACTTATGAATGCCGCTGAAAGCTGTCCGGTCGACGCAATTATCATCGAAGATGACGATGGGAACCAGTTGTACCCTTAGTCATTGCTTTCATTTTATATGCCTGGGCGTGAGCGAAGTCCAGATAGATATCTTTGTATTGTTGCATTCTTAATGACAGCGCGTTTTTCCCGGCAGTACAGTATATTAATATCAAGGTAGGTTGTGGCAGAATTGACCAACTTCCCAAGCTGGCCCAAGGAAGGTTATTTCCGTCCGAATTCTGGAAGCGCTAAAGCAAAACTGGCCGGTGTGGGTGGTATCACTGGCAATTCTAGCCAACGCTTTATTCGATATTTTTCATACCGCTTTCCCTCCGATATTAGTATATGGCCTATCAGGGCGGGCCGCTGGGATTACTGAGAATTGGACTTGCCGTTAATCAGGCGGTTTAATGTCCGACCGCCTCTTATTATTGCAGGCGGTGGCTGTCGATCAGGCCGATTTTCGCAAAATTTAATGAATTTTTTATGATTAGCATTTCTTTTTTATGATTTCTTTATAGGTACTCACCTAAAATAACATTATAAAATTTATTTGGAGGGAGGGAACATGTCCATTGCATTAGCCCAAGAACCTGTTCAGATCGCGCTGATAGATAACGGACTGGACAACTGTTCATCCCCTGACGAGGTTATCGTTGTCTGTCCAAAATGCAAGACCCTGGAAACGTTGTGGATGTCTGCGGGTTTTCTGATACCGACCCGAAAGTTCAGGCAGTCAGGTAATAAAGTCTACCACGACTGCGGCTCTACGGAACCTTGCACCTTCTACCACTTTTAATTAACAGTGAAGGATTTAGCTTCTGGTAATTTTTGGGGGATGGCAGGGGCGGCAGGATTCGAACCCGCGACCTGCGGTTTTGGAGACCGCTGCTCTTCCATCTGAGCTACACCCCTAC
>CAZJQG010000030.1:0-32343 GCA_964548415.1 uncultured Dehalococcoidales bacterium | reverse complement strand
TACCTATATACAGTATCGAAGTGGTAAGTGTAAAGTATTCTGCATTTAAGAATCCATACAATTGGCCTTGCAAAGCGCCGGCAATGCCGGCCAAAAAACAACCGACGAAGAACGCCAGCAGCTTGTAATATAGCAGGTTGATGCCCATGACCTCCGCTGCCAGGTCGTTGTCCCTGACGGCGATAAAGGCGCGGCCGACCCTACCCCGGGCCAGGTTCTTGGCAAAAAAGACGCAGAGTGCAGCCACCGCCATTATCAAAAAGTACTGGCTGGCCTGGCTTCTGAAAACAAAACCGCCCATAGACGCTTTGGTGACGTTCATACCATTAAAGCCACCGGTCACGTTTGTCCAGTGGTTAATGACCCAGATAATTATGAACTGGGCAGCAATCGTGGTTATTGCCAGGTAAAAACCTTTGACGCGGACCGACGGCAGCCCGAAGATGATACCTATCAGTCCAGCGCTCAGCCCGGCACAAAGCAGTCCTATCAAAAATGGCCAGTGGAGTTGACTGGTTAGAATGCCACTGGTGTAGGCGCCTGCGGCCATGAAGCCGGCATGCCCGATCGACAGCTGACCGCAGTAGCCGACGAGTATATTAAGGCCGGTGACGGCGATTACGGTTATACCTATTAAATTCAATACCGACAACATGTTGTCACGCAGATAAAGCGGAGCCGTAAACAGCACTATAAGGAAACCGAAGAACAGCACCCAGTGCGTTTTCGTCCGCAGCACCGCCATGTCCGTGGCGTAATCGTAATTACGCGTACCGCTGGGTAAATCCATTAAATCCTCTCTATCCTCGTCTCGCCGAAAAGCCCGTAAGGTTTAATAATCACTACGATCACAATGATGATGTACGGGATGATATCCTTAATCCCGGCACCGATTATCGGCGTCAGGTAACCGCCACCCAGGTTTTCGCACAAGCCCACGATAGGCCCCGCTACCATGCAGCCGATAAACGAGTCAAGCCCTCCCAGTATGACCACCGAGAACGATTTCAGGCCTGTTTCCACCAGGCCGTTGGTAATGCCGGCGATGCTGGAAACAAGGACTCCGCCGATAGCCGCCACTATACAGGCAAAAATCCAGGAAGCAGAAAAGACGCTGGTCACAGGTATGGCGCAAGCCTGCACCGCCATCTGGTCGTCGGCCGTTGCCCTCATGGCAATACCCATCTTGTGATATTTGAAAAATATCGACAGCACGCCGAATAGCAGCAGCGAAATCACCGCCGCCCACAAATATTGCTGGGAAATCACGGCCGGCCCGACATGAATCGGTTGTATCGGAAATAACCGCGGTAATGAGCCCACACTTACCGGCCACACGAAAGTAACCACTCCTTCCAGAAAGTAACCCACGCCCAGCGTAACGGTTATCATGGCCAGTATCGGCTGGGCAATCAGCGGCCGCAACGTGAACCTTTCTATTATCCAGCCCAGGAAAATGGCAAAGCCGATCGTCAGAGGTAAACCTATCCAGTAAGGCAGACCCAGTTGGTTGCTGCTGATCATGCTGTAGGTAAACCATGACGAGATCAGAACGATTTGGCCCAGCGCCAGATTGGCCACCGAGCTCGACTTCCAGATAAGTGCAAAACCCAGGGCAATGAGCGCGTAGACGATGCCAACGGCCAGCCCAGTAAGCACATACTGAAGCAGCGCTGCCATCTAGTTCACCTGCCTCACGTTTACGGCCGTTTTAACCACGCCTTTCCGGCCGTCGCGATATGTTATGGGTGCCTCTACCATCACGCTCTTTTTCTGGGTGTACATGGCGTCAATAAGGTCTTTATAATGGTCTTCAACGACGTTCCTTTTCAGCTTTCTGGTTCTGGTAAGCTCAGCCTCATCAGCGTCGAACTCCTTGTGCAGCAGCACGAATTTCCTTACGCGGGAAGCTTCCGGCAGGTAGCTGTTTACCCTGGCCAGGTCCTTCTGTACCAGGTCGGCCACCTCTTTTTTCTGGGACAAATCAACAAAGGTGGTATACGGCACATGGTGTCGTTCCGCCCACTTGCCCACCATGGCGAAGTCTATATTGACGATGGCGCCGACGAAATCCCTGTCTTTGCCGCCCACCATCATGGCATCTTTTATGTAGGGACTGAACCTGAGCCTGCCCTCGATGTACTGCGGAGCGTACCTGGTGCCCGAAGCCAGCTCTCCCATATGTTCCACGCGGTCCATGAATATCAGGTGTCCCTGGTCGTTAATATTCACTGCGTCTCCGGTCTTGCACCAGCCGTTTATCTTTACCGCCACCGTCTTCTCCGGGTCCCCGAGATATTCCTTGAACAGGCAATCGCTCCTGACCAGAAGTTCACCCTCGTCGGTCACCCTCACTTCCACGCCGACGGCAGGGCGGCCCACGCTCTGAAAGTCGATCTCTCCCTTTCCGTGCGATGAAATAAAGCCGGCTTCTGTGGAGGCATAGTTCTGCCTCAGTTCGATGCCGATGGCATGTATCAGGCGGAAGGTATCCAGGCTGAGCACCGAGCTGCCGGTAACCGCCATGCGCGCCTTGACCAACCCCAGGTAATCCTTGAGCGGCCGGAACAGGAGAAAATAAGCCACTCCGTGGAGCGCCTGCCAGAACAGGTCGGGTTTCTTGTTATCGAAATTCAGGTCGGCTATCTTGTAGCCAACCGGCATAAATAGACGGTAAAAGAATCGCTTTAGCGGATTGGCGTCCGTAATCTTTACCTGTATGTCGCTGACTATGCTTTCCCACTGGCGCGGACCGTAGATAACAAACTCCGGGCCCACCTCGCGTGTGTCTTCGGCAACGGTCTCCGGCTCTTCCGGGAAATTGAGCCTGGCCCCGGTCAGCAAATGCGGCACGGTGGCGAAAAAGCTGTCGCCCACCCAGGCCGGCGGGAAGTTGGAAACCAGGTCGTCTTCGCCGGTGAACGGGAAGCGGTCGACGAAGCCGCGGGCTGTATTTATCAGCGCCTTGTGCGTAATAACGGCCCCTTTAGGCAGGCCGGTGGTGCCCGAGGTGTAGTAAATGAAAGCTGTGTCATCACTCTTGCCCTTAGCTACGTTCTCTTCGAACAGCTTCGGATGCTTTTCCTCGTTTTTGTGACCCAGCCTTATTACTTCTTCAAAGCTTATGAGCAGAGGGTCGTCGTAATTTTTCAGCCCCTTGGGGTCCCAGTAAATAATTTTCTTCAGTGAGGGCAGCTCGTCTTTTATCTCCAGGAATTTATCGGTCTGCTCCTGGTCGTTAACGATGGCGAATTTGGCTCCGGAGTGGGCGGCCACGTATTTAACTTCGCCAGGTATGGCATCGACGAAGATGCCCGTGGCGATGCCGCCTGCTGCCTGAGCGGCGAACTCTCCCCAGAACCATTCCGGCTCGTTATCACCGATGATGCAGACCACGTCGCCGGGTTTGAAGCCGAGGCTTATAAGTCCGAGCGAGAAGTACTTCACGTTTTCGTAGTATTCCGACCAGGAATAGCGCCGCCAGATGCCGCGGTGCTTCATGGCCATAGCGGTCTTCTTACCCCAGTTTTTACTGTTGCTCTCTATGAGCTGCGGTATAGTTTCAGCTTCTGGCATACTATTTTACTTTAGTTTTTACTTTTAATTTATTCCCGCTATGGTTCGACAAGCTCACCACGAGCGGGAACCTTGACCCTCCGCTCACCCTGAGTTTGTCGAAGGGTGCTCCCTCATCCCCGACATATACTCCCTCTCAGTACTGACCTGTACACCTCATGTAGCCCGACCTTTTAAGGTCGGGTCGCGAGGCTAAAGCCTCGTGGCTACATATTCACTTTCTTACTAACAAAAAGCCTCCCGCCTGGGAGGCTTTTGTTCGTTTTCTACTATTCTGGTTTCCGGTTCAGTTCAATTTGCTCCCAGGCTCAGCGGCAGGCAGGTAAAGGTAAAGAAGAAAAAGAAATTAAAGCTGCGAACCTGAGTCTGCATTTCGAACTTCACGAGGCGACATAATACCACAGTAGATTCAACCTGTCAACCACAAGGTTAGACTAGAGCATCTGCTCCAGCCACAATAAGACAGCTTAAGGTCTCAGATAACGGTCCAGGGATTGCCCGTGGAGCCGATGCTCAACGGTATCCATGCGATTTTTACTTCGGGCGACTCACAATTTTCATTGGCTGTCGGGGCACCATTGACTCACCCAGGTCCGGCTCTTCGCCGGTATCAGCCTCCAAGCTCGAAGCGAAAGCCGTCCGTATCTGGTTCATGAAGTCGCCCACCGCACCCGGTGTGCTGGGCAGGAATACCACCTTGCTTCTGGCATCACCGCCGAGCCTTTCTAGGGTATCGAAATACTGCGTCACCACCACCATGTCCATAACTTCTCTGGCATTCGAGGCAGGTATGCCCTTAACAAAATCCTGAATCGACTCTTTATACCCCTTGACGATTGCCTTTCTCTGGTTGGCTATGCCCTCACCCTGCAGTCGCTTGCTCTCCGCCTCAGCCTCAGCCTTTTTGACTATGATTATCTTATTTTTCTCACCTTCGGCATAAGCCGCCGACTGAAGTCTCTGCTGCGTATTCACTTCATTCATAGCCGCCCTGACCTTCTCCGGAGGTATAAGGTCATTAACCAGTGCCCGGACAATCTCGAAGCCGTAGAGGTGCATCCTTTCCTTAAGCCGCTCCTCAACCTCCTTGGCTATCTCGTCCTTGTTCTCATATACCTCATTCAACTTCATGAACGGCACCTTGGACCTGACCACATCGAACACCCAGGCGTCCATCTGCTTGGACGGCTCGACCAGCTTGTAGTGGGCATCGAAGACTTTATCGGGTCCGGGAATAACGAACTGAATAGCCAACTGTAGCTCTACGGTGACGTCGTCTTTGGTCTTGGACTCCATTTTCAGATCTAGCTGCTGGATTCTCAGCGTGGGCCGGGCGACGATCTTATCGATGCCCAGCGGTGCCCTGGTATGAATGCCGGGGCCCTGCACTTTTCTAAACTTGCCCCACCGCTCAACGACGGCTGCCGTCTGCTGCTGCACCGTGAAGATGGATGTGGGCAATACAATAAACAGCAGGAAAAAGAGTATAACTCCGACGACTATCCAGAAAAAGACCATTTCCTTACCCCCTTTTTATTTTTCTGACGCGAACAAAAACGCTAAATGCAATTATACATCGCCTATAAAGGCAGCCGTTGATAAAATTGTATTTGGTTTTTAGTTTTTTATCTTTGGTTTTCCGTTAGTCTTTCTTCGGCGGGGCCGGGTTCACCACTTCCGATGCCAGCGTGCCGGGCATAAACTGGAACAGCTCGTCAATGGTCCAGCCGCCGATCTTAACCAGGGCCTTCTCCTGTACCGGCTCCGAGTACAGCGCCACAGTGCCCGTTTGAACGAAGAACGTCCGGCCGTTGACGTTGGCAGCGTCATCCGATGCCAGCCATACCACCAGCGGCGCGATATCGTTGGGGTCCATTTTCTCCAGCGCAGCAATAAGGAATCCCCTGCCCGCCTTTTCCCAGGCCGCTTTCAGCTCATCGCTCAGTGTCATCCTGGTGCCGGCGTTGGGCCGGATGGCGTTGCAGGTCACGCCGTACCTGCCCATGTCGCGCGAAATCTGGCGGGTAAAACCGACGATGCCTTCCTTGGCGGCTCCATAGTTGGCCTGCCCGAAGGTGGCACCCAGTCCGGCAAGAGACGATGTATTTATTATGCGACCGCTTTTCTGCTCGCGGAAGATGGCGCAGGCAAACTTGGTAGTAAAGAAGTGGCCGTAGAGGTGCACCTTCATCACCAGGTCCCAGTCCTCCTCGGTCATGTTGTATATCATCTTGTCGCGCAGGATGCCGGCGTTATTGACCAGTATATCCAGCCTGCCGAACTTATCGATAGCGGTCTTAATGATATTCTCGCCGCCGGCCAGCGTGGTCACCGAGTCGTAGTTAGGTGCAGCCTCGCCACCCCTTTGCTTGATTTCATCGACGACCTTATCCGCCGCCGCCTGACCCGAACCGGTACCCGCCACCGTGCCGCCAAGGTCGTTGACCACGACCTTGGCGCCCTCCGAAGCCAGCGCCAGGGCTTCTCCCCGACCGATGCCGCCGCCGGCTCCCGTGACCACAGCCACTTTGCCTTTCAATCTATCGCCCATTTCCAAACTCCTTTTATTTTTATTTATACAACTGTTCGCCGCTGCGATGGGAATTGACCTATTCAGTGGCAGGATATTGACAGTAGAACCGAGATATAAATTAATACCCCTACGGCCATCCAGACTATGGCAACGATTTTCAGGTCGCGGATTTTCTTCTGTTTTTCACTTTCCGGTGCCGAAAAATAATTTGCTAAAAAATAGAGAGGCACTCCCACGGCTATCATCATCGCTCCCATCGACCAAATTACGAGCCTGGCAACGTCCATAATTACTTACTCCTTTTCGCGAGGTTTATCCGTGGACCGGTAGTACGACTGTAGCCGTACCAGGAGTGGTCACTTCGCCCTTGCCGTTCTCTATCCAGATTTCACAATCCGCCAGGTTCTGTCCGTCGTCGGTATATTTCTTGGTCACCTTGCCTTTGCACTGCCAGGTGTCGCCGTCCTCAGGCGAAAACGGTGTGGCCATCTTGCGCGGCCAGTCCATGGCCCGGTAGCTGCAGGAGAACTTCTTTAGCATCCCTTGCTCGCCCGCCCAGTCGGTCATCAATTGCACCAGCCACTGCCGCTTCAAAGCACCGTGGACGATGGGGCTGCCCACGCCTACCGCAGCCGCAAAGGCAGAGTCGTAATGCAGCGGATTGAAATCACCCGAGGCGCCGGCCCACTTGACCAGCATCCGTGTGGTGGCGATTTTCGTTAAAGGAGGCAGCTCGTCGTTTTCGTTAACATCTTCCCAGTAAATCTGTTTGGCCATATGATTCCTCCTCCTAGCGGTAAATGGCGGTGCTGCGCTGTACCGCCACCAGCTCTTTCTTTTGATTGTGGTACGTAGTTTCTATAATCACGAAAGCCATCTTGCCCGTTTTGCCCTTCCGCTCGCGGACTTCCTTGATAATGGACCTGGCCGTTAAAACATCGCCGGCGCGGACGGGCAGGAAAAACTCGTACTCGATGCCGCCATCGAGGACATTAGCATAGCCGGCTTTGGCCAATGCCGTCCTCATGCCTTCCGTGGCTTCAGGCGGGTCGCTGATATCCGTGGGTCTCTGGAAGGTCTGCCCTCTGGGCAGCTTGACCGGCCAGCCGAAGAAGCCCGGCGGAGCGATAATGGAACCGAATTTCGATTTGGCGGCGTAGTCTTCGTCCCAGTAGAGGGGGTTGGTCTCTTCGACGGCATCGGCGAACCTTTTTATGGAGCCCTTCTCCACCTCGCAGGCCACGGTTCCGATGCTTTTCCCGATGAATGGAGTCATCTCTTCCGGCAGCATGATTACACCTCCTGCGGAAAATTTGAAGCGACTGCCATTGTATATTTGTGCTCGTTGGTTGTCAAAGCAAAAGAAAGGATATATTAAATGACATATGCCGGCTTAGAGGTTGATTTTAAAAATCATGCAGAATAAAATGATATCGACCAATTACGAGAGGTGCGGATATGAAAAGATGGTGTCTCTTATTTATTGTGATAATCTTCCTTTTGTCCGCGGTCTCTTGCATCGGTAAGGAAACTGTGCAGAATTTATCCAAGAAGTATACCCCCCAAGCTCAGCCGGAACAGACCTATCTGCTGGAATTAGAATTGTTGTCGAAAGGTATGTACTGCTACGACCTGCCGATGTTCGATCCGGCATGGCGCCAAAGAGGGTCCGAAATCACGTATTCCGAAAATTACAAAAATACTGCCAAACGATATTCCATACCTTATGAAGTCTATATAGAAGACAACTACGCAATTGTTTATTTCCCAACAAGCAAAAGTGAGGGGCCATTTTTTCTATACAGGGACGCTTCCGGCTGGATTCTGGACAGAACAACAGCCTGGGACAACATTCACTATAATAGTTCAAACACCGGCTGGTTTGCTTATGATGGGGATTACCCTTATCTGAAGTTACTGAAACTGGTCTACGTTCTGAAGAAGGTCAAACTCGATAACGGGGTACAGGCTTTTGTTATAGCAGATTGAGTGGCCTTATCTGAGGGTATAGAATAGTATTATAGCGAATTAAAGCTAGGAGGGTTGTCATGGAAGAATCTGTGGGAAAGGTAGTCACTCTAATCGGTTCCAGTAAGGAGTCCTTCGAGAAGGCCATTGCCAATGCCGTAGCCGCTGCAGCGAAGACACTGCGCGAGATACACGTGGCCGACGTACGCAAGCTTTACGTGCATGTGGAAAACGGCAAAATCACCAGCTACCGGGCACGTGTCAGGATAGCCTTCGAATACGATCCCAAATATAAGAAATAATAGCTGCTGCACGTCGTTATTCAGGAATAAGTCCTTGTAGCCGCGATAAATCGGTAAGACTGCTTCGCGCTGCGAGCACCATTACTATCAGCCGAACTGGCACAGGATCACAATAGACTAGCGGGGAATGTGGTTTGGCTGGTAGAGTTGGTGCCGCTTTGTATTGAAAAACCGAAAGTAGCCGCGAAATCGCCCGGCGCATCTATCGAATGGCCTGCCGTAAGTAACCGGCAGTAACATAACCGTGGAAAATTTAAAAAAGAACGAATATATCTCTATAGCCTTGCTAATATTAACGATAGGTGGCAGCGTTGCTATCGCTGTTTTTCTCATCTACAACTGGCAGTATGTTGCCCAGCTTGAGAAAGCCGGTTATCTGGGGCTTTTTCTTATTTCTCTAATCGCCGGTTCACCGATACCGGTGCCGACGCCAAGCATGATACTCACGTTTACCCTTGGAAGTCTATTGAATCCGATATTGGTTGGCGCAGTATCCGGATTGGGCAATGCGCTGGGCTTCGGGCTTCTTTATCTGACCGGCACCAGCGGGCATCGTTTTCTCCCAAGCTTCAGTGTTGCCGATTCAGGAATAGGTCGGTTCTTAAAGAAGATAAAAATGTCACGCCTGCTCGAAACTCCAAATCGAACCGGTATGGTGTCCGTCTTTTTGCTTTCCATTTATCCCAATCCGGTTCTGCCCCTCGTAGTCATCGGTATGGGAGCAAAACGTTTCAGCTTCGGAAAATTTTTTATTGCCTGCTGGGCAGGCAAGACAGTTATGTGCATGTTACTTGCCCTTCTTGGTTATTTCGGCTTGCGTTCCATACTTCAATTTCTAGGCGTGTTCAACGTACCTATACCGTAAAAAGAGAGAAACAATTACCTAAGTCCTAACTATTAACTTTGCTGAGCAGGCCATCGGCTCATAATTCTTTCATCGATATCAGGCGTAACCAGCTTCGCTAACGTTGTCCAACATCGCCGCATATCTCCGTTTTCAGATTCGGTTGTTTAATGATAGACTTATGGCCGGGAGTAAACCTGCATGGACCAGACCAGCCTTGAATTATTGGAATTTCCCAAGGTCAGGGAAATTCTGGCAAACTTCACCTCTTTTTCGGCCAGCAAGGAGCTGGCCCTCAATTTAATGCCGTCGGCTGAGCCACAGCTAATCTCACTGCTACTGACGCAATCAGCTGAAGCCCGTCGATTTCTGGCGTTAAATCCCGGGGCCTCCATCGGCGACATCGTAGATTGCCGTGCAGAGGCGGAGATGGCCAGCCGGGGCAAGATTCTGGCCAAGTCCACTCTAGTAAGTGTTAAAGGCAGCCTGCAAGAGATCCGTTCACTTGGCGCGGCCATAGGCAAGCTAAAAGATAAGCTCCCCGCGTTATGGAACATTGCCAGCGGTATTAAAGACCTGTCTCACCTGGAAAAGGAAATAGGTAGATGCCTGACACCTGCGGGTGAGGTACTAGACTCGGCTTCGGATAAACTATCGAGCCTGAGGCAGCAGCTTAAACTTGCCCGAGAAGAGATACTGGGCCACCTGGACTCAATAATCAAGTCCCGACACAGCCGGAGGTTCCTCCAGGAAACACTGATTGAGATGCGCCACGACCGCTATGTGGTGCCGGTCAAGGTGGAGATGAAAAAGGAGATAAAAGGCATTGTACACGACATCTCCAATACCGGTGCCACAGTATTTATCGAACCGCTGGCAACCGTAGAGCTGGGCAACCAGCTGAGGGAGGCTGCGCTGGCCGAAGAACAGGAAGTGGAAAGAATTCTCAGTGATTTGAGCAGCCAGGTGGGAATCAATTGTGCTGAGATCGCCGGGAACTTGGCCCTTGCAGCCGAAATAGACCTGGCTATGGCAAAGGCGAGATATGCGCAAAAGGTCAATGCCACCGAACCTATAATTGCTGCTGCCGGCGAGGACGGCCCTGATACGATAGCTGAAAAGACCAGACTGCGCCTGATTGGCGCCCGTCACCCGCTGCTTGTGCAAAAAGCAGTTCCTTTATCTATCGAGATAGGTAATGATTTTTCTATCCTGATAATCAGCGGCCCCAATGCCGGAGGCAAGACGGTAGCCTTGAAGACGGTGGGGCTGCTGGCCTTGATGGCACAGGCCGGTATACCTGTACCGGCAGCGCCCGAAAGTTGCATACCCGTCTTCGACAACATATTTGCCGATATCGGCGATGAGCAGAGCATCGAACAGATGCTGTCCACCTTTGGCTGGCATATGAGCAATCTCGTCCGCATAATCCGCAATTCCAGCAGAAACAGCCTGGTGCTGCTGGACGAGCTGGGAACAAGCACCGACCCGGTCGAAGGAGTTGCCCTGGCCCAGTCGATACTGCTGCATTTTCTGTCGAAGGGTGCCCTGGTGGCGGCTACCACCCATTATTCCGGACTCAAGGTCTTCGCCCACAACACCCCAGGATTGAAAAACGCTTCGCTCGATTTTGACCCGCTCACCCTGAGACCCACTTATCACCTCATCATAGGGGTGCCCGGCGGCAGCAACGCACTGTCTATAGCTTCTCAACTGGGCATGGAACCGGAAATTATCACCGCAGCTAAAGAATTCATGCCCGAAGGGCACCTTGATATGGAAAGCCTGCTGTCAAGCCTGGGTGACGAAAAGAGAAGGGTGGAAGAGCTGCGCCAGATGCTGGAAAGCGACAAGGCTAAAATGGATAAGCTGCAAGACGAGCTTAAGCTGGAGCATCAGAAGCTTAAGGTGGAGGAGCGCGATACTCTGCGCCAGGTCAAGGACAACCTCCTGTCGGAAGCCGCCTCGCTGGAGAAAGACATACGTGAGGCCGGCAAGGCAATTCAGAAAGCCAGAACAAAAACCAGTGTCGAGCGGGCAAAAAGGGTTGCGGCTGGAGTATACAGGAAATTAGAAAGCCCCGACTGGCAAACTCAGCACAGCCGTCCTGTTCCGGAGGAGAACTCCATTATTGCCGTGGGTGACCGGGTGAGGCTTATCGAAACCGGTCTGGAAGGCGTAGTCCTTTCAGCGCTGGAAAACAGGAATGAGCTTGAGATCCAGGCAGCAGATATAAAGATAAAGATGAAGTCGGCAGGTGTAGAGAAGATTTCGTCTTTGGCGGCAGCAGCCGCCGCTCAATCGCCGGTGGTGAAAACAGGTAGCAGCAAGAAGAGAAGCTCACTCGAACTTGACCTCCGCGGTAAGCGGGCCGATGAAGTAGAGCCGAAGCTCGATATCTATCTCAATGATGCTTTCGTTTCCGGATTCAGTCAGGTTCGCATCATACACGGCCACGGCACTGGCACCGTGAAAAAGATAGTCCACGATTTCATCAAAGGGCATCCTCTGGTAAAATCATTTGCGCAGGCCGGCAGTGGAGAGGGCGGCAGCGGAGCAACCATAGTACAACTGTAAGTGCCCGGCAATTAGCGCAAATGAACAATTTAGCGACTTGTTCATTACTTGAAGATACACAGATAACACATGGGACATGTACCTTCTTTTGGTGAATTTACTACAATATTTATCGACAATTTATCTTTTCCAGATATAAAAGGAAACCTATGTGATTGTCATAGAAGATTTCAAGAGTAAATTGAGGACATCATAGCTTAACTGGACTTACTATAAGGGTTGGCTAAAAGTTTACAATTATCCAAAATATGTGATCTCAATAGAAGGACGAAATAATTACTATGGGAATTGCACTCGACATTCATAGGCTTGTGAATAGGGAGCGAACTAAGCGGAGACTGCGACCTCTTTACTGGAGTCGCTCATGTGCACTTAACGCGCAGGAATCTACCAGAGTTTGCTCTGAAAAGGGATACATTTTTCACTCATTGCGTAGTGGCCAGTACGGAGAAAATCTTGCTCAGGGTGACATACACTTTTCTCCTAGAGCTATTGTGAGTTTATGGATGCGCAGTAGGGCGGGACATCGAAAGAATCTGCTGAATCCTAGAGCTACAGCAGCTGGAGTAGGGATGGCTAGGACACGTGACAAAACCTATTTTTCTTGGGTATTCTACGAACTGCCACCTACTTACCCGGATTGTCCAGCCTATCGTCGTCAACAAGTGAAAAAGCTGACTTTAATTAGTTGGTTCGGAATTGCGGCGTTGCTGCTAGGTATCGTAATCGGGCTGACTTATTCCATTGTGGTTGGTGGGTTGTTCGCTGTTATGGGCGTTCTAGGATTGCTGATTGGGCGATATCGCAGAAGGTGAATAGGCGTATATTAACGAAAGTTTGCTCTACTTAGCACAGGTCATAAAAATATGATTTACCATTTTACTAAACCAGCAATATTTTTAAACCGGAATGGAAAACAAGTATGAGAGATAAAGAATTATATGTAACTTTTAACAAGCCATTGCTACTCGCACCTAAATCTCCCTGCCCACTGCTTCGGCGATGGATTTGAGGTCGGTCATGAGGCGGGCGAAGTCCGAGGGGGTAAGAGACTGCAGGCCATCGACAAGGGCTTCCTTGGGGTTGGGGTGGGCTTCGATGAGCAGGCCATCGGCGCCGGCGGCGATAGCGGCCTTAGCCAGCGCCGGCACCAGCGAGTAATGCCCGGCGGCGTGTGAGGGGTCGACAACCAGCGGCAGATGGCTTGCCTTCTTGATTACCGGGATCGAGCCGATATCCAGAGAGAAACGCGTGGTGTCCTCGAAGGTCCTGATGCCGCGCTCACAGAGAATAACATTCTCGTTGCCTCCGGCAAGCAGATAATCGGCGGCGGTAAGCCACTCGGTGACCGTGGCCGATAAGCCCCGTTTCAAGAGAACGGGGCAGCGGTTCTTGCCGATTTCTGTGAGCAGGGCGTAGTTCTGCATGTTCCTGGCACCCACCTGCAATATGTCGGCGTATTCTGAAACCCTGGTAACATCGTTCGGACTTACAACTTCCGTGACCACGGGCAGGCCGAACTGCTTCTTGGTCTGCTGAAGCATTTTCAGGCCGACCTCTTCCAGACCCTGGAAGGCGAAGGGCGAGGTGCGCGGCTTGTAGGCGCCGCCACGGAGTATACAGGCGCCGGCCTCCTTGACCATCATGGCCGCCGCCATGAGTTGCTTTTCTCCCTCCACCGCGCAGGGACCGGCCATGACCACAACGCGTTTATCGCCGATTTTAACGCCATTGACAGAGACCACGGTGTTCTGCGGCTTGAACTCACGGGCCGCCAGCTTGTAGGGCTTCATAATCCTGGTGACCTGCTCCACGCCCGGCAGGACGGCAAAGATATCAATGGGAAGCTGGCCGGTATTCGGGCCCAGCAGGGCGACAACGACCTTGTTGGTGCCAAGGTTTAGCTGGACGCCCAGGCCGAGCTCTTTGGCGCGCTGGACGACGTCGTCCACCTCCTGCTGAGGTGCTCCTGTTTTCATTTCCACAATCATTATTTTTCTCCTACCCCCTTGCCCCCTCCCTCAAGGGAGGGGGTAGGGCTTTTTTCCTAAGAGGGGTTGCACCCCTCTTAGCACTCCCTGCGTATTAAAAGGTTATTTTTTAGTTTCACCCTCACCCTAACCCTCTCCCATCAAGGGAGAGTGAAGCGTTTGTTAGCTCACAACTTTAATTGCTCCATCACAAATTGAGGAATTAAAAAAGCCTCTCGCGGGGCGGGAGGCTTCTGTTTTCTCTCTTCTTAAGTTGCTGAGGTTTTAAATCAACACCTTTCTCGACCCGCGCTGAGGCGAGCTAAACCAAAAGCCAAAAAAGAACCAGTAGCTGCGAGTCAGGTTATGCATGATAAATAGATGATAGCAGTAACTACTGATGGTTGTCAATTGAAGATTAAAATCCTTCGAATCGCCCATGATCTATGGAGAGTTTCACCCTCACCCTGCCCTCTCCCTCAAGGGAGAAGGTAATTGTTTTTATGCTAAGAGGGGTTGCACCCCTCTTAGCACTCCCCGCTTTACGTGGGGCTCGCAATGACAGAGTGAATCAGATTAGTGGTATCGTAGTTCCGGTGGCCTTGGCGATGAGCTTGCCATCCTGGTTGGTAACCGTCATTTCGGAAATACAGACCCGCTTGCCCGCCCGGATTACGCGGCACTCGGCAATAAGCTCGTCTTTAACGTCGGCGCCGGCCACGAAGTGGATGTTGAACTGAGAAGCCACGTTGGGCGTGATGACCGAGTTGGTGCCGTAGGCAAACGCCTGGTCGGCCACAGCCATGACAATGCCGCCGAAGACCAGGTTATTGAAATTCAGATACTCGGGCTTAAGCTTAGCCGATACTTTAGCGTAGCCTTCCGAAAGTTCCACTAACTTTATGTCAAGTATCTTGGCGACAGGCTCGCTGCCAGCTTTGGCCTTTAGCATGGCCACGTTGTCGGCGGCGGTTGCCTGATGTTTCACCTTGTCAGTTTTGTCTTTCATTTCCCTTACATGTAGCCCCGACCTTTTAAGGTCGGGCGTCGAGGCTAAAGCCTCGGCTCTACCGTGACTTATCCATGTAAGCCAAATTTCTCGGCTGCCTTCCGGAAGCCGTCCAGCGACCCTTTAAGCGTATCGTCGTCCACACAGTACGAGATACGAAAGTAGCCCGGCGTACCGAAACCTCGCCCCGGCACCACCAGCAGCTTGTACTGTCTGAGTTCATTAACAAAATCAAGGTCGTCCTTTGCCGGCGACCTGGGGAACATATAAAAAGCTCCCTGCGGCTTGACTACCGAGTAGCCCATGCCCTTTAGATTATCATACAGGAAGTCCCGCTTCCGCTGATAGTCGGCCACGGACACGGTTACATGCTGCAGGTTCTTCAAGACATGCTGCATCAGTGCCGGCGCATTGACGAAGCCCAGAATCCGGTTGCAGAAAACGAAGCCGTTGAACAGCTCGTCGTGGTGCGGGCAGTCAGGATGTATGGCGATAAAACCTATGCGCTCGCCGGCAATCGCCAGGTCCTTGGAATATGAATGGCAGACGATGCTGTGATGGTGATGATGGAAAACCGGCGGGTACGGCAACTTATCATATATAATTCGGCGATACGCCTCGTCGCTTATCAAATAGATGTGCGAGTTGAACTGCGCTTCCTTGCGCATCAGCAGTTCTGACAGCTCCATTATCAGCTCCCTGGTGTAGACCACTCCGGTCGGGTTATTGGGAGAATTGATTATGACCGCCCTGGTCTTATCGGTAATCGCCGCTTCCAGTGCCTTGAGTTTGGGAACAAATTTTTCGTCGGTGGGCACCACACGTAGAACGCCGCCGTGATTGTCGATATAGTTACCGAACTCCATGAAATACGGGGCGAAGACGATAACCTCGTTGCCGGGATTAAGTATGGTCTTCAGCACCACGTTCAGGGCCCCGGCAGCACCGCAGGTCATAACGATATCGTTGCCCCGGAACTTAATGCCGGTCTCGTGGGACAGCTCCACCGCCACAGCAGCCCGGGTATCGTGGTAACCGGCGTTCTCCATATACCGGTGCAGTCCGGGCGCCGGTTTCTTCAAAAGCTTCTTTAACTCCAGATGGAACTCGGGCGGCGGCTCAACTATCGGATTCCCAATCGAAAGGTCAAAAACCGCATTGTCGCCATAACGCTTTTTGAGATTGGCACCCTCTTCGAACATCCGCCGTATCCACGACCCCTCCGTCATTCGTGTTTTGACGTTATCTGACACCGGCACGAGACATCTCCTCCCTGCCTTTCTCAAAGGCAACCATATTGAGATTCAGTATCTTCGACGGCAGCCTGCGGGTAATATAGTCCTGCCATACCTTAACATCAATGGGCAGCAGCGAGGACACGCAGCCCAGCATAAACAAGTTCAAGGCCCGGATATCGCCCAGCTCTTTCACCTGACGGATGCCGTCTATTAAATAATATTTGCCGGCCGTACGCTGCAAGATGGCCTCTATATCTTTGTCAGGCGGGTACCTGGTTATGCCCAGGCTGACCGATAATGGGGGTGTGGTCTGGTTATTGACGATGGCCACGCCCTTTGGATTTAGAAAATAGCTCCATCTGGCCGCCTCGAGTTTCTCAAAGGCGACCAGCATGTCCACATCGCCCTCTTGTATCAGCGGCGACCATACCTTATCGGCTATACGAACGTGGCTGACTACACTGCCTCCCCTCTGGGCCATGCCCAGCGTGTCGGTCTTCTTGACGTCATATCCTGCAGCCATGGCCACATCACTGAGTATATCGCTGGCGAGGACGATGCCCTGGCCGCCCACACCCACCATTATCAGGTCCTGCTTTTTCACTTCGAGCCTCCGGCGGATACGGGACCGATGGCCTTTTTAGGGCAGAGCTGCTGGCATATGGTGCAGGCATCGCCGGCGCACAGCGTAACATCGATGTAGACCTTGTCACCGAGCTTCTGAATGGCCGGGCAGCCGATGCGCAAACAGATCTCGCAATCGTCGCATTTCTCCATGTCCACGGCCCTCTGGCCGGCGCCTCGCTTGGCCCGCACGGAACAGTTACCGCGGACAATGATTACCGACAGCTGCGGATTGTCCAGAGAGGTCCTGACCGCCGCCCTGATGGCTTTAATATCGAAGGCGTCGACTACTTTAACGTCATCCACACCGCAACCCTTTACCACATCCTCAAGCACCACCTTTTCTGTCTGTTCACCTTTTACCGAAACGCCGGTCCCGGGATGGTCCTGCTGACCGGTCATGGCCGTGGTGCCGTTGTCCAGTATGATAATGGTGATTCCGGACTTATCGTAGACGGCATCCACCACGCCAGTAATGCCTGAATGAAGAAACGTGGAGTCGCCGATAACGGCTACCACCTTAGCATCGACGCCGGCCTTTTCCATACCTATAGCCTGGCCGATACCGGCGCCCATGCAGGCGGTGGTATCCATAGCACGCAGCGGCGGATAGGTGGCCAGCGTGTAGCAGCCGATATCGCCGGTGATAATCAGTTTCCCCTGCTCCGCTGACTTTCCCCTGGCATCCAGCACTTTGGACCTCTGGCCGATGGTGTTCAGTACAAAAAAGATGCCGGCGTGCGGGCAGCCGCTGCACAGCACGGGAGGACGGCCCGGCAGTCCCGGCCGCATGGTTGCTCTGGGACGTGACGGCTCTGGCAATAACCCGGCGCGATGGGCGGCTTCTGCCACAATGCCGGGATTAAGCTCACCGATGCGCGGTATAAACTCTTTGCCCATGACATTTATGCCCATGGCCCGGATATTGTCTTCCAGGAATGGGTCGAGCTCCTCGACGACAAATACTTTGTCTACCCGAGAGGCAAAGTCTCTAATCAACTTCTTGGGCAGAGGATAGGTCATGCCCAGCTTGAGGAATGAGGCCTTGGGGAAAGCCTCGCGGGCATGTTGATAGGCTACGCCGCTGCTGATGATGCCAAGCTTCTTCTCACCTTTGATTATCTGGTTTCCCGGGTAAGTTTCGCAAAAGGCCGTAAGCTGGACCAGTCTTTCCTCGACTACAGGCCGGCGGAGACGGACGTGTACCGGCAGCATGACGTATTTTTCAACGTCGTGTTTGAAGGCGGCAGATTTCAGCTTCTTGGGGCGGCTCGACTCGGTATCCACTACCGACTTAGAATGAGAAATACGGGTGCTGGAACGCACCAGCACCGGCGTATCGTACTTTTCACTGATTTCGAAAGCGACCTCCATCAGGTCGTGAGCTTCCTGACTGTCGCTTGGCTCCAGCATGGGCACCTTGGCCAGTTTGGCGTAATGTCGGGTATCCTGCTCGTTCTGGGTACTGAAGACACCCGGGTCATCGGCCACAATCACCACCATGCCGCCATTGATGCCGGTTATGGATGCCGCCATGAAGGGGTCGCTGGCCACATTAAGGCCTACCTGCTTCATTGACACCAGAGCCCTGACACCGGCCTGGGCCGCGCCCATGCCCACCTCCATGGCTACTTTTTCGTTGGTGGACCACTCGGCGTAGACCTCGTCGAACTCAGCTATGGACTCCAGTATTTCCGTGCTAGGAGTACCTGGATAAGCCGTGGCCACCACAACGCCAGCATGGTAAGCGCCGAGGGCAAAGGCTTCATTTCCAGAGAGGAGTTTTTTCATCTACCCAGCGGAAATACAAACAAGTTAGCATTATGCCACGAGAGGAACTTAAATGGCAACTATGAATATTTGGTTAGAACTCGAGCATAAGCTGTTATTGACAAGTGCTTACAAGGTGTTAAAATAACTTCGAATGTCTATACCGTTGAATAACTACGCTTTTATTGATGGCAATAATTTCTATTTATCGGCAAAAGAGTTAGGGTGGAAAGTCGGTCATAAACAACTCAGGACTTTTTTCAAAGATAAATATCAGATATCAGTCGCTTATTACTTTATAGGATACATAGCTAGTAATGAGGACTTATATAAAAATCTTCGTATAAATGGATTTACGCTTATATTTAAAGAAGTTTCTCTTGATGATAACGATAAACCCAAGGGAAATATTGATGCCGAGCTAGTATTACAAGCAATGATAGATTTTGGCAATTATAACCAAGCCGTAATTGTTACAAGTGATGGCGACTTTTCCTGTTTGGTGAAATATTTAATCGAAAAAGGCAAATTACTAAGGGTACTTGCATCCAGCAGGCACGGCTGTTCAAGGCTGGTCGGTAAAGCGGCAGGTACTAGGATTGATTTCCTTGATGACTTAAGACAAAAACTTGAATATAAAAAATAGAGAGAAACCCCTTAAAGACGACACTTTAAGGCGTTCCCCTCTATCGTGATACATGAGTATTATACACCCGTTGTCAATATTCCCATAAACTAATTCTGACACCCTCTAAATAAGGTATATAATTTAGTAAAATAATCCATTATCCGGGGAATTAGAGGGAGGGGGATTATTTTACCAGTCCTTTGGCCTTAAGCAGTTCCGCAATCAGTACAGCACCGCCGGCGGCACCACGCACGGTGTTATGGTGCAGGCCTATAAACCGGTAGTCGAAGACATTGCACTTCCTCAGCCTGCCAACGGAAACCGTCATACCTCTGCCGGCATCCCTGTCCTTCTGCGGTTGGGGCCGGTTGGGCTCGGTCCGGTAGACCATGGGAGGAATAGGCGCCGAGGGCAGTTTCAGTTCCTGCGGTAGAGCCCTGAATTTCTCCCAGATTTTAATTATCTCGTCCATCTCCGGCTTCTTGCCGGCAAACTGGAGGCTGACACAGGCGATATGTCCATCGGTTACTGCCACCCGGTTGCAGTGCGCCGAGATCTTGATGGTTTCATCGTCAACGAATTTTCCGTTCTTTATCTTGCCGAAAATCTTCTTCGGCTCCACCTCCGATTTTTCCTCCTCGCCGGAGATAAAGGGAATTATATTATCCACCAGGTCGATAGCCGCCGGGCCGGGATAGCCAGCGCCGGAAAGAGCCTGGAGGGTGGTAACAATCATCTTATCGATGGCGTAGCCAGCCTTCATCAGCGCATAAATGGGCAGCATGTAGCTCTGGATGCTGCAGTTCGGTTTAACCACCAGGAAACCCTGGCTCCAGCCGTGATTTTTCTGCTGGGCGGGAATGATATCCAGATGGTCGGAGTTTATTTCCGGTATCAGCACGGGCACATCCTCGGTGTGCCGGTGCGCCGAATTGTTGGAGACAACGGCGAAACCTTTGGCGGCGTATTCGGCTTCCAGCGCCTGGATGGCTTGCTTGTCCATCTCGACAGCCGAAAAAACCAGGTTGCACCGGTCGGCGGCCTTTTGAACATTGCTGGCATCTTCAACCACCAAATTCCTAACGGCTTCCGGTATGTCTTCCCGCATATGCCAGCGCCCGGCGACGGCGTCGGTGTATTTTTTACCGGCGGAGGTTGCCGAAGCCGCCACGTGCACGACCTCAAACCAGGGGTGGTTATTCAGCAGCCGGATAAAATTCTGGCCTACCATACCGGTGGCGCCGATAACACCGCACTTAATCTTCTTTTCCATGTCATTGCTCCTTATGAACGCTGTAAGAATTTAGGAGACAAATTATACAGGTTTCCAACGAATGTAACCAGTTAATTAGGCCTGGAATTATTTTCGGAGGCAAAATACCTTGGTGATTACAATACATATATATGTCCAGTCGAGATAGAATCAAGCATAGCAATAGCTAAATGTGCGTCAATGGTGTAATGCGTAGCTATGTTATAATCATAACTTGTATTCAACTATAAACATCGAGCAAAAATGGCCATTACATTTTAGTTGGATCTTTACAAAAATATCTGAATTTGTGAGAATGACTTAATGACAAGTAAGCCTCAGAACATCATAGGCGAGCTCATAGAAAGCTTTGGCGGATGGTTTATTGACGAACGCCGTCTGGTAGACGGTAAAATGACCGATAATCTTTTCCCTTACAGCCAATTATTCTCCCCTGTCCAGGTAAACAGCGTCAAAATAAAGAACCGCATCGTTATGGGCCCTATGGGCAACGTGGGATTGTGCGATGAGACAGGCCGACCGAATAATAAGATGATTCAGTATTTTATCGAGCGCGCCAAAGGCGGCGCCGGCCTAATTACCTCTGGATTGGTGTTGGTCAGCTATAACGTTGAGGCAGCTGTATCTGAGCCGGGCGACCTCACTTTATTGCCGCGCGTCGACCGCTCGCGCACCGTATTCCCAGGCTGGAGGTCTCTGACCGAAGGAATACATGCCCACGGAGCCAAGTTTTTTATTCAGCTCAGTCCCGGTCTCGGGCGCGTGGCTTCACCCGAATGTTTAGTTAAAAAATTCAGGTTGCCCGTATCGGCTTCCTGGAATCCGAATTTCTATATGCCAGCCATTCCTTGCCGGCCACTCCGTGATGGGGAGTGCCTTAAGATAATAAAGAACGCTGGGCAGGCGGCGGCTGATGCCAAGGCGCTTCTTATCGACGGTGTCTATCTTCACGGGCACGAGGGTTACTTACTGGAACAGATGACAAACACTGCTTTTAACCGGCGCAGGTTCGGGCGCTTTGCCGACTGGCAAGCCTTCGGCATAGAGTTAGTTAAGCACATACGGCAGCGATGTGGCTCTGACTATCCCATAATGTACCGCATTGATCTGTCGCTGGCTTTGAATGAGACCTACGGACAACGCTTAAGCACCGTCAAGGCATTGAAGAAGTTCTCCGCGGAACGCACGGTTGCCATGACACTGGACTACATGGTGAATCTGATACGAGCCGGGGTGGATATGTTCGATGTTGACCTGGGCGGCTACGATAACTGGTGGCTACCCCATCCTCCAACACCAATGCCTCCGGGATGCTACTTGCCCATTGCCAGGCTGGTTAAAGATTACCTGGCCGGTAAAGAGATAAAATCCAACAAGGGGTTACCGGTGCCGATAGTAGCTGTGGGCAAGCTTGGATATCCAGACCTGGCGGAGCGGGCACTGCGCGACGGATTGTGCGATATGGTCATGCTGGCTCGCCCCCTGCTAGCCGATCCTCAATGGCCTAACAAAGCGTATGCGGGCAAGATAAGTGATATCTGCCCCTGTATCGGCGATCAAGAGGCATGCCTCAATGAATTCATTGAGGGTGGACATCCGCAGTGCGCTGTAAACCCTCGCACCGGCTTCGAAGATGTTTTATGCGCTAAACCTGTCCCTGCCTCGACGCCCAGGAAAGTAGCTGTGGTAGGTGCCGGTCCCGCCGGAATTATTTGCGCCTGTACTGCTGCGCAACGCGGCCATCGAGTAACGCTATTAGAGAAAGGGGATTGTGCCGGCGGTCAATTAATTCCCGGTTCAATACCCAAGTTCAAATATGATATTGCAAATTACCTGAGCTATTTAAGAAATCAGTTAACAAAAACCGCTGATAGCCACAAACTTACATTACAGTTTAATATAGATGCTACACCTGAATTACTCAAGAATGAAAGATTTGATGTTATTGTCACCTGCACAGGGGCACAGCCGATAAAGCCTGCCGTTAAGGGAATCGAGTCGCGGCAAGTAGTTCAGTCAGTAAATCTACTTCACGATATCTCGCTGGCAGAGAAGGCAAAAAACGTTGTGGTCGTAGGCGGCGGTTCAGTGGGATGTGAAGTAGCATATATGCTGGCTTACGAAATGAAGAAAAAAGTTACTATCATTGAACTGTTGCCTTATTTTATGAGGGGTGTCTGTACCGCAAACCGCGGTCATCTGATCCACTATCTGGAGAAGGCAAACGTAAGTTTATTGAATTGCAGCCGGTTATTAAATATTGGGCGGAAAAGAGTTAACATTTGTCGCAACGTCTCAGCGACGGTGCCGGATCCATACAATACATGGTCTCCAGTACTACCGGTAAACGTCAAAAATCCGCTGGAAAAGAAAATCCTGATTGACGAAAAAGAAATAGAAGTCGAAGCCGACCTGGTGGTTCTGGCTGTAGGCTTGGAATCTGATGACGGGCTTTACGAGAACTGTGTCAAGGAGAGGGTCGCCCCGGAGATACACAATATCGGCGATTCGTTTAGCGTAGGTCGCATTTTTGAGGCGACGAAAGCTGGGTATGCTGTGGGTAACCTGCTCTAATCTGGTTATCAAATCTGCTAACGTTGCTTAACAAAATGACCGAAAGTCAGACCTTAGTACTCTCCAGCCCGTCAACTATTTTCTGATATTTTTCGTGTATCAGTTTTCTATCGAACTCCCAGAACTCCTGCAACATGGTATCCTGCTCTTGCGGCGTGAAGTAGTCGAGGACGGGAAAGAAGAAATGTTTGTCTTCAATTTCAATGTGCGCCGGGTAGAAATTCACCAGCTCGGTTAAAGGTTCGAGTATGTCTTTTAAAGATCCCTGGTTGCCCTGTTTATATTTTTGATTGGCATCGATTAAACTGGTAACCAGTTTCCGGGCCCTCATGTGCTGCTCGATAAGTTCGCCCATAATTTTCTTGTGCTCCGCAGAAAGCGGTTTCTTCTCCAGTTCCCTGAAAAGTATATCTTCTTCCTTGCCGTGGTGAGTACGGTCGGCGTAGGTACGGAAGAAATCGGTCACTACAGTTAGAAATTCACTGTTAGCCTTACTAGTTTGTTTCATGTCCGATAGCGCGCTACCTAGTAACTTGACCAGCCGTTCAATGAGCCGGTGTTCCCACATCAAAGGGCCAATTGGTTTCATGTACCCCTCCTGCCTAGTCGATGGCAATCATAACGTTGGACGCCTTGATTACCGCATAGACCTCTTTACCCCTGGCCAGTCCAAGGTTCTCAGCTGATGTTTTGGTTATCACAGACACTATCTGCATGCCGCCGGGTAATTCAACGATTATTTCGCTGTTCACAACCCCCGGTTTTACGTCCTTTACTTTGCCCTTGAAAACATTACGCGCACTGATTTTCATTACGCCTCCTTCATCTGCCCGTATAATCAGTATATCATCATCTTATCGCAGACAAAATATTAGAAGCCGTGCTGTGCTAAAATCAAAGATAGGGGCAATTTGATAAAAGGGAGAACCAATGAAGACGAAAACCATTAACCAGACCGTGACGTTTAACGCCACTCCGCACGAGGTGTACGAGATGCTGATGGACTCAAAAAAACACGCAGAGCTTGTTGGGGCCAGTGCCAGGATAACTAAAAAAGTCGGGGCTAAATTCAGTATCTACGACGGCGAAATCGAAGGCGAAAATCTGGAGCTGGTTCCCGATAAAAAAATAGTCCAGTCCTGGCGCTACAACGACTGGCCGGAGAGTCATTTTTCAAAAGCCACTTTCCTGCTCGAAGAATCCGGGGGCGGCACCAAACTTACTTTCACCCAGACTGATGTGCCGGAAAACAAGTATGAGGATGTGGCGCAGGGCTGGCATGACTACTACTGGCAGCCGATGAAGGAGATACTCGAGAAATAACCTGTCTCTACGCGCCTCTGGCAGCTACGATAAGGGTTCCCGGACCGCCGTGGACGCCTAAACCGGCGCCAACCCGAAACATCTGAATTTTTTTCTCATCGATGATAGTTGCCAGCCGCTGCTTCAATGCCTCGGCCTCCGCAGGAACCGTGGTATGGGATATACCCACTTCTTGGGGATTCGGAAATTTTTTTACAAAATTGAATAGCTGGTCAATACCTTTGGCATAGGAGCGGGCCATGGCTGCCTGGACAAGTTCACCATTGTGCGTTTTAAGTATAGGCTTAACATTTAGCAGTGCTCCTACCAGCGCCCTGGTCTTGGTGATGCGCCCGCCTTTTAGTAAATATTGCAGAGTATCCAGTATGGCCCGGATTTGTGTATGATCAACGGCTTTCTTGGTTTCCGCCAAAACCTCGGACAGCTTGCCACCGCCATTGGCAACACGTGCCGCCGCCAAAACTATGAGCCCCAGGCCCACTGCCACGGACATGCTGTCCACTACGTGTACTTCACACCTGGGTTTAGCTATCTCCAACCCCTGGAGCGCCGCGTTATACGTGCCGCTAACCTTGGTCGGTAAATGTATGGAAACAATAGCCTCGGCACCTTTAGCCAGAGCGGTATAGACCTCGGCGAAGTCGGAGGGCATCGGCTGAGTGGTGGTGGGATAAACCGGGCCTTTAACTAATTTTTCGTACAGTTCATCCGGCCCAATATCCACCCCGTCTTTGTAGGCCTTATCGCCGAAATAAATATACACGGGAACTACAGTTATGCCCAGCTTCTTAGCCAGCTCAGGCGGTATATCCGAGCCGCTATCAGTCACGATCTTTACCGTCAAAACTCACCTCCAGATTCTACAGTAGATAAAAGTTACGAAATTCTACCTGTCGTGAACCACAAATGCAATACCTAGCCAAGCAATGTGATGTTAAGGAAACTCTAAATCCTAAACAAATTCAAATATCTAATACCAAAAAACCTTTTTATTGTGATCTTGGCGAAGGTAGGGTGGAGCATCTGCTCCAGCCACAACAAGGCAGACCTTGTCTCCACTCTGTATCCCCGTAGAACTGATGCTCCATGGTACCCGGTGTTATTGAACCCGCTCATGGTGATTTCATAAAGACATGTAATCACGAGGTTTTAACCTCGTGACCTCGACCTTTTAAGGTCGAGGCTACGGGCTAGCTTGGTTCTTCTATTGTCCGTGGAGCGGATGCTCCACGGTACCCCCTGTAACCGCTCGTGGTGAGCCTGTCGAACCATAGCGGGAAACAAAAGGATAAGCCCGTAATACCGAATGCTACTCGTGTCGCAGGGATTCGATGGGGTCGAGCCGGGCGGCTCTGAAAGCCGGATATGTGCCCGATATCACACCGATGGCGATGGATACCGTAAGCGCCAGAATCACGACCCCCGCAGAAATCTGAGCGCCGACGGTTAACTCTCCAAATGTAACGTTCTTCAGGAACAACGAGAAAAACAGCGCCAGGGCCAGGCCGACCAGACCACCGGACAAACTAAGCGCCGCCGCTTCGATAAGGAACTGGACCAGTATGTCACGCCTCTTGGCGCCGATAGCTTTACGTATGCCGATTTCACGTGTCCGCTCCGAGACCGAAACCAGCATTATGTTCATAATGCCGATACCGCCGACGATAAGCGAGATGGCACCCACACTGCTCAAGAAAAACGAAAAGGCAGCCAGCTGTGACTGCAATTGATTAAGCACATCGCGCATATCCCTGATTTGAAAATCATCCGACTGTCCAGGAGCTATATAGTGCCGCGCCCGCATTATAGAAGTTATCTCTGATATGGCATTATCCACCTGGTCGGGGCTGACCGCCTTCACCGCAATTTGCTGGACGTTATCGCCACCGGCTATTTTGGATTGCATGGTAGTCAGCGGCATCAGTATGAAGCTATCTCCTGTAAACCCACCCATTTTGGCTACAGTACCCGCAACCAGGTATCGTCCGCCGGCGACTCGTATCGTCTGGCCTACGGCCGGCTGGTCTCCGAATAAGTCCTGCTGTACTTGCCAGCCAATCACCACCACATTGTCCCGGACAGCCACATCATCATCGGTAAGGAACCTGCCGCCAGAAAGGTCATATTTTTTTATCTGCCCCAGTACCGGCGTTATTCCCGTCGCCTGAACGTTTACGTTGTTGTTGCCATAAGAAGCCGACACGGGCCTAGTAAGAGTCGGTGCCACCAGGGCTATAGCCGGGGCCTGCGTTTTATCCGCCAGTGCTTGCGCGTCCTCAAAGGTCAACGGGCGAATAGTAGAAACCTTTTTATCCGTGGTGCCGGAAACATAAAGAGCGCTGGCTCCCAGATTTTCAAAGGTCTGCTGCATGCTGGTCTGGAACCCGTTTCCCAGAGCTACCAGCAGTACCACCGCGCTGACGCCGATAATAATGCCCAGCATGGTCAAAGATGACCGCAATTTGTTGGCAAATATAGAACTCCAGGCGGTTTTGAGACTTTCTAGAATATTCAACGCTTCTTTTCCTCTACCACTTTCCCGTCCCGGATATAAATCGTCCTTTCGGTAAAAGAGGCGATATCTTCTTCGTGGGTGACTATGACGATGGTGATGCCTTTTTTCCGCTGCTCCAGCAGCAGGTCCATGATGTTATGGCTCGAATGTGTGTCCAGGTTGCCCGTCGGTTCATCGGCAAGTATTATCCTCGGATTGTTTACCAGGGCGCGGGCTATGGCTACCCTCTGCTGTTCACCGCCGGACATCTCGCTGGGTCGATGATGTGACCTGCCACCTATACCCACCGATTCGAGAGCCGCCATGGCCAGTTCCTTTCTGTTCTTGTGCGCCGCGTAAACCATGGGCAACTCCACATTCTCCAGCGCCGTCATCTTGGGGAGGAGATTGTACGACTGGAAAACAAAACCCAGTTTTCTGTTTCTTATCTCTGCCAACTGGTTATCGGTCAGGTTGGAGACATCCTCACCATCCAGGCAGTAATTTCCGCTGGTAGGGCGGTCAAGTGCCCCGAGTATATTCATCAGAGTGGATTTGCCTGAACCGGACGGGCCCATAATGGAAACCACTTCACCTTTTTTCAAGCGAAAAGAGACATCATCCAGGGCATTGACCTTTACCTCGCCCAGGTCGTATATTTTGGTTACGTTTTTTAGCTCGATAATACCGTCTGATTCACCCATTCAAATAACCACCAATCCATGAAATCACAAGAAATAAAGAACTCCGGCTAGGGTACAACCCGCAGTCTGGCCCCCCCACCGGGGCTGGAACTACCAGGCGTACTGACTACCGGTTGGCTCGAAAGCTTGGTAACTTTATCTCCTTCTTTCAATCCCGATAGCACTTCGGCATACACGAAATTCTGATAGCCTACAGTGATTGCCTTATATTCGGCCTTTCCGGTCGTGGGATCCACCACACCTATCACCGGACCTTCAGGCGTATTAACCACCAGGTTAACCGGTACCAGCAATACGTTTTTACCGTCGTAGACATCGATATCCGCCGTGGCGCTTAAACCACCCCTCAACTGGGACTGTGTCGGCGCCAGCGTTATAATTATATTGAATTTTACAACATTACCGGCCTGGACGCCGAATGGGGATACAAACTGCACAGTCCCCTCCAGTTCCTGGTCGGGCAGAGCATCCACACTCATGGTAGCTTTCTGGCCTTTCTGGACCTTCATAATATCTATCTCGTCGATTTGTCCTTCGAACCTTACGTTGCTGGTATCGACAAGCTGGATAGCGGTCGTGGCCGAGTAGTTCTGAGCCGAGAGTACGGATGACTTCTTCAGGTTCACGGCTACTATGGTTCCGTCAGCCGGAGCGATTATTGCCGTGTTCATAATGGCCCGTTTGGCCTGCTGCAACGATATCTGGGCATTCTGCAGCGCCAGGTTATACTGTTGCAACGTCTGCCAGTTGATGCCCTTGCCGACCACAAACAGCGAGGTTTGATTTTGCAACACGTCCTGTCCCACAAGAAGATTGAGCTGGGCGATATATAGCTGCTTAGCCGCCTCCAATGGTTCGGCGCCGCTTTGAGCCAGATAATTTTCCAGGTCCTGCAGACCGCGTACGGACGACTGCAGAAAATCGACGCTGGTAGCCGCGTCCGGGTATTCGAACATTGTGCTGCCCTTGAGGTATACGGTACTTTCAGCCAGATTATATGCACTGAACATCTGGTCCTGTGCCGCCGCCAGTTTGGTGGAGACCTGATCATAAGCTCCGGCTTTCAAATTGTCGCTTATGTCCAGAAGCTGTTGCCTGAAACCGTCCATGTAGGCGACAACGCTGGTAGTGCTGGGCGGTGCATATTTCTCGATGCCGCCCTCGTACAGGTCGGGATAATAAGTGCTGTTAGTCTTGGCGCCGGCAAGTTCGGCGGCATCGGGCTTAGAGGCTATCAGGTCGGCGCCGACCTCGACATCGAAATAAGACATAACCAGGTAATAGCCGGCGTTTTTATAATCGCCCTGATCGAAATAGGTGCGAGCCAGGTCCAAATCTTTCTGTGCCTGCTTGAATATACGCGGCACGCTCAAATCGGGGTAGGTATAGGGCAGATGGTCGCATCCGGCAGCGGCGCTGTCCGTTTTCGACTGTACCGTAATACTATTCTGGGCTGTCTGAACGTTTAGCAGCGCCGTTTTGATAGCATTTCTCTGCGTGGTGTCGTCGAGCAAAGCCAGTAAAGCCCCCTGCTTTACCCGGTCACCTTCCTGAACGAATATCTGCGACACCTGGCCGTTGGTGCCGAACTTCAAATTGTACTCGTCCGGCATCGTCAGGTTGCCGTCCGAAGACACCGTAATGCTCAGGTTGCCCCGTTTAACATCGAATACCATAGGCGTGGCGGCGGGTGGAGCCACGTTTTTCTGAGCACAGGCAGCCGCTACAGGGAACACTACCACTGTGATTATGAGTATACCTATCAGTATTTTTTTCATCTTATTACCTGCCGGGCGTAACGGACCGCCCCGGGAAACCCGTCACTACCGGCGCCTTGCCAGCAGTGCCCTGGAGCAGAACCTCTTCTCCAGCCTTCAGACCTGTCAGTACCTGGACGTACTGCAGGTTTCTATCACCAATGGTCACCTTTCTTACCTCCTGCTTCCCGGTAGCCTTATTGACAACAGTAACGGTTGAACCTCCGGGAACAGGAGCGATTGCCGTCAGAGGCACCAGCAGGGCATTCTCTACTGTTGATATAACTATAGTAGCGGTAGCCGTCAGTCCGCCTTTCAACTCCACATCAGTGGGGTCGAGCTGGATGGTTATCGGAAACTGGACCACACCATTGGAATCCGGTGTGCCGAACGGCGAAATAAAGGATACGGTGCCGGTAAATGTCCTGTTCGGCACCGCGTCTACCTCAATAGTAGCTTTCTGGCCGTCCTGTATCTGGATAATATCGATTTCATCGACCAGGCCATCGAATTTAATCTGCTTGGTGTCCACCAGTTGAACAGCCGTTACCGATCCATAGTCGATTTGAGACAGGACATCGTTTTTCTTGACGCCGACGCTGACGACGGTGCCGTCGAACGGTGCCAGTATCACCGTCTTAAGGAAATCCTGCTGAGCGTTGCCCAGACCGGTTAAGGCATTCTGCAGGTCGACATGGGCCTGCTGCTCGTTTTTCAGTGACAGGCCGTGCTGCAGCACGTAGTCATTGCTGCCCAGTATGCTGTTGCAGATTCGCATGTAATGCTCGGCGATGAGCAGGTTATCGTTCAATTCGGGGGCGCTCAGCCCGCCGGACTCTATGCCCTTCAGCGCTGAGGTGATCTTATCCGCCGCCGCATTGTAAAAATAGTTGCTTATATCCGCGCCGTAAATAGTCGAATACTGGTGAGCTTTTATAACGTTGATATTGGTATAGACTATTTTGGCTATATCGGACGTCTTCTTGAAAAGGGGTGCGAACATTTGAGCCGCTTCGTCATATGTACCCTGGTCGATTAGTCCGCGAACAGTACTTATATCGGACTGTCCCTGCTTGATAACATCGATGCCGTTGCGCAGCTGAACGATATAGGAGATTTCCCAGGATTCACTATTAGCTATATTTAATTGCATTATTCCGGCTTCATCGCTGGGAACCGTCGGAGCTATGTTGCCAAGTCCGGACTTCGGATTATTTATGGCATCCTGTAGTATGGCGATACAGGCATCCAGGTCTGAAAGAGCTAAGTATAACTGCGAAGAGGCGCCAGTATAATTATCGCTGTTAAATAACATCTGTGCCTGGCCAATTTCTTCCTCAGCCCAGTTATATGCCGATAAAGCAGCACTATTGGGGTAATAATATGCAGAGCTGGTATCGATATTACCGCCATTATTTCCGCCGCTTCGACTAATAAAATATCTATATTCTGTTTTGGTTTTAGATGTCACCGTAGTAGTTACCGTTGTTGTACTTGTCACGGGGCCCCAAACAACATTTGTGTTAGTAACAATTGTTGTCTCGGTCACACTTGAAGTGCCCTGTATTCCCGTATCATTTGTCGTACTACTAGTTGACGTCGTAGACGTATTTCCTTGCGGAGGGATATCTGTATCTCCAGTAAAATATGTTTTTACTTCAGGAGGTGGCGTTGGCAGCGAAGTAGTCGTTATTTCTTGTGTGGGATTGCCGTTTATATCAGGTGGACCTAGGTCGATCTTCTCATATTGAAGTGTCTGAAACTGAGGCAGCAGTGGCACGTTCTCATATAGCTTGGCCAATATCGTCTGTACGTTGTTGTTGGCGGACTCGACGGACAACCTCTGGCTGGTGTTATCCAGCGTGGCCAGTACGGTGCCCTCCCTAACGACGTCGCCCTCCTGGACAAAAACATCCTGGACATTTCCGGGCGCGCCGAAAAGCAGATTGTAGGCCTGGGGCATGACCAGGTTGCCGTCGACCGAGGTGGAGGCCGTCAGGTTACCGATGAAAACTGCGGCTGTCTGGGGAGCTTCCGTTGTTGTGGCGGTCTGCCCGGCACAGGCAGCACCGGAAACAAGTAGAAGCAAAATGCTTATAATAATAAAAAGGTGTTTAGATATTTTAGACATGCCTATACTTATATTTCACCAGTTTTAACGATTTTTAACAAGAGAGCCGGGCAGGAAATCTTATGAAATCAAGACGGTAACGACCGTTCGCGTTTACTTTAGAAATCAAAATAATTCCTGCAGTCTACTCTGCGCAGCTAATTATTATACGTCTCAAAAGTCTAATTAGCAATTAATAAACCTTGTACCCAAAAAGAAGGGGGGATGGTTCCCCCCTTCTGTCAAAATTATTCTAATATCATAACTTATTCTAGTAAGTCGGACTGGCCTCCGGCTGGGTTGGTTGGAAGTCCTGCCCGAATCCACCACGCCACGGCATGCCGCCGCGCCTCTGCCCAAAAGGTCGGGCGCCGGGTTCAGGCAGCGGCACGTCCGGTTTGGCGTTCATCCACGTCTGGTAAGCATCATACTGCTCTTGCGTTATCTTGCCGTCTTGCAACAGTTTCTCCATCATCCCGGGTCCGGCCATAGGCACATCCGGCCTGGAATCGAGCCATGCCTTTATCTGGTCGGCCTGCTCCTGGGTTAACTTGCCGTTTTCAGCCAGGTTCTGAAGCCCGGCTTCAGGGTTTTGCGGACCAGGTCCGGGTCGTTCGGGCAGCGGCACATCCGGCTTTGCGTCCAGCCAGGCCTGATAGGCATCATACTGCTCCTGGGTTATCTTGCCGTCCTTTAATGCCTGGTCCAGACCCTGCGGGCCGACTCTGGGAACATCCGGCCTGGAATCGAGCCATGCCTTCAGTTGATCGGCCTGCTCCTGATTCAATTTGCCGTTTTCAACCAGGTTCTGAAGCCCGGTATTCTGGCGTTCCGTCCGCATCTCCGTTAACGCCTGCTGGAAGGCATCCTTCAATTTTTGCACGTCGATGTTCAAAATCTGCGCTACCCTGGCCAGCAGACCGTCGGGTTTCGGCTGCGTGTTCTGCCCGTCATCGGCCAGAGCTGCACCAGTTGTACCTGCTACCATTGTTACCGCCAGTAAACTCGATAATAATATTCTAGAAAACTTGCCCATTAGTATTACACCTCCTTATGGGACTACTATTAA